>CAVZJH010000089.1:0-9885 GCA_963775535.1 uncultured bacterium | reverse complement strand
AGAATCATGGCGGTTATCTCGGCAGTAGCATTTATCCTCCACCAGAACCACCTCAGAAGGAAGATCGGACCAGTGCCCGCGGGAAAGAGGACCATATACTTGAAGTTCTGGACCGAGTTACGCAAACACAGGGCCAAAAGGCAGGAAAGCACCATAAGGCCAAAAGTCGAGAACCTGCCGACGCGGATCAATTCTTTGTCTTTCGCATGCGGCCTGATGATCTTTCGATAGAAGTCGTTCACGATATACGACGAACCCCAGTTAAGGTGACTGGCGACGGTAGACATGTATGCGGCAAACAGCGCCGCAACCACCAGCCCCAGCCAGCCCATGGGAGTTTTGATATCATCGCGGGGTATGCCATGTCGTTTTTCACGTATGTTAAGGAAACATGCGGGAAGCAGCCGGAGCGAAGCCAACTCATGTCTCCTTGGTGACCGACGGGATAAACGATCAGGGATGCTATTGCTACGATCAGCCACGGCCAGGGCCTGAGCGCGTAATGCTATGATGTTGAACGAAAGGACCGCGCCGATGGAATGCTTCTCCGACTTCGCCGCAAGCATACGCTGGGCAACGTAACCACCGCCGCCCGGTTCCGCGCCTGGATACCAGGCAGCCCACCACTGGATGGTTAGAGGCAGGATGAATATGGTAAGAGCGATGTCCCAGTTGTGGAAGTTCGGGAACATCGAAGGCTGTGACTACGAATTTGTTGTGCAGCATTCCCGACAATCCGCCAACCTGCGGCATTCTCAGCACGAACCAGGCGGCGTAGACCGCCCCGGTCATCTTGATGATGAACTGGAAACAGTCGGTGAGAACGACTCCCAGAAAACCGCCCAATCCGGTATAAACCACCGTAACGGCCATCGCTATGATCAGCGTCTTGATAGGCTCAAAGCCGAACATGACAGCGCCGATTTTGATAGCCGAAAGCGAGCAGGAAGCCAGAATCAGGATATTGATGGCTATCCCGAGATAGAGCGAGCGGAACGCTCGAAGGAACGTCGCTCCCTTGCCGCTATAGCGTATGTCGTAAAACTCAAGGTCGGTCAACACTCCCGAGCGGCGCCACAGCTTAGCGTAAATGAAGACGGTTGACATCCCCGTCAGCGCGAAGGCCCACCAGATCCAGTTGCCGGCGACGCCGTTGGTGCGCAGAGAGTCCGTAATAAACAAAGGGGTGTCAGCAGAGAACGTTGTGGCTACAAGCGAAACGCCCAGCAGCCACCAGGGCAGAGAGCGTCCGGAAAGAAAGAACTCCGAGACACTCGAGCTCGAACGCTTCGTGACAATGAGTCCGATCAGGAGCGTGAGCGCAAAGTATCCGATGATGTATGCCCAGTCGATAGGGTGCAGTAACATGTGGTTTTCTCCTTACTAAAATAATCCTCCAAAAACGGTGTTTCGGGATTATGAAATGAAGGCAGCGGCCCAGTCCATATTCATAATTCAAAACTCATAGTTCACCGGGTTTCGGGTACGCGCCATAGGCTTTCATAGCCTCGTGGAACGCCACAAGGCTCTCCCACGGAACCTCTTCGGTCAGCGTATGGCATGGGGCCGCAATATATCCGCCGCCTCCGGACATTACGCGCAGGGTCAACCACACACCCCCTCGGTTACCTGCTGCGGTGTTGTCCGGGCGAGAACGCTTTGAGCGCCCACTCCACCCCAGAATGTAATATCCCTGCCGAACTCTTTCTTGAGAAACTCGATATCCATGCATTCGGCCTGCACGGCTTCGAGAATATCCATACCGACCTCGATAAGATCCGCGTATGAGCGGCGTAACGTGCCCGCAGCAGTGGAAGGCAATCTTCACTTCCGGTCTTATCGAGCGGATATGGTCGACTATGCGCTGGTGCCGCGGCCGGTACCACTCTCGGTAGAGCTGCGGCTCATAACCAGGGACCGCTGCGTTCCGAGGTCATCGCCCATCCACACGATATCCGTGCCCGCCGCGGCATACGCGCCGTAAAGCGAGCATTTCCAGTCCGTGATGCGGTCGAGAAGCGCCTCGAAACCTTTGGGGTCTTCGTACGGCCCAACCATCGTAGCCTCGTCACCGATCCAGTCCTTGGCCTGCTCGTAGACCCCCATGAAATACATCCCGCATACCGCCAAGCCCCGTTCCCGCAGATCACGAGCATCCTCGGCAATCTGAGTTATCGCCGCCTGGGTGGGACGCGGAGCCCACTGCAGGCTCTCGACATCACCGGGTTTCTCCGGCATCCCCAGCACGACGTAACGCACGTCATGACCGAAATACTCGGCAAAATCCGTCGTGCCGATCCGTGCCTCGACCTCATCCAGCAATTCCGGCACCAACCGCAGATTATAAGGAACCCGGTCCGCTTCCTTATGGGAAATCGCAGCAAGCACTCGTTCGCGTGAGGTCATGGCGTCTGCTACCTCCGCTCGGTCCAGTCCAAAATGACACCCATAAGCGCTGAACGGTCTCTCAGCATCATCTCGTAAAACCGCGGAGCCTCGCTATAGTGCGCCCGGTGGCTGATAAGCCCATCGATCTGCAGGGCGCCGTCGGCAACCAGGTCGAAGAAAAGCTCTGCATGCCGGTTCATAGTCCACGGGTAGTCCGGGGTAGCGTGGGTCGGGTGAGACATATTGTGCGCCCCGATTATCGTGTAGCTCCGCGAGTTGCAGAGGTCATGGAAATCGAACGCGGTCTTTCCGCGCGGGCTGCTTAGCACGACGTAGCGCGCTTGCGCGTGCAGCGCCTTGAGCTGGCTGGGAATGAGGCTCGCGTCTCCGGTCACCTCGAAGGCCACATCGGCCATCCGGCCCCTGGTCTTTTCCTCAACAACTGAAACAACATCTTCCTCGGCGGCATTCACTGGGATGATGGCGCTGTCTTTCGGAAAGATAGTTCAACCGGCTCTGCGCCACGTCAACGGCGAAAATCGGCCTTGCTCCACAAATATTCAGAAACTGAACCGTCAACTGCCCAAGAAGACCGAGCCCGTAAACCACAGCCGATTCGCCCCACCGGGTATTCGACCGTCGCACACCGTTCATGACGATCTCCGCGATAGTGAAGAACGCGGCTTGCTCGTCGGAGATGTCGCGGTGAATGAAGCGGACCGAATCGACGTCGCTCACGACGTAAGCGGTGTGCGTGCCATAGGTGCCGGCCCTCTTGCCGATCAGTCCGGCGCCCACGCCTTCTCCGACCTCGACAATCTCGCCGACGTTATCGTAACCGGGGTCGAACGGCAGCTTGCCGTAGTCGGCCCAGTATGAGCCCCGGGGATAATCGCCGCTCAAGATAGTCAGCTCGGTGCCCGTGCTGATGAGCGTGCGCTTAGTCTCGATGAGTATTTGACCGGGTCCCGGAGTGGGTTTCTCCCGGTTTTCGATGTCGACCACGTTCGGCGCACTGAAAACGATGGTTGGGTTCACGTCCGCTCCAATAACAAACTCTACAATGTCCTATCCTAACACGGCATTTACAAGGTGTCAAATAGAAAAGGAACGAGGACGCTGAACTCCGAAGAGCTTGCAAGAAGACGGCAAGAGTGGTATATTTTTACAACGCGTTAGACGCGGGCCCATAGCTCAGCGGTAGAGCGGTCGGCTCATAACCGATTGGTCCTTGGTTCGAATCCGAGTGGGCCCACCATATCTATGCCGGCAACGGAGATCTATCGGGCCAGGCGGAAACCACAATCGAAGGCGCCAAACTGCAGGGTGCGTGAGATGCAGCGGCGGGAACTACACTGGTAACCGACGCCGGCGATCCAACTACCGCCCCGAAGGACGCGAGGACCGATTCCGGGACCCGCGGCGTTCCCGGCAGGAGATATCCTGTAATAGGACTCGTCAGACTGGTTCGCGCACCATTCCCACACATTTCCCAACATATCCAGGCACCCATAGGGGCTTGCGCCGGATGGATAACTGCCGACCGGCATGGTCCGAACTGAGACTAAGTTCGGAGTTCGCGCAATTGTTCTTGTCCCAGGTGTTACCCCAGGGATACTTCCGGCCATCCGTGCCTTTGGCTGCTTTTTCCCACTCGGCTTCCGTGGGCAGCCTGCCTCCCGCCCACCTGCAGTAAGCATTCGCGTCCTGCCAGCTTACGTTTACCATCGGGTGGTCATCCAACCAACCCCAGGGCGGCGCTTCGGGCATGCTGCGGCCGGTCGCCTGGCAAAACTGTCGATACTGAGCGACAGTCACCTCATATTTGGCGATCTCGAACTCATCCACATACACTTTACGATCGCGACCAGATCTGACGAGGTAATAAGAGCCGCCGCAGTTCCCCGTAGAAAACTCGCCCGCGGGAATGGTGATCATCTCCGACCCGTCTTTCGGATTGATCCTTGTCGAGCCATTGACCGGGAATCTGTAAAATGTGGCCGAAGGTCGCTCAAACGCCGGGATATCTTCCGGCAGCACCGGCCCGCGCATTCTTATCAACAGATCGTTCGCCATCGCCGTCACCGCGGGCTCCCAGTTCTGCGGTTCGGCTGAGCACTTCGCCGCTACCCCCGGGACGTCCTGCCCGGTACTGGCCACCACAAGGCGTGAGTTCACGTAGTACTTGCCGTCCGGACCCCTTTTCGATGAACCCACCAGCACATATTTGGCTCCAACGAGCTTGCCGAGCTGCTTGGTGGTTGACGAATCAATAAGCGCCGTGTCCTGCAGCTTCATCTCACCGAGCGCGTCCTTCAGATGCATCCTCTCCACGAGGTGAATTGCCGCGGAAGACGCCAAGCGCGTCTGCACCGTTTCCGAGAACAACTCGCCCTGTTCGCCGTCAAATGCAAGGCACGCGATATACCCGACACCCGGGCGCAGAACCACGTCATTGACCGCTGCGGGCATCAGCACCGGCTCCTGCTTTGTCGAACCGCCAAACTCCTCAGCAACCGCCTGCAGAACGTTCTTTTTCACGTAGTGGGTGAGGGAGTTGAGAGTTACCTGTCCATCCGTATCGGCAGCCTGACCTTGAAGCCCGGCCACCAGCGCTTCAGTGAAGAACGAGCCGTTCTTGCCGTAGTAGACCTTCTCGCCTTCCTTACACCCGAACAATGTTGCCGACACGCGCCCGGGCTGCGTCTGCCATCCACTGCCGGTTACCAGGAAATCGTTTGTCATCAGAGCGGAGTCGCATATCCCGCCTGAGACCCTCAACGATTCCACGGACTCACGGCAGGCATCCAGCCAGAGCAGCCGCCCGTCACACGGCAGCGCCTCCAGCTTTTGGCGAAGCCAGACAAGACTGATCGTGCTGGCGTCGGCGCTTTCCTTGTCGCTGAGGTCGGCGTCCATCATCAGCAGCAACTGCTGGCCGGACGCTTCCACACCGTGGCCGCAAAAATAGAAAATCACCAGATCCTGCGGGTGGACCTTCTGCGCGAGCAGCTTGAGCTCCCGCATCACATTGGTCTTGGTCGGAATTTCGGAGGGGTCGGATGTATCCGTAGCAAGGACAGTGGCGCTGGTTGCCAGCGGCTTGGCCTGGAGAACCGCCTGAGCAACCTTGCGGGCTTCGTCAGAAGCGCAGGCAAGCGGCTGAAACGACTGCACATACTTGCTCACGCCAACCGCCAGAATCCAGACGTGCGGCGAATCATCGGCTGCGAAGGCCTTTGAACAAAGGACAGCCAATAGTGCAACACACATCACAGCGCGTTTCACGATGATCCCTCCCAGGTTGCGAGCAGACATTCAGTATAGACGTTCTTCATTTGTCGGGATTGTCCCTGCATCGATCTTATTACTCACTTGATTTGCCACCACTTCCGGGGCCTTTTTTCACTGCAGCATATCGGACACGCAGCAGCCTTGCGCTCGGCCATGAAATGCATTTCGGGCGAGGTCGGTTCTTTAGCTGACGCGCAGTCTTCGGCTGTGTGGAAGACTGCTTCGGAATCGATCCAGACCCGGTGCAGACAGGGCCGATCCTGCAGCGCGCATGTTTCAAGGGTCAACATTCCATGCCCGTCCCTGCCCCCGCCGAAACGCGTTGCGGCCAGATTGACGCCCATTATGTTTTCGATTCCCGCGTATCTCTTCAGCGCGTCGGCGTAGACGCTCATAGAAGCGCCGGTGTTGTATATATCGTCGATGAGCAAAGCCTCTCCGCCCAGGGCAGCCGGTTTGATGAAAAGGTCTTGTGAAACGTATTGGATGCGGCCTTTGATGGCATCCGGCCCGGACAGCCGGCCGAGGGTCCTCATCGACGGCCTCGACTCGCTCTTGAAGAACGCTCCCGTGCAATCCCCGGCGCCCGTGCGCTCGCAAAGGATCTTCACCAACAGGCTCTGCGGGCGAGTCTCTTCCGGGTTCTTCTCTGTCGAGCTCAAAACGCGCGCGATCCACTGGAAGCTGCCGCCTCTCGTTATTTCAATTATGGCATTCGCGTAGAACTCGCATAGGTCTGTTATGTGAGGCTCGAACGAGTTTGTGGGGTTGCATTCCTTGAAGCTCTTGACCACGTGGCTCTCGAAGCTGTTTCGTGAGTTGGGCCAGAACGAACCGAGCACCCGGACGCCGTCGCAGGGGTTCTCGCGGCAGAGCGCGTCGACATCAATTACCTGTCGCAGCGATATCGGTGCGCGGCTTGTGGTGTTGCTGCTTGCCTTCATCGGCGGGTGTTCCCGGATGGAAGTCAGTCGAACTCAAAGATGTATACGCCGGGTCTCACGACGTATCCTCTTTGTATTGTCGGCAGGCCTAGCTTGCAACCTGATAGCGATATTCACCGTTGTTTCGGGACGCCCCCGTCCCGAAACCCTGTGCGTCCGGCGGTCTCAGAACATTGGGTGTCCGCGACGGCAACCGACATCCGAGCGCGTGAACCTATCGCTTCCTGACAAGATACCTGATAACCTGTTCGGGCATTCGAATGCCGGAAACCATGGCAACTTCTCTGGGCGCTGTTGTCTTCTCGTCGATTGCGCTTGAACCGGATGGTCAAAAGGATTGCCGGCGCCATGAGTGTATCGGCGATAAGTAAGACGAAAAGCTGATAGAAAGCGCCTGTGCCTGAGCCGACGAATCTGGGAAAAACCGTTATGAACAGCGCGCAAGTTAGGAGCGACTGCTGGATTACAACGAACAGTACCCCGTTACGACCAGTTCCCATCAGGTCGGGCTAAACCCGCTTGAATAACATGCTCCAACATGAGGGTTTGACCCCCAGGAGGAAAGCAAGAAATCTTATGAGAAATGACATGTTTCCACCTTCCTGACAGCATACCTGATGATCGTCTTGGGCACTTTTGCGCGGGGGCATGTGAGGTATTCTTCTTCGTGGGCTCCGGTGATCTCGAAGCCGCTCTCTTCGATGAACTTCTTGAGGATGGCAATCGTCGGCTCTTCCTCGGTGTAGGGGCCGAGGTGGAGGATCTGGGCCACCGTGCCGTAGTCCCAGGTCTCGATCTTTACTTCATTATCGGGCTGCTTCTGCGGCAGGACCTGGGTATCATCGGGGATCGGGAGCGCCCATTGCCCCGTCCACTGGTCCTTTGGCAGAATGTGGCAATCGGGCCACCTGGCGCGCAACCCCTGGACTTTGAATGTCTCAGTTCCGCGTTTCTTGAGGTCGAACTTCAGGGTGAAAACCGACCCGTACAGCGCGGGAAACACCTGCTCCCCAACTATATTCGGGTCCCCCCTGCTCACGACCGTCGCCACCTTCCGCGCGGGCATTTCCACGATCTCCGGCTTCAAGGGTTTCACGTCGTTTACCTCGGCTTTCCGGAACTCCCGTTGTGGCCGTTGGTTTTTGATTTCCCATTGGTTGAGTCGTCGTCAGCATCAACCGGCCTGCCGGTGCGGATCACTTCTATGCTGTGGATGCGTCCGCCTTCCAGCTTCCGGATCACAAAATCGATGTTCTGATCGCTCACCATCTCGCCCTCAATCGGCTGGCGTCCGAACAAATCGAACACGAGCCCGCCGATGGTTTCGTAGTCTTCGCTCTCGGGGATTTCTAGTTCCATCTGCTCGTTGAGGTCGTCGATATTGATCCGGGCATTGACTATGGCGTGGTCCTGATCGATGACTTGGATCAGCGGCTCTTCCACGTCGTATTTATCCCTGATCTCGCCGACGATCTCTTCAAGAAGGTCTTCGACGGTCACGAGTCCCGCGGTGCCGCCATACTCGTCGCGCACGATCGCCATTTGAATGTTGCCGCGCTTGAACTCCGCCAGCAGTTCACCGACGTCCTTTGTCTCCGGGATGAAGTCAGCTTCCCGCATTACGGCCTGGATGTCGAAGAGGTGCCTGTCCTGTTTCAGAACTGGAAGCAGGTCCTTCGCGTGAACAATGCCGATGATGTCGTCTACGTTCTCATCATAGATGGGTATGCGTGAATGCCCGGTGGTGGTGATGATATCGAGGAGCTCGTCGAGCGTGCTCGTGACCGGCGCGGCGTCCATATCGGTCCGGGGAACCATAACCTGCCTTGCCACAGTGTCGGTGAAATCGAAGATAGAGTGGATCATTGCCTTCTCTTCTTCTTCGATGACGCCTTCTTCCTCGCCGGCTTCCACGAGCATTTTCAGCTCTTCTTCTGTGAGGATCGGAGCGGTAAACCTGACGTGCCCGCCGAACGGCCTCACGAACAGATCGCTCAGGAAGCTCACGATCCGCACCGCCGGCAGGGCCAGCATCGACAAAAAGGTTATCGGTCCCGCAAAGCTCAGTGCAAGCTTTTCGGCGTGCTGCATCCCGAGACTCTTGGGCGCTATTTCCCCAATTACCAGGGTAAAGAAAGCGACAACGACCGTCACCACAAACACAGCCAGTGTCACAGCCGAGGATTTAGACATCCCGACTGCCGTGACCAGTGCGCAAGCGCGCCGGCAATGCTGACCGCGGCAATCGCCGATGCCAGGAACCCGACCAGCGTAACGCCGATCTGGACCGTGGCCATAAAGTTGGTCGGCCTCTCGAGGAGTTTTTGCACGGTTCGTGCCCTCTGGTCGCCTTCCTCCACCAACTGCTTTATGCGCGTTCTTCTTACCGAAACCAGAGCTATCTCCGCCGCGGCAAAAAACGCGTTAAGCAGTATAAGACCGAAAATCAGGACAACCAGCCACACAATACGGTTAGGGTCTTCGTCCACTTTTGTGTCACCCTCTTAAACTGGAAACCACTAGTGAATCACCGGACCGAACACGAGGTAAACCATGCACGTTATTCCGGTGGCCAGCAGTGCTCCAGTAACAACTTCACGAAGAGTGTGTATGCCTCCTTCTACTCTACTTTGAGCTATCAGAACGGCGAGCAGGAACGCCATAATCCCTACTGACACTCTCTTTGATGCAAAGAGTATCGTCGTAGCCAAAAAGAAGCCTATGGCGGAGTGGCCGCTCACGACCCCGCCTTTCAACAGCTTTCCTTTTCCTCCCGCCACTTTCCACAGTGTGATCATTGTGACGAGCAGCAGGAGCACCACGAGGGTCATCGTCACCTTGTCCGGCTCGTGCAGACCGATGCTGGGCCCGAGAGTTTCCAGCCTGTTCCCGCCGAAGAATAAAAGGAACCCGACCGCGAGCGCATTGATGACTGTCATTAACACCGCGCCTGCCGCAATATCCTTTGCGAACTTGCCCAGGGGGTGATATGTCTGCGTAACCAGGTCCACAGTCGCCTCGATTGCCGTGTTGAACATCTCCGCCATGAGGACGAGTGTAACGGTGAACAGGACAACGAGCACTTCCTCACGTCTGAGGCGCCCGATCAAACTGATCACCAGCACAAGAACCAGGATTAGGAAATGGAACCTCATGTGCCGCTGGGTGCGCAGCACGTGTACCACACCTTCTAACGCATACTTAAACCCGCTGAGCGGGCTCTTCATTAGTCTCATATTACTCCGCGGTCCGATTTAGA
>CAVZJH010000088.1:0-10309 GCA_963775535.1 uncultured bacterium | reverse complement strand
TACTGGAAGCCCACCGAGATCCCGACGCGGGCGCGCAGCGCGATGGCGGCGTTTGCCGAAATGATCAGGCACCTGCACGAGATGGCCCCCACGGTATCAGTGCAGCATTTGACCCAGGAAGTGCTGGAAGTCTCGGGCTATGTCGCGGCGTTGGAAGTAGAACGCACAATGGAGAGCCAGACCAGGCTAGAGAACGTCAAGGAACTTCTGTCAGTGACCGAACAGTTCTCGCGCGACCACGAAGACACCAGCCTGCTCGCGTTCCTGGAGCAGGTCGCGCTTATATCGGACATCGATACATACGACGAATCCGGAAACGCCGTGACTCTGATGACTCTCCACGCTGCGAGGGCCTCGAATTTCCCATCGTGTACATGGCAGGGATGGAGGAAGGCATCTTCCCGCACAGGCGGGCGATGGACGAGCGCGAGGAGATGGAAGAAGAGCGCCGGCTGTGCTACGTCGGAATGACGCGGGCACGCGAGGCCCTGATGCTCTCCTATGCGCATCAGCGGATGCTCATGGGCCAGATTCAGCGTTCGGTCGTGTCACGCTTCATCAAGGAAATCCCCGAGGAAATGCTGGCGCAGACCCTTCCGGCAAAGAGACCGTCGGTCGACACGACCTGGCGCACCGAGTTCAAACCTCAGCGCCCCACGGGATCATCGACCTACAGGCCCGGGGAAAAAGTCCAGCACGAGAGCTTCGGACGTGGAATTGTGCTTAACTTATCCGGCACCGGGAACTCTGAAGTGGTAACGATCGCTTTCGACGGGGAGGGAATCAAGAAACTCGAGGTATCCTACGCGAATTTAGTCAAGGTTTAGCACGAATTCGCACACGGGCAAAATACTAACGGTGGGGCGATAGAGAATCTCCCCATAATAGCGCGCCAAGAGGATATTAATATGGAGTGGCAAGAGAGAGGCCCCGACAGGCTCGGCTACACCGAGCGGGACTTCAAAGTCTGTGACCTTTGCGGCGCGCTTAACCCGGCAACGAATGTGGTTTGTTTCGTATGCGGCTGGAATGGAATGTTCTACACCGACCGGGAGACCGTGGGAGATGCGATGAGAGACATGGAACGTGAGTACGGCGGTCTGAACCAGTCGCTGTTCGAAGACGAAGCAGTGACCAAGCAGTCCTCCGAGGGCGAGTTTTTGGGCAGAAGCCTGGGAGTCTTTCCGAAGGCTGTTCAGCCGGGATGATCGCGAGCGTGGCCACGACTTTGAATAGTCATTAAGGGCTCCATCAAGAAACTGATGAGCCCTTTGCTATGTTAACCTCTTATTGAATCGGATGCTCCGGGCGTCTGCCGGACCATCGATGTTTTGCTCTATTCAGACCTTAACGCTTCAATAGGCGCAAGCTGGCCTGCCTTTCGGGCGGGATATATCCCGAAGAACAGCCCGATGCTCGCGGAAACGGCAAATGACAGCACCACCGCCTGAAGGCTCACGGCTGCGGGCCAGCCCAAAATCGTAGCGACGACTTTGGACCCAATCACACCGAATGCTATCCCTATAAGCCCGCCCAGTATGGAGATTACCAGCGATTCAGTCAGAAACTGAAGCATAATGGCATGCTCAGTCGCTCCCACCGCCTTGCGAAGACCTATCTCGCGGGTGCGCTCGGTGACGGAGACGATCATGATATTCATAATCCCGATTCCACCTACTATAAGCGACACCACCGCGACGCCGCCCAAAAGGGCTGTCATCGTGTTGGTTACGGTTTGAGACATCTCCAGGAATGCCGTCAGATTTCGGATGGCAAAGTCATCGTTGTCAGGAAACGGAGGCTGAAGATGATGCCGGCGGC
Organism: uncultured bacterium; assembly: GCA_963775535.1. Lineage (GTDB taxonomy): Bacteria > Armatimonadota > UBA5829 > UBA5829 > UBA5829 > CAVZJH01. The sequence goes on along the minus strand of CAVZJH010000088.1, from coordinate 8,488 downwards.
GCAGGAGAGCAGTGATCTGCTCAGTGGCCAGATCCATCTTCTTCTCTGAACTGCACTGCACGGTAAGAGTGCTTAAATAAGTCCGGTTCAGAACGCGCCTGAGCGCGGTGGACAGCGGAATAACTATTACGTCGTCCTGGTCCTGCCCGAACTGGGTAGCTCCCTTCGGAGTCAGCACGCCGACAATCGTAAACTGTATCCGGTTGACATCCACGTGCTGGCCGATCGGGTTAGTATCCGGACTCCCCAGAAGCTCCTCAACAACCGTCTGTCCGACCACGGCTACCTTAAGCCTGCCGCGTTCGTCATCGGTGTTGATGAACCGTCCGGCCCTGACCGTGGCATTGTTTATGGGTTCATATGCCGACACCGTGCCGATCAGGCTTGTCTGCGTGTTCTGGTTGCCCATCTTCAGAGTTGCACTGCCGCGAGCGGTCGGCGCAACCATGGAAACGGAGGTATTGAGGTTGTGCGAGATCGCATCAGCATCGTCCACGGTGAGCGTGGTGATCGCCTGGCCGGCGCCTCCACCTCCGCCTCGCAGACGCGGGTTGCCGGGCATAATATTCAACAGGTTGGTGCCCATGGAGTTCATACTGTCGGCAATGCGGTTCGAGGCGCCTTGTCCTATCGCCAGCATTGCGATCACCGCTCCGACCCCGATCACCATTCCCAGCATTGTCAGTCCCGTGCGGATCTTATTGCTACCGAGACTCCTCACAGCTATTTTGAAGCTTTCAAATACTTCCATAGTCTTCCTCCGGCAGCGTTAGCAGGACATCCGTTGCCATAACAGGCATGGCTACCGGATTGTCGTCGAATATGTGGCCGTCTCGAACGTGAATGATGCGCTTGGCATGCTGGCCTACATCCGGCTCGTGCGTTACCACAACTACGGTAATGCCCGCTGCATTGAGTTCCTGAAAGATCTGCAGGATTTCCTCGCCCTGCCGGGTCGCCAGGTTGCCGGTGGGTTCGTCCGCCAGGATCATCTCCGGATTGTTCACCAGAGCCCGTGCGATGGCCACCCTCTGCTGCTGGCCTCCCGAGAGTTGGTTCGGCCTGTGATGCATTCGATCTCCTAAGCCGACCCGCTCCAAAGCCTCGACAGCCATGTCTCCCATGTTGTATTTGGTATGGCTGTAAATCAAGAGGAAGCTGCACGTTTTCCAGTGCCGTGGCCCTTGAGAGCAGGTTATAGGCCTGGAAAACAAACCCGATCTTGCTGTTTCTGACCCGCGCCAGTTCGATGTCGTCAAGGGCTGCCACCTCAACGCCGTCCAGCACGTATGAACCGCCGCTCGGGGAGTCTAAACACCCGAGTATGTGCATCAGCGTGGACTTGCCGGAGCCGGAGGGTCCCATTATAGCGACAAACTCCCCGCGATCCACATCGAAGTCCACACCGCGCAGCGCAGCCAGCGTGGTATCGCCTATGTGATAGACTTTCGTTAGTTTTCTAGCTTCGATAAGCATAGTAAGATCACTTTCTAAAGAAATGGCAGAGATAGCGAATAAGGTCCTCTGCTCCCGATCTGAAAACGACCATCCACAATGTCCTCTCCGAATAGTTACCGGCCGCCGCCGCCACGGCCACCGCCTCCACCGCCGCTGCCGCCGCCTGTGCGCGCCATCGGTCCGAATGGTGACATTGTAACGGACGGTCCATTATCCTCGTAACCAGCCAGGACCATCGTCTGGCCCACTTTGAGACCCCGCAGGATTTCGGTGTGCGTGTCGTCGGATACTCCAACCATAACTGGACGAGGCATTGCTTTGCCATGGTTAAACACAATGACGCTCTGGCCGCGTTTTCCGAACTTGACCGCTTCTATCGGCACAGTCAGGACATCGTCGTGACTGCCGACGAGTATCTTCGCGGTCGCCGTCATGTCCGGCCGCAGGAGGTTCTGCGGGTTCTCGACTGCAATTGTAGTATCGTAAGTAACCACGTTGCCCTGCATCGTTGCGCCGGAAGCTACTTTTGTGACGTGCCCGCGGAAAACGTGGTTCGGATACGCATCGACCGTTATCGTGGCTTGCTGTCCAAGTCTCACAGAGCCGATGTCGCTCTCGTCCACATAGACATCCACCTGCAATTTCTGGAGGTTTACAACGCGAATGAGTGTCGGTGCTGATAGCCCGGCGGCGATGGTTTCACCCTGCTGCACGTCGAGCGCGACGACCGTGCCCGCAATCGGCGTGCGGATCGAGGTCTTATCGACCTCTGCTTTTTCTTGCCCGACCTGCGCCGCTGACTGCCTTACCGCCGCCTTCGCATCGGCGATTTCTTGCGCCTTGATCTGGTCATTGACTTTATTCGCCGTTGACATCGTCAGCGCCTGCTCGGCATCGTTTAGATTGTTTTGCGCATTCTTGACGGCTGTGGCTGTCTGAGTCTGCGTGAGTGCAAGTGACTGCTGGGCGGTATCGAGCTGAGCAACGTAGACCTGGTACTGCGCCTGCTGGTTGTCGACATCCTGCTGCGCCACATAGCCCTTATCCAGGAGCTGGCGCTCCCTGTTGAGATACTTCTGGGCATTGGTAGCATTGGCTTTCGCCTGCCTGATAGCAGCTTCTGCCGTTTTAACCTGGAGATCGGCATCGGATCTGGCCTGCTTAAGATTCCTTTGCGCCGTGTCCAGATCGGCTCGTTTTGTGGCAAGGTCGGTGAGAACCGTTGTCTCCTGAAGTCCCATGCCGCTCTCCTGCTCATAGAGCTTCTGCTTGGCGGACGCCAGGCTGGCCACGGCCCCATCATACTGGGCGTCTACATCCGGCAGATCGAGTTCTGCGATTACCTGGTTTGCCTTCACCACGGAGCCCAGATCAGCATCCAGCCGCTTGATCCGGCCCGTTAACTGAGAACCGATATTAACACCAAAACCGGTTTGCGGGGTAACGGAGCCCGTCGCTGAAATCGTCTGCGTTATGGTCGATCGCTCGACCTTCGCAAGCACCAGATTGCCTAGATCAGCGCCCTTTTTGTGCATCTTTCCTGTGATGAAATAGGCTGCCGCCGCCACGACAACAATAATCACGATTACACTTACTATCCGCCGCCTTCTCATTTTTGCCTGCCGAATCTTAACGGCGCCATCCGGCCCACTCTTCGGGTTTACCATCACTTGTTCATTCCTTTCACTAGAGGAGCACCGACCGCATATTCCAACTGGGCAATTGCAGTGCTAAGTCCATACTGCGCGGTGGTTTCATCGACTTGAGCTTTTAGCAAGCTCGCCTGTGCATCGGTCACTTGCAAGAATATTCCAACCCCGGCTTCGTAACGTCCGGTCGCCACGTCCAAGTTCTCCTGGGCGCTCGCCACTTCGGCTTGTGACATGGATAACGCCGCCTTGGCAGCGATAAGATTCAGCCTGGCCGACGCGACATCCTGGCTGACTGATTGCCTGGTTGCATAAAGCTCTTCTTCCGCCAGCATTAGCTGGCCCGCGGCTTCGGCAACCTGCCCGCTTACCTGTCCGAAATCAAAGGGCGTCCACTGCAGGTTCAGAGCGAGTTGCCAACCATTGCCGAGCGTTGACCCGTTGACAACCTGCTCACCACTGCCCACGCCAAAAAACGCCGGATCGTTGCCCGTGTTGGCCGCCTTCAATGCAGAAATGTCGGAGTTCACCACTTCCACCGACTCAGCCACTTCCGGGCGGTTCTTGATCCCCTGCACGACAGCATCATCCAGGGGCGGCACCAAAATCTCCGGCTCGGCGTATTCTGCGATTCTTGTCTGGCTCCTGATATCTACGCCCATCGCTGCATTAAGTGTTACCAGCGCCTGGTCCGTTGTGTTCTGAGCGTTGATCAAGTCCACCGAAGCCGATGCCGCATTGGCTTGCGCGGTCAAAACATCAGCTCTGGGACCTGTGCCTGCCGTAAGTAACGCCTGCGCCTGTGAGACGTGGTCGTTCTGGTCTTTAAGATTCTCCTTATAGACCTCGACAAGCCTGTTGGACTTGAGGAGCGCATAATAATCCTGTTTTACGGTATTTGCGACGCTGTTCGACGTCGCCATCAGCGAGTAATAATCCGACAACTGGGTCTGCTCCGTCCCCGTCAGCAGCGACCGCGATTTTCCGAAGTCGTATAATAGCTGGCTCACGCTTCCGTTGTTAGTCAGGCTGTTCCTGCCCGAGCTTCCCGCGAGAGCCTCCGACGCATCGAAGTTCACGCTCGGCCTGAGAGCCGAGCCCGACACGCTCACAGCGCCCGCGGAAATCTCAAGCTGGGCCTGAGCCTCGCGCAACGTCGGTTGGTTTTGAAGAGCCAGACAGATGCAATCGTCGACCGTCAGAACCTTGTTGGCCGGCACCAGTTCAGGCTTCCGGATTTTCGCGCCCCGCGACATCACTACCGCACACGGCGGCGGCACCTTGGAAGCGGGAATGGGAGTCACTCCGCCAGCCGCCCAAGCGCTGCCACACTGGCTCACCAGCGCAGCTAGAAATAAGATTCGCTTACGTCGCAATGTAATGCCCTCCGTCAAATAATAGCGTATAACAAACGTGGCTTGAATCGCCGTGTTATTCTCCGGCCAGAAGAATAGACACTCTGGATGCTGCCGGGATGAGCGCTGCACTCGTTACGTCGATTGCGTCGGAGCAAGGGTCGAGCGCAGCAGGTCCATGGCCAGACTCAACATCGAGCGTTCCCCCAGCGAAAGCGCCGCCAGTCTATTCGCAAGACACGATAACAATTCCATATGAACCGACTCCAGCATCTTTTCTCCGGCATCCGAAAGCGCCAGAATCAGCCTGCGCCTGTCATCCGCCGCGGTCTCCCGGCGGATGTAACCCCGCTCCACAAGACCATCAACCAGCTTGGAAGCAGCAGACAAAGTCGTTCCCAAATGCTCAGACACCAGGGACAAAGATGCGCCCGTGTTGTGTTCTATGGTCTTCATCGCTCGGAACTGCTGAAAAGATAGTTCCGACGGCGAGCGCTTGCGGGCTTCGGGTCCGAGCGCGCGCATCATCATGTGGAACGTGTCCAGCACGGTCCCCGCGCATTGACGCACCAACTCATCATCCATAATTTGTGCCCTCCCTTGAAAATAGCCGAAGGCTTTTTCATTCATTTCGTGGCAAACTACTGATCCGATTCGCAGGAAAAAGGTTCCGGACCCCTGCCGGGGCCGTGGCCTTAAATATAGTGGCCTCAGTCAATAGTTGCCTAATGCAACTATACCACGTGGAAGTCGGTTCGTCAATGCTCCCTAATAATTGACGAGAGAAATTGTCTAAGGTTCCACATGAGCTTAGTCGATAAGTGGCATGTCTGAATACTGTCTGCGGGCAAGTATATATAGACCAACCCGCAATATTCACGATGAGATGGCATTTACCACACACGCTAGAGCCTGCAGTGAATGGTCTTGTGAATAAAACGGGTGAGCAGCGGGAGGAAAAATCTGTGAGCGTAACAGGTATCAACAACGATAGTTCCTTGATGAGTCTCTACGACCCGTACGGAGGAACGTCCAGTGCCAACAACGTTACATCGACCGACAGCACGTTGACAATCGAACTGCAGAGCGTCAGTCTCGACACGACAGACTCCAGCGACATCTCTAAACCCTCGGAGTTCTTCAACATGCTTCAGCAGTTGAAGAATACCGACCCGGAGAAGTTCAAGCAGGTCTGCACCGACATCGCCAACAAACTGAAGACGGCGGCCCAGGAGATGGGGGACAGCGCCGGAGCGAAAAAGCTCTCGGAGCTGGCCGATAAGTTCCAGAACGTGGCAAACGGTGGAGACATTTCTCAACTCATGCCGCCGGGAGCCTCAGGAAACGCAACAGGAACGCAGGCAGCTCTGCAGCAGTATGCGCAGCAGGGGCAGATATCGCTGGTCGATATGATGAACAGCCAGTCGGGCCAGCAAAACCAGTCCGGCAGCATCAACGATATTATGTCCAGCATCTTTGAAGAAGTCGATCAGGCCGTTTCGAGTTAGATGAGGCCACCGGTGGAGAGGGGTCAGGTATAAAGTGTGATCATCGTACGCAAACGCCTTATCCCTTCACTCCGGATATCACCACGCCCTGGATAAAATACTTCTGCCCGGCAAAGAACAGGATCAGCAGCGGAAGCATTACCACGGTTAACGCGGCCATCAGATAGTGCCAGTCCGTTGAGTATTGACCTTGAAAAGCGTAAAGCCCCAGGGCAAGGGTGCGTTTGGCCGGGGAACTCAGATAGATCAGCGGGCCGAGAAAGTCGTTCCAGTTTGCGGTGAAAGAAAATATAGCGATGGTTGCCAGCGCGGGCTTGACCTGCGGGAGCAGAACCTTCCAATACACCTGCCAAGTGCTTGCGCCGTCGATTCTCGCTGCCTCGTCCATTTCAAGCGGCACGGTCATGAAATACTGCCTGAGCAGAAATATGAAGAACGGCGCGCCGAAGAACGCGGGCACCGTGAGCGGCAGGAACGTGTCATACCAGCCCAGGCTCGCGAATATCTTAAAGACGGGGATCATGGTCACCTGCGCGGGGAGCATCATCGTGGCCAGGAGGACGAAGAAGAGCGGGTTTCTCCCCGGAAAGCGCATCCTCGCGAAGCCGAACGCGACCAGCGAACACGAAAGAATCTGGCCGATCATACACGTCGCTGTAATCTTGATCGTGTTCCAGGTGTAAAGCCCGAACGGCATCACGGTGAGCGCCTTGGAGTAGTTGTCCCACAGCCAGGGCCGGGGCCACCACTGCGGCGGGTCCGCAAACACCATGCCCGGGTCTTTGAACGAGGACAGAAGCATCCACAAAAACGGTATCAGCGAGACCATCGAGCCGAGCACAAGCGCTCCGTACGCGGCAGCGCGCCAGAGCTTAGCGCGGGGCTTCGATCTTTTGCCCTGCACACTCATCTCCTGATCTCCGCTTCGTAGTAGACCCACCGGGCCGATGTTTTGAACACGACCAGCGTCAGCGCCAGTATAACCACGAACAGAATCCAGGCCAGAGCGCACGCGTAGCCCATCTGCAGATACTTGAACGCTTTCTGATAGAGATAGAGCACGTAGAAAAGTGTGGAGTTCGCCGGTCCTCCCTGGGTCATAATGAATGAGCTCGTAAACACCTGGAAGCTGCCGATAATCCCCATGATCAGGTTGAAGAACAGCGTAGGCGAGATCATGGGCAGCGTGACGTGCCGGAACCTGGTCCACCACCCGGCGCCGTCGATCTCGGCAGCCTCATAGAGCTGTGTCGGGACCCCCTGAAGCCCGGCAAGATAGATGAGCATCCCGCCGCCGACTCCCCACAGGCTCATTATGATGAACGACTTGAGCGCCCAATCGGTGCTCACAAGCCACGGTATCGGCGCGATTCCAACCCAACTGAGCATGCCGTTCAATACGCCGCCGTGGGGCTTGAAGACGGTCATCCAGACCATTGCCACCGCTACTCCCGGCAGTATCGCGGGAATATAGAAGATTCGACCGAAAAACGCGCATCCCCCGGACATTCAAATTGAGGAGCATCGCAAGCGCGAGCGAGCACACCATCCCCAGCGGCACCGCGCACGCGGCATAAATCGCCGTCACTCTTAATGATTGTCTGAATCGGAAATCGTCCGTGAGAATCGTGGCATAGTTCTCGAAGCCAACCAGCTTTGGAGGATTGATCATATCCCACCGGCACAAACTCATGACCAGCGAGAACACGACCGGCCCCAGAGTCAGGCAAAGGAACCCGATCAGCCAGGGCATTATGCAGAGATAGCCCTCGATCGCCTCTCTTCTTTTGTGCTTAGATGTAGTCATTCGGGAAATACGATGCCCTGCCGCCTCATTGACCGCTCAGCAGTTCATTATCCCCCATTTGCACCCCTGCCGCAAGCGCCCCAGAGGGACACGCCGCCGCCTCAACAAAGTTGCGGCGCCGGAGGGGCGCGGATTATACTTGGGCGCTCCACCGGCTAGATCCGATTCTCCTCGAACAGACGGGTGACCATCGCCGAGTCGAGGTCGGCGCGAACGCGCACGATCCGGTCGTTGCTGAAATACACGATCCAGCAGTAGCGATTGTCGAAGCGCATGCCCAGCTCACATCGTCAGGACGACGCGGAATTGCGCTTTCTCGCTCGACATGCGATCGTAACCTTCAGCGGCTTTCGCCAGAGGGTATTTCTCGATCATTGGACGGACGCCAGTTCAATTTCCGCGGGGAGCGGGCGGCGTGTCGTAGAAGTCAGTTGGTGTTCCGGACGCCCAGGCCCGGATCCGGTTCGTACCCATGCATCAGTTGAAGGGGCAGCGCTTCGATCAGGTTAACAGAGATGCCGACGACGAGGAGTGTGCCGTTCGCCCCGAGGCTGGACCGCCCCAGCGGAAATCGATGTCGGCGCTGGTCGGCCCAGTCCCTTCCGGTCGAGGCCGATGTTTTGGAACAGGCGTCTGGGCAGCCTAGATGGCATGAGACGGACAGGGATTAGTGGAAAGCCACGCGGGAGTCTTCACCGCCAACGAGCCAAC
>CAVZJH010000087.1:0-67092 GCA_963775535.1 uncultured bacterium | reverse complement strand
GCGGCTACAACGGCATCTCCGCCATTCGCCAAGGAACGTCTCCTTTAGAAGATTACTGATTGCAGACGGTGAACGTGGTCGAAGCTCGCAGCACGTGCCGCGGCTTTCGGAGCAGCACCTTGCCCATCCGCCTCCTTCATATCCAGACTGATAGCTTCATCTTGAGAGTTCATTGCATGCCCTTCTCCAGAACAGAGACCATCAGCATTGTGGATGCAGTTCTCCACAGGGTTTCAGCAAGTGACTGCTGTTTTTGCAGACAGCAGCGCACTGAGCTATTGCCCTCGCCAACTGCTGGGATGCCGCATGGAGCTGCAATTGCTGGGATGGAGGATGAAATCGATAAAATGATAAGATTGGTCGTGAACTCGTGCAGTTTCAGTCTGGACGCAGCGCGAACATCGTGAAGCATTGGTCTTTGTGGAAGTCGAGGAGGAGTTCACCGCCATCTGAAGAGGAGCCTCGCGCCAGCAGCAGCAGCCGGCCGGCGGCTTCCACCGCAACATGGAGGTGCGGCTGCATGCCCAGACGGCGGCCCGCACCATGGTGAGTGGGACAGCACAATCCCTGAAGTGGAGTTGGAGACCGTCCACGGCCCCGTAAGCAATACCTGCTTCTGTGGGCACGACCTCCGGCAGTTGAGCCACCCCATGCAGGCCCCCCCAAGTTGGGAGAGGAGGAGACTGCTGTGCATCCATCTTGGGGCCTCTTACGGTGATAGTTGCCCTTGCTGCAACCCACTCCTCGCCCCAACTGGCACGTCACAAGATTTCTGTGTGTGCACAAAGGTGGAAGTGAGTTTGCTGGATCACAGGATACTCCTGTTATCGAAGAACAAGATCTCGCCTGTGCTTTGAAGTTCATATAAAGTCATGCATGTTTACAAAACATCATCTGGCTCACCAACTGCTCCAGATCTGCATCACCGCGACACCCAACTGCTCCGTGTTTAGTTTTTCTAGCACTGTGTGGAGTTTATTGGATGAAAGGATCAATCAATGTTGCTGTGTAAATCAGCCTTCACTGTCAATCCATCCAACGCACACTGCCGAGTGTGGTGGATCATCACCTCGCCCGACAATGCCCCTTCCACCACCCACTCCACAACCGACTTGCTCCATCAGTGTGGCTCAGAGCACGTTCCCAGTCCTTCTACAGGAAGCCCATGCAGAGTCACTCAGGTTCCAGTGCACAACCACTTCACAGATCAAACACACAACCACCACTCCAGCCGCACCATCATCATACACAAATCTCCTATAATTCATATATGCGTGGGAGTTGCAAAGAACTCCTCCTGCAGTTCGACGTGACCAGGGGGCGTGTGTTAGCGTTCGGCTTCACGCGTGGCTGTTTGGAAGAGCTTAGATGTTTGGCTCTTTTTGAGCGGGGAGGAATAAGAACCGAGATGCTTCCTCCGATGGCGAGGGTTATCCCACCAAATCGCGTTGCAAGAAATATGACGCCACCTGCGTGTGACCCAAGTGGCTTTGAAGGAGTTCAGGGTAAGGACGTAGAAGCTGTTAGCAGGTGTTTCACGCGAAGTATTCCACGGGGTGCTTGGGCATACAGGCGGTAGCCTGCCCGGGAAGGAGTAGCAATCTAATGGAGATGGATCTGAAGATTACCATTCGCAAGAACGGCACGATCCCTGTAATTGACTTGTCCGGGGAGGTCGACGCCTACACCTCTGCGCGTTTTAGAGAAATAATGATCGAGACAATTGAGTCAGGGGGCGCCAGCCTGATAGTCAGCATGGCGGCCGTTGAATACATAGACAGCTCCGGTTTGGGTGCCCTGGTCGGCGGACTGAAGCGCGCCAGCGAGCGAAACGGGCGAATACTCGTGGTGTGCAGCCAGCCCCAGGTCCGGAAAGTGTTTGAGATCACGGGATTGGAAAAGGTGTTCCCTCTTTACGACATGGAAGAAGACGCCGCAAACGCTATACGTTCTGAGGGCAGTTCAAAGCGGTAGGATAGAGGAGGGCGGCCTCGATTACTTGTCGGGGTATCAATGCACACTATGACAAATAAAGAAGAAAAACATCAGCCGGCGGAGGTTGCTGTTCCAGAAGAGTTTGCACTGCGTGACGAAGTGCGTTGGCTGAAGAGCGAGGACATCAAGCTGTTCGGATTCCTCCGGGGAATCGATGAACAAAATCGAACCAGCATATATAGCGACCTATCCGCCAAGTGAGTGCGGTATTGCCACGTTTACGAAAGATGTTGTCTCATCTGTCGCAAAATATACTCCATTTTCCAAACCAACGGTCGTCGCGGTCAAGCGAGAGCACGAGATCGAACCATACGAAAGAATCGTGCGGTTCCAGTTACTGAAGGAAGACCGGCAATCGTACTCAGCGCTGCGAAGTTTCTGAATGAGTCCTCCATCGATGTGGTAAGCGTTCAGCACGAATACGGCATATACGGAGGCGATGATGGTGAATATCTGCTTGACCTGCTGGCTGCCCTGAAGAAGCCTGCGGTAGCCACTCTTCACACGGTGCTGCAGAATCCGAGCCCGAACCAAAAAAGATCATCCAGGAAATGGGAAGGATGTGCGACGCGCTTATTGTGATGGTCAAGACCGGACGCAGGATACTCCTCGACGTGTATGGCGTTGATCCAAAGAAGGCGACCATCATCCCGCACGGCGTGCCCAATGTTCACAGAGTGTCCGCGGCCGCTGTAAAAAGATCTCTTGGTATCTCGGACAAATCAATACTCTCAACTTTCGGCCTGATCAATCGAGGCAAGGGGATAGAGCATGTGATCCGGGCAATGCCGAAGATACGTGAAAAGCACCCCAATGTGGTTTACCTGGTTCTGGGTGAGACGCATCCCGGCGTCAGGAAGCACGAGGGCGAATCATATCGCAACATGCTGACCGATACGATCAACGAACTCGGAGTTGAAGAACAGGTCAGGTTCAACAATCGATTTCTTGCGCTGAATGAGCTGGTCAGGTACTTATGCGCAACTGATGTGTATGTGACCCCGTATTTGAACAAGGACCAGATCGTCAGCGGAACGCTCGCTTACGCCCTTGGCTGTGGCAAGGCGATTGTGATACACCTTACCTGTATGCGGAAGAAGTGCTCAGCGACGGAAGAGGAGTGCTGGTGGACTTCGAATCGCCGGAGAGCATAGCAGACGCGGTAATTAAGATTCTTGACGAGAAAGAAACCAAAGAAAGCCTGGAAACTGCCGCATATCACTATGGTAGACGAGCAGCGTGGTTTAATGTGGCGGTCGACTACCTGGACCTCTTTCACAGGGTGCTCGTGGGTCGACAACAAGCTCAGAAGGTGCAAACAAGGGCATGATCAAGAGAGAACCAGCCGTCTATCCACCAATCGTTTTTGAGCACTTGGAAACACTTACGGACTCAACAGGGGTCATTCAACACGCCATTTTCTCGATCCCGAACCGCAGGACCGGTTACACCACGGACGACAACATACGCGCACTTATCGCTGCGATCATGGAATTCGCAAGTGTACCGGTTCTCGTCAGACGCTTCAACTTGTCAACAAGTTTCTGAGCTTTGTACACTATGCGCAGACGCCCTCGGGGCGATTCCACAACTTTATGGCGTTTGATCAGGTGTGGCTCGATGACCAGGGAAGCGACGATTGCTTCGGAAGAGTGATGTGGGCGTGCGGGTACGCGCTGCGCGGGGAGCTGCACCCGAACATTAAGAAAGTCGCCAAGCAATTGTTCGATCGAGCATTCAGATGGGTGCCGCTTATGCAGAGCCTGCGAGCCAGAGCATATATGGTGATGGGCTGCTACTATTATTTGCAGTATCTGCCGGATAGTCTGGATGTTCGTACGGCGCTGAGAGATGTTGCGGACTCCTTGTGCGCCGAATATCGACTGACCGCCAAGCGGGATTGGGCGTGGTTTGAGTCGGTGCTTACGTATTCCAATGGAATGCTGCCGAGGTCGCTGTTCATGGCATATCAGGAAGTTGGCATTAAGGAGTACCTAACGTTGCCACCGAAAGTCTGGACTTCCTTACCTCAGTGTGCATCGTGGACGGTATGCTTTATCCCATCGGCTGTAATGGCTGGTATATAAAGGGACAGGAGCGCGCGTGGTATGACCAGCAGCCCGTTGATCCACTGGCTCACATGTTTGTACCTTGCGGGCTATGACGCTACCTCAAAAAGGGAAGACCTGGACCTTGCCAAGGTTTGTTTCGATTGGTACTTCGGTCACAACTCCGTAGGTGAGTGGCTCTACGATCCCGTGACGGGAGGCTGCTTCGATGCCCTGGGGCCGGATGGGCCAAACCTGAACCAGGGGGCGGAGTCCACTATTTGCTGTCTTCTGGCGCAACTCGTAATGCAGTCGTATCTTGAGGAGTTGGGTGCTGACCATCCCATAGGGACACTTTTCCGGGTAAGTGAGATGCTCGTCGGATTTAGGGTCCCGGAGAAAGCTGCCGGCAATTAAAGGTTCAACAGATGAAGAAGTTATTTGCTACTAAACCGCTGAGCTTGCTGCTGGAAGAAATGGAAGGCGAGAACCGTCTGCGCCGCGTATTGGGGCCGGTGGCTCTTACGAGTCTTGGCGTAGGATGTGTCATAGGCACGGGCATATTCGTATTGACGGGTATCGCCGCCCACGACAAGGCCGGACCCGCGTTGACACTATCATATGCGCTGGCCGGCTTAGCGTGCATATTCGCCGCGCTGTGTTATGCTGAGTTCGCGTCGATGGCTCCGGTTGCCGGATCCGCTTTCACTTATGCGTACGCCACTCTTGGTGAGCTTTTTGCGTGGATAATAGGATGGGACCTCGTCCTTGAGTATACAGTCGCCTCGGCCACCGTCGCGCACGGATGGTCTAAGTATTTCCAGGACTTGATCGGTATATTCCATGCGCATTTACCGAAGCTGCTTGCCAATGCGCCGTTCGATTTCAACCTTGTATCGAAGCACCTGATGCCGACCGGATCAGCGGTGGACCTTCCCGCCATAATAGTAACACTGTTGATTACGATAATTCTGGTGATAGGTATTCGAGAAAGCGCGGGCTTCAACTCGGCGATTGTGATGCTGAAGGTTGCGATCGTGGTGTTCGTAATTGTCGTTGGGGCGTTTTATGTAGATCCGAAGAATTGGCATCCGTTCGCGCCTTACGGCTATTGGGGTCTCAGTCTTTTCGGCAAAACACTGCTCGGAAAGACCGGGGCGAACGGCGAGCCGTTGGGAATGTTCGCGGGTGCTGCGACGATCTTTTTCGCCTACATCGGCTTCGATTCGGTCTTACACATGCCCAGGAAGCACGTAATCCACAGCGAGACGTTCCCATTGGAATCATTGTTTCGCTGGCAATTTAATGGTGCTGTACATTGCCGTGACCGCGGTGCTTACGGGTATGGTCCCGTATTAACAAGCTCAGTATAGATGCGCCGGTATCGAACGCCTTTGCACAGGTTGGTCTGCCCTGGTCTAATGATAATAGCCATCGGCGCGGTTGCGGGAATCACCTCTGTGCTGCTTGTTCTGATGCTCAGTCAAGCCCGTGTGATGCTCGCGATGGCGCGCGACGGTCTGGTGCCGAATGGGTTCTTTGGGGCGGTTCACTGCAAGAAGTTCCCAACGCCGTGGAAGACGACCATTTTGACTGGCATAGTGGTCGCCTGCCTGGCTGCTACGATTCCGCTCAGAGTTTTGGCGGAGTTGGTCAATATTGGGACGCTGTTTGCATTTGTGATCGTTTGCACGGCTGTAATCATTATGCGCCGCACTTATCCCCACGCCAAACGGCCATTCCGATGTCCGCTTGTGCCTGCGGTCCCAATTCTTGGTATACTGTTCTGCTTACTTCTGATGTTTTCTCTTCCCGCGGAGAACTGGTGGCGATTGTTTGGCTGGATGGGCATCGGGCTGGTAATCTATGCCGCATACGGCCGCAAGCATAGTGTGATGAGGCGAATTGCTGGTAAAGATACCAGGGAACAATCCGCGCCGGTGCCCAAGTCATAATCAATAGCAAGGGTAGGGGAGTCAAACGCTCAGCTCGTTTGACTGTGGGTTACCCCCGGTGTTATACTTGAGTCGATGAATTGTAATGAGGAGGCTCCGGAGTGCCGAGAAAGATTCTAGCCTGTGATGATGAAAAACACATAGTCCGACTTGTTCAGGTGAACCTCGAACGAGCGGGATATACTGTCGTGACTGCAAGCGACGGCAAGGAAGCGCTGCAGAAGGTTGAGGACGAGAACCCGGATCTCGTGGTGCTGGACGTTATGATGCCTTACATGGACGGGTTTGAAGTCCTGCAGAATTTGCGGAGAAACCCATCCACAAGAGATATTCCTGTAATTATGTTAACCGCAAAAGCCCAGGATGCCGATGTATTTAAGGGATGGCAGTCAGGGGTAGATTGTTATCTTACCAAGCCGTTCAACCCCATGGAACTCCTGTCTTTCGTAAAGAGGATTTTCGATTCCATGGATGGTGGACCAGGCGGCGATAAGAGATACGACATTAACCTCTGATCGCACACAGAATACACTTCAAGGAGAGGATCTGTGACTGACAGGAAATCACTTGCCATTATCCTTGGCGCAGTTGTCGGAATGTCCGCTGTAGCGATAACGGCAGCCGTGCTTATGTCTCGCAACCACGAGCCGGCAACACACGACGTCAACGAAGTTGTGGACAAGGCGCGCCAGACGGTAAAGAAGCTCGACGAAGCGATCGATCTTCTTCGCAAATCCGCTGCGTAACTTGTTGAGTCATGAGCTAAACTGGGTGGTGGGCACATGCTGGCCCGCCACCTACTGCCTTAAACCGCAACGCGCGATAATATATGTTATGTTAACCAGCCAGCCCGGTCTTTCAAATGCCTATGGCTCCTGACAATTGGCCCCAAGCTCTTTCACCCGATCACGTTAAACCCGCGGCCCTCAAAACGGCGATCGTAAGCAAAGATAGTATCACATTTGAGATGCCGCATCACTTCCATGTTTGCGCAGTCGGTCAGACTCGGACCACGTCTGCCTGGAGTGGCCAGCATTGCAGTCAACGCTGCTTTGTGCATAGGCTGATCTATCCAGACAACTTCGACAGCGGGCAGATTGTCATCCATGAACCGGCGAACGACATTCGTTCCCAATCTGTTAAGAAGAAGCGCGACGGTCTCAGTCACCACGTAGCTCGACGCGTAGAGCAACTCCTCCTGCTCGAGCATTCGCCGCCACGTAGCAACCGCCGATACGCTGAATTATCGTGCGTACCACTTCATTGTCCTCCATGACGATACATGCCACAGTAATGATATCATAGCTCTGATTGAAGGGCAATACAAGCCGAGATCACAGTTTGATATTCAAATCCTCATTATCCACGCAGCAGCGCCCGGACTCGTCCAGTCCCGTAACGCGCGTTTGGTATCCCAGTCTCTCAACAGCCATGTTTCCGCACTTGGGGCAGTATGTGTTCTCTCCGGTCCCGGTCACCATGTTTCCGAGGTAGACGAACTTCAGCCCCGCTTCCTTGCCGATACGGACGGCTTTCTCCAGCGTTTCCGGGGGCGTCGGCGCCAGATCCGAGAGTTTTCCAAACGGAAAGAACCTCGTCACGTGCCACGGCGTGAGTTCCCCGAGGTTTTCAGCTATCCAGCGAGCGGTTTCCTTGAGGTTGTGCTCGGAGTCATTCCAGCCCGGGATTATGTTGGTCACACATTCGACATGCATCCCCCACTCCACCTTCGCGCGCACTGCGACATCCAGTATTCCCTGGAATGACGGCACTTTGACAAGCTTGCGGTAGAACTCTTCCTCCATGCTCTTGATGTCCAGCCTGTAGACCTCGAGGTAGGGCCCGATCAGGTCCAGGGCCTCCGGTGTGGCATAACCGTTCGTCACATACACGGTATAGAGCCCGTTTTCCTTGCACAGCCTTGCACAGTCGAGAGTGTAGTTGAGCCATATCGAAGGCTCGTTGTAGGTCCACGCGACGCCATCACACTCGCTTTCCCTGGCCATTCGCGCGAAACTCTCAGGCGTGATCCCTGTCCTGCACGACACAACGTCCGAACTGAGCGCCTCGGAATATGCGATTTCCCAATTCTGGCAAAAAACACATCGGAAGTTGCAGCCCAGGGTTCCCACTGAGAAGCACCTGCTTCCAGGTTTGTAGTGGAACACCGGTTTTTTCTCTATTGGGTCCGCTGCAGCCGATGAGATGACTCCGTATATTGTTGTGTAGAGAACCCCCTGATGATTGATTACGGTCCGGCAGTGGCCCACCCCACCCTCGGGAATCCTGCAGCGCCATTGACAAATATGGCACTGCGCTAATCCTGCACCGAGGGTTTCGGCGAGGGCTGCTTCCCTGAGCGCCCCTACTGACCTTAGTGTTTCCGCGATACGATCATCGACTTTAGAATTTCATGTGAAACCGTCCCAAAACCGGCACCATTGCCCCGGCGCCTCACATAGGCAATCATCTTCATATTTGCCCATTACCAACCGATAATACGTCTATGCCTTGCATATCTTGATTTTGTCGCTGGTCGACCGGCAAGCGGCTGGCAACCTCTCTATATGACTAAACGATCATTGTATAAACCTGCATCCACAGCGAATAGAGCAAGCCGCGACCGCACACTCCATCGGTTCGAGGCCGTGTACCGACTCGCAGGCGCCTTGAGCGAAGAGACAGATATCAGCGCTCTAATGGCGCGGATATGCGACCTGGTTGTCGCTCACGTGAAGTGCACATCGGCCATCGCATGTGTTATGGACCAAAGGAGCACAAACCTTCGGGTTATTGCGACCGACACCGGACGAGGCGCCAATACCACTCAGGAACTTGGCTCGATCTCCTGCAATGAAATATGCGGGATACCGTTCCACTGCCTGACCTCGGGCCAGGCATACAGATGTGAATCAAGCGAGGCGCCGCCTCTTCTTCAGTCCCTTACAGCAGATAATACCGCTCAATTTCTGTTCGCGCCGTTGATCAATTCTCATCGGACGCATGGAGCGCTTGTATTAGGGTTCGCACATCAAACCCAGTTATCAGGTGAGGAAAAAAAGATCCTTGCGACACTGGCAAGCATCGCCGCCGCAACCGTCTCCTTCAGAACAACTCAAATTCTCCGCCAGCAGGATCTCAGGAACATAAGAGACATATCGTGCTCTCTCTCCAACCTGGGTCCGCAGGTGTCCCTGCAGGAGGTAAAGCGTTCTATTGTCAGTGGCAGTATGGTTCCGTTGGGCACTAGGTTAGTGACCCTGTTTACGATAGATCCCTGCATCGGAGGAGTCGAGGCTGAGAGCAGCGCGGAGGTCGGTCAGGACTTGGAGACAGAATGTTGGAATATATATGGCAGCTTGTTCACCGGCTGCGAGAATAACGCTTCCATCCAACTGACCATACTGAACCAGGATTCGCTAGGCGAGAAGTTTCAAAAGGTGTTCTGTAAATACGGAATCACCAGCATCGCTGCCTGTTCCATCAGATCGGAGGTAGGCGCGAGCGGGGCTTTGGTCGCTTTCTACAGAGACGACGCGCAGTGTTCCGCGGAAACCGGCGCGATGATCGAGGCGATCGCGGGCCTGGCTTCTTCAACGATTTCGTATGTTCTGGCTATGGAGCAGTCGGCGGACTTGCTCAATGACCTTGCTGGTGCGAATCAGAAGCTCTCGGTGCAAGCTACGATGGACGGCCTGACCGGTCTTGCAAACCATCGTTCTCTCCAGCAGCGTCTGGGTGAAATGTGTAGAAAGCCTCGCAGCGGACCCGGACGCGTTTTCAGTCTTGTCATGGTCGATGTCGATCACTTCAAGATGTACAATGACACTTACGGCCACCAGGAAGGAGACGCCGCCCTGCGGCAGGTCGCTAGAACCATGTCGTCAGCGCTGCGGCAGGGTGACTTTGCGGGCAGATATGGCGGAGAGGAATTCGCGCTCCTCCTGCCGGGGGTCAATAAGGAAAGCGGACTGGAGATTGCCGATCGTATCCGGCGAGCAGTCGCCAATCAGCAGTGCCCAAAGGGTTCACTTACGGTTAGTATGGGAATCGCGGAGTTTCCCGCCGACGGTGACACCCCCAGCGAGATCATCGAGCGGGCTGACAGGGCTCTCTACCACGCCAAGATCACGGGCCGGAACCGGGTGTTCGTATGGGGCAGCAGTTCGCTGACCGACAAGGAGAATACTCCGGATGTTGATGAGCATGCGAAGACAGTCCTGGTAGTTGAACGTGCGGATGAACAAAGGGCTGGAATGATCGCCCAGGTGCTGTCTTCAAAGAATTGTTTTGTCCTCGTCTCGGAAAGCGCCGACGAAGCCATGGAGTTCCTGAAGACGCAGACCGTGGATATCGCTCTTGTCAGCAGAGAGGCTCTGCCGGACGGCGACATCAAACGTCTCTCTCAGTTGACAGCTATACATCAGGACATGCCGATCGTGCTGATATCCAGTGATCTTCCCGTAGAGGAAAGCCGTGAGGCATTACGACGTGGTGCATCGGACATTCTTCTCAGGCCCTTTAACCCCGCGGAACTTCCCGTGGTCATTGAGCGCAATATCGAGGGCAGGCGCCTTGAGCGACAGCGCCTGGTCCAAAGGAACACCGATGTTGTCGTGCAGGCGATTGAGGCATTGGTTGCCGCTGTCGATGCAAAAGACCCGCACACTGCCGGGCACAGCAAGCGCGTCACAGCACTTGCTCTGGCTATCTCGGACGAACTCGGCATTTCAAGTGAAGATTACTGTGCCCTTGAGCTCGCTGCAAAGCTTCACGATATAGGGAAGATCGCCTTGCCTGACAGTGCGCTGAACAAGCAGTCGCCATTGACCGAGGATGAGTGGCTCGCAATGCGAGAACATCCGGCAGTCGGAAGCAAAATTGTCGCCTCCATCGATGAACTCGCGTATGTCAGCACCATAATCCGCCACCATCACGAGCGACTGGACGGCACAGGATACCCCGATGGCCTGAATGGCCCGGCTATCCCCTACCTCGCCAGGATAATCGCCGTGGTGGATGCTTATGAAGCCATGACGTCGGAGAGGGCGCATCGCAGCCGATTTACTCCAAGAGAAGCAGTTCATGAACTCAAACGGCACGCGGGCACTTACTATAGCGAGGAGGTTGTCAATGCGTTGGAGAATTACCTGCTGACATCCGGGGATATGAGTGAAAAGACGCTTGAGAAGCGTGCCAGCTAACCCGTTGTTAACGAGACCATTTGTTTACTGCAGGCATTAGTGCAGTTTCTGCTGTCTACTCTTCCTTTACGGCCGCTTTGTCTAATACTGCTTCCGCCATGTATATTGGCGCCTTTGCTCTCAAACCCATTGCTATTGCATCGCTTGGCCGGCTGTCTACATCCATCACTTTGCCGCTGTATGCGATAGATACCTTAGCGTAGTAGGTGTTGTTCCAGAGGTCATCAATCAATATACGCTCAACAGTGCCGCCCATTTTTATGATGATGTTGTTGAACATATCGTATGGCAGCGGCCTGTCTGCCGTAGCGCCTTCAAGCGCCAGCGAAATAGCCATCGCCTCGAATCTGCCGATCCATATAGGTACCGAACGACCCGCGGAATCTCTTAGAAGCACTACAAACGCGGAAGGTTGATTGCTTCCCTGCTCGTGCTGTTCGAACACTCCGGCGACTTTCACCTCTTTTTCCTCAAGAGGCTGATTATCGGTACCAGCGTCCTCACTATCGCCGAAGGGAGGTCGGAACAGATCCTCGGGCCGGTCCTCGTCCTCAAATTTCGAAATCGTCGGCCAACTGATTTCCCTTTCTAGAATACGCTACCTCATTAGGTTCCATACCCGCAGGTCTATCATGCTAATCGAGATCGCTGCTCTTAATAGTCTTATCGACTATCTGCAAGAATTCCTTGTTGGTTTTCGTGTGTCTCAGTCTGTCAAGCAGCAGCTCAGCCGCCTCGGCTGTATCAAGTGCTGAAAGCAGGCGATGAAGTTGCCACACTCGCTTGAGGGTATCCTCATCGTAGAGAAGCTCATCGTGGCGTGTGCCCGAGCGCTTCACATCGATTGCCGGGAATATTCTCCGCTCTGCAAGGCTTCGATCCAGAACCAACTCCATGTTGCCTGTCGCCTTGAACTCCTCAAAGATTGCGTCGTCCATTCGACTCCCAGTCTCGACAAGCGCGGTGCCGATAACCGTAAGGCTGCCGCCCTCTTCTATATTCCGGGCAGCGCCGATGAACCTTTTAGGCCGGTACAGCGCGCTCGGGTCTAAACCGCCGGAGAGTGTGCGGCCACTGGGGTTCACCGTGAGGTTGGATGCGCGTGAGAGGCGTGTTATGCTGTCGAGCAGCACCACCACGTCCTTGCCCGACTCCACCAGCCTCTTGCTCATCTCGAGGACCATATCCGCGACCCGCATGTGGTTCTCCGGAAGCTCATCGAACGTGGAACTCACCACCATGCCGTCCACAGAACGCCGGATATCGGTAACTTCTTCAGGTCGCTCGTCTATCAGAAGCACAATCAAAACCACATCCGGGTAGTTGGTTGTCATGGAGTTTGCGATGGTCTTAAGCAGAGTGGTCTTACCGGCTTTTGGCGGCGCGACTATGAGTCCTCTCTGGCCTTTTCCAATCGGCGCGACAAGGTCGATAACACGGGCTGCGTGGTTCTCCGATTTTGTCTCCAAAGCAAACTGCTCGTTCGGATAGATCGGAATCAGGTCATCGAAGTTCTTGCGCGACCGAGCCGCTTCGGGGTTCATATTGCTGACGGCCTGCACCCTCAAAAGGCTGTAGTATTTCTCGGTATCTTTTGGAGGTCTGATCTGTCCGGAAACGATGTCCCCGGTTCGCAGCCCAAACCTCTTGATCTGCGACTGAGACACATACACGTCATTTGCTGTAGGTGAGAAGCTCGAGTGTCTAAGGAATCCCCACCCGTCCGGCAGGATTTCCAGGATCCCCTGGTCGAAAATCAGGCCGCTCCTCTCGGTAAACGCTTTCAGAATCTTAAACACAAGGTCCTGGCGTTTGGAGTAACCGTTCTCAATTTCCAGGGAATCGGCAATTTCCTTTAGCTCTTCCAGGGTTTTTTTCTCAAGTTCGGATAGTTCTAAGGGTTCCACTCTTTTTCTCACCTCTCAGGGAATGACCTCAAGCGTAATATGGAATGCTGTCGAGGTCCTGTGCAGGCACTCGCGCGGTACATGTGCACGAGTCGGCTCAATTCACGAGTTTGGAATATCTGACGATGGAATGTACCGAGATCCAGTACACATTTATGGGGACTTCTGTTCCTATGCGTCGCTTTTATTATACATCTAATACCGCGTTTTGTCCAGCCTCTAAACAAAAACCAGCCTAGCACTGAGGACAATTCTCGCGCTTCAGGACCCCGATAAACGGCAAATTCCGGTAGAGTCCATTCAAGTCCAGACCGTAGCCTACCACGAACCGGTCCTCTATCACGAAACCGGCATAGTCCACGCCGACCTTAACCTGCCGGCGGCTGGGCTTGTCGAGTAGAGCGCATATCTTGACGCTCGCGGCTTTTCGCGCGAGCAAATTCTCAGTGAGGTAACTCAGGCGAAGCGTCCAGCCGGTATCTACAATATCCTCAACAATAAGAATATGACGGCCCTCGACGGCGCTGTCCAGGTCCTTAACCATGCGAACGACGCCCGAGGACTGCGCACCACCGCCGTAGCTTGAGATGGCAACGAAGTCATATTCTATCGGCAAATCTATCGCGCGGATCAGGTCGGCTAAGAAAACCGCCGCGCCCTTTAGGATTCCAACAAGCAGCAGCGGCTTTCCTTCATAGTCCTCGGAAATTTCTTTGCCGAGTTGTGTCACTCTTGCATGCAGGAGGTCCGGCGGGATAAGAACCTCACAAATTCCATCACCGAGGGCCTGCAAATCTTACTCCCATTCAACAGTCGCGGGCGGCTTTGAACTGATGTCATATACCACGCGGTTCACCCCGCCCACTTCGTTAATGACGCGATTGCTTATTCGTTCCAGCAGATCGGTACGGCAACCGCGCCCAATCCGCGGTCATCGCGTCCTTACTGGTTACGGCCCGCACCACGACCGTATCGGCATAGGTCCGCTGGTCGCCCATTACACCCACGCTTCTTACCGGAGCCAGCACAGCCAGGGCTTGCCAGATGTCGCGGTAGAGCCCAGCGCGCTTGATCTCATCAATCACGATCGCATCCGCGCAGCGCAGCGTATCCAGCCTCGGCTTTGTGACTTCGCCGATAATGCGTATAGCAAGACCAGGACCGGGAAAAGGGTGTCTCCACACCATATCCTCCGGCAGCCCCAGGTCCGCGGCCACAGCCCGCACTTCGTCCTTGAACAGGAAACGGACAGGCTCCAGCACCTTGAGGTTCATATCTTCCGGCAGACCGCCGACATTATGGTGCGACTTAATGACCGCAGCGTTCTTTGTGCCGCTCTCTATGACGTCGGGATACAGGGTGCCCTGCGCGAGATATCTGGCTCCCGTTATCTTCGAAGCGTGCTCCTCGAAGACTCGCACGAACTCTTCTCCGATGATTTTTCGTTTCTTCTCGGGATCAGTAACCCCCGCGAGTCTGCTCAGAAAGCGCTCCTGGGCGTCCACACAAATGAGGTTCATTTTGAAATAGTCTTCAAAAGTGCGCCGAACTTTCTCGGCCTCATTGAGCCGCAGCAACCCGTGGTCAACGAAAATACACGTTAACTGATCACCAATTGCTTTGTGAATCAGCGCGGCAACGCAGCTCGAGTCAACTCCTCCACTGACGCCGCACACGACGCTGTCCGAACCAACGATATCCCTGATATCCTTAACGGTCGTGTCTATGAAAGACGCGGACGTCCAAAGTCCCCTCAAGCCACATGCCCTGTAGAGGAAATTCTGCAGTAGCTCCGCTCCCCAGGGCGTATGCACAACTTCAGGATGGAACTGGACGCCGTACAATCCCTTTTGCCTGTTCTCCATAGCCGCAACGGGGGTATTTTTTGTTCTTGCGGTTACGGTGAAACCTGCAGGCGCCGACTCGACCAAATCGCCGTGACTTATCCAGGCTACGAGGTCCTTCTCCAGACCACTGAAGAGCCCTGACGGTTCGAGAACCTCCAGCTCTGTTCTGCCGTATTCCTTGTTCTCTCCAGGTATGACCTTACCGGCCATCTGGGATGCCATCAACTGTGTACCGTAGCATATGCCTAGTATGGGGATTGAGCAGTCATAGACAGCCTCGTCAATTTTCGGCGCTCCCGCCTCATAAACGCTCGCAGGTCCACCCGAGAGTATTAGTGCCTTGGGGCGCCGAGCGATAATCTCAGCCAGGGGCCTGTCAAATGGCACTATCTCGCAGTAGACACGACATTCACGAACGCGCCTTGCGATGAGCTGTGTGTACTGTCCTCCAAAATCGAGGATAAGAACCAGTTCCTCCGCCGAACCGGGGTTTTCTTGAGTCACGCGGACCTCCATACGGGCATGCCACGTCAGGGGCTAAAGCTGGGGATAATCTCCACAACGGGCGTCGTCACATGGGATGTGTCGACATGATCATACCAAAACGGCACTCGTGTGTCAACGCAAGCAGGCTCATTAATCGCGATTGCCGCTCTTCGTGGACGTCCTCATGCCGCGCTCCAGCATATCTACGGCCGCGAGAATCGCCGCCTTCATACTGACCGGATTCGCTTTCCCCTGCCAGGCTATGTCCAACGCAGTTCCGTGATCGACAGATGTGCGTAGAACGGGTAAGCCAAGCGTTGCCGTGACCGTCCCGTAGAAGTCGCGTGTCTTTGCTGCGATGTGACCCTGGTCATGGTAGAGGGATATCACACAGTCATACTTTCCCTCAAGCGCCATGTTGAATACCGAGTCCGCTCCAACCGGGTCGGTGACATTTACTCCGGCCTTTCGTGCGCGCCTGGCGGCCGGGATCAGGTAGCGCGCTTCTTCATCGCCGAACTGCCCGCCGTCGCTTGCGTGCGGGTTCAGAGCTGCCAAGGCTATGGAAGGGCGACGAAGCCGAAATCCGTCATGGCGGCGTGCACTCGCGTTATGAACTCAAAAACGCGCTCCTCGCTAATGAACTTGATAGCGTGTGCGAGGGACAGATGCCTGGACAGGAAGAAAATGCGCATGTTCTCCGTCATAAACAAGGTTAGCGGGTTTGCCGCGTCCAGATATGCCGCCAGCATCTCAGTGTGGCCGATATGCTCAACGTTCGCAAGCCTCAGCGACTCTTTATTGATAGGCGCAGTGCAAATAGCATCGATCTCCCCTGCCCTGCCCATTTCACAAGCACGCTTGATAAAGGCATCTGACGCCAACCCCGCTTCACGGCTCACAGCACCCGGCTTGATATCCAGCATGCCCGGAAGCTCGACGTGTATGACGTCAATCGTTCCGCATTCACCTTTCGCGGCGGCAATCGACGTTAGTGTTTCAATTCGATGCGCTTCGACCCCTGCGCTTGTGCAGCACCTTCGCAGGATGTCGGCATTCCCTACTACCACGGGCACGCAACGCTCGTATATCCTCGCGTTTTGCAGCGCGCCCAATACTATTTCCGGACCAATGCCCGCCGGATCACCAAGAGTTATCCCGATAATCGGTCTTCGATCAGCCATTCTCCCCCCTCCACCCGGTTTGATTGCTACGATTATAGCGCAAAGCGCCGTCCGGACAAAGCGGAATGCATATAAATAAGGCGTTCAGGGAACAACTTCAGCATTGGAGACATACTACATTCTGACGGCTGGTTCGCCGATGATAATTGTTGAATCAACAATCCGAAGCGCGTTGACACGTGTATTGAGGAAACGTATAATCTGGTCAATACTTGCGTCCCGCAGGAGGCGAGAATGAAAGCACTTATTCTGAGCGGCGGAAAGGAACCAGACTCAGACCTATCACGCACACCGGCGCGAAGCAGCTCGTCCCGGTAGCTAATAAGCCTATACTTTTTTACGCGATAGAGGCCGTCAGAAACGCCGGTATAACCGAGATCGGGATAGTTGTTGGAGACACCCACGAGGAAATCCGAACTGCCGTCGGAAGCGGAGAACGATGGGGCGTAAGGGTCACGTACATTCAGCAGGAAGCCCCTCTCGGCCTCGCCCACGCCGTGAAAGTCTCCCGTGGCTTCCTTGGCGACGATCAGTTCGTCATGTTCCTGGGCGATAACCTGATAAAGGATGGAATATCGGAGCTTGTTCAAGAATACAGCAACTCCGATGCCAACTCGCAAATACTTCTAGCCCACGTTCCCAACCCCCAGGAGTTTGGTGTGGCCGTTCTTGAGGGCGGGCGGGCGGTGAAGTTAATAGAGAAGCCCAAAGACCCGCCTACGGATCTCGCACTTGTCGGTGTGTATATGTTTGACAGTAAGATCTTCGAGGCAGTGGATGCCATACAGCCCTCCGCGAGGGGCGAGCTCGAGATCACCGACGCCATTCAGTATCTGATCGACCACGAGTATCGCGTGAACAGCCACGTCATTAAGGGTTGGTGGAAAGATACCGGCAAGCTCGAGGACATGCTGGAGGCGAACAGGCTGATACTTGACGGCCTTGAGCCTGAGATTATGGGAAAAGTAGATTCTGCATCGGAGATCGCGGGCCGGGTTTCCATCGGAAAAGGCAGCCAGATCGTCAATAGCTCGCTCAGGGGGCCGGCGATTATCGGTGAGGATTGCATCATCGAGAATTCCTTCATCGGTCCCTATACCAGCATCAATGACCGAGCAAGGATATGCCACTCCGAGATCGAGCACAGCATTATCCTGGAGGATTGCCACATCCTCAACATCGGAAGCAGGCTGGAGGACAGCCTCATAGGCAAGAACGTCAGGATCGAGAAAGATTCCAAAAAGCCCAGAGCATATCGTATGATGCTCGGAGACAACAGCGCAGTGAGTGTGATCTAATGATTGATGGGATAATTGTTAAGCAATTGAAGCGGCATGCCGATGAGCGAGGCTTCCTTATGGAAATGCTCAGAAATGATGAAGAGGTATTCGAGCAGTACGGCCAATCGTATGTCTCGATGAATTACCCCGGCGTCATACGAGCGTGGCACTACCACAAGAAGCAGAACGATTTCTGGGTGTGCGTTAGGGGAATGATAAAGGCCGTTGTCTACGACTGCCGCGAAGGCTCGCCAACGTATGGCGAGGTAAACGAGTTTTTCCTCGGCGACAACAACCCAATTCTTCTCAAGATCCCGATAGGAACAATGCACGGCTACAAGACAGTTGGAGTCGAGCCGTCGCTCTTGGTCAATTTCCCGACCCAACCCTACAATTCCAAGGAACCGGATGAATATCGCGAAGCGTTCGATAGCGAGAAGATACCATACAATTGGGATATTACGTTCGTATGATGGCTGGATTGACAGCCGACGCAGCGCGACACCGTTTTGAGACTGATAACAAGGATGGAGAACCGGATACGTGAAAAAGCTCCTCGTCACCGGCGGCGCCGGGTTTATAGGAAGTAACTTTGTCAGGTATATTCTCGGCAGGCATGATGATTACCATATCACCGTGCTCGACGCCCTGACCTACGCGGGGCACCTGGAGAATCTGGAGGACGTCAGTAACGACTCCAGGTTCGAGTTCGTCAAGGGCGATATTCGCAATGCCGCGGACGTGGCGAAACCTGTCGAGGAAGCTGACGTCGTCATAAACTTTGCCGCCGAGAGCCACGTCGACCGCTCGATCCACGATCCCGAGGCCTTTATCACTACAGATGTTCTCGGGGTCTATACATTAGTTGAGGCGGCTAAGAAGTACGGCGTAGAGAAGTTTATCCAGATATCCACGGACGAAGTCTATGGCGATGTGGCGGAGGGGTTTTCCAAAGAAACCGACCCGGTCTCACCGAACAGCCCTTACTCCGCAAGCAAGACCGGCGGCGAGCTGCTCGCCCGCGCTTACTATCGCACCTACGACGTCCCGGTGATGATCACCCGCGGCTCCAATACCTACGGACCTTATCAGCAGCCCGAAAAACTCGTCCCTTTGTTCGTCAGCAACGCTATTGATGACAGGCCGCTGCCGGTCTATGGGGACGGCATGCAAATTCGCGACTGGCTTCATGTTCTCGACCACTGTTCGGGCATTGAAACCGTTGTTGAGAAGGGTGAGCCCGGAGAGATATACAATATCGGCGGCGACAACCAGCGTCCGAATGTCGAGATCGTAAACCTGATCCTGGAAATAACGGGTAAAACTGAAAGCCTTATCAAGCACGTCGAGGATAGACCCGGTCACGACCGCAGATATGCTCTCGACTCAACCAAGCTTCTGTCGATGGAATGGCAGAGAACTCACCCATTCGAGACGGCGATGCGCGACACAATCCAGTGGTACGTCGACAATCAGGCCTGGTGGCGTGGAATCAAGGAAAGCGCAGAGCACAGGAGCTTCAGTGACAAGTGGTATGCGAACAGGTAGAAGAGCCAGACCCCTCTCCGGTCAACTCGCAGTCGCCACCAGAAATCTCACGTCCCTTCGAGCGGCGCCGAAAGCCGGCGCTGAG
Organism: uncultured bacterium; assembly: GCA_963775535.1. Classification (GTDB taxonomy): domain Bacteria; phylum Armatimonadota; class UBA5829; order UBA5829; family UBA5829; genus CAVZJH01. Next base: position 47,553 of record CAVZJH010000087.1, on the reverse strand, counting down.
CAGGTGACACAATCGCTCATCGGACAGCCATTGACAGTCCAGGGTGGTCAGAAGGACTGGCTGTTTGTGCAAACGTGGGACACCTATCGGGCTTGGGTCCAGGCAGCCAGCGTGCAAATCCTCGAGGACCAGTCAAGGCCTTACGGATCGACCGGTCCAGTAGCCATAATACGTGAGTTGTTTGTCGATGTTCTCGAAAACCCGCATGAACTGGCGGGCATTATCACAAAGGCAACTATCAGCGCAGAACTGGAAGTTGCAGACGCTCAGGGCGATTGGGTGGGACTGCGACTGCCGGACGGGAGCGCGGGTTACATTCACAATCATCAGGCAAAGCTGCTGGACAGAGATCTGGCACACACAATGTGGCTTCCGGAACCCAGCAGACTCATCGAAACCGCCGCTCGTTTTATTGGGGTTCCGTATTTGTGGGGCGGCACATCGCCGTTTGGGATCGACTGCTCAGGTTTCACACAACTCGTATATCGCATTCACAACGTGACTCTACTGAGGGATGCGCAGATGCAGGCGCGGGATCATCGAGCTCTGCCCGTGGAGAAGCCGGACATTCGCGCGGGCGACCTTATCTTTTTCGCCGGAAGCCGCTCTTCGGATGCAAGCGCAGTCACGCATGTCGGCCTCGCTCTCGATAACAAGCGCTTCATACATTCCTGCGGCGCGTATGGTGTAGTAGTCACTGAACTCGACGAATCTTCCTACCAAGAGATCTATTGGGGCGCGCGCCGGCATGAGGCTTGACACCCTGGACCCCGGGGGCGGTGCGCCGGAAGAGTAGTCGGCTACGGTTTAGCCGCGCCGCCGGCGGCCAGCTTCCGCGCCGCGTCCATCTTTCTGCAATCATCCGGCGGGAGCGCCGTCAATAAAGATGCGCGTTCATAGGCGCCTGCGGCACGGGCATATTCGTGCAGGTCATACTCTGTTCGGGCAAGATTGCACCATGCCGGCCCCCAGTCCGGCCGCATTTCGACAGCCCTGGAAAACGCGGCAGCACCGCTCTTCGTTTCCCCACTGCGAGCGTATGAAACGCCCAGGTCATACTCAATGTCCGCACTGTCGCCGAATCGCCGCTTCGCCTCCTCCAGCCCGCGCACGGCTTTGCCGGGTTCACCGGACATTCCGAGAGCGTAGGCCAAAGAGAAATAGTCCCACAAGTCCAGGATGTTAGGCTCCCGTTCAGACGCCGCGTTATACTCCTTTACTGCGTCGTTAAAAAAACGCTTTCGTGCGAAGATCTCACCGGCAGCAGCATGAAACATGGCAAGTCGCGTGTTGGATGACTGAACCGCTCGCGCCCAAAGCACGTCATTATAGAAGTATGTGCTGCTCTGGATCGTGAGGCTGGCCAAGTCCATTACAAAGAGCACGCAAAGGATTGCAGCGATGATGGGCCACGTTTGAAAGGATTTGGGCCTAAATGCGAGCATCCTGCACGCGAGCCAGCCAAGTATTATTGACGACCCAACGCTTGCAAGAAAAGCGAATCTCTCAGCCGGCAGCGGCCCGAAAGTGTGCACGATGTTGGACACAGGCAAAAGAGCAATAAGTATCCAGAGGGCACCGAACGCGACAGCAGGCGCTCGTTTCCTTGACCATACGCCGAGCGCCACGAGACCGATTGGCAATAGCCACGCGGCGAGCGCCAAGATTGGGTGTTTCTCCCCTATTGGAAAGACATCGTAAACCACCCGAACTATCTGCGGAAAGAACATCATCCGCAAATAGGCACCATAGGCGATGCCCACGCCAAGCAGTCGTCCCTGCAGCCCGTTAAAAAGGCCGGTGTCCAAACTCACGCCCGTGACGTGACTTCGAAGAGCAATGTAGACGACCAGAGGCGGCAACAGGACCCCAGCCCACCGCAGCACTTCGTTTCTGCCGACGCTCCTGGCAGATACCCACGCGTAAACCACGACCAACAAAGGCAGCACTAAGGCGTTTTCCTTTGACATCAATGCGCAGAAGAACAAGAGCGAACAAAGGAGCGCTGTGCGCCAGTTAAACCTCGCCGGATCGTCAAAACATATGCCGAAGACTAGCAAACTGCCCAGCAGAAAAACGGCGGATAGAATGTCTGTCCTGCCTGATACCCACGCGATCGATTCGGCATGGCTCGGTAAAAGCGCAAAACAAATACCCGCTATGCCCGAGGCCGTAAGGCTTTTGGTAAGTCGCAGGCAGATAACAAACACCAGTAATGCCGTCATCAGGCCAAGCACGAGGTTAGTGAGTCTGAATACAAGGGGGTGCGGACCAGCCATCATATAGTTGGCCTGGAAAGTGGCAGTAACGAGCGGACGATAATATGCGACGTTCGGAGCCAGGTTCTCCGGCAGGAATTTCTTAAACAGCGCATCGGAAAAGTAGGCAAGGCTGTGTGACCTGCGCGGATTTACGATCAAATACCAGTCGTCGAGAAGAATTCACCATTAAGTGACGCAATGTATGGCAGTATTAGGGCAGCGGCAATGCCCACAGTCCAAAGAAACAAATTGCGCCTATTTCCGGTTTTAGGTGGCGCCGATATTGCAGCACGTCTCTTTGCCAAAACGATTACTTCCTCTGCAAGTACGGGATATCCAGTTTTCGCGCTGTTTCCATCTTTATGCGATCCTTTGCTGTCAGTTTCGTCAATGAAGACGCGCGTTCGTAAGCGCCTGCGGCACGGGCATATTCGTGCAGCTCATAATCTGCTCTGGCAAGGTTGCGCCACGCTTCCCCCCACCCCGGCCGCATTGTGACCGCCCTGTAGAACGCGGCTGCGCCGCTCTTCATTTCTCGGTTGCGCGCGTACGAAATCCCCAAATTGTATTCAATAGCCGCGCTGTCGCCGAATCGCTGCCTTGCGCCTTCCAACTCGCTGACGGCCTTTGCAGGTTCCCCGGTCATTCGGTAAGCCTGCGCCAGAAGAATGTAGTCCGCGGCGTCCATCATGCTCGGCTGGCGCGCCATCACGGCGTCGTATTCCCCTATTGCCTCGCCGAAACATTGGTTTTGTGCAAACAATCCTGCCGCGGCACTATGGAACATAGCAAATCGCGTGTTGGATGCCGCAACCGCTCGAGCCCAGTCCACATTGGAACGGTAGTGACGGCTGCTCTGGATCGCGAGACAGGATGAATACAGAACAAACGACGTGCAAACGGTTGCAGCAATGATCGGCCATGTACGCAGCCTTTTCGGTCGAAATGCCAACATCCTGCACGCGAGCCAGCCCAGTATAATTGATGATCCAACGCTCGCAAGAAAAGCAAACCTCTCAGCCGGCAGGGGGCCGGCGGAGGGCAGAATGTTGGACACAGGAAGAAGGCCGATAAGTATCCAGAGCGCTCCGAATGCAACTGCAGGCGCTCGTTTGCGTGTCCGTACCCCGAGCACTGCCAGTCCAATTGGAAGAAGCCACGCAACAAGCCCGACAATCGGATGCATCTGAGCTATTGGGAAAACATCATAAACCACGCGCATTTCCTGAGGAACGAACATCATCCGCAGGGTACGCGCCGTATGCAATGCCCACACCAAGGAGCCGCTCCTTCAACATATAAAACAGGCTAGTGTCCAAACTCACGCCTGTCACGTGCCTTCGAAGGACAATGTAGACAACCAGAGGCGGCAAGAGGACCCCAGCCCACCGTAATACCTCGTTCCTGGTGATACTTCTGGCAGATACCCAGGCGTAAACCACAACTAGCAGCGGCAGTACCAAAGCGTTCTCTTTTGACATCAATGCGCATAAGAACAGCAACGAACAAAGCAGCGCCGCTCGCCAGTTGAACTTCGCGGGATCGTCATAACATATGCTGAAGATGAGCAGACTGCCCAACAGGAAAATGGTGGAAAGAATATCTGTCCTGCCTGACACCCATGCAATTGACTCGGCGTGGCTCGGCAGCACCGCGAAACAAATACCAGCAATGCCCGAGGCGATCACGCTTTTGGTCAGTCTCAGGCCAACAACGAACACCAGTATCGCTGTGATTACGCCAAGCATGAGGTTAGTAAACCTGAATAAAAGTGGATGAGGGCCTGCCATCATATAGTTGGCCTGGAAAGAAGCCGTGACCAGCGGCCGATAATACGCAACGCCCGGACCGAAATTCTCCGGCAGGAATCTCTTGAAGAGAGCGTCAGAAATGTATGTAAGGCTGTGTGCGCTGCGCGGATGCAGGATCAGATACCAATCGTCGAGGACGAAATCACCCCTAAGTGACGGAAGATAGGGCAGGATGGCGGCAGCGGCAATACCCACAACCCAGAGGAACAGGCTGCTCCTCTTTTTAGTTTTGAGCTCCAGTTCAGCAGTACGTTTCTTTGCCAAAACGGTATATCCTCCGCAAGGACAGGGTAACACGAGCCCAACTGCCGTGTCAAACTTTAAGGAATGTTTCACGAACCCCCGGTCGAACTCGAAAGGGCAGACGCACGGCACGTGGCACTATCATCCGTCCGTCTCACATAATTTTGCCGGGAGGGAGGTAGAAATATAGATGGGGAGCAAGTGAAACGCAATCATTTCGAGGTAATTGCTATGGATGAAGACAGAGATTTGGAAGGCAGAACTCCTGCACAAGAGCGTTTTGAAATAGGGACTCCCGCAGGCGAAAGCCCCACAAAAGGAGCCAGGAGACACGGAACGATAGTTCAGGAGGCGGAACGCGTAGGCCCGGAGGCAGGCGTGCCGCGTGGGAGCCCGCTCAAGGGAGTCAACGACGAGACTACCGCCAGTGGGCCGGCTCTTGACCTGTCTATCCAGGATGATATGGGGCACGTGCCCGACGCAAAAGCCGGCGACCGCTACTCCTTCATTAACCTGGAACAAGAGAACCCGCCAGTGAGAGCCGTTGACGTAGAGACTGTGGCCGAGACCGAAGGCGAGGAAATTCCGGAGGTTAAAGATACTCAGGAAGGCTGGCAGAAGCGCAAACCGTCGCCCGGAAAAGCGGCCGGTGGCGGACTGGCTATCGGTGGGCATGAAGTAGGTACCGGAGGAAGAATGACCGGCGGGAAGGCAGGTGCGGGCAGAGCCGGCATAACCGATCGCGAGAAGACCGGCGGCGCCTAGATAAGCCCTGCTGACATTCAGGGCTGACGGGTGAATTGTCCCGCATAATTGAAGTTGGTGGGGCAGTTCCTTAGTGTGTAAAATCAGTTGCCGCGTTTCTTCACTTATGTTATACTGTCACGTTGATATTGGCTGGGATACAAGTGTACATTGAGACGGTCTTGGAAAGCCCCATAGCAATCGTTGGACCCACGGCAGCCGGCAAGACCGCGGTGGCGATAGAGTTCGCTTGCAGTGTCGGGGGCGAGATCGTATCGGCTGACTCAATGGCTGTATATGTGGGAATGGATATTGGCGCAGCGAAACCCACGGCCACGGAGCAGGCTGCGGCGCGGTTTCATCTGATTGACGTGGTCGATCCCGCGGAGCCATTCAGCGCGGGGGAGTTCCAGCGACTTGCTCAAGAAGCAATCGAAGACATACTCAATCGCAAGGCGCCGGCCATAATCGTGGGTGGCAGCGGATTGTATGTTCGTGCAGCCATTGACGGATTGGACACGTCGATGCCGGCTGAGAACCCGGAACTGCGGCGCAAATTTAGGGAAGAAGCGCAGTTGCACGGCAGCGAATACGTTCACAAACAACTCGCCGAGGTCGACCCGGTATCAGCCGAGCGCATCCATCCGAACAATCTGAAACGCGTGATCAGGGCGCTGGAGATTCGTAAGGAAACCGGCACGCGGGCGTCCGTTATATTTGAACTCGACTCGAAGCGCGACCGGCAATATGGGAAAACACAGTTTTTCGGGCTTACTATGGAGCGAAATGCTCTTTATGCTCGTATAGAACAACGTATCGATGCTATGATTCAAGCCGGCCTGATAGACGAAGTCAGCCGGCTTTTGGAGCGCGGGATAGACCCTGAACTCCCGTCCATGCAGGGATTGGGATACCGGGAAATGTCCGGATATCTGAGGGGAGAATACAGCCAAGACGAAGCTGTAGCTCTCCTGAAGAAGAACACCAGGCGGTTTGCCAAACGGCAGTATACATGGTTCCGGGCCGACAGCAGAATCAGGTGGATTGACGTCGAGGGACATACCGCTAAAGAGGTGTCGCTAATTATAAAGGAGAGCTTATCCAATGAATAAGTCTCAGATGAACCTGCAGGATCACTTCCTGAACCAGGTTAGAAAAGAAAACGTTCAGGTCACCATATACCTGGTCAGCGGTGTCCAGCTCAAGGGCTTTGTGCGCGGGTTTGACTCATTCACGCTGGTCCTCGAGACACCAGGCAAACCATCTCAGTTAGTTTATAAGCATGCAATGGCTTCCGTAGTTCCTGCAAGGCCGGTCGCTTCTTTGCCGCCGAGGGAAGACAGGTCTCCTGCGACGCAAGAAGGCGCTGAGCAGGAACAGGAGCCCGAGCAGGAGTAAAGTAAGTTGAGATTCGTCAAGATGCACGGCGCCGGAAATGATTTTGTAGTCATAGACGGCACTAAAGAGGCAATCCCTGAGGGACATCTGCCTGCCGTCGCTCGCTGCGCGTGCGACAGACATTTGGGGATCGGCGGTGACGGGATTATCCTGGTGCTGCCGTCTCGTGCCGCCAACTTCCGCATGCGGATGTTGAACCCCGACGGAAGCGAGGCCGAAATGTGCGGCAACGGCATTCGGTGCTTCGCGAAGTACGTGTTCGACCGCAAAATGCACCAGGATGTCATTATGACGGTCGAGACCCTCGGCGGGCTCAAGACGCTCAAGATCAACGCCGCGGGTGGTAGAGTACAGACCGTGCGCGTCGATATGGGCGAGCCAAAGCTCTTGCGTTCTGAAATTCCTATGAGGGGTGATAATACGAAGGTGGTTGCCGAACCGCTCAAGGTCGGCGGCAAGAAAGTGGAGATCACCTGCGTGTCCATGGGCAATCCGCACTGCGTTACGTTTGTTGACAACGTGGAGAATTATCCCGTCGAAAAGGTCGGGCCTGAGATAGAAACCCACCCCAGTTTTCCGCAGCGAACCAACGCCGAGTTTATTGAGATCGTAAACTCCCAGGAAATTAAGATGCGGGTCTGGGAACGCGGCGCCGGGGAAACCCTTGCCTGCGGGACCGGGGCGTGCGCATCCGCGATTGCATCTATGCTTAACGACAAGGTATCTCGCAAGGTCACAGTCCATCTTCGAGGCGGCGATTTATTCATAGAGTGGATGGGCGACAACAAGGTGTTTTTGACCGGTCCTGCCGAGGAGGTCTATGAAGGCAAGGTGAACCCGGACGAGTTCAAGGAGTGGACTTCCGATAGCACATAGCGCCGGCGATCGGTTGGTAACTGGGCCGTTCGGCGGAAAGCCGAGCGGCCTTTTGATTTGGTATTCAGCGCTCATGCTTCTTCATTCTGCATTTTTTGGAGGCATTTTTTGGAAAGAGCAAAAAGACTGGACAAGATCCCCCCGTATCTGTTCGGAGAGATAGCGCGTTTGAAAGCGAAGGCGATTGCCGAGGGCAGAGACCTGGTGGACCTGGGGATCGGTGACCCGGACCAGCCGACACCGCTGCCCGTTATAGACAGGCTTTGTGCGGCAGCGTGCGACCCCGAGACTCATCGTTACGACGAAAGCGAGGCCGGATTGCCGACGTTTTTGGAGTCAGTCGCAAGATGGTACAAGATCCGCTTTGACGTGGATATCGATCCGAAGTCGGAGGCAATGCTTCTTCTTGGCTCAAAGGACGGGCTCGCGCACCTGTGCTGGGCGATGGTCGATCCGGGCGATGTGAGCCTGGTTCCGGACCCGGGGTACACCGTTTACAAAGTGAACACGATGATGGCAGGCGGCGAGGCTGTCGCGATGCCATTGTTGGAGAAGAATGGCTTCGTGCCTGATCTTTCGGCCATTCCGACGGATGCGGCCAAAGCCGCAAAGCTGATGTTTCTGAACTACCCGAACAACCCAACCGGCGCGGTCGCAACGCTCGACTTCTATAACGAGGTCGTGCAATTTGCCAAGGAATACGACATCGCCGTATGCAGCGACCTCGCATACTCCGAGGTCACCTACGACGGCTACATTGCGCCGAGCTTTATGCAGGCTCACGGAGCCAAAGACGTTTGCATTGAGATGCACTCGCTTTCGAAGACGTTCAACATGACAGGATGGCGCATTGGGTTCGCGGTCGGCAACAAAGACCTCATTGCTGCATTGAACAAGCTGAAGTCCAACCTGGATTCGCGGCAGTTCCCCGCCATCGATCTTGCCGCGGCTTTTGCGCTGGAAAATGTTTCCAACAAACCGACGTTCGATCTATATAGAAAGAGACGGGATATCCTGGTCGATGGACTGAACGCGCTAGGCTGGAATGTCAAGAAGCCGGTCGCGTCGTTGTATGTGTGGGCAAAAGTGCCGAGCCCTTACACATCGGCCGATTTTGCAAAACTGCTGCTGCAGGAAGCCGGAGTTCTGGTTATCCCAGGCAATGGCTATGGGCAGTACGGCGAAGGCTATGTCCGCATGTCGTTGACTGTTTCCGGCGACAAGGAAGGTGAGCGCCTTGCGGAAGCCGTTGGGCGAATCAAGGACAAAGTCAAAGTCAACTGGGCATAAAGGGATTCCAACACCCACCCTTATCAATGGGAGTGACACAATAGAAATCGAGCTGAGAGAAAAAGCCCTGCTGATCGTTGCCGATCCGCAAGACCGGCGTGAAGCCACCGCCAATACCGAGGAGCTTTTGCTTCTCTGTGAGAGCGCGGGCGTGCTTGTAGCGGATGAGATGCACGTTCGTCGATCCTACCCCGATGGCCGGTATTACATCGGGAAGGGGAACGCGGAAGAAGCCTACCTGCGCGTCCAGGAATGTGAGGCTGACGTCGTCGTCATCGGAACAGACCTCTCGCCCAGCCAACAGCGCAATGTGGAGAAGGCCACGACCGTCCGCGTGGTGGATCGCTCTCAGCTCATCCTCGACATTTTCGCCCAGCGAGCGCGTACCGCCGAGGGAAAACTGCAGGTCGAACTCGCTCAGCTGAAGTATCTCCTTCCCAGACTAGCGGGCAAGGGAACAGCGATGTCTCGGGTCGGCGGCGGAAGCGCGGGGGTCGCGACTCGTGGTCCGGGTGAGACCAAGCTCGAAACCGACAGGCGCCGCGTCCGCACCCGCATAGCCGCTCTGAACGACGAGCTCGATGACGTTGTCAAGCACCGGAGTCTCCAGAACAAAGCGCGCAGACAGCTTCTCATTCCCAGTGCCGCGCTTGTCGGCTATACAAGTGCCGGCAAATCGACTCTCCTTAATCTGTTTTCAGGGGCTGGCGTCGAAGCTCATGCACGGCTCTTTGCCACACTGGACCCGACTACGCGCAAGGTTGATCTTGAGGGAGGTCACTCGATCCTGCTCTCCGACACGGTCGGCTTTCTTCGCAACCTTCCTCACCACCTCATAGCCGCATTTCGGGCCACGCTCGAAGAAGTCGTAGAAGCAGATTTGCTCATCCACGTTGTCGATGCCGCCCATCATTTCTCTGATGAGCAGCGCCACGCCGTCATGGATGTGCTCGGTGAGCTCGGGGCGCAGGACAAACCGATGATCACGGTATTCAACAAGAGCGATCTCATAAAGGATCAGTACGAATTGAGGAAGCTGGTCACCCAGATCGACAACCCATGCTACATGTCCGCGCTTACAGGCGAAGGCCAGGAGTATCTTGTTCGCCTCATCGGAAAAACTCTCACCCAACTGATGCGCAGGGTCGAGGCCGTAATCCCCTACGACCGTGGCGAACTCCTGGCACTTTGCCACGAAAGAGGCCGTATATTTAAGACGGAGTATTTACCGGAGGGTGTTTACGTGCAGGTCGAGATGTCTCCTGACCTCGCTGCCCGAATCACCCCATTCGAGCTCAAACCCGTGAGCGCTAAGAATTGACAAGCCTGCATTTCGTATATGAAGCGCAAGCACTTGAAGGAGCCAGACTAGCCAAATGAACACCGACTCTCAATTGACATGCGTAGACGACATTCTTCAACTAATCGGCAACACGCCAATGCTGCACCTGTGCAGGATTGGACAGGGCTGCATATATGCCAAGGCCGAGTTTTTGAACCCCGGGGGAAGCGTCAAGGACCGAGTTGCGAAAGTACATTATCGAGCAGGCCGAGGCAAATGGCGAGCTGACTCCCGGGTGCACCATAGTGGAAGCTACGAGTGGAAACACCGGGATCGCAGTTGCTTTTGTTGGCAGGCTCAAGGGCTACAAGGTCGTTATATGCATGCCTTCTGACCTCAGCGAGGAACGTAAAAAGATCATAAGGGCGTTTGGCGCGGAGCTTGTGGAGACACCTGCCAATCTCAGCATTTCGGGAGCTGTCGCTGCGGCGGAAGACATAAAGCGATCCACGCCGTGCGCGTTTCTTCTGGGTCAGTTCGTTAACCCGCTCAACCCTGATATCCACTACCTGACTACCGGTAGAGAGATTTGGGAGCAGATGGCTGGTCAGGTGGATGGCTTCGTCGCTGGAGTCGGCAGCGGTGGGACCCTGACCGGCGTCGGCAGGTTCCTGAAGGAGCATAATCCGGATGCCAAAATCGCCGCGGTGGAACCGAAGAACTCCGCCGCCCTTTTGGGCCACGAACCCGGCTTTCACCAGATTCAGGGAATCGGTGACGGCTTTATTCCTCCGGTTTTGGATGTGGAACTCATTGACGAGGTCATAACCGTGTCCGATGACGATGCAATCGGCACAACCCGCGAACTCGCCGCTGTCCAGGGTTACCTTGTAGGAACATCGTCAGGCGCTAACGTGTGGGCGGCGATGCAGCTTGCCCACGAACTGGGACCGGACAGCAGGGTCGCAACGGTTTTACCCGATCGCGCCGAGCGATACTTCAGCACCAGCCTGCTTTGAGCTCTGCTCCTGCATACATACTCTACTTGGACAAGTTGGATGCCGTTGCGGGTCCCATCACAGCAGCTTTGTGCGCAATCATAGGAATGTACGTCTTCTCATCGTAATCGGGACTGCGGTCCTTGGTGTGGCAGTCCAGGCAGACTTTTGGGTCGACCTTCGACTTAGCCACAACCCCCGCGCGTTCCATGCCGTGTGGAAGAGAATTGATGTGGCAAGTCGCGCACTCCACACCTCCGATACCGTCGTAGGGCAAGTTAACTCGCTGTGTGCGGCGGTACATCTCCGCGTGACATGACAAGCATTCCGGCACCACTTTTTGTCCGTCCACGAGAGTTTTGATAGCCTGGGCATGCTTGCTGGCTTTCCAGTCGTCATATTGCTTCTCGTGGCACCCCTTGCATAATGCCGGTGGATAATACGGCGTGGCGGCTGCGGTTGTGATGATCTGTCCGGAGCCTGGCTGCGAAGCGACCACCACACCGGCTGGGGCGTTATTCGCTTTCTGGTCCTGCGCCACCTGTTTTGCTGTGGCCTCGTCCTCGTGCACACTTGCATCGACCAGCGCGTTGAGTACAGCCATTTTTGGGCTCTGCCCAGGCGTGAATTCCAGATCGATTACGCCCACCGCTCTGCCCTGCATGAACGTAGGAAGTATGTGAGTTTTCCCGTCGATTTTTTCGTTCGGCATGGTCGACTTCGTCGCCCCTCCGATCACGATATCGGGAGCGCCAATCTTGGGTGAATTACGCTCGAGCCAGTCGGACGACGCCCGATTTGCCTGGTCCAAAACAATCAGCACATCACAGTCATTCCTGACACACTTATATGCTTCATAGAGCGACTTCCGGATCTCGTACTCGTTGCTCTTGGACTCAAACGAGCGCGCATTAAAAGAGATGACGCCGATTCTCACCCCATCGATCTTCTTGATAACGTAAGGAAGAACTCCACCCCTGGCATCCGGACCGGCATCCAGTATGGTGAGTTTGTTCTTTGCCGCCTGCTTGAAAAACTCATCACCCGCGCGCCGATCGCTGTCACCGATTCCAATGGCGTCATAATGCATGCCCGACATTATGGACGTCATCAACCCCAGCTTGGCCGGAACATCCGATAGATTGCCGCTGTCCACGATAATCGAGTTAGGATTTTCCCTGGTCAGGTGCGCTATTAGAGTTGCTCGCCGGGCAAGACCGCCCTGCTTGTGGCCGCCTCACCCACACGACGAGAGATAACCCAGGGTATCGTCTGTGTATATGATCCTGATTTTTTTCGGGGCTTCTCCCGCGTTGAGTCCGATAGCGACCGAGATTATTCCTGCCATCAACGCCGCCGCAAATACAGCCGCTCGCGCGTGTAACAAACGCTTCAATATGATGCCTCGCTAAGATGAATATGTGGCCGATAACACAAGCTCACCACTATTATATCCCATAAAGTATACGCTCGGTAAACACGCCACGTCAACGAAAAAGTCGATAATGACACGTCAAACGGTCCGGCGCCTCACCGCAACCTCATTTGTCATATCAGGTACTACATGGGTCACTACCCCCGAACTCCGTGAGCCACGTCAGCGCGCCTCACGCTTACAACTAACAAAATGACTTTCAAAAAGATGCAACCTGGAACAGCCGAAGATCGTCCTGTCGATTGTAGCGCGGAAGGCGACGTCTCTGCGCGCGCCGACATCGATCTTGTGCGCAGCGTCAGGCGGGGTGATAAGGGCGCATTCGGGCAACTCTTCCATCGTTACCATAAGCGCATATTCAACATCGCCATGCACGTGCTCCAAAACGAGAGCGATGCAGCGGATGTGACGCAGGAAGTGTTTGTGCGGGTGTACCACTCGATATCCACTCTCAAGTCGGACGCCGCGTTCGTAACGTGGCTGAAGACAATGACAATCAACCGATGCCGCGATATTCTGCGCAAACGTAAACGAGAGAAACTGGATTCTCTTGATTCAGGCGTCGAGAACAGTGACGGCGATTCGTTTCATATCGAATTACCGGATTGGTCGAGTAATCCGGAGCGTCGTTATGATAAGAAGTTAATGCAGGAGACCGTAAGGAGGGCAATCGGTTCCCTTTCGCCGGCCTATCGCGAGGTGGTAGTGCTGTTCTATGTCGATGGGTCGGATGTCGCCGCCATTACCCGAATGCTCAACTGTCCCGAAGGAACCGTCAAGTCAAGGCTGTCCAGGGCGCGCTCCGAACTGAAGCGCAAACTGGAGGCTTACGTAAAGCAGTGATTCTTATGAACGAGTGCGAGAAGATACAGCAACTACTATCTGACTTTAGAACAGGCGCCGTGAACGCCGACGAGTCCAAAAAGATCGAGGCTCATATCGCCAATTGCCCTGAATGCGCGAGTGAGCTGAAGGCGCTTGATGACGTGCTTGATCTGCTGAAATCGAATGTAGCCGAGTATGAGCCGCCGGTTGGTCTCTGGAACGGCGTCTACAACGAACTGACATCGCCCCAACGCCGCGAGCGCGCTATCTGGGCCGGCATTCGCGACTGGTTCGCCAAGCCGGTGCGAGCCGTGGGAGTCGGCGCGGTCGCCGTTGTTATAGTTGTTGGCATAATGTTCAACATTGTTATGCAAGATCGCAAGCCGGCCGCGCAATATGCCGCGAGCAGCGAATACGTGCAGGGCCATGCGCTTTACGCGAGCCAGGCCCCTCTTGCCGACCAGGTAGCCTATCTGTCCATTGCAACATCGTCAGAATCGAGCGGCAAATAATGAAACGACACACCCTGGCTTTTGCCATCACCGCAGCGATGGTTCTGATGGCCGTTGGCGCCGCATTACACTTCCGAGGGTCCGCTGGATCGGGTGTAAACGCGGACAGCGTCGTGCTGAGAGCTCTGGGCGGCGACAATGGCGTTAGTTACGTGGCACAGGTAGATACGAACGTTGAATACCGTGGAGCACCGATCCGCACTCAGGCAGTAGTTTTCCACAGCAAGGGCCGCGAGAGGATCGAATATGCGGGCGCCGGCGCCCGCCCGGGCATGGTCGCTTAGTCTCGGAACGCGAACCTACACATATTTACCGAAGGAGAATGCGCTCAGAGTCGCCATTGGGGCGCAGGAGGCCTCTCGGCGCAGTCTGGTCCAGCTTCTGAAAAACTACAAGGCAGAGTATGCCGGGAATGCCACCGTAGCTGGAAGAGCTGCGTGCATAATAAATCTGACGGGACGCCACAAGGGAATGCCCGCGAAGAAGCTGTGGATAGACAAGGAGCGCAGCGTAATTCTGCGAACAATAGATTACTCGGCAAATGGCGACGAACGCAATTACACCGATATAACCAGAATTGACTTTCACGCGAGGATCAGCGCGGACAAGTTCTTATTGCCGGGAACAGGATCGGTTAAGCCGATTCCCGTATGCGAGCCAGCGGACCCGTCCAGCCTGGAGAAGATTCTAGGGTTTCCTGTGACACCCCCGCGCTACATGCCCGAGGGTTATGAGTTAGATAGCTATCATCTGTTTTACTCCCAGTGCGCCTGCGGCCGCCATTCGGCCCAAATCACCTATACGGACGGTCTAAATGTGATCTCTGTATTCGAGAGACCGCTTATGGGCTCGTGCTGCGCAGCGTGCCGGATGTCGGCTGGACGCTGCGAGGGCTGCGCTGTCGGAGGCTGCGAGATGGGACGTGCGGGCAGCCTGAGGCGCGGGAACAAGACAGTCGTGGTCGTAGGTGATCTACTGCCCAGCGAGATCAAGAAGATCGCGGAGTCAGTGGACTAGAATGCGCTGCCGGATTCAGCAGCAGCGCGCTCCCCGACGGTGCTTCGGAGGATGCTACTTCTTCTTTTTAAGATATTTCTCAGGGTTCTTGTCGAACGCCGCTTTACACGAGCGGCAGCAGAAGTAGTATGTCTTTCCTTTGTAAACGGACTTGGCAGCGGCCTTTGAAACATCCGGGATCACGGTTCCCCTTACGGGGCACACTGCCAGACGATCTTTTTCGCGGCCGCTTGTTTGGCCACTGGCGTCGCGGTCTGCGCCGGAACGAATGTCCAAGTGAACAGCGCCAGCACCGCTATTAGCGTCATGTTTCTCTTCATAAGATACCTCCGATGTGTTGTGCAGTTATCTCACATCTTTACCGCGCATCCAAATATCCGAATCAGATGCCAAGAACCCTGACGACCGATCCCGGCGTCAAAATCTCCGCTCTGCCGATGTGACCCAATCGAAGTAAATGGTCGTCGTTCGTCACCAGGAAGTCAGTTTGGCCGCCCAGCGCAGCCTCAAGGAACTTCTGATCATCGGGGTCTTCGCAGACAATCGAATCGACCGGCACACCCCGCACTTCCTCGGCCTTCTGCCAGAACAGCTCCAATGACTCTACATACGATTGAGACACCTTGATTGTTCGAAAATTCTCAAGACTTCTCTCTTCACTTCCGGTGAATACTGCGCCTGCACCTGGCAGTTCGTGCACGCTCGGATAAGTCGAGCAGATGCGCTCGTCTTCGCCCAGTATGCAGCCACAAACACATTGGTATCGAGCAGCACGGTAACCAGACTGCCGGTCATGCACGCCCCCAAGCAAAGCCAGACTGTTTTTCCATCAGACTGTACAGACTTCAGCGGCCTACACAGAGCGTGAAATAACGAGCGCCCTGATAACATTTGTAACTCCCACGCGGATGTAGCTGACCGCGATGGTTGCGACAAGCACCCCCATTATCCGCGTTATCAATTCAGTCCCGGCTTCGCCTATGGCTCCCTGAAGCGACCTCGATCCAAGGAGCAATCCAAGACAGATTGCCATGGCTATGATAGCTGCGATGCAGGTGATTGCAATGCCATAAAGTCCGGCGAATACAACCGCTGCGGTGATAGCCCCCGGCCCCACAAGAAGCGGTGAAATAAGCGGCACAAGCGCAGCTCTGGACTGATCTTCTCCCTTCGAGCCGATCTGGCCTTCAATGACCATCCTCAAAGCGATTATCAACAGCAAAAGCCCGCCGCCGATGCGAAGGTCATCGAGGGTAACTGCGAACAGGTTCAGCACCCAGGTTCCAGTGGCAGCGAAAAAAAGCAGCAGCACCGTCGCACCACTGACTACCCTGATTACCACCCTGCGAGTCTCACGAGGATCCAAATGATTCGTGATTCCCACGAAAACGGGCATCAGTGCGAAGGGGTCGAGAACAATTACAAGCGCTACTACAACTTTCCCCAGGATCACCAGGATCTGTAGGAATGGCATCACAGCACACTGCTCAATAGTCTGATTCCTCGGTCGGCTCGACAATGCCATCCACCAGGAGCCTGCTTACAACATCAACTACGCCCGGGGTCCACCACGCCACGGTTTCCACATCCGATTTCTGCGCGTAGGAACTGACATGGCCGCTGAGCGTGACGATGCCGGCATTCGCGGCGACATCCACATACCGGGCATCCAGGACGATGTCACGCGCAAGAGCTCTCAAGACCGACATCCTGAGCTCTTCATCAGTTCGCTCAACAAAGTTCCGAAGTGTTGTGGAGTCGACGACGTTATCCGCCGCGACCGTTAACGCGATATCCTCCTGGACGGCTCGCCGCTCCGCGGCGCTGTCGAGGCTGCCGGAAAGGTAGACGATCCCATTATCCACTCGGAGGTCGAGCTCATGAATATCGATACGAGAGTCGCGTTTGAGGTTACTGACGATCAATTCCTCCAACGCCCGGTCGCGGGACAAGCTCATCAATCGACTGCCTCCGACGTGATGCGCGCTGTTAGAGCGCTTATCGGAGGGTTACCCGCCAGCCCTCAAACTGCAAACGTGGGTAAGCAGGGGCTTTGCCCCAAACCCCGGGAATGGCCCCTGAGCGACTACTTCACCCTGTCCCAAATCGGGACAACACGGTCCTTGCCCTCCTGACCACCGATTACGGGAGTGATCCCCGTTATCTCGCAGAGGTAATTGAGCGCGCGAACGCGGTTACCGACTACTCCCTGCGCGTGGTTCGCGGGAAAGAGCGCCAGGAACTCGTCGAAGCTGCTGTCGAGCTTTGCGTGAACGTGCGGCCAGGTCGGGTCGGTCTGAGCGTTAATAGCGCGTCGCTGCTCTGCCGGCAAATCCACCGCCTCGCCCCTGGTGATGAACATAAAGGGTTTCTCATCCCACAGTCCCAGCCTCGCGAAGGTCATCTCGCCGGGCGCGGCATCAAACTCAACCGACGCCCCTCCCGCCTTGAAGTAGAAGCTAAGCGCGGGGTGGAACGTGATCTTCTTGAAGTTCTCCCTTGGCTCCATCGACCGCGCCGCATACCAACTCGAGTGGTTTCCGGAGTTGCACCAGTCCCAAATGCCAAGTTCCGGCAGGTAGAGTCGAACGTCCATGAAGAGTGTCGGAAGTCCACCTGAGATGTACTTGAGAAGCTGCATGGTGATGGCGGCGCTGGCGTCCGCTTCGGTCGCGCAGACGGAGGGTTCTTTAGCGCCACGCCAATCGTATGGATGGTTCATGACCATCTCCGGCACGTCACCGAGCGTGTAGTGTTCCGTAAGCTCCCTCTGGCCTTTGAGCCCGCAGAAGTCGAAACCCTCTTCCTTGTTGATCTTCTCCATGGCCAGGTAAATGCGCACCTGCCTCTCGAGAGTCTCAGGCGTCAGCATATTTCCGTCGTAGAGCAAGCGATCGCCGAGGAGTTCCTCGAACCATCGGCGGCCTACCTCGACGTCGGCCTTGTCGAACTCCTCGGCATACTTCACGAGCAGGAACTGATCGATCTGGTAACAGTTGCAGCCCAGCGCTTTAATGGTCGGTGTAAGATGGAAGTATCCGGTCTCCATTCCCATGGAGTGTCCGCCCGTACAGACCGTAGACTTCGTTCTTGATGGTCGTAGCAGCGACTGACGCGCGAACCCAGTCGAAGACGTTACATTGGGTGGATGGGTCGTCTATCTCACCAACGATCCTGTGAGTTCTTCGTCCTGCCTGGCGAAGGGCGCCATCGGTCGCAAGAAGACCTACGTTGCCCGGAAACTTACCGTTGTTGTTCGACAGGGACAGAATGGGAACGTCCCGGCCGAAGCAGTTGATGAACGGCCAGGCGAGGAACGGGAAGTTCCAGACATTGTAGCACATTATGATTTGTTTGCAGCCCTTGCGGAGAAGTTCCTCGCCCATCTCCTGCGCGACTCTGACACCTGTTATGATCCTGGAGGCCACCACTACTTCCGGCGCGCTGCCGTCAATATTGGTCAACCCACCGCGCAGGACATCGGCCCAGCGGTTCACGACAGCCATATTCGCGGGATTGTTCTCCCTCCACACATGCTCGCGTTCATCGTTGAGCATGGCTATTCCAATCGGCGTGCTTCTCATATTAATACTCCTCTATTGGAAAACCGTCTGTTTCCTAGTTTGGCTCGTGTGCCATCAATTCTCGTATGTTCAAATATGTGTACAGGCTGCTCGCTCGCAGGCTCGCGCTTGCTGGTGGCGTGCGCGACCCAGATTTCGGCAGTCTTCGGCTCCATCAACACGGTGTGCAGGCAGCTCTTCATCGACACCGGACGGCGCATCAGTTCACGGCAGGCTGCTGGGTCCAGCTTTCCCCACTGATCTTTGATCCGCTGGGTCAGCAGTGCGTAACGCTCCCCCTGGAAAGCGCAACCACGTCCTGAATAGGCACATTCAGCGGCCCTTTTGCTTCGTTCGGACCGACGAACTCGATGTGTTCGGGAGTAGCCGATACTCCGACGGCACCCGGTATCTTGGCGTCTGAGATCACGTAGTAGTATTCGCACGTGCGCTTGCTGTCGCTGAAGATGGCCTTAGCCTGATCGAGTGTCTTAGCCTCCTCCAGACCCCGCCGCATGAGGAACGACATCGGGGTACCATCCCATTTTCCCTGGCCTCCGCCGCCCATCTCACCGAATGCCAACTGGTTCAGGTTCATGCCGGTCACCGACCCGATAAAACCCGCGTAGGACACGTTCACGAACGGGCAGTAACCGTCGGGCTCGGCAATGATCACCACGGGATGATCTTGCAGGCCGACCTCGACCCCGTAGTCAAGAATCCGACCGTGGTAGAGGGTGCCGTCAGTGGTAGCCTTACCGAATACTGCGAATCCGCTGCAGTGGAAGAACTCCGGTATGGTGTTCGCGCGGCGCAGGATATTAAAGTCGACCCCTGCTCCATCCGCCACTGCGCGCATCTCCTCGACATATCTGGCGGGGATGTATTTAACCTCCTGCGACCAGACTGAATCAAACATCAAATTGCTCAGGTCGGCGGCCGCGCCAAGGCTGTCTTTAGACGCGTTCCTGATGTTTTCCAGCATCGCCTTTATGTGGTCCCTGAGCAAAACACCCTGCTGATGCCCCATCTCGGCAGGACTCCCTTTTATGTGAAGAACAAGCTGACTGCCGACGCGTTCGAGGTAACCCTTCCCTTCGCGAGCGATCAGGGTGCGCTTGGCCATTGTATCGCAGGCCGCCGAAGTGAAACATAGAGCAGCCAGAACAAGTGCAATCAAAATGGTTCTGATACGAGTTATCTGAGACATTGCGGACCCTCCGTCTACTGAACGTGCACGAACATTATAGCAGACAGCATTTGACTTGAGTCAAAGAAAACTGTAATCAAACCTGCTATAATTGGTCTCAAGAAAAGCGGCGATATAAACATCGAGCACCCAACAGGTTTTAAGCTCAGCTTTACTGCGGTATAACAAGTTGTTACTTTAATGACCTTCGGCCATTTTCAGAGGAATCGCGGATGAAAATGCCTTCGGCATTTTCACAGGAGGAGACGTCTACCTTGACGAAACCAACGGCTATTCTCGCTCAACTCAAGAAAAGAAAAGCTCCCCAGGAGGTCTCCAACTACCGTGTCCGTGTGGGCATGGCTACTTGCGGCGTGTCTGCCGGGGCCGAGAAAGTGTTTGACGAGTTCCTGCGAGCGGTCAGAGTTGCCGGCCTTGACCACGTGGACGTCATACCCACTGGCTGCGTCGGTAGATGCGACCTGGAACCGCTTGCAGAAGTGACCAGAGGCAGCGAGCCACCCGTGATGTACATACGGCTGGATGCTGAGAAGGTCAAAAGGATCGTGCAGGAACACCTGATCGGCGGCAAGGCTGTCGAGGAATACGCGGAGTAACCATGGCTGATCACATAAAGCGCAAAATAACCGTCTGCTCCGGCACCGCATGCATCGACCCTGGCGGCAAGAAACTTGAGCCGGAGCTAAGGCGCCTCATAGCGGACCGAGGTATCGCCGATCTGGTTGAGATCGAGGAAGCAGTTTGCTACGGACAATGCAAGAACTGCCCGATGATCGTGGTCGAACCGGAGACTTCGTTCTACGGTTCTTTAGACCCACTAAAACTGGAGCGCATAATCGACGAGCACATTATCGGCGGCAGACCTGTGGTGGAGCTGTTTATCAAGACTGTGGTAGACACATCCGACATACGCGTGCTGGGGGATGCCGACTTCTTCGGAAAGCAGGTCCGGATTACTCTGCGCAACTGCGGGATTATCGATCCGGAATCATTCGATGATTACCTCCAGATGCGCGGCTACGAAGCGCTGGCGAAAGTGCTGGAGCTCATGACGCCTGAGCAGGTCATCCAGGAAATCGAAACATCAGGGCTCAGGGGCCGCGGGGGCGGCGGGTATTCGACGGGCCTCAAGTGGCGCCAGTGCGTTGAGTTCCCGGCCGAGAAGCGCTATGTGATATGTAATGCCGATGAGGGCGATCCGGGCGCGTTTATGGACCGCAGCGCAATCGAAGGCGACCCGTTCTGTCTGATCGAAGCTATGACTATCGGCGGTTATGCGGTGGGCTCGGATCAGGGTTATATCTACGTGCGGGCCGAATACCCTCTGGCGATCAAACGGCTTCAATATGCAATCGAAGAAGCTCGCCGCCGTGGACTTCTGGGCGCGGATATCTTCGGCACAGGGTTTGATTTCGACATAGACCTCAGGCTCGGGGCCGGCGCCTTTGTCTGCGGCGAGGAAACCGCGTTGATCGCATCCATCGAGGGCCGGCGGGGAATGCCGAGGCCGAGACCCCCGTATCCTGCGCAGCACGGCCTTTGGGACCACCCCACCCTCATCAACAACGTCGAAACCTGGGCGAATGTTCCGGCGATCGTTCTCAACGGCGCTGAGTGGTTCGCGAATATGGGAACCGAGAAGAGCAAGGGAACGAAAGTCTTCGCCCTTGCGGGAAAGATCAAAAACACAGGGCTCGTAGAAGTGCCCATGGGAACTACCTTGAGGGAGATAATCTACGATATCGGCGGCGGCATAAAAGACAATCGACAGTTCAAGGCAGTGCAAACAGGCGGGCCTTCGGGCGGGTGCATTCCCGAGCAGTTTCTCGATACGCCCATCGATTACGAGTCGCTCATGAAAGCCGGGTCGATGATGGGTTCCGGTGGGATGATCGTAATGGACGAAGATACCTGCATGGTGGATGTGGCGAAGTTTTTTCTCACGTTCACCCAGGGCGAGTCCTGCGGAAAGTGCACGCCGTGCCGTGAGGGCACCAAGCGCCTGCTGGAGATACTAACCCGCATTACTGAAGGCAAGGGCGAGATGGAGGACCTGCCGAAGCTTGAGAAGCTGAGCAAACACGTCAGACTTGCGTCGCTGTGCGGGCTGGGTCAAGCCGCTCCGAACCCGATCCTTTCGACCCTGCAGAACTTCCGCGGCGAATACGAGGCGCATATTAAAGAAAAGCGGTGCCCGGCGGGAGTCTGCCAGGCGCTGTTGCAGTATCACATTGACCCGGACAAGTGCGTCGGCTGCACGCTGTGTGCGAAGATCTGCCCGGTCAAGTGCATCGCCGGGGAGCCGAAGAAGACGCACGTCATCGACCAGGATATTTGCATCAAGTGCGGGGAATGCAAGAAGAAGTGTCCGGTGAAGGCGATTTATCGAAGGTAGGGAATATGTCCGATCAAGTCACATTAACCATAGACAACCACCAACTGACCGTCCCCGAGGGCACTACTGTGATGCAGGCGGCGGAAAAGTTGGCGATACACATTCCCCGGCTGTGCTATCATCCGCGGCTGCATATGGAGGGGGCATGCCGGGTCTGCCTCGTGGAGATCGAAGGATTCCGGAGGCCGATGGCGTCGTGCAGCTTCCCGGTGTTCGAGGGGATGGTCGTTCATACGAACACGCCGGAGATACGCGATGTGCGCCGGACAGTGGTCGAACTGCTTATTGCGAACCACCCGATGGACTGCCAGACCTGCGAGCGCGATGGGAACTGTGAGTTGCAGTATCTGGCATATTCCTCCGGCGTGCGCGAGCGTCACTATGAAGGCGAAAAGAAGCATTATGAAAAGGATTTCAGTTCCCCGTCTGTGATTAGAGACCCGGACAAATGCATTCTCTGCGGCAGGTGTGTTCGTATCTGCGCCGAGGTGCAGGGGGTCTCGGCGCTGGGTTATATCGACCGGGGTTTCAAGACGGTTGTCGCGCCTGCCTATAACGCGCCGTTCTCTGAGAGCGTGTGTATCACCTGCGGCCAGTGTATCAACGTTTGTCCGGTCGCCGCGTTCCTCGAAAGAGACTACACGAGGGACGTAATGGAGGCTCTCGCAGACCCGGACAAGCACGTGATCGTTCAGATTGCGCCGAGCGTGCGCGCGTCCATAGGCGAGGGCTTTAACCTTGCCCCAGGCATTCCGTGGACCGGCGAAACGGTTGCGGCACTGCGGCGGCTTGGATTCGACGAGGTCTTCGATACCCAGATGGGCGCGGATATGACGATCATGGAAGAGACCGCGGAGTTCGTGAAGCGGATCAAGAATGGCGGCCCGCTCCCGATCATAACAAGCTGTTCCTCCGCCTGGATGAAGTTCGCCGAGCACTTCTACCCCGATCTCCTGGACAATATTTCCACCGCCAAATCGCCGATGAGCATGCTCGGAAGCCTGATAAAGACATACTACGCCGAAAAGAAAGGAATCCCGCCGGAGACGATATTCAACGTCGGGGCAATGTGCTGCACCGCGAAGAAGTTCGAGGCGTGGCGGCCGGAGCAAAGACTGGAGATCGGTGGTCAATTGATGCCATCCATCGACCGTGTCATTACGACCCGTGAGCTCGTCTGGATGATCAAGAACGCCGGGCTCGACTTCGCGCGCCTGCCTCAAGAAGATTTCGATCCCGTGCTGGGCATGTCAACCGGAGCGGGAGCGATCTTCGGCGCCACCGGTGGGCTGGCGGAGGCGGTATACCGGACGGCTTACTGGATGATTACCGGCGAAACGCTTGAGGATGTGGTCGTTGAGGAAGTTCGAAGCGTGGCCGAGGGAATCAAGCGATGGACGGTGAGAATCGGCGACATGCCTATCCACGTCGGTGTTGCGCACGGTCTCGGAAACGCTCACCTTCTCCTGAAGTTGGTTCAGAGGAAGGAAGAGGAGTTCCATTTCATCGAGATTATGGGCTGCCCGGGCGGATGCATCGGTGGCGGCGGCCAACCGTACGCGCGTGCCGGCGAAGGCATACCGCTGGATGTAGAAAACTTGAAGAAGCGCGCTGAAGCCCTGCGCTCCATCGACCGAAGCAAAGTATTAAAATGCTCATACGAGAACCCGGACGTGATCCGCGTTTATCAGGAATTCCTTGGCGAGCCGCTGAGTGAGCAATCGTATCGCGTTCTTCACACACACTATAAACCGAGGCTGCCGAAGGGCGTCTGGAACCCGGATGTAATGAGAACGGACTGACCGAAGTAAGGAATGAAGACGGGGCGAGTGCCTCGTTGAAAGGATATCCGCTATGCCGTGTCAATGCGAGGCAACATACGAAGAACTCGACAATTACATAAAATCCGTCTACAAGCCGGGGCACCCGCAGTCGGCCCTGATTGCGATTCTCCATCACGCCCAGGGCATGTATGGCTACCTCAATAAGGAAGTCATGGAGCACATTGCGCAGGTAACGGAAGTCCCGGCGGCGGAGATATACGGCGTCGCGACGTTCTACAGCTATTTCAAGCACCGGCCCCAGGGCAAACATCGGGTAACGGTGTGTATGGGCACGGCGTGCTATATAAAGGGCGCTGCGAAGATACTGGAGATCATCGAGGACGACCTGGACATCCAGCCCGGTGAAACCTCACAGGATATGCTCTTCACACTCGATGAAACACGCTGCATAGGGGCCTGCGGCCTTGCGCCGGTTATGCTGGTCGACGAGAAAGTCTACGCGCGCGTGGAGCCCGAGCAGGTAAAAGCAATACTGGCGGAGTACAAAGAAAAATCTGACTAATACCACTTCACCTGAAAAACAGGCGGCTCGTATGCCTTGATGTAGGAGATTGTGTCTTCCACGTTCTGAGCGAAGTGATACAGCTCACGGTGGTCCGGCTTCGCAAAGCGTTCCCTGTAGATATGCTCGAAGACACCGACAAGGCCGTCGTAGAATCCATCTGTGTTGAGGAATACCACAGGCTTGTTATGGAGGCCCAACTGCTTGAGGGTAAGCACTTCAAATACCTCTTCAAGCGTTCCAAATCCGCCCGGCAGCGCCACGAATGCGTCGGCTCGCTCCTCCATAACAGACTTTCGCGAACGCATGTCGACGGTGACCACCATCTCATCAGCATCGGCGAAAGCCAGGCCGCGGTTCTCCATAAACCCGGGTATTACGCCGATGACTCTGCCTCCGCGAGTTCTGACCGACCTTGCGATGGCGCCCATCAAGCCAATATTTCCACCGCCGTACACCAGGGTGAATTCCTGACGGGCGATGGCGTCACCGAGTTGAGAAGCAACCTCAAAGAACGAAGCCGAAACGGCATCGCTGGAAGAACAGTAAACACAGATAGACTTAGACATATACCTCTCGAGCCGCACGTATTGGCCACAGCCATTGTACAGGCGGCAGGATAGAGCGTCAATGGACGTTCTCAGGGACGTTTGCCCCGATAGCGTTGCAGATGCTAAAATTAACATGACAAATCTAAAGCACAATCCGGTGATTAATGGCGGAAATCAAAAGCATACTTGCCACTGACTGTGGCAGCACCACAACTAAGGCTATCCTCGTGGAAAAGCAGGGCGACGAATATCGACTGGTGGTGCGCGGCGAAGCGCCCACCACTGTTGAGGCCCCATTTGATGACGTGACCATGGGAGTCGTGAACGCGACGCGCGAAGTGGAAGAGCTTGCGGGACGCCAGATTCTGGATTCTCAGGATCACATCATAACGCCTATGCGCGACGGCAGGGGTGTCGATTTGTATCTTTCCACGTCAAGCGCCGGCGGAGGCCTGCAGATGACCGTCGCCGGTGTGGTCAAGGCTATGAGTGGAGAGAGCGCCGAGCGTGCCGCACTGGGCGCCGGGGCCATTATCATAGACGTTATAGCCGTTGACGACGGGCGCAAGGACTATGAAAAAGTCAAGCGCATCCGCGAACTTCGCCCGGATATGATATTGATGAGCGGTGGAACCGACGGCGGCACTGTAAAGCACCTTGTCGAACTTGCAGAGATGCTCGTTTCTGCTGATCCAAAGCCCCGGCTTGGGATCGGAATGAACCTGCCAGTAATCTACGCCGGAAACAAGGACGCCCGTGGGCCGGTCGCGGAGGTGCTTGACTCCCGCGTTGACCTGCGCGTGGTGGATAACCTGCGGCCATCGCTGGACCGCGAAAATTTGGATCCTGCTCGCGAAGCCATCCACGAGCTGTTTCTGCAGCACGTCATGCAGCAGGCCCCCGGCTACAGCAAATTGAGCTCCTGGGTCAGTTCAGGAATAATGTCCACTCCAAATGCTGTCGGAAAGATCATTCAGACCGTGGCCGAGCAGATGCGCATAAACGTCCTCGCCGCCGACATCGGAGGAGCGACCACCGATGTGTTCTCCGTCTTTAATGGAACCTATAACCGGACCGTCAGCGCCAACCTTGGAATGAGCTACTCCATATGCAACGTCCTGGCAGAGGCCGGCACCGCCAACATCAGCAGGTGGGCGCCGTTCGACGTAGATACAGCAGAGCTTCGAAACTCCCTGAGAAATAAGATGATCCGTCCGACAACGATTCCCCAGACGCTGAGAGACCTGCGAATCGAGCAGGCGGTTTCCCGGGAAGCGCTCCGCCTGGCGTTCGAGCACCATAAGACGCTGGCTCGATCGCTGAAGGGCGTGCAGACGGTGCGAAACGTTGGGGAACTCCTGGATCAGAAAGAGACCGGCGCAACGCTGGTCGATATGATGAACCTGGATATGATCATCGGAAGCGGCGGTGTTCTCAGCCACGCGCCGCGCAGAGTCGAAGCCGCATACATGATGCTTGACGCATACCAGCCCGAGGGTGTCACGATGCTCGCTGTGGACTCCATCTTCATGATGCCGCAGCTCGGCGTCCTTTCTACTGTGCACCCTGACGCAGCCGCGCAGGTGTTCGAGCGCGACTGCCTGATCAAGCTGGGAAGCGTCATTGCCCCCGTGGGCAGGGCTAAGCCGGGTGAACCCGCGTGCTCGGTGACCATCGACGGGAATTCCTATGCTGTGCCGTTCGGTTCGCTCAAACTTGTTCCCCTGGAACAGGGGGAAGTGAAGGAAGCCCTGATTGAGCCCGCACGGCGCTTCGATGCCGGAGCAGGACCAGGCAAAGAAATAACCGCCAGCGTGGAAGGCGGCGCGGTCGGCCTCATCATCGACTGCCGAGGTCGCCCGATGGTTCTTTCTGATGACAGCCAGTCCCGAATCGGTAAGCTCAAGGAGTGGCACTCCGAGCTTGGACTGGAGGCGCAGTAGTATGGGAACAGCATATACGCCCGGGCTTAAGATCAGCCCGGGAACGATGATTAGAAAAACCAGAAGGCTGCCGCTCAAAGGAGAAGTCCTGTGCAAAGAAGGCGATAAGGTAACCGCCGATATGGCGGTCGCTCATACCCGCATCCCCGGAGTGATCCAGACGGTCAAGGTGGCGGAAATGCTCGGTCTCGAGCCGGACGACGCAATCGCTGCTCTGAACGTGAAGCAGGGTGACGTAGTTACGGCAGGTCAGGTTATCGCGCAAAGCAAATCGTTCTTCGGACTGTTCAAATCCGAGTGCAAGTGTCCTTATAATGGCAGCGTTGAGCTTATTTCCACTGCGACCGGTCACGTGGGCCTCCGACTCGCCTCAAGGCCGGTTGAGGTGACAGCATACATGGACGGTGTGGTCGCGGAGGTGATTTCGGACGAGGGTGTGATCGTGGAAACGTACGGCGCATTTGTTCAGGGAATCTTCGGCGTCGGAGGCGAAAAGTCCGGCAAGCTCCGTTTACCCGCTGGTTCCCCCGGGGCTGCGATCACGGAAGAAATGATCACCGAGAAGTATGCGGGCGAAGTTCTGGTTGGTGGGGCGGGTGTGACAGTCAGCGCCCTAAAAAAGGCGGCGAAGGCCGGCGTTAAAGGTATTGTGGTAGGGGCGGTTGTCGATACGGATCTGATTGAATACCTCGGTTACGACATAGGCGTCGCCATCACCGGCCAGGAAGAGATCGGCACGACGCTTATTCTCACCGAAGGTTTCGGTTCAATCCGGATGGCGGAGCGCACGTTTGATTTGCTGAAATCGCTGGAAGGCCGGCAAGTTTCGATCAACGGGGCCACGCAGATCAGGGCAGGTGTCATACGACCGGAAATAGTGGCGCCTCTCGAAGCCCGAATCGCACCAAAGGATGTGGCTCCGGATACATTCGCGCTTAACATCGGCAGCAGTATCCGGATCATCCGTGAACCTTATTTCGGCAAGCTCGGCAGCGTGACGAAGCTCCCTCCGGAGCCGGTTACGGTAGATTCCGGCGCGGTAGTCAGAGTGCTGGAGGCAAGGCTTACCGATGGAGCCGAGGTCTGTGTTCCAAGAGCGAATGTAGAAATTATCGAGGATTAACTAAAGGCCTCTGACGGGGAGCCGAAGGCCATGGCCTTCGGCTCGCATCTTGTCTATGAAAAGACGATCTCCACCCCGCCGAGGAGCCCATAATTGAAGCTGTTTATCTCCTCGCGCAGCTCGGGCTCGTTATCGAACGCATTCGGTCCCGGCCACATATTGTCATCCCCGATCTTGTCGTGAAGCGGTCCCCAACTGTTCTGAAGCGACGAGACGACCTCGATCTCCACCGTATTCATCCCAGCTTCTACCAACGGCGTAAGCTCCAGCTCATAAGGACGCCACATAATCGGCCCCGCATCCTGCCCGTTCACTCTTACCTTATAGAGTATGCCGGAAGGCCGTATCAAGCGCAGCACCGTGTGTGTATTAGTTTCGGCGCGGAACTCGGATTTGTAAACCATCCGGCCGGAGTAAAACGGATATCCCTGGTCCGACCACGAACCAATCCTGAGCTTTTTCTGCTCGCCGACTAACCTGGCCCGGAACGGATCCACCAGTTCGACTCCGAAATCGCCGATGATATACGCCGGTTCGACCTCGGAGAGGAAATCGTAGTGGAGTTTGAAGTCGACGATGTTCACCCCGGTCGTTACGAAGTCAGAAATATCGACCTTACCGAACGCGCGGTCCCAATGCCAGCCGTGATCGGACGTATCCACGCTCTTCCCGTTCACTGCCAGTGCGCCTTTCTGAATATCCTCGATAACCACGCAGGCCCTGGGCGCACGAAGATCGCTCAGGAAGCTGTAACGAAGAATGATATCGCCGCCCTTGCCGTTAAAGATTCCCTTTCGGATGGCAACCCACGGCTGCCACAAAAGTGATTCAGTAATCCCGAAGTGCTCCGCGAGCCGTTTGCGCACACGCCGATCGAAGTCCTCAGGCTCAAAGGTCTTCCCATCATCGAGCGAGACCGATATCTTGTCCAGCGTCAATACGTTCGGGTCTGTCCGCGCAAAGTCGAACTCATCCCCGAGTCTTTGGGTCTTACAGCAAGCGCGCAATTGCAACGCCGGGCTGCTTGCACACACTTCGGAGGCGTCGCCGAGCGTCAATAGAACTGAGCCGCACGGAGGCAAACGGAGTTCCCAGCGCAGGTCATTTCCTAGAATGGAAGCGGCAGCGCGGCAGCATGTGCCCTTCAAACAGTCCCATATCACAATCTCCTTGTCCCGACTGTTCAGAAACGTTAGGACATACTCTTTCTCGCTGTCTCGGTCTGAGTTAACAATGAAGAAAATCTCCTGATCACCGTCGATTCGGTGCTGGAGGTACGTTCGTGGAACCGCCCTTCCGTTCTTGTCTTTCAGAGTAAATGTCTTTGGCGCAATCGTATCCGCCACCGCCTGGATGTAGCTCACTGCGCACGGTATGGAGGATACATTGGTGTGAGAAGCAAGCTCTCTCCACTCCTCTCGCGCATCGTCGCTGTCTAACTGATAGGGGAGTTCGCCTAAAACAATCACCTTTCCGCCGTTTTCCACAAACCGCTTCACCAGTTCGTAGGTCCCGGGCCGCCAGGTGACAGAAGGTGGAATCACCACAATCCTGTAACTCATCTCTCCGAGTATGAAGCGATCCCTGTTCACACTTCCCATGTCCTCGATATAGCCTTCGTCGCCAAGGTCGCAGTCGAAACCGGCATTGAGTATCGCATCCAGCGCTCTGCGCATGTGTGTGTCGAGGTCATGGGCAACGCTCATATCGTGAGCAGGCGCATCGAGAGGCACCTTCTGCGCGCCCTCGGCTGCCCCACCCTCGACCCGAACGCCAAGCCTGCGCGCGGCGATGGCGCTTTCGACCGGGTGAAGCATCAGAAAATCCACCTGCGGCTTTCCACTGGTAAGCGCGTAAGAAACCCGGGCGAAATAATCGGTGAGCGGCCTCAAATCTCTCCAATACGTCTGCTGGTAGTTCCAGGTCGGCGGGTAGTCGCGTTTTCTTCGCCCCTTCGCCGAATACCAGGTCAGGTGAGTCGCAAAAAAACTCGCGCCAAGAACCTGATCGTAGTCGCCCAACCACTTGAAGTCCTCGAACGTGTTCGTGTGGCCGGTGACGCCGAATCTCTCGGTCAAAACGCGTGGCCTGCCCAGTTGCCTTGCGGCGGATGACGCCTGCTTGCAGGTCAGGAGCATGTTGTCAATCTGCCTGCACAGGTGGTCGATTCCGGCGAGTGCTGATAGCGGTAGTGGGTCATAACCCCGCCGCAGTGGCACAGTCTCTGGCCGGCGATGCTGTCTTCCGCGTTGTAGTGCCCGGTCTGCTCTATACCGTGTTTGTCGCACCAGTCGGATATAGGCTTCGATCAGGCTTCGATGAACTGCGCGATGGATAGTGCGATTGATGAGCAGCCTGACCCTGCGGCACTCCGGCCCCTCGAAGAACATATATGGCAGGTCCCGCCAGAAATCCCGCCCTGTGCCATTTTTTCGTATAGACCGGGAATGCCGTCGTTACCACGCCAGATACTGCCCGCCGTTGGCAACCTGCGGCTCATCGGTAAAAATCCCCGGAACGCGCTTTCCGAACTCGCTGCCAATCTTTTCCCGATGAGATGGTGCGTCATCCTGATAAAGAGCTGCATCGCTTCCGGATGCAGCAGGTTCGCGTATGACTCGCCTCCAAACCAGCCCGTCTTCTCCGCATAAACACGGACCATGAACAGACGCTCATATCTGCTGGGCCTCGCTGACTTTATCGAGAGGCACAGCTTCGAACTCATTTAGAACAAGCCCATCTCGCTGCTTTATAGCATAGCAGCAACCGATCTCTTCGTCAGTCTTCATTTCCGGTGCGCTCACTCCCGGCGCGACCAGGACACCCCAGAGCATGGTGGAACGATATTCGTCCTTCGTACCTGCCACCTGGCCGCCGGCATTTCCGCTGGGCCAGAGGTCTTCATCATATAACCAGAGATAGCCATCACTCTCTCTGGCAACTTGGAGTGCGGAGTTGATACCGTCGAACCATTCGTCGCCGAGGTAGTTTGTTGTCAGTCCTGACCTCGCATGAAGAGAACCCGCCGGCAAAACCCGCGGTGAGCAGATCCGCAAACTGCCTGGCAGCCTCCTGCGTATCCAGCGCGTCGTTTATGGACCAAAGCGGGGTCGGTCGAAGTATGTTTTTAGGGTTTCTGAACCCGTTAAGCTCCACTGTTGTCCTCCGCAAATACGTCGTTATTGCAATGTCACCGTATAGTATTATCGCTAATCGATTAATTCCCTTCCCGAACGCGTGAGATGTCGCTCCCTTCTTTTGCGCTTATACCGCTACTACCTTAACGATTCACGGCTCTTTCTACCATTCGCGCTCACGCTTTTCACCACTAGGGACTTGCGATGCCGGAATGTCCACGGATAACGGGTGTCGCGGTGCAGTTCCATCGGTCTCACCGCCGGTCCACTCGTTACTTATGTAACGAGTGTGGCGCATGCGGCCTCAGCCGTTCGGGAGCATGAAGATTTGCACACTTTTGGGCAAATCCTGGTTAACACGAGCAGTCTTGCTGCTTATAATGAATACAGGTAGTAATCAGACGGACCTGCCTGCAAAGAACCCAAGCGTAACATGCTCACGGACCAAGGAGAGGTGTTTTGTCCGAGGCCCACATTGTGAAATATTTCACGAGGCGCAGCCCACGTTCTCTGGTTGTCAAGGATAGTATGAACAGGTTTTCTATGAGTAACAATGGCGACACTACATCCACCAATAATGGATTTACACTTCAGCAGATATGCGAACTCCTGGACGGCCTGGTTCATGTGCGGCGAAGAGCAGGCCGATCAACAGGTTTACACCGCATGTGCGCTGGATCTCATCGAGCGATGTGCTTGCATTCACGAGGTCGGGCTCGGTCCTGCTCACCGGGTTAACCAACATGCAGGTGATTCGAACCGCGGAGATGCTGGACCTGAAGGCGGTTGTGTTCGTGCGGAGCAAGCGACCTGATGAGGCGTCGTTAAAATGGCCAGATCTTTGAATATGGTTCTGGTTATGTCGCCGCATCCTCTCTATGAAAGCTGCGGCAGGCTCTTTGCCGCGGGGATGCCGGATGCCAGAGCAATTTGGATTTCACGAAGAAAGAGCCGGCACAAGCGTGATTTGTCTGGGGTGTGATGGCTGGACAGCTCGATTGCTTCCAACCTTGCGAGAAGAGTTGGGTTATTGGACTATCGATCCATCAGACTGACATGTCACGGTGACCAGGTAAAATGAGCGACTTAGAGACATCTCTGCATTTCACGTTTGAGGTGCAGGGCGGCGACTTCAACAAGGCGGGCGACGCGTCAAGCAGGATAAAACGCATTCTGCAGCAAATCGGCGCACCGTCTGAGATTGTCCGGCGCGTAGCCATTGCCTGCTATGAAGCCGAAATGAACGTGGTTATTCACGCTCACCGAGGCGTTGTGACGCTTGAGGCTGACGTGGCATACGTGCGGATCTCCGTCGACGATGAAGGTCCGGGAATCGAAGATATCGATATGGCCATGACACCAGGGTTCTCAACCGCGCCTGACTCTATCAGGGATATGGGCTTCGGAGCCGGAATGGGGCTGCCGAACATGAAGAATTGCTCGACCCAGATGGAGATAACGACCCAAAAAGGCGTCGGGACAAATGTTCGAATGGTATTCGAGAATGCTTGACGAGAGCGTGCAGGAATTCTTCCACTCGGTCCATCTGAGAGAGGACAAGTGCAAGGGATGCGTGAATTGCATCAAGCGCTGCCCTACTGAAGCTATTCGCGTGCGTGATGGTAAGGCGCACATCATAGAAGCCCGCTGCATAGACTGCGGAGAATGCGTTCGCAACTGCCCGAACCAGGCCAAGATTGTCGTTGCGGACCAATGACCCGGCTCAAAGAGTTCAAGTATAACGTGGCGCTGCCGGCGCCTGCCATCTATGGACAATTTCGCGAAGGCACGCAGCCGAGGCAAGTCCTGGCCACCCTGCTTTCAATCGGATTTGATGACGTGGTGGACGTGGCATTCAGCGCGGACATGGTCGCCGTGAGAGTGCGCCAGATGCTTGAAGCCGGATCTGCGGTTCGACCGCTGATATCATCCGCCTGTCCAGCGGTTGTGAGATTGATCCAGGTTCGCTTTCCGAACCTGATCGAGCACGTTCTTGCCATTGTGACGCCCATGCAATGGCCTCCATGATAGCGAGGCTGAGCGCCAGGGAAAAGACCGGGCTGCCGGATGAAGATATCGGCGTTTTCTTCATTACCCCGTGCCCCGGCAAGGTCAGCGCAATCAACGAACCGGTTGGCTTCGAAGAAACCAGCATAAGCGGAGCTATCCCGATTTCAGAAGTCTATCCGATCATTAGAGAAGCGATGATACGCGATGAGAGCGAAATCGCCCGGCTCACACGCGGCCTCCATCCCGGCAGTGGACTCGGGGTGGGATGGGCACGCTCCGGCGGCGAGAACCAGTCCATAAACGGCACACGGCTGATCGCTGTAGATGGTATTCACAATGTAAGCCAGGTTCTTGAGGACGTGGAACGAGGCAAGCTTTCAGATATAGATTACATTGAGGCGCAGGCATGCGTTGGCGGATGTGTAGGCGGCGTCCTGACTGTTGAAAACTCGTTCATTACACGGCGCAGGATCAGGATTCTCGCGGCAAATGCGGCGGATAAGGTAGAGCGTGTCGAGAATGATGAACTTGCAAAAAACGTTCTGGGCCATAACGATTGGTTCAGGCAGGACAAGCCCATTGAACCAAGGCCGACGCTGAAACTGGACGACGACATGGCCGCCGCGATTCGCAAGATGGAACAGATGGAACGAATACTCGAGGATCTGCCCGGCCTTGACTGCGGGAGCTGTGGAGCGCCGAATTGCCAGGCATTGGCGGAAGATGTGGTTCGAGGTCTCGCCACCGAAATGGACTGCGTGTTCAAGCTCAGGGAACGCGTCAGGGAGCTTGCCGGCGAGATGATGCAGTTGGCCGAAAAAGTCCCTCCCGCGATGGGAGAGAACCGAAAGAAGGCGGATAACAAAAATGCTGCTGTCGACCCTGGCAAAGAATCTGGAACTAAAACCGAAAACTGAAGCCGCTTCTCAGATCGAAATAACATCGGGTTATGCATCCGACCTGCTCAGTGATGTGCTGGCAAACGCAAAAGATGGCGCAATCTGGGTTACGAACCAGAGGCATCAGAACGTAATTGGTGTAGCCGTAATGCTGAACATTGGAGCAGTCGTGATTGCCGGAGGCGTTGAACCCGAGGAAAACACACTCGAAAAGGCGATCGCGGAGAACGTTCCTTTATATACGACGGACGCATCTGTTTTTGATTTGGCCGGAAGGCTGTATGAGCTTGGCGTAAGGAGTTGCTGAGTGAGCGCTCCGAATGGGAGATGATCTTCCTTTGAACGCATACGGGGCTGACCTGCACATCCATACGCTGCTGTCGCCGTGCGCCGAATTGGAGATGATCCCGTCGCTCATCATTGAAATGGCGCTGATGGCGGGGCTGGATATCATCGGGATCGCCGACCATAACTCCTGCGAGAACGCGGCTGCAGTTATGGAAGCTGGAGCGGGAAGTTCTGTCAAGGTGCTGCCGGGTCTGGAAGTGCAGTCGGTTGAGGGAGTTCACCTCCTTTGCCTGTTCGATGCCCTGGACCAGGCGCAGCGATTGCAGGAGTCGGTTTATGCGAGTCTTCCGGCGATGGCGGGAGCGCAGAAGCTTTACGAGCATCAAATGATAGTTGATAAAAACGATGAGTTCCTGAGGTATTGCGAGAGGCTGCTCTCCTTTCCTACGTCGCTCAGGATAGAAGAGATCACTGGGACAGTAGAGAACCTGCACGGGATCGTAGTCCCATCGCACATTGACAGACAATCGACGGGAATCTGCGGTGTCCTGGGGATGCTCCCGGAGACACCGGACTTTCAGGCTGTCGAAATATCGGCGAATATTTCTCCGAACGACGCGAGGCTGCGCTATCCCAGCGTGGAAAGCAGACCTATATTGCAGAGCTCGGATGCGCACTGGCTGAGCGCAATCGGCGAACACCGAACGACGTTTCACATGGAACACCGCAACGTTGGTGAGATCACTCTGGCGTGTCGCGGCGAAGGCGGCAGGAGAGTGCAGAATGCGTGAGCTTTCGATGCACATTCTCGACCTCGCGCAAAACTCGATAGCCGCCGAGGCCAAGACACTGGAGATCGAGGTGATTGCCGACACTCCGGCGGACCGCCTGACCATTTCGCTCAGAGATGACGGCAAAGGCATGGCGCCCGAGCTGCTTGCAAGCGTTAAGGACCCGTTCACCACGACGCGGACAACACGGCGGGTCGGGCTGGGAGTTCCGATGCTGGACGAGGCAGCCAGGGCATGCGAGGGAGATTTATCGGTCCAATCCGAGCCGGGCAAGGGTACAAGTTTGGTTGCGACGTTCAAGCTCAGTCACATAGACCGGGCTCCGTTGGGGGATATCGCTTCCACCATCGTGAGCATAGTCGCGGCGAACCCGCAGCTTCATCTGCGGTACACGCAGCGGGTGGACGGAAGTGAGTTCGTGCTGGACACCGAGGAGATTAACGCGCAACTGGACGGCGTCCCGATCAGCGAGAACGCAGTGCTCAAGTGGATTAGGGAGTATGTGGAAGAGCAGACCGGCGGAGAAATGAGCATAGCGTGATGCTTAGGATTTTTCTGGGTGGTGATTTCCGAATCCCGTAAGTCCAATATGTGTGAAACCGGATTCGGAAATCCTCATCCAGAGAGACTTGAGTACTTGTTCGGGCAGATTTGCAATCTGCCCCGTAAAGGGCAATTTGGGCATCTGCGATGCCCGAACCAGCGGCAACTCAGATAGATGAAGGCGGGGGGATTGCAAATCCCGAGAATGCCGGACAGGGCGCGGATTGCAAATCCGCCCCAACATGCTTTTCTTAAGATTGAACCAATAACTCAAAACTATAAACAAGGGGTGCGAACTACATGAAGACTATCGAGGATCTGAAGAAAGTCCGAGAGAAGGCGCTCGAGCAGATGAAAATCCGCGAGGGCAAGTATTCCGCGAAGATCGTCGTTGCTATGGGAACGTGCGGCATCGCCGCCGGCGCGCGCGAGGTTATGACCGCTATTCTCGATGAGCTGGACAAGCGCGGCATCACCGATGTCGCCGTCACTCAGACCGGATGCAAGGGCTTGTGCGAGCAGGAGCCGACCGTGGATGTCATAAAGTCCGGCGAACCTGCTGTAACTTATGGCTATGTTGACACAGACAAAGCCCGGCAGATCGTTGCTCAGCACCTCGTCAATGGCAGCATCGTTGGCGACTGGGTTGTGAAGAGCTGACCCGCTGTCCGAATTTCAATCAAGGCGCTGAGCGCAACATTGTGCCGAAGGAGCTCTGAGGGGGCTTTCGAGGCAGAGGAGGTAAGACATTTTGGCAAGTCACACGTGCGACTGCGAAGCACGGGTTCAGCAGGCTCAGGACGAGGAAGCTAAACTCTACGAGCAGTTAGACAAGATCATTGAAAAGCACAGAGAAGTCAGGGGTCCGCTCATTCAGGTCCTGCATGCGACGCAGGAATTGTTCGGGTGGATACCTGAGAAGGCTCAACAAAAGATAGCGAAGGGGCTCAATGTGTCTCTTAGCGAGGTGCACGGGGTTCTGAGCTTCTACTCGTTCTTCACCACGGTGCCGCGTGGAAAGCATACGATCAGAGTATGCCTTGGCACGGCGTGTTATGTCCGCGGAGGCAAGCAAGTTCTGGAGAAGTTCCAGCACGAGCTTGGCATCGGTGTGAACAGCACCACCGAAGACAGGCAGTTCTCTCTCGAGCTAAACAGATGCGTCGGAGCCTGTGGGCTCGCGCCGGTCGTGACGGTCGGTGCGGACATCTATCGACGTGTCAAGGTGGACAAGATACCACAAATCATCTCGAAGTATAAGAACGGCGCGGGCAAGTAGGTGAGAGGGAGCTAAACAATGGACAAGTTCTATAGATCGCACGTGCTGGTATGCGCGGGTGCCGGATGTGTTTCCTGCGGCTGTCAGGACGTAGCCAATACCCTGAAAAGCGAAATCGAAAGACTCGGTCTCCAAGACGAGATTAACTTGATAATGACCGGCTGCATGGGTTCGTGTAACCTCGGGCCCGTGGCGGCTGTTGTGCCCGAAGGCGTTTTTTACGAAAGACTCACACCGGAAGGGGCCAAACAAATTGTAGAGGAACATCTCCTCAAAGGCCGACCGGTAGCGGAGTTCATGCATCACGCTGAGGACGGAAGCGAAGTCCAGCGAAAGATGGAAGACATTCCGTTCTTCAAACTCCAGAAGAAGATCGTCCTGCGAAACTGCGGCGTGATCGATCCCGGCAATATCGAGGAATATATTGCGGCGGATGGTTACTCCGCCCTTGGAAAAGTCCTCACGGAGATGACTCAGCAGCAACTTATCGACGAGATCAAAAAATCCGGCCTGCGCGGCCGAGGCGGCGGCGGATTCCCCACCGGAACCAAATGGGAGTTCGCGTCGAAGGCTCCGGGCGAGCAGAAGTTTGTTCTGTGCAATGCCGACGAAGGCGACCCCGGCGCGTTTATGGATCGCAGCGTTCTCGAGGGCGACCCGCACTCCGTGATCGAAGCGATGATCATCGCGGGTTACGCCATCGGCGCTCACCAGGGCTACGTCTACGTTCGCGCCGAATATCCCCTGGCTATTGAGAGGCTCACCCGTGCTATTAACCAGGCCAGAGACTGGGGTTTCCTGAACCACGACATCCTGAGCACCGGCTTTGCCTTTGATCTTGATATCCGCATCGGAGCAGGCGCATTCGTGTGCGGCGAAGAGACCGCGCTCATGGCCTCCATCGAGGGCAAGCGAGGCGAGCCAAGACCGAGGCCTCCGTTCCCGGCAATCTCGGGACTCTGGGAAAGCCCCACCCTCCTCAACAACGTCGAAACATACGCAAACATTACGCGGATTATCCAGAACGGCGCGGATGAGTTTTGAAGATCGGGACCGAAAACAGCAAGGGCACCAAGGTATTCGCGCTTGCCGGCGCGGTCAATAATACCGGTCTGGTGGAAGTCCCGATGGGAACAACGCTCGGCACACTGATTTTTGATATTGGGGGCGGCGTTCGCAACGGCAAGAAGTTCAAGGCTGCCCAGGCCGGTGGTCCTTCGGGAGGCTGCATTCCAAAAGAGCACCTGAACGTGCCGATGGACTATGACTCGCTCAAGGAGCTCGGCGCTATGATGGGCTCGGGCGGTCTTATCATTATGGACGAAAGCACCTGGATGGTGGACCTCGCCGGTACTTCCTCGACTTCATTCAGGACGAATCCTGCGGCAAGTGCACTCCGTGCCGGATCGGGACCAAGAGAATGCTCGAGGATCCTGGAGCGCATAGCCCACGGGTTGGGACAGGAAGGCGACATCGAGTTCCTGATCGACCTTGGGACTCAGGTGAGAGATTCGGCGCTCTGCGGACTCGGCCAGACAGCTCCGAACCCGGTGCTCTCCACAATACGATACTTCCGCCACGAATATGAGGCACACATCCGCGACAAGAGATGCCCGGCGTGTGTATGCAATTCGCTCTTTGAAGCGCCCTGCTCGCACACCTGCCCGGCGGGAACGAGCGTGCCGAAGTATATCGCCCTCATCAGCAACAGGCGGTTCACCGATGCGCTGCGGCTTTATCCGCGACAAAAACCCGTTCACGTCCGTCTGCGGCCGCGTGTGCAACGCTCCGTGCGAGGACAAGTGCCGCAGAGCCCAGATTGACGAGCCTCTCTCGATCCGCGGACTCAAGAGGTTTGCCGCGGACCAAGCCGAAAAGGGCAACCTGCCGGTTCCCGGCAAGCGAATCTCAAAGGCTGCGGGCAAGAGAGTCGCCATCATCGGCGGTGGTCCCTCGGGTCTGACCGCCGCGTATCATCTCGCCCGAATGGGCTACTCGCCGGTGGTCTTTGAGGCCGAATCGGTGGCGGGTGGAATGCTCGCGACGGCGATTCCGCCGTATCGACTTCCGCGCACGGTCCTTCAAGGTGATATCGACATGATCAAGGCCGCTGGTGTCGAGATCAAGCTTAACACCAGCGTCGGCAAGGATATCGCGTTCGAAAAGATCCGCAAGGACTATGACGCGATCTTCATGGCAACCGGCGCTCAGATCGGCTGGACTCTCGGGATTCCCGGTGAGGATCTGGACGGTATTTACGACGCCATTACGTTCCTCAAGGACGTGAACCTCGGCAAGAACGCCATCAAGGTCGGCGAAAAGGTGGCCGTGGTCGGCGGCGGCAACTCCGCAATCGACGCCGCGCGCACTGCGCTTAGACTTGGCGCGAAGAAGGTTACCATCCTCTACCGCCGTCTTAAGGATGATATGCCCGCTGCGGCTGAGGAAATCCACGAGGCAGAGCTCGAAGGAATCGAAATCCGCTACCTCGCGCTGCCGGTCGAAGCGGTCGGCGAAAACGGCAGAGTAAACTCGCTCAAGTGCCAGCTTCTTCAGCTTGGTCAGTTCGATAAGAGCGGGCGAAAGAAGCCGTCGCCGATCGAGGGCAGCACGTTCGATCTGCCGGTCGATACGGTGATTGCCGCTATTAGCCAACAGGCTGATACCGAATATGCGGGCGGCGCGGTCGAGACGAAGCGCGGCGGCGCGGTGGCTATAAGCAGTTCCACAATGAAGACCAGCGCCGAAGGCATATTCGCCGGCGGTGACCTGGTTAGCGACAACTGGACTGTGATTTCGGCCATCGGCGATGGAATCAAGGCTGCCGTGTCCATAGATCGTTATCTCGGTGGAACCGGAGAACTCGCGTGTGATGCCGAAGAGATCGAGATTCCGCCGGCTCCTGAAGATGTCGACGACATAGTGGAGACGCCGCGTGTATGTGAGAACCTGCTCTGCGTTGAAAAGCGCATCGGCATGGCCGAAGTGGACTTGGGCTACACTCGTGAGCAGGCCCTTCGTGAAGCCGCAAGGTGCCTGCGCTGTGACGCTGGGACGTAATCCGACCGACAACTACGAGGAAAACAATGGACAATATAAAAGTTACCGTTGATAGCATAGAAGTAGAGGTTCCAAAGGGCAGCACGGTCTTGGACGCGGCGAAAGCGGCCGGCATCTACATCCCCACCCTCTGCCACATGGAAGGTCATAAGGCAATCGGCGCGTGCCGCGTTTGCCTGGTGGAAATCGAAGGTGGACGGGGCGCTCTGCAGGCGAGCTGCGCGTTCCCGGCTGCCGAAGGAATGGTCGTAAGGACCAGCACTAAGAGAGTGCACGCGGCCCGTAAGACCGTCGTTGAGCTGATGCTCTCGGCACACAACCAGGAGTGCACGATTTGCAGCCGGAGCCTGAACTGCGAGCTTCAGGCGCTCGCCAAGCGGCTTGGAATACAGGAAAACCGCTTCATAGGCGAGATGCCGCCCAAGCTGGTGGATACGAGTTCGCCGTCGATCGTACGCGACTCCAGCAAGTGTATTCTCTGCCGGAGATGCGTCACCGTCTGCCACGAAGTCCAGAGCGTCGGCCAGCTTTTCCCAGTCGACCGGGGCTTTGAGACAGTCATCGCGCCATCCGCGAAGAAGCAGCTTGCCGATGTGCCTTGTGTTTCCTGCGGGCAGTGCGTAACAGCATGTCCCGTCGGAGCGCTCACTGAAGTCAGCCACACCCAGCGCGTGTGGGATGCGCTGGCTGACCCCACCAAGCATGTGGTCGTGCAGACGGCTCCCGCGGTGCGCGCGGCTATAGGCGAAGAGTTCGGGATGCCCGCCGGCAGCCTCGTCACCATGAAGATGGTCGCCGGTCTCAGGCGGCTCGGTTTTGACAAGGTTTTCGACACGGACTTCACGGCCGACCTCACCATAATCGAGGAAGGCAACGAACTCCTGCAGCGTTTGAGTAACGGTGGGACTCTGCCGATGATCACGTCCTGCTCTCCGGGCTGGGTGAGGTTCCTGGAGTCTTTCTATCCCGAGCTTATCCCGCATCTGTCGACGTGCAAGAGCCCACAGCAGATGTTCGGCGCTCTGGCGAAGACCTACTACGCCGACAAGATCGGGGTAAAGCCCGAGGATGTCTACGTGGTTTCGATAATGCCGTGCACTGCGAA
The DNA here is from genome assembly GCA_963775535.1 of uncultured bacterium. Taxonomy (GTDB): domain Bacteria; phylum Armatimonadota; class UBA5829; order UBA5829; family UBA5829; genus CAVZJH01. The sequence goes on along the minus strand of CAVZJH010000087.1, from coordinate 6,618 downwards.
GAAGATGGAAGCCGGCCGCGATGAAATGTGCAGCGTGCCTGGTATTCCCGACATAGACGCCGTCCTCACGACCCGTGAAGCCGCCCAGATGATGCGCGAGAACGGGATCGAGTTCGAGAAGCTTCCTGACGAAACATTCGACGATCCGTTCGGCATCACAACCGGGGCGGCGGTTATCTTCGGAGCCACCGGCGGAGTTATGGAAGCCGCGCTCAGGACCGTATACGAAGTGGTGACCAAAGAGACTCTGGCGGACGTGAACTTTACAGGAGTCAGAGGACTGAGGGTGTCAAGGAAGCCACCGTAAAAGTCGGCGACCTCGACGTGAAAGTAGCCGTCGCAAGTGGACTTGCCAACGCGAGGAAACTGATGGACCTAATCATGGAAAAGAAGGCGGACTATCACTTCATTGAAATCATGTGCTGCCCCGGCGGATGCATCGGAGGAGGAGGCCAGCCGATCCCGACCACCGACGAGATCAGGCAGAAGAGAATAGATGCCATTTACCGCGAGGACGCAGGGCTTCCCCTCAGGAAATCACACGAGAGCCCTGCGGTCAAGGCGATCTACGAAGAATTCCCTGAAGGAGCCGCTCGGACACAAGTCGCATGAGCTGCTCCATACAAAGTATACGGCGAGGTCGATATGGCCTAGTGATGCCGCGTCCCAAGAAGATGGTGTTGAGGCGAAGAAGTAGTCGCATATCGACAGTTAAGCAGACGGAATTCTCCTCACCTCGGATAGCAGCCGAATCAACTCCCTCTCCCCCATTCGGGAGAGGGTCGGGGTGAGGGGGATTTCAACAGAGGCGCTGGAGGATATCAAGACCAAGGCAGCAGGCAGGCCTCTGGCGAACGTGGTAGGCGATATCCCGGCAGACGTCTCGTCGGGGAACACGCTGGCCCAAGCAATGGGCGAGCATCCCGAGGCTTTCGGAAAGCACTTGCTCTGTATGGTCGAAGGTGGCGAAAGGGCTGGGATACTGGATCGCATGGCAGTATTCATTGTCGAATCGGCCTGGCGCTGCCCAGACTGCATATTAGGCACTTAATGTGACTTGTGCGCTATGCCCAGTTGTTATAATTGAAACGAGGTTATTTGGAAACGCCTAAACGCATAATCGAAATCGATATAGCACGAGCTCTGGCGATACTGGCCGTGATCGTTATTCATATATCGGCCACGCCGCTCATTGAGAATTTTGGTCAGGATCGCGGCCCCGTGAGCCTGTTGTATCTTGTGCTCAACGTGGCTGCGAGGTTCGGAGTTCCTACGTTCGTGATGCTCTCGGGAATGGGTCTGGCGCTCTCCTACAGGCCGGGGGGCAGTTACGTTGGGTTTCTCAAAAGGCGGCTGGGCAAGATCGTTCCGGCCTACCTGGCATGGTCGCTCATATACTCGTTATTCTATAACGGCGACAATGGCGCTCTGGCGATGCCGCACGGCGTGTCGGTTTCAAAGATAGCAGCGGACATGGTCACCGGCGGCGCCTGTTACCATCTTTATTTCGTTCCGTTGATAGTTATTCTCTACCTGCTCTTCCCAGTGCTCTGGAAGATTCTGAGGACTAATGCCGGGCTGGCGGGGGCAAGCGCCGTTACCATTGTGACGATATGCATCAGCCGGTATGCCAGCTACCCCGGGTGGATGGACTATATTCTGGACATCCGGAGCCACTCAACTGGCTGCTCTACTTCGCCGTAGGGGTTCATCTTGCCAGGGAGGAAACGCGGGCGGCGCTCAGGAACCCGAGGTGCAGAATACTCGCAGTCACGATGCTGGTCGCGTGTCTGGCGGCGATGGTAGGCATAATGTGCAGGTTCGCGGAACCTGGCCCGGCTATTGATACAACCCTGGATGCGCTCGGGCCGTTGGTGATAATTCTTGCGCTTGCCTTCGTGGCATTCATATTTTCCGGAGAGTGGGCCGACGGAACCATCGTCAAGTCGCTCCAGGTAATCTCGAAGTATTCTTACGGGATATACTTGTCCCACGCCGTAGTGCTTGCGGCGGTACTGGATCTGTGCTTTAAGCTGGACAGGCACAGCTACGGACTGGGTTACGGCATTTATGCTTTCGCCATCGTCCTGCCCGCGTCGCTTTTTATCGGGGTGCTTGGCGCGTCAGCAAGGTCAAGAATGAGCACAATTATCGGCGCTGCCGGTAATTCATGATTACACTGTCTTCGCTGCCGTCAACTGGCTGAGGGCCGGGGGATGCAGCTCCAAAAGCAATAACAAAGAACTGAGATTCGGGGGTAGCAAATCTCTGGGTTATGTAACTCAAGTAATTGTGGACTCTCGGCCGATATCTCGACGATCATCGAGAAACACGGCCGTGACAAGCGCAACCTGATTCCGTTGCTTCACGACCTTCAGGACTGCCTGGGGTATCTTTCTCCTGAGGTCATGGAAACCGTGGCGGAGCGACTGGGAACGACAGTTTCCCAGGTGCACGGTGTCGCCACGTTCTACACGTTATTCTACACCAAGCCACAGGGCAGGCACATTGTCCGGCTCTGCGACTCTCCTCCCTGCCACATCGAGGGCGGCAAGAAAGTCAGGGATGCCATCGCAAAGGAACTCGGAGTCTCTCAGGGAGAAACCACCGAAGACGGCAGCTTCACATTCGAGATTGTAAGCTGCATGGGGCTGTGCGGCGTTGCCCCGGCCGTTATGGTCAACGATGACGTCTACGGCAATCTCACTCCTGAGATGATTCCCGGCATCCTGGGCAAGTATAAGGAGGCGAAGTGACATGGCGTTCTACAGAGCACACATACTCGTCGACACCGGCACAGCCGCGGTCTTGAAGGGCGCGATGGCTGTCAAGTCCGCGCTCGTGGATGAGATCAACAAAAGGAACCTCGACAAGGAAATCAAGGTAGTCGAGACGGGCGACCTGGGTATCCAGGGCGGGGGGACCGGCAATCATTGTCTATCCCGAAGGCACTGTTTACGCGCATATCACCGCGCGCGACATCCCTGAACTGGTCGAGGAGCACCTACTCAAGGGCAGGCCGGTGAAGCGGCTGATCTACTCCGATCCGATTAGTGCCGTCGTCGAAGCGGCCGCGCACCCTCGCTCAAACGAAGTGCGGGTAATCCTGAAGAACATCGGCGTCATTGACCCCACCAGCATCGAGGAATATATCGCGGTTGGCGGATACGACGCCGTCGCTAAGGCGCTTACGCAGATGAAGCCTGAGGACGTAATCGCTGAGATCAAGGCTTCGCAGCTCAAGGGCCGGGGCGGCGCGGGCTTCCCCACCGGACTCAAGTGGGAGTTTACCGCGAAGGCTCAGGGCACGGATAAAGCCATCGTCTGCAACGCCGACGAAGGCGAGCCAGGCAACTTCAAGGACCGCCTCATTATGGAGGGTGACCCGCACCATATTATTGAAGGCATGATCATCGCCGGTTACGCGGTAGGCGCGGCCAGGGGCTACATCTACATCCGGGGTGAATATCAACAGTCGGTCGCGCACACCGAGCAGGCAATTGCCATTGCGCGGGAAATGGGACTTCTCGGCAGCGACATCATGGGCTCCGGGTTCTGTTTTGACATTGAAGTCTTCAAGGGAGCCGGCGCATATATCTGCGGCGAAGAGACTGCTCTTCTCGAATCCCTCGAAGGCCGGCGCGGTGAGTCGCGCACCAAGCCGCCGTTCCCACCGACATCGGGCTTGCTGAACCAGCCGACCGTGGTCAACAATGTCGAGACGCTCGCCGCCGTTCCGAACATTATCGCAAACGGCGCGGATTGGTAATGCGGCATCGGAACAAAGGAAAGCAAGGGAACAAAGATATTCTCCCCGTGCGGCGATGTTCAGTTCCCCGGCGTTTACGAGGTTCCGTTCGGCGTTACGCTCCGCGATGTTCTTTACGGCATGGCGGGTGGAATCAAGGGCGGCAAGAAGCTGAAAGCCGTGTTGATGGGCGGGCCCAGCGGCGTTGTGGTCGGCCCTGATGCGCTCGATCGCAAACTTTGCTCGGAGGACCTCGCTCCCGGGGCGGGCGCGCTGATTGTCCTCGACGAAGATCGTGCATGGTCGATGTAATGCAAAATATCGCGCATTTCTTCCATCACGAAAGCTGCGGCCAGTGTGTGCCGTGCCGCGAAGGCACCAAGCGCATCCTGGAAACGTTCAACTGGTGGGTAGCGGGCGCGGGCAGCGAGGGCGACATTCAGCTTCTTGAGTCTCTCGCGAACACACTCTCGCTCACATCCAAGTGCGGCCTCGGTCAGTTCGCCGGAGTGGCTTTCAAGAGTTCTCTGCCGCTCTTTGCGGACGAATACAAGGCCCATCTGAAGGCAAAAGTCTGCCCCGCCGGGGTTTGTCCGATGGACAAAGTCCTCGAGGAGGTTAAGTAAATGGCACAGATAAACATAAAAATCAACGGTCAGGACGTCAAAGCCGAATCGGGCGACACAATCCTTATGGCGGCGAAGAATGCGGGAATTGCCATCCCCACCCTCTGCTATCATTCAGACCTCCTGCCGGACGGCGTTTGCCGCGTTTGTTCGGTGGAAGTTAAGGGCCAGCGAACGCTGTGCGCGGCATGCGCGTTCCCTGTTTCAGAAGGAATGGAAGTGCAGACGCACACACCGAAGGTGCGCGAGGCAAGGAGGATGATCGTCGAGCTTATGCTGGCAAACCACCCTCAGGAATGCCTTACCTGCGCGAAGAACCAGAAGTGCGAGCTTCAGAAGCTCGCGAAAGAGCTCGGCATTCAGGACGTCCGGTTCAAGGGTGAGCGCAAGATCTATGACACGGACTCCACGTCTCTCTCGGTCATTCGCGACCCGGAGAAATGCATTCTCTGCAACCGGTGTGTGCGAACCTGCGACGAGATCCAAAGCGTCGGGGCGCTGCACGCGGCAAATCGGGGCTGGGACTCGATAATTGTCGCCGGTATGGGGGATGATCTCGCGGATGTGGTCTGCGTCAACTGCGGGCAGTGTATCAACCGCTGTCCTACCGGCGCATTGAAGGGCAACGATCCCGCGGCCAAGATATGGGAAGCGATCTACGATCCGGCCAAGCACGTGGTCGTGCAGACGGCGCCGGCTGTCCGCGCGGCAATCGGTGAGGAATTCGGAATGCCCGCGGGAAGCCGGGTTACCGGGAAGATGGTCACTGCGCTTAAGATGATGGGCTTCGACCGCGTTATGGACACCGACTTTACCGCCGACCTCACCATTATGGAAGAGGGAAGCGAGCTTATCCAGCGGGTGACGCAGGGCGGCGTGCTGCCGCAGCTTACATCGTGCTCTCCGGGCTGGATCAAGTTCATCGAATACTACTACCCTGAGCTCCTGCCGCACCTGTCGACGTGCAAGAGACCGCAGCAGATGTTCGGCGCTCTGGCGAAGACATACTACGCCGAGAAGATGGGAATCGACCCGGCGAACATTGTTTCGGTCTCGATAATGCCGTGCGTTGCAAAGAAGTTCGAGTGCGAGCGCCCCGAGATGACGGACAGCGGCTACAAGGACGTCGATTACGTCCTCACGACTAGAGAAGCCGCGGGAATGATGAAGGAAGCCGGTATCGATCTGCCGAGCCTCCATGACAGCGAGTATGACGACCCTCTGGGAATGTCCACCGGCGCGGCTGTTATCTTCGGCAACACCGGCGGGGTTATGGAAGCGGCGCTCAGGACAGCTTACGCTCTCATCACCGGCACCGAACTGGATAACGTGAATATAGAAGCGGTGCGCGGCATGGAGGGTGTCAGAGAGGCGACAATACAGGTCGGTGAACTGCCCGTGAAAGCGGCGGTGGCGCACGGCCTGGCGAATGCAAGGCAGGTCCTCGAGGGAATCAAAAGCGGGCGGTTCGCAGACTATCACTTTATCGAGATCATGTGCTGCCCCGGAGGCTGCATCGGCGGTGGCGGCCAGCCTCAGCCCACCAGCGAAGAGATCAGGAAGGCGCGCACACGGGCGATTTATGATGAAGACGCGGCGATGACCATCCGCAAGAGCCACGAGAATCCGGCTGTAAAGAAGGTCTATGAGGAGTTCCTCGGCCAGCCGCTCTCTCACAAGAGCCATGAACTCCTGCACACGCACTACACTGCGCGCGAGCGAATCACCATTAGAAAGATCGACGAGGCGCCACGAAAGGTGCCCATCGAGTAGTGGAGAACTGACTGGGAGGGGATGTTCTGCACGAGTGGGAGGGGCTGGTCCCCCTCCCATTTTCTTGATTATGGTATAATGCGCCCATCAAATACTGGAGCGATGAAGACAAGTCCTACATAGCTGAGGTGCCGGAACTGCCTGGGTGCATGGCAGAGAGGTAAAACATATCAGTAAGCCCTCGCGAACGCCGAAGTAGTGATTCGTGAGTGGATAGAGAACAGCCGAAGAACAGGGCCGTCCGATACCGCAGCCAAGAGGACGTTTGAAGTACGCTTAGTCTGCTTTGATTGAGGAGATTCCTATGCCATTCTGCCCAAAATGCAAATACGAATATAGAGAAGGTATCACGCTCTGCCCGGACTGTGATCTGAAGCTTGTTCCCAAACTGCACGAGGAAAAGGAGCCTGAGCCGGAGTATGTGGAACTGGTGGAAGTAGCGGGATATATGTTTGAGCTGCAGGCCCAGGA
>CAVZJH010000086.1:0-37945 GCA_963775535.1 uncultured bacterium | reverse complement strand
CTGCTGCCATGGCCAATAGTTTGACCATCACCACCGCCACGCCCGCCCGCCCCCTGCTGCTCGACGACAGGCAGCCCCGCGCCTGCCAGGGCCACCCATGTCGTCGTCGTTCCACGTTCACCCATACTTATCCACAGCGCCACGTCCGTTTACGTACACACACGCCGCCACCAATTACTCATTATATATGCTGGACCACTAAGGGTATGATGCCACCCATGCCCGCCGTGTGTGCGCCGAACGTAAAAATGGAGAAATGACGACCACCACACACCCATTGCAGCCGCCCAACGCCACCACGCCGCCACCCACCACCCCCGGGACCACACCTGCTCCGTCCACGGGCTCGTCGGCTGCACCAGATGCTGCTGTGTGACCTGCTCTACCAGGTCCAGCAGGCTTACCAGTTGCCCGCCCCATGCCGTCCGGCGCGCCACCAACCGCAGCCCAGCAGCCACCAACACCATCACCACCACACCATCACCGCCGGGCCGGGGGTCCAAGTGGCCGACCTGCTCATTGAGATTATGCCTGCACCAACCATCGTCCACCAACCTGTGCGGGCCTGATGTCAACAGCGCCCACCTCCAACCATCATCAATGCCAACAACCTTCGGCACCCCCCAGAAATCAGCCACCACAGGGCCTCCACCACGTCACGTCATCATCATCCGATCACCACCACCATCCAAAACACAATTCCCACGTCACAACCGCCGGCCCGCATCGTCCACGTTCGGCACCCAGTGCCATCATCGCTCGAGCATCAACATACACCGTAGTCATCAGCAGCAGAATCGATGCTCGTCCACCAGGACGCGACCGCTCCACCAGCTCACCATAGTTGCATTTCACCAGTCGCTGAAATCATCAAAACGACCAGGAGGATCGCCATGCTCAGGCGCTGTTCTGTCTGCGGATAGGCAGGAAGAGAAGTTAAACTGAAAGAGGTGGGGGCCAGTCCCCTTCGGGGCTGGTCCTTTTTTCATCGGCGTGCCGGGCAGCGCGTCGCAACTAAGGAAGTGTATGCCTCCAGTTGGCTTTAATGATAGGAACCATCCCGATAGCTTTCGGGAAGCAATGTCGCCCGGCGATGTCCAGAGCAAGCGGAATGCAGACTCCCAGGCCAAAGAACGGGAAGCGCATATTTGGTATTTACATCCGGGCAAGCAGGCATGGATATGAGAAGCGAGTGGGAGCACGGCGCAATATCCGAGGCGCTCTTCCGAAAAGACCGGTGCGACGAGAGGGACATGATGAGCGGCCGAAATCAGAGAGGTCCACAGCAGAAGGGCCGAAGCCAGTGAGCCGGAGATTGCCGCAGTCTCGATGGGTGTGTGGTGTGGTAGGCGGGGCTGGTGAGGACCCCGCCTACTAGTCGATTATTAGTAGATCGCGTTGAAGCTGGCGCCCACCCCAAAACTCGCAGCCGTGCTGAATCTATCCTGCTGGTCGGTCAGATTGAAGCTGCCGGCGTGAACGGTGAACTCCGGTGTAATCCTGATCCTGAGCCCGGCGTTCACGTCCTCGGAATCCCATTCGGCCATCAGCTCGACTCGATTGCCGATGAAAGCCGACGCCCCTGCAAACAACCCACTCAATCTTCCGCCGCCGAAACCTACATGCACGCGCGGAGACAGAGTCTCTCCCCGCCACACTCTGGTGCTGCATCCAAAGCTCTTGCTCGCGACAACATACGCGGTCGTTTGGATCTCATTTGTTAGGTCAGCTCGCCCACCGCTATCGCCGGGTGGCTCATCGTTTCTGGAAAGAACCTGTATTTCGTATTGATGAGTGTATGATTGTCAGTCTCGTTCGTGAGACGGAAACGGTCGATTCCTACCTCGAACCCCTGCGCGACTCCGTAGTTGGCTACGACGTCGTTGACAGTCTCGTTGGCGACGTTCTCGTAGAAAAAGCCCGCGTTCCAGTCTCCCTTGCCAAGGGCGTCCGCGGTTGGGACGACCATCAGGCCGGTGTAACCCCTGAAGCTGGGTATCGCGCCGTGTGCGGGCATGCACGCGGCAACGACCAAAACTAGACAGAATAGCATCCCAAAACGTCTCATCTACCAGTCCTCCCTCTTGAGATGGCGAAACCATGCTGGTGGTCTTCAGTCAGCTTGATAGGTTGGCCAAGTTGGCTTACTTATACCCAGATTTACACGTTATGCTTCTCAGTCTCAAGCCAAATGTTGATTGGTGTGTTTGGAACGGTCTTGCTCTCGACCATACGGTCTGGGCCCAGGGCGTTAGAGGAACACTCAGGCTTAGCGATTAAGATGGATATTGAATCTTGATCTCATTCTGATGATCACATGTAACCGCTCCGGGGTATAATTCGTCTGACACCAATGGATGGGTCGCTTGCCACGATGCTCGAACGCGAAGAGCGCTGAATGCAAGGTACAACAGGAGTAACATCATTGCTATGAGTCGATGCCGTTTTTCCAAGACACTTCTCTTATTGCTGACGCTGCTTCTGCCTGCATCCGCACATTCGGGTGTCAGCGCGAATGGCGCCACCTCCCGATGGATCGTCGTCTATAAGAACTTCGGGATCAAGGCCCTGGCTGTGGGACACGCGCTCGGCACGACCCGGCGTGAATACAGGATCATTCCCGGCATCGCCGCAGACTTTACGCCCTCGGAACTGGAGCAGATAAAGAAGGACCCCTCGGTCGCGTACGTGACGCCCGATGTGATCAGGCATTTGATCGGGTCCGCAACGGCCGCCGAGACACCCTGCGACGTCATTTTCTCCGGCACGTCTTCGACAGCCATAGTTCCATACGGGATCGACCTTGTGAACGCGCCGGACGCGTGGCCCTATACGATGGGCTCCGGAGCAATAATCGCCGACATCGATACGGGCATTGACCTTACGCATCCCGACATTCCGAATATTATCGCTTCCACTTCGTTCACGAGCCAGCCGGTTCAGGACTCCGTCGGTCACGGAACCCACACTGCCGGCATCATGGCCGCACCCGGAAAGGCGGGTGGAGTGATAGGCGTTGCTCCACAGGCTGGGCTGCTCATCGCCCAGGTGTTCGACAGCCAGGGCAACACTGCCGATTCGGATGTCATCGCGGGTATCGACTGGGCCATTTCAAACGGGGCGCAAGTCATTAACATGAGTCTGGGTGGCTCGGCCACTGATCCGGCCTTATCGCAGGCATGCGCAAACGCATTCGCGGCAGGAGCTGTGCTGGTGGCTGCCGCAGGCAACGACGGCAACGATTCACCCAGCTATCCAGCGGACTATCCCTCGGTCATTTCGGTTGCCGCGATCGACCAGTCCAAACAGGTAGCCTCGTTCTCGGATTACGGCCCCGACATAGCCCTGTGCGCGCCGGGAGTGGGCGTCCTTTCTACGGTGCCTGTGAACACGGGGTGGCTCGCGACGGCCAATTGGAACGCAGCGGAGAACCAGGCCGACACCGTGGAGGGAAGCGCCAACGGCACTCTGACGGCAAGCGTGCTGTACTGCGGGCTTGGCAATCCGACGGATTTCCCCGCCGGCGTAAAGGGAAATATCGCCCACATCCGGCGCGGCACTCTCACTTTCGAGGATAAAGTGAACAACGCCATTGCCGCCGGAGCCGCGGGAGTGATTCTCTCCAACAACGTCTCCGGCTCTATGGACGCCTCGCTCAACGAAAATGTATCGGTGGTCGTGGTTTCGGTATCCCAGGCAAATGGTGACGATCTCCAGGCAAATGACGGCCTCACGGCCACGATAACCAACCAGAACCCCGCCGATTATGCGATATTTGACGGCACAAGCATGGCCGCGCCGCACGTAAGCGGAGTGGCTGCGCTGCTCGTGGCCGCAAGACACGGACAGATCACGCCGGGTCAAGTCAGAAGCGCCCTGCAAGCCTCTGCCGAAGACCTGGGCGCCCCGGGCGTGGACCCGGACCCGCATTATGGCTATGGACTGGTCGATGCGAATGCGGCGCTCTCGCAGGTCATACCTACGGAGCAGTCCGCTTCCGCGTCGCCGGTTTCCGTTCTACCGGGCAGCCCGGTGAACGTGACGGTTACTTTGAGCATGTCCACCGGGGTGACTTCGGTGACGGCGAACGGCGTCTCGCTTTCGGGCAGCGGAGACGTATGGACAGGCGCCGTTATCGCGGATTCGACGCCAGGAGTCCACAGCATAGATGTGGCACTGAGCGATCAATGGGGCAACGTCACTCACGACACGAGCCTCTCTTACACCACGGTCGCCAACAGCTCGCCTCCCGGCATATCAATTAGCGCGCCCTCCGCGATATACCACGAATGCCGGTCCAGTGAGCTACACGGTCAGTTATTCTAACGCCACAGCCGTAACGTTATCGGCCAGTGACGTGACTCTGAATGCAACCGGCGGCGCGACCGGGACGGCCTCAGTGAGCGGGTCGGACAACGCGACTCGAACAGTGACGATATCCGGCATCACAGGCACCGGTACCCTGGGGCATTTCGATAGCCGCCGGGACCGCGTCGAACACCGCGGGAAGCGCCCCGGCAGCCGGGCCAAGCGCAACGTTTGTTGTCAACCCCCAGGCCCCAACGATAGTCTTTTCGCTGCCAACCAGTGGTTCGGCCGTTACACGCAACTGTTCGGATTTAAGCATCGCCGGCACCGCAGGCAGCGCTTACGGCATTGCCGGGGTCACGTGGACACTCGGCAGCGGCCTCAGCGGCCCGTGTGGTGGAACCACCAACTGGAGCGCGACAGGAATTACGTTGGCTCCCGGCCAAAACGTGGTTACCGTCACGGCGACCGATGCCCTCGGAAATACCGGAACGGCATCTTTGAGTGTTACCTACACCAATGAACAACCCGGCAGTGCGTGGCAGGGCATGGTGATGGTGTCGCTCCCGATCATCCCGGACCAGACTGATCCCCTGCAAGTAGCGGGTTTCAGCGGAAATGGATGGTACGAATACGATGCAGCCGGTGGCCAGTATCTCCAATACCCCAACCAGCAGACGTGGTTCACGACACCGTCCGCCACACCGGGACGCGGGTTCTGGGCGAGTTTCCCGACGAGCGGGGGAACCGGGGCCTGTGGCACTATACCAGCCCAAAACCAGAGTGTGACCATCCATCTATATGCGGGGTGGAATTTGATCGGGCAGCCTTTCGTGAACAGCGTTACCTGGGATGTGAGCGCGATCACCGTGGTCCCAACGCCGGGAACCGCCGCGCAGCCGCTGGAGGACAGTGGCGACGAAGTTGCGGACTACGCTTGGGGGTGGGACCCGGCCAAGGCTTCGTATTACCTGGTCATGGATTCGAATTTTGCTTCCGGGACGGTCGGCCAACTCGCACCGTGGCAGGCGTACTGGATACGGGCGTACCAGGAATGCGATCTGATATTGCCTCCGCCTTAATGTGCGGAATAGTTACAAGGTTTCTTATTATATAATCGGAAATGGCCGCGGAGGTCGAAGGGACGAATTCAGACGATGGGACGTCACTTGTTATTTAAGAATCGTGGCATGAACACTCTCGCGATTGCTGCGCTCCTCGCTGCTGCCGCGTGTCTGTCGGGATGCGGCGGAGGCGGAGGGGGCGGTGGGTCGGTCGCTGTGGTGGGACCGACAATTTCAAACGCCCAAGTTCTGCCGGGAACGTGGAGCAGCGGTGGCGGGACGGCCTCAATTGAGGTCAACGTGAGCGACCCGAACGGCGTGACAGCAGTCATTGCCACCGTTACGGCGCCTTCCGGAACGACCACTACGATGTTGACACAAGCATCGGGGACGGCCGCTTATTCAGGGGAATACATTGTCTCAGCCAACACGAGCGTCGCGGGCGCGGCAGAAGTCTACTCCGTGGTCATTTCAGCGACGAATACGAAGGGAACGGCATCTTCCGCCGCGCCCGTCAGCTTCTCGATTCCAGCGCCCAGCTCACCGCCATCTCCGCCGTCGGGCTCGTAGGCTCGGACGGACACTTTCTGAGTCACGCTTAACTACGGTCGGATAACTCCACAACGGCTCGCATCTTGGCGGCTGCGTCTGTGGGAGTGTTCCCAAAGTAGCGCTTAAACTCCCGACTGAACTGGGACGCGCTTTCATAACCAACTTTGCTGGCGGCGTTACCGGCCCCGATGCCGTCCTGGATCATCAGCATTCTCGCCTTGTGCAATCGGATGCTCTTTAGATATTGCAGCGGCGAGACGGCAGTAACAGCTTTGAAGTTGCTATGGAATGACGATAGACTCATATTCGCTTCACTGGCCAATGTGCTAACATCGAGCTCGGAATCGTACTCCGTGTGCATTCGCTTCAGCACCTTCGCAATCTGGCTGAAGCGGCTGTGACGAACTGCCAGTGATCGCAGCGATCCCCCTTGCTCACCACATAACACTCGGTAAATGATCTCTCTGACGATCTGCGGCCCCAGTATGCGCCCATCAAGAGGATTGCCCAGAGACTCCAGCAAACGCGCTGTGGCATTGACCAACTCATCGGTTAATGGCATCGAGTAAATTCCCACGTGCCACTGAACTTGATAAGGAATCGCTGTCATCCATCTCGAGCAAGACCTCACTCACTGTTGTGACATCCACACCTATCATAACCCCCAGTAGAGGTTCTTCCGGTGTGCCGCTTGTTTCGCAGTCAAAAGGAAGCGGGACTGACAGCACCAGATAGTTGCACGGGTCGTACCTATAGACCTTGTTTCCGAGGTAGCCGGTCTTGTGCCCCTGGGCGATGATGACTATGCTTGGTTCATAGACGACTGGATGTCTGGGGATGGGTGTATCCGACCGTATGAACCTGACGTTCTTAATCGGGGATTCGATAGATCCCGGATTCGGCACAAGTGGCTCCAGCAGTTTCGCCAGCAGTCTGTTATCTTTGGTGTCCGTATTGCTTGCCATATTCAAAGGTCCTTCGTCCGTTCCGGAGAAATAACTACATTCAGATGTTACCTGAGGCCCGTGGCGCTGTCAACTGGCGCTCACCACATCTTGTGACAATTCACAGAATTAGGCAAGACTCTCGCAGCAACGTGTATTGAGAGTCTCGCGAAGAAGTCCTATTCTATATACGGATCGCTATGAGCAGAAAGCGTGTCAAATGCATCCGGCAATTAAAGGAGAGACCAAATGAGCAGCAAAACTCTGATTGCCTACTTCTCCAGAGAAGGGGGTAACTATGTCAGCGGCAGCATGGTCGATCTGCCCGTCGGCAATACGGAAGTCGCCGCGAGGATGATTGAGAAACAAACCGGCGGGGAGCTATTCAGGATCGATCCTGTCAGGCAGTATTCCAGGGATTACACCACCTGCACCAAGGAAGCGCAGGAGGAGTTACGCGCAAACGCAAGGCCGGAGCTTCGCCAGTATCCAGGCAGCATCGACACCTACGACAACGTCATTCTTTGCTATCCCAACTGGTGGGGCACCATGCCTATGCCGGTCTGCACTTTCCTCGAGCGATTTGATTTCTCCGGCAAGACGATTTTTCCGCTGTGCACTCACGAAGGCAGCGGAATGGGCCGCAGTGAGGGTGACATCAAAAAGCTGTGTCCGGGCGCGAAGGTGGAAAGAGGACTGGCGGTTCGCGGTGGAAGCGTCAAGAGCGCCGAGAATGACATTGCATCCTGGATTAACATGTGAGAAATCCGGCAAAGAGCAGGTGGATGACTGTTCAAAGGGCTATACTGCTGACAATTGGACATAGTCGACGCCATAGCGGGGAGGAGACACCAACACAATGAGCAACAACATCGAAGGAAAAGTCGTCGTCATCACAGGCGCGAGCAGCGGATTGGGCGAAGCGGCCGCTCGGCTTCTTTCAGCGCAGGGCGCAAGCGTTGTGCTGGGTGCGCGTCGCGCCGATCGCATCCAGTCGTTGGCAGACAGCCTGATTGGCTGCGGCGGCAAAGCACTCGCCGTAACTACAGATGTCACCGACAGCGACCAGGTTAAGAGATTGGTCGATGCAGCCGTGCAGACGTACGGGCGCATCGACGTTATGATCAACAACGCCGGGCTGATGCCGCAGTCACTACTCGAGTGCCTCAAGATCGACGAGTGGGACCGGATGATCGACGTGAACATCAAGGGCGTGCTTTACGGCATCGCGGCGGCACTGCCGTATATGATTCAGCAGAAAGCCGGGCATATCATCAATGTATCCTCTGTGGCCGGTCACAAGGTCGGTCCCGGCTCCGCGGTCTATGCGGCAACGAAGCATGCCGTGCTGGCCCTCTCCGAAGGGCTGCGGCAGGAGGTTAAGCCCTACAACCTCCGCACTACCGTGATTTCACCGGGTGCGGTAGCCACGGAGCTGCCGGACAGCATAACCGAGTCCGACGTCTCCGAGAGAATCCACAAGTTCTATCAGGATTTCGCTATTCCCGCCGATTCGTTCGCGCGGGCGGTCGCGTTCGCTATAGGCCAGCCGGAGGATGTCGACATAAACGAGATCCTGTTCCGGCCCACTCGCCAGGAGCTGTAGCGCCTGGCGCATATTCAGGAGGAAAAATGCAGAAACGCAAACTCGGAAACAGCAACTTGGAGGTTTCGGCCCTCGGACTGGGCTGCATGGGAATGAGCTTCGGCTATGGTCCAGCAGCAGACAGTCAAGAGATGATCTGTCTTATTCGGAAGGCCGTCGAGCTCGGCATCACATTCTTTGATACCGCTGAAATCTACGGCCCGTTCGCTAACGAGGAACTGGTCGGAGAGGCGCTCGCGCCCGTCCGTGACCAGGTGGTGATTGCCACCAAGTTTGGCTTCAGTATAGTGGACGGTAAACAGGACGGGTTGGACAGCAGACCGGAGCACATCAAGGAGGTCGCAGAGGCGTCGCTGGGGCGCCTGCGAACGGACCGCATAGACCTGTTCTACCAGCACCGGATCGATCCCGAGGTGCCTATAGAAGACGTAGCCGGAGCGGTGAAGGAACTGATCCAGCAGGGTAAGGTCAAGCACTTCGGACTTTCTGAAGCGGGTGCACAGACGATTCGTCGCGCCCACGCGGTCCAGCCGGTCACAGCGCTGCAGAGCGAGTATTCGCTGTGGTGGAGAGAACCTGAGACAGAGATGATTCCGACGCTTGAGGAGCTCGGAATAGGACTTGTTCCATACAGCCCGCTGGGCAAAGGATTCCTCACCGGCAAGATCGACGAGAGCACCACATTCGACAGCAGCGATTTCCGTAACATCGTCCCACGCTTTACTCCGGAGGCCCGCAAGGCCAACCAGGCGGTGGTTGACCTGGTAACTGAGATAGCCGGACGAAAGGGTGCGACACCGGCCCAGGTGGCGCTCGCGTGGCTGCTTGCGCAGAAGCCGTGGATCGTCCCAATCCCGGGCACGACGAAGTTGCACCGTCTGGAGGAGAACATCGGATCGGTTAACGTCGAACTGACAGCCGATGATCTGAGCGAGTTGGACAAAGCCGCCTCGATGGCACAAGGAGCTCGGTATCCGGAGCAGTTGAACAGGCTGACCGGTCGCTGATCGGCAGAAAATGTTTGCCTTGCTTGCGTCTTACGGCTGCACGGAAAGAACGTGTGAGCAAAGGAATCGCAGCCCCGGAGGCGTTCGCCACGAAGGGAGAAAAATGATGTCTGAACCAAAGGAAGAATCGGTTGCGCAGAAAATGATTGGGGCGTTCGCGCCAAAGCTGGTGGAACTTACGGACGACGTTTTGTTCGGAGACATTTGGGCCCGGGAGGAACTCTCGCCACGCGACCGCAGCCTTATCACCGTCGCCGCGCTCATCGCCGGTGGAAACGCGGAGCAACTCCCCTTCCACCTGAACAAGGCCAAGGACAACGGCCTCTCGGAAAGCGAGCTAATCGAGGTCATCACCCACCTCGCCTTCTATTCCGGGTGGCCGAAGTCGATGTCCGCCATCATGGTCGCGAAGAAGATCTTTGAGAAGTAACCGACAGAGCCGTGGTTTCCGGAAGCTCGTTCCCAAAAACTTTGCCGGCAAACGCACAAAAGTCGGCTCGGCGGGACCAGCGGAAGATGTTACTTCGACTGTCCCAGCGTGCACGCTAATCGTCTATTTATCCGTATGAACCTGGCTTGTGCCTCTCAACAGGCGAAACAATTCTCCGATGAGGGCCACGATCAATATCCCGGCTGCGAGACTCTCAATATCAGCCCATTTCTTGCCGAAGCCACCCAATGAAATGAGAAGAGTTGTTGCGGCAGCCGGGGCATGGGTGGCGCGCAGCGGGATCTGTGCTGCCAAGGTCAGCGAAACTGCTATCACCGATGCCCACATCCGCCCCTTGGTCAGGTGGCGGATCGCAAATACTGAACCAGTCGAATCAAGGCCCAGTAGAAAGATGGCAAGGTAACCGGCAGCAATGCCGATGAAATGTCCCACGACAGTATTGTATAGCCTGGACATAGGAAGCTCAGGCTCCTGGACCTGCAAAAACGCCGTCGGTCCAAGGCTTGGAAACAGCCACGGCTGACCCACCAGAAGTCCCAGGACACCGGGAATCAACATCAGAATACCCGACGCAGCCGGAGACCAGATCATTTCAGGTATTGCAGACAGGACTGCGCGTCTTTGGGACGATGAGTCATCGTGCAGTTCATGGGCCATCTATCGAACCTCGCAGTGCTTCTCCGCGCTTCCGTCGTCGCCGCACCATCAATAGTCGGCGCGTTCTGCTCTTACCCAGTATCTGCCTGTTGGCAACGGGGCCACGCGACCGCAGGCCCTGGTCCGGGTTTGTGGGTAAGATGCCCTTAGATGGAAAGAAGGGGCAATTGATGCCGTTAGCGCTATCCTGCCGGAGGCCGCTGGACTATGAGCAATGGGCTGTTCTCGCGCTCTGATCACAATCCGTTATTGACAGCTTCCGAGCCGCCAATGCCTGCCAGTGCGGTTCCGAACCCGGGAGCGGTGGAGATCGACGGCGAATTACTGCTCCTGCTGCGCATTGACCTCAGGCGCGGTATCTCCCAGATACGCCTCGCAAGAAGTGCAAATGGAGTAGACAACTGGCGCATTAACCCGAGTCCGCTGTTGGAGCCGGACCTGCCCGGTCCACCCCCACATCCGTGGGGAATACCACTGCTGTCGCGATTGCGGTCGCCAGCATCGCGGTCCACCCCCACATCCGTGGGGAATACCCGTCCTCGCTGAACACTCTCTCTATGTGGTGCGGTCCACCCCCACATCCGTGGGGAATACCAAGAGTAGCTGCATCCTGGGAATCAACATAGCGGTCCACCCCCACATCCGTGGGGAATACCCGTCCTCGCTGAACACTCTCTCTATGTGGTGCGGTCCACCCCCACATCCGTGGGGAATACTGTAAACCTCGATGCCGTCTTCCCTGCTGAAGACGGTCCACCCCCACATCCGTGGGGAATACCTGCCCGCTGCGCACAATGTCGCCGGGCTGAGCGGTCCACCCCCACATCCGTGGGGAATACCGGTCGCGCCGGTGGGGGCACTTCAAACATTCCGGTCCACCCCCACATCCGTGGGGAATACAAGGGCGAGAGGCACTGGCCCGAAACTTTGCCCGGTCCACCCCCACATCCGTGGGGAATACCAGGTGGTGGGCCGGAGCGTTAGCTCCCTTCCCGGTCCACCCCCACATCCGTGGGGAATACGTGTTGGTCCCGTGGGCCGGGCTTCCGATTGTCGGTCCACCCCCACATCCGTGGGGAATACACCCGGGACCTTGCTCCCCATCCCGTTGTCAGCGGTCCACCCCCACATCCGTGGGGAATACACCCGGGACCTTGCTCCCCATCCCGTTGTCAGCGGTCCACCCCCACATCCGTGGGGAATACTTTGGCTCGTTTTACGATCCCTACCCGTTGACCGGTCCACCCCCACATCCGTGGGGAATACAATGTGTAGCACCACTCGTCGCACCGGACGCACGGTCCACCCCCACATCCGTGGGGAATACTCAATTACCGGGGAGAGCAGCGGAGTGCCGCGCGGTCCACCCCCACATCCGTGGGGAATACATACCGTATCCATACCGTATCGAGTAAGCATCCGGTCCACCCCCACATCCGTGGGGAATACAGGCCAAGCTGCGCGCCATCGACAGGATGCGCGGGTCCACCCCCACATCCGTGGGGAATACCCTACGGTTTCGCTCAGTGGGATCGGGTGGCGCGGTCCACCCCCACATCCGTGGGGAATACACTAGAACCACTGTCGCCGCTCCGCTTCCGATCGGTCCACCCCCACATCCGTGGGGAATACCCGACCGCAGCCACGAAATAGCGGACGAGACACGGTCCACCCCCACATCCGTGGGGAATACCCGCGGGTGAATAAAGCGGGCGAGCTGTGGCCCGGTCCACCCCCACATCCGTGGGGAATACCATGTCGATCGCCTCATTCCGCGCGGAATGGTCGGTCCACCCCCACATCCGTGGGGAATACCGGCGCAGCGCGCTTCAGCTGCTGACCGGCGGCGGTCCACCCCCACATCCGTGGGGAATACGTAGCACATAGTGTTCATGATGTCAACGACTACGGTCCACCCCCACATCCGTGGGGAATACGTTAGAGTAATGTTCATTTGGATTCTCACCACCGGTCCACCCCCACATCCGTGGGGAATACGTCGCGCAAGGCTTCGAGCCTTCTTACGATTTCGGTCCACCCCCACATCCGTGGGGAATACATATCGAGGAGCGTCTTTGCCTCGGCCCGCTTCGGTCCACCCCCACATCCGTGGGGAATACGCGTCTTCGCGGCTGCGTTGTCGATCTTGGTCCACCCCCACATCCGTGGGGAATACCCCCCGATGACCTCGTGCACCTCATTCATTTGCGGTCCACCCCCACATCCGTGGGGAATACAGGCACACCCGCAAGCTGGCGGCTGAACGTGGCGGTCCACCCCCACATCCGTGGGGAATACTCTAACGTGTCTAATTTGCGCCGATGCGCACGAGCCACAGCCCCTCGATGTTCACCGGCTCGCGTGATGTGTCGCCAAATGTTCGCACACTGAAGCCTTGTTCGCATTTCGCATTGTAAACCAGCGTGCCCGCCCCGCCTTTTGCTGACTTCTCCGCCTTCTCCCAAAGCTTGTCACGCACAGCAGCCGACAGGTTGCCGACAAAAACTCCAACCCTTGGCTCGATCATCCATCGGCTTATCTCGCCTCTAAGGCTCGCGGGAACCCTTTCCAACATCAGCACCACCATATATCACTCTCCTGACAGGCCATCCTTTTGATCCAACTCAGTGGATGGCGTCCACAGATCAGCGGGGAGGGCTTCGTCGCTGTCGAAGACGAGAGCCCATCCCCTTCGTCGGGCTCGCCGAGAACCAGCCGTATGTCGGGTATGATCCTGGAAACAAGTTTCGTCTCCCGGAACATGTCCCGGGCATGCCAGCCGCACCCCGCGTTCGATGTCGTTTGGCGGTTGCGCTGCCATCGTGAAAGCGAGAGGCACCGTCAGGTCCACTTTATAGAGATCAGCGATGTCATAGACGAATGACAATTGCTTCCCTGTATGAATGAACCCGAGGGCCGGGCTGTATCCGGCGGAAAGTATAGCCGCGTGGCACAGCCCGTAAAGGCAGGAGTTTGCCGCCGAGAGAGCGCGGTTTACAGGATCGCCCGCGCCCCAATTGGCTCTGTCGTAGCTGCGGCCCGTCCATGGCACTCCGCTCTCAGTGCTAGCTTTGGCATAAGCCGTCCTCACTCTGGAGCCTTCCATGCCCCGAAGTTGCTCAACACTCAGATCTTCCGGTATGTCCTCGACAAAGCGCATGCAATACATTCGACGGACCACCTGCAGCCGAAGCTGTTCATCCGATGCCATCTTCGCCTGGTGCATAAGCTGCTGAGCGCTGCGTGTTCCACCCATTCCGCACGCATAGAATCTCACATTCTCTTCGCCGCACCAGACCACCAGGCAGTTGTTTTCCGCAAGCGCATTGACGGCGGAGTGAGTTATGTTGCTTCCCGGCCCCAGCATCAGCACTGCCAGCGAGGCCACCGGGACGGGAGTCATACCGTCGGCATCGTGCAGAGCGATGGCGTTCTCGTGCCTATCCACCCGCACGTGCTCTGCATAAAGAAACGACAGGCTGTCGCGGAACTTCGGCAGCAGGTGTAGATCCTTGACTCGTGTGTCTGCCACTTCTCACCACCCCCTTACCGGCGCCACCGAAAGCAGCCCGAATCCGAAGCCCTTGGCCGAGCCTATACCGGATTCAAGAGACGCGCGGAGGGCGGCAGCTTCGGTCACTTCCAGTACGCCCTCGAACACAGCCGCCGCAAAGACGGTCTCGTAGCCGCTGGCGGTCGTTCCTCTCTGCTTGCCGTCGGAAGCAACCCGCGCTTCCAATACTCGAAAACCGCTTCTCTCGCCTTTCCTGCCAAGCCAAGCCAGGCGTTCGGTCTCGTCGTATATCCCTTGGCGCATCCCGTTTGGCCTGTCGTCGCACTTCAGTTTGACGGTTGGGTTAGCCCTGATGCGGAAAGCAAGTCGCTGGCCGATTCTCAGGACCGGAGCGACACGCTTGCACTGGATCTCGGTGACAAGGTAGTCATCGGACACAGTGATCGCGTTCCAGTCCGGCTCAACGGTGGACTGAACCAGTGCGCGAAGCCTGCGCCCTTCATCGAAATCATCCACTCGGAAGAGCACTCTCGCTTCTTTCCAGGTGTTCTTGTCGTTCCCAAACGCCTTGCAGAGCGTGCGATGCATCTGGTATCTGATCCCGCAGTTCAGCCTGCACTTGCCTGCTGCGTGGGTTTAGCTCGAGCATGGATAGAAACATCAGGACTCACCTCCCACGGGGGTTGGAACAGTGTATCGATGGGCATGCCGAAAGCCGTATTGCCTGGCCTGGTTTGTGCGCACGGCGTCCTGCCGCAGCAACTCGCCGTCGGGTTCGTCGATTATTATTGTGAGCGCTTCCGGACGCGGAGCATTGCGAGCTTCCATGCCGACACCGAGCCACGACCAGGGATGCCGCTCCAGCGCGTCTTGTATTCCATCGTAGCTTTCCACAAGCGCTTCCATGACGGGACGAGTTGGCACGCACGCCTTGCGCCCCAGGAAGAACGGCCACTTTGGACTCTGCAAGGCAGCCGCACACTTTTCCAGAAGACCAACGAAGTGGGCATGTTCTTCCAGAGCAACCAGGAACGATGCATCCTCCAGGTAATAACGAGGCGATATGATGGTTGCAGGTGTCACATCGGGATCGTTCAGGAGCTTTTCCAGGGACCTGGCCGTGGCCACTCCGCTGTGCCTATAAGAGCCCTTCCGCCGTGGGCAGGAACCCGGTAACGGTCTGATAGTCCTGTACCACTCGACCGGGCATCTCCACCCGCGCGCCGAACCGCAGCCCGGCGTCAAGCTCGGTTTCCAGCCTGGGGTCGCCCATTGAGTAGCCGAGCGCGCCGCCCAACAGACCCACTACACCGGATTTGGTCGGCTCGGTTCCTGTGTCGCGAACGTCCCAACGCGATCTCTCGCCCCACGACTGCCAAACTCCCTCCAACCGCAGAAGCAGCACTGGCCTACCCATTGCAGATCACGCCATTCAGCCGTTCGCATAGGGTCTTCAAGTCATCGACATGGGTGACCTCCAAGCCCTCAACCGGAAAATCCGGGTGTTCCGGCGCAAGTAGGAAGCGAGCCTTGGCGTCCAGGTTGAAACCTTTGGTGAGAGCGGACATGTGCTTCGCGAGCTTGCTTACGGAGTCCTTTACCAGAGATGCAGACGCGGAATACCTGGCCGGCTCAACGAAAGCGTTCGCGTAGTTTACCGGGGTGTTGTGCGGTCGAACCTCCACCAGCACTGCTGCGGGAAGCTGATGAGCGGCAAAGGTATTCTGTTTGCCGGACGGAGTTGTGTGGACGGCGCTCTTCAAAAGAGCATCTACCGCGCGTGCTGCCAGTGCGCAGGCATCAGACTTCTCGGCCGGTGTGACATCTTTCTTGCCGGCGCTCTCGCCGGTGAGGTTGGCGACGAATCCGTCGAAGTCGATGCAGAAGTATTTATAGTAGCATGCGGAGTTGAACTCAACATCGCCTATCATATCCGCCCCTGCATCCTCTTCCGCTTCGCCGGTCCCCTTAAGGTCGTCCACGGCAGTGAAGTAGTCGTATTCGTGGTCTACCTTGTGCGTGGAAATGGCGTGAGCAACCTGGGCCGAGGCTTCGCAGTTCCTGAACGCTTCCGATGTGATCATTCTGCCGAACAGCGCGACATCCACAGTGACCGGCCTGAAACCTTTGGGCTGAGCGGCCTTCTGTAGTTCAGCAGCCTTGACGTCCGCAAACTTCTTGGCCGTTCCCGCAGTTTCGGCGGCTTCCCTCATCACTTCCACCACCGCTGCTATGTCTTGGTCAGTGAGAAACATGGTCTGGGCGGTTGCGTAAGTGCCATCGTCTTCCGGCTTCTGCTCGGCTCCTCCGCTGGTCCCGAATCCCGATGCTTTGCTTGCAGCGATCTCGGCGAGTTCTTGGGAAACACCGCCGGCAATGAGCTTCTCGCGAACGAGTTCAGGCAGGCGGCGGGTGCGATTGGCCAGGCATCCGTTCATTTCCTGCTGGAATATGTCGGACCTGCGGATGCTGCGCTTGAGGCACTGGCTGGAGATGCGGGCCCGTTTGCAGCCGCCGAAAACGGCTTCCTTGGGGCTGCCGGTATCGTCTCTGTTGAGGTTGGACGGCGAGTGGTTCTGAAGCATATGAATCTCTATAAGCATTTTATCGTTCTCCTTTTGAGTCAATGGTGCTATTCCGCTGTTTCGGGTTGATTATCGTCGGGCGAGTCGAGTTTAGGAGCATAGTAGCTGCGCGCCCACTTCTTCTGAATCCACTTCGTTTCGTGATTCCAGCGTTTTACATCGTAGAGCAATTGCGGCCAGGCAATACACACCGACCGATCTTTTCCGGCGATGATGCGCTTGGTCGTCTGCCGAAGACGAAACGCAAGCTCTCCACCGATTCCGGGATCGTAGTCGGCGTCGAGGAGAATGTTGAACCTGCGGTCGAGAGGACTGGAATCCGTCGGCGACGCGGCCGACTTCGACCGCAGTGCGCGCAGAGTTGCTCCAAAATCGCCTTTGGACTTGTTCTTGCCGTCGACAGCCTCTTTATCTGAAGCAAAGAGCGTGGCGACTAGAAAGTAAGCTTCTTCGTTCCAAGACTTAGAGTGCCTTCCCAACAAACTGTGAAACCAGGCAACTCCTCTCGCCTCGCAAATGGAATTACCGGCGTTACGGCGTAGCACAGCGGCTTTGCCCGTATCACTGCGCAATAGCTCTGCCAGGTCGTTGATGAACTTCTGCTCCGCCGCCAACTTGCGTTCATGGGCTTCAGGCGTGGCAGCGGTCTCTGTGGGTGTGATTTCTGTCACTGCTTGTCTCCTCCTTCATTTGATGTGAAACGTGCTTTGGATTTCTTCATTCTCGCGTCTTTCTGCTCGGGGGTCGCGAACAAATTGCGCAGTGCATTAGTCAGATTAAGCCGGGCTTCTACCTGGCGCCGAATTGACTCCCCATATGTGTCCAGCCCACCCGATGCGCTGTCAAAAGCCTTCATAACGACTTTCCTTACCTCATCGCGCCACTTGTCCTGGACTATGAACTTGGCTTCTGCGTGCTGATAATCGGGCAATTCAGCCAGTTCCTCAAGCAGCGTAGTATAGATCGGGCGAAGAGTAGACCAGTAATGCCGGGCAGCATTGGCGATGAGGGTGTCCAGCGCCCTGGGATTGCCTTTTCCATCATCCCGCGCCAGATGCTTTATCGCTTTCTTGAGAAGGTATTCCACTGTGCCCGCGTCATCTATAGCCTCCTGGGCAAAAGAAGCGAACTTGCTGCCGACAACCAGCGGCGTGGGAACCCTCAGGGTCTCTTTCTGCCATTCAAAGACTTTCATCTTCATGTCAGTGCGCATTCCGTATGCTGTCAGAACAAGAGGCGTATCGCGGCTTATTCTGCCGTCCTTGACGAGCCATTCGAATTGCTCGACAAGCAGCGGGCGTGCAAACTGCACCCTGGCATTCGGCGATTCGTAAATCCCCTTCCGAAGCAGCGCTAATGGTCCCGTGTCTCGCCATATTTCCTTGCCATCCTGAGGACGCATCACAAGAGGGCCTTTGTCGCTGATCTTGTATGGAACACTGGGATCTGTCCAAGTGAAGTCGCAGGATGCGCCCGCGCGAAACTTCATCTTCGATACCAGCACGGGGGAATGCTCACCGGATATCGAGCACACGCCTGGCCCACCGGGAACCAACTGAATTTGTCTGGGTCGCCAGGTAAGTGCCTCCAGCAGGCTTGTTTTCGTGCAACGGCCATCGCTCTTCGGTGGCAGAGGATTGCGCCAGGCTGGAAGCGCGTCACCTTGCAGTTCTAAGTGCCCGACGAAACAGTTCAGGCATAGCGTCTTGAAGAGTGTCTCCCCGTTTACGAGCACATACCAGGGAGGAGCACCGTTTATTGACGGCGCGAGGCCCGCGCCTCCGGCAGTCATGAACGGAGCGATTGTGGTGAGCAGTCTCGCGGCTGCCGCGGGAGAGACTCCGAAGTCCGACTCACCGAAATGATGGAATTGGCATGCGGCGGTGCCCGACGGAACGCACGGCAGCATCCCCGAGAGCGGCCTGTCCGGCAAGGCATCCAGGTCAGCAGTCTGAAGAAATGGCTGTGTTGCGTCGAAGAGATCGAAGCAATGGCCCCACTTCCCGAAGTAGTCATCAATGCTCGCGGTGTCGAAGCGCCCGGCGTTCATGAGTTCCTCAAGATCGAGACTTTCCTTGAAGTCCCGGATGTCCATCACGAGCGCAACCAGGAAACGATATAGCCCGAACTCCGCAATAGGCAGCCGGTCAGATATCGCCGATATCTCGTGCGCGGAATACAAGACATCTTTCAGATTCACTTCTACAGCTTTGCCGCCCCGAATCACTGGAATCCAGGGCTGAGTAAGCAGGTCAAATGCTGGTTTCATAGGCATTCCTCCACCTCACTTTCGTAATGTACCTCCACGCCCATGACTAAGTCACGGGTTATCCGGAAAGGCTTTCCATTCCGCGTGCCTTGCCACATGCCCTGTCGCATCGGGATCACGATCGTTCGCCGCAGCCATTTTTCGCCCTCAAATATCGGGTCGAAGCCCTCCGCCGGACAAGCATTCTCCAGCCAATAGGCCGCGATGTCGACTTTCTCCCGAAACAACTCCTTCATTAAATTGCGTGCTGGAGCTTTCTCCTGGCTTGCCGTCTTTGTAAGCCCGGGGTCCTCGAGGAGCATGACGGAACGCGTACTATCCCCCAAGCGAGTGCTTGCGGAGAAGTAGCTGGTAGTGGCCTCGTCAGATTCGTCTCTTAGCAGGGATGCGCTTGGCGAGGCGAGGGAGAACTCACGGGTGCTTGGCGGGGGAATGAGGCACTTTGAAGCTTTGCCTGCGTCCAGCTCCCTTTTCAGCTCATTCTTCTCATCGGCCAGCATCTGCTCGCGCTCGGATACGGTGCGGCTCATCACGCATTCATCACCATAGCACGCGTCTATCACAGGCCGAAAGTCGTCGGGGAGTCTGAAGCAGTCTCTGCTTTCAAGAATCGCCACCGTTCGGAGCAGAACGGCTTCGCCATAGACATATCCCGAGCCGCCGAAATCCGGATTCTCCATCTCCGGCATCAGCACGTGCAGAGCTTCTTCCAGTCCATATCGGGGAATGCCGATCTCTTTATGCCGCCAGAGTCTTCCGCATCGCTGAAGAAGGAGATCAATGGGCGCGAGTTGAGAGATCATCACGTCGAAATCAAGGTCCAGGCTCTGCTCCACAACTTGCGTAGCAACAAGCACCGCCCGCTTCGGACGTCTCCCTTCGAGGGCTGCTTTCTTGCCGAACAGCCCAACCACCTGATCTTCTATTTCACTGCGCCTCCAGGCGGGGAACCGGGCATGGAAAAGATAGCGCTCTCCTCCAGGGTCGAGCTCCTTGAGTTTCTTGAAGACAGCCTGGGCGTGTTTAACCGTGTTTACGAGAACGCATGCGCAGCCGCCGTCTTTCACGAGCTCCACCGCGATCTTTGCCGCTTCAGACGGATCGTCCAGGACGCCGGGATGCTGTTTTATCTGCACCACGCGGGGGTGCTCTGGGCTTCTACCGGCAGAGTTTTCACGTCCTCGCCACTCATTGGGACGACTGTAATGAGCGGATAAGGTTCGGGCTGAGGGGTATCCGCGGCCAGCGCCCCACCATAGGCCTCGATCAGACGTTTCTTTTGTGGCATTGACAGCGTGGCAGACAGCATGATCACCGGCACCTTCAGCACCCTGCACCACTCCAGCAGACGCTCGAGGATGGTGGTCATATACTCGTCGTAGGCATGGACCTCGTCTATTATCAGCACCTTCGAGGAGAGTCCGAGGAGCCTAAGGAACCCGTGCTTTACATTCAACGCAGCCATTAGAACCTGGTCAATTGTTCCAACTCCCTCCGGAGCGATGAGAGCGCGTTTTGACGGGCTGAACCAATCGCGCGCGAGCAATCGCTCCTCGCCCGGGTTCTCGCTACAGGTGTGCGTGTCGGCCTGCGGCGACACATCGTCCACAAGCCACGACATGCCGTGCACGAGTCTTGGAGTGGCTTCATAGGGGCGGCGAACGTCCAGAAAATCCCGATATCTGTGATGCATCTGGTTGCTGGTAGCCATTGTCGGAAGCGCGATATAAGCGCCAGCGGCGCCGTGTTGCAATCGCCAGCACTCCGCCAGATATATTGCCGACTCCGTCTTTCCTTCGCCCATCGGAGCCTCGATGATTGCAAGCCCAGGAGAAATCCCATTGCCGCACGCTGCTTCGAGTGTGCGCTGCGAAGGACGCAGGACGGTAATATCGGGCCACACCTCGCGAAAAGATGGGACCCTGTTCTCACTCAGGCGTTCGTCCGCGCGGCCGAGGCGAAGATAGTCTATAGCGTGAGCTGCCTCTAAGCGAGCTTGCCGCCAATACTGGAAAGGATCTACACCTGTATCCAGCGACGGATATCGGAACAGATCTTCATTGGATGCGATCCAGTCCGAGAGGACGGTCAGGCCAATGAGTTTGACTCCAGTGGAACTGGCATCTGCAAACTCGGTAGGAGCAAACGGCTCATTTTGTAGACCCAGAACATCCGCGACCATCTGCGCGAGTTGTGCGCGAATCCCGTTCCATTCCTCATAGCCAACAGAATCGGTTCCACAAGCTGGGGGATTGAAGTTGCCGTGATGTCCCCGGAGCGCGCCTGCTGCCACGTGCGTTGCTCGCGCTCCCCAATGGCAGGATTCGCGGGTGAGGTATTCACGCACCCAGGCGCCGGAGCGGGACTCGTGCCTGAACTTGTCCCGGCGGGACGGCATTGGCAAGAGCTCTCGAATCGCAGCCGCGGCTTCATCATCCTGAATCTGGAACTCCGGGTCTGCCTTCCCAATGTCGTGAAGTGCTGCCAGATACATGGTCCACAGCGGCGGCAGGCAATCCGGCTTACCAAGGCAACTCATAAGTCGTTCGCAGACAGCGGCGGTATCCAGGAGGTGACACCAAAGAGGGTGATATGGGTCCGATTTTGCCCACAGCGCCTGTATGCGAGCATCTAAGACGGACATGTTTCACAATGTTACTCCTCAGAAGACGTTAACAGTAAGCTCGTCGCTATTATACCAAATGTGGGTTGTAGAACAAGTCTGCTTTATGACGCCGCCTGAGTTGTTTGTTGAGAATTCAGTCTGGCTGCTGATCTATGCGTCGGCCGGCCACGGCTTTATCACTTCGCCGCGATCTTCCCTCCCTTGACCAGCCTCAGCTTCCGGCCGCGCCACTTTACTGTGCGCGTCAGGTAGCCCGCAATCCAGATGGCGAAGGAGAGGATGTCCCGGATTGGGAGGAGCGGAAATCGGCTCGGAAAGTCACCGTCGCCCAGGCAGCGTGCCCCGATCCGGGCGGTCGCCAGCCTGATCGCCGCCGCACTCAATAGAACCAGCCAGCCGGCTCTCGAGAAACCTGTCGATATGCAATAGATCAGAGCGTAGGGAAAGCCGAACGTCACGATCAGCCCGAAGTGACCTGCCGGGCGGCTGACCATCGTCGTCTTCGACCACCTCAGCTCGCGGGCAAGCACGTTTCCCAGACTCTCGCCAGACAATGTAATGTCTATCACATAGTCGGATAACTCTACCTTGTTCCCCGCCCGCGCCGCTCTTCTTCCGAGCTGAAAGTCGTCGGCGAGGTAGTCCGCTATCGCTTCGAAGCCGCCGATCTCTTCCAGAACGGACCTTCGGATGGCTATCACGGCTCCCAGAGCGAAGTCGACGGGTGCGATGCCCGCCGCTGCCGCGACGCCCGGCGCGAACACGCAGGTCATATGCAGCCCCTCCAGCCTGTCCGCAAGACTCCGCGCCCCGACTCCCCTATACATGCACGTGACTGCGCCTACAGACTTCTCCCGGAACGGCGCTGTAACCCTGGCCAGAAAGTCCGGCGTCGCGCGGGTGTCGGCGTCGGTTATTACGATGATCTCCCCGGTCGCGTGCTGGGCAAGGTTGTGCAGTATTCTGACTTTATTGTTCGCCCCCTCGATCCCGCTGCCCGTATAAAACGAAGCGCGGCCGCATCCGGCAATAGCCTCGGTGATTACGGGCACGCAGGAGTCATCGGGGTTCAGGACGCCGAAGATCACCTCGTAGTCCGCATAGTCCTGCTCTAGGAACGTGCGGAAGTTGGCCGACGCCTCGCGGTAACCCCGGCCACAGGCTTCAGAAGCGTCACCCCGGGAAACGCGCCATCAGTTGGCCCGGGCTTGCGGCGGAAATGGTGAACCAGGGCCCGGGTAGACAGAATGTAATACAGCGTGCCGAGAGAAGCGAGGCCGAGGATTATCGCGCTAAAAGTGCTCACGGCTCGCTTCCCGCATCCCGCATCGCGCGCCGCAGTCCCGAATACGTGGTGAGCTCGTAGCCCGCGTCGGCTATGAATTGCTTGAGCGTTGGGTCCAGAAGAGCCTGCAAGTCCCCCTGGTTCGGGCCGAAAGGGTCTGCCGCGCCCGTCCCTCGTCCAGGTCGGCGGGATGGAAGAAGACCTCGATGGCGTCGCCCTCGACATTCCCAGAGCATCCGTGTCACGTAAGGCGCGCTCATTCTTCCGCTCATGAGGCTGCCTATAACGACGTCAGCACCAGGCAAGGCTGGTGTTCGCGAGCAGGCGGCGGCAAATACCGGCAAAGTATGCATGCCCGGCGGCGGCGGCGAGCTTGTATCCGATATGCGAGCGGTCGAGTCGCAGGTTCGGCATGAGCGGATCGTGGGGGATGCGAATCCCGCGCGCGCCGTATCGAAGCGCCATCTCGATAACAACCGGAAGCACAGCCGGATGCGCGTGCAGGTGCTGGTGGCCGTCGACATGCGAGAGCGGCAGGCCCGTATCCGCAAAGGCCGCGAACTGGGCTTCGATCTCGTGGATGAGCTGTCGCCGGGCGCTGCGACTGAAGTAGTATTTGAGCGCCGCTCGCGCCGGATTTGAGTCGAACTCGCCGCGGGCATCGATCAGGTCGGGGATAATCTCGCGCCCCAGCACCGACGCGCCGTCGCTCAGCGTGAGGTGCAAGCCCACCGCGAGGGACGGAATGTCACGGGCAATGGCAGCGGCATCCGACGCGGCACGCCCCGCGACCATAAGGCTGGCGGAGGTCAGCACGCCGTCGACATGAGCTTTGAGCACGGCCCTGTTTATTTCGCCGGAATTGCCGAAATCGTCTGCGTTGATTATTAGCCTGGCGGCCATATCAGCATATTACCCAGACTGAGCAGGAATCACGCTCGTTCGCTGCGGGAGCCGGTTAAGCCATAGTTGAAAGTTGGTGGGGGCCTCGACTGAATGTTACGCCGCTTTTGCCGCGTTGTCAATAGACCGCTGGTGATCCGAGACAGTTCAGTCTCGCGTCAATTCGCGCCCAGGCGCGGCACGCTTCGCGGTGAAATCGACAGTGACTCGCCGCAGGCGCAGTCGCGAGAGGTTTCATCCGCGATTCCTCCGAAAATGACAGTATTGCCGATGTTCCGGCGCCTCCCTGCGCCGGAATCGCTTTGGGGGTTTCCCAACCCCGACATGCCATGCAAACATCGAATCTAGTTGTCTGAGTTACGCCTGTGGGGTCTGCGGGTTATGAAACCGTGGGGAACGGGTCCGGCGTAAGGAGACGCCTGACCATCAAATCTCCAAGCCGGCATCGGCCTTTCCCGAAAAACTGAACTCAATTCCAATGATCTTGTGGTCCTGGGCCTTGGAGTGCCGAAGCACAGAATGTGTGGATTATACGAAGGCGAAGGATATCTATAATCACTGTAGAATACATAAGCAGGCGGGCAGCGAAATCGGCGGAAAACAGGGATTTGCGAGTCTGTATGTGAGAAACCCCGATCAAAAGGGCGGCGTTCGCTTAGACCTATGATGCCGTTCCCTGGATTCCTTGGATAATCCCCACGTTTTGAAAAGCGCCTGTTCGGCACCGGCTCTTGACGTTTGCCAGGCGCGGCGCGTGGGGAAATCATAAGCTACAAATCAATGACGACCTGTGGTGGGAACATGAGTTCTAAAACCTCTTCCTATAAGATTCCGCGCTCCGCGCTGGGTTCGCCTGCCCGGAGCGCTCTGGATTTTGCCGTGGACAAAGCGGTCAACTTCCTGCTCGACCAGCAAACCGGCGACGGCTGCTGGGTTGGAGAACTCGAAGGCGACACTATCCTGGAATCCGAATACATCATACTCCTGCGGTTTCTTGACCGGGGGAGCGAAAGCAAGCTCAGGAAAGCTGCGGCCTACATCCGCGCAAACCAGATGGAGAACGGCGGATGGCCTGTATTTCCCGGCGGGCCGACAGATGTCTCCGCGTCGGTGGAGGCGTATTTCGCGCTCAAGTTGATGGGCGAAGGTGCGGATGAGCCGCAGACTACCAGGGGCTCAGCGGGCGATTCGGGAAGCGGGTGGGGTAGCCGCGGTCAACAGCTACGTTAAATTTTACCTCGCTATGTTCGGCCAAATCCCGTGGAACTCCGCGCCCGCGGTGCCTGCCGAGGTCATGCTCTCTGCCGAACTGGTTCTACTTCAACATATACGAGATATCTTCCTGGTCCCGGACCTTTGTAGTGCCGCTTTGCATAATTTGGGCGCACAAGGTTACGCGGAAGATCGCGCTGTCAGAGGGGATCGCGGAATTGATCGCTCCGAACGAGAGAATCCGTCTGCGTATGAGCCGGTTCCCGTTTACCTGGCGCAACTTCTTCCTCACCGTGGACTCGGTCATAAAGCTTGCGGAGAAGTTGAGGCTGCTGCCGTATCGCAGGAAGGCCGTCGACCGCGCGGCGCAGTGGATGCTGCTGAGGTTCGAGCACAGCGCCGGGCTTGGAGCGATATTTCCGCCGATTATCTATTCGCTGATCGCGCTGAGGGCCCTGGGCTACGAAGACGACCACCCGCAGGTCCAACGCGCGATGGAAGAACTCAGGAAACTGGAAATCGAAGAAGACGACACCCTGCGCCTGCAGCCGTGCACCTCTCCGGTCTGGGACACAGCGATAGCTATGAACGCGCTCGTCGAAGCCGGGTCTTGACCCCGAGCATCCCGCCCTGACCCGTGCGGCTGAATGGATACTCGAAAAGGAAGTGACAATAGGCGGAGACTGGCAGGTCAAGCGCCCGAAACTTCAGCCCGGGGGTTGGTACTTCGAGTTCGCCAACGATTATTACCCGGATATCGACGACACGGCTATGGTAATGATGGCCCTGGCAAAGACAGGCCATGTCTCGGGGAAAGAAGCGGCGATGAAGCGCGCGTTGAACTGGCTGCTGGGAATGCAGGGCAAAGACGGCGGATGGGGTTCGTTCGATGTTGATAACAACAAGGCGGTTTTCAACTACGTTCCATTCGCGGACCACAACGCAATGCTCGATCCCAGCACCGCCGACATCACCGCCCGAATTCTCGAGATGCTCTCTCTCGTCGCGTTCACGCCCCACCATCGCGCCGCTCGCATTGCGATAGAGTTCGTCAGGAATGAGCAGGAAGCGGATGGTTCGTGGTATGGCCGTTGGGGAGTGAATTATATCTATGGGACGTGGCAGGCGCTCAGGGGTCTGGCGCAGATCGGGGTGCCCGACACCGATCCCACGCTGCAGCGTGGCGTAAAGTGGCTTACCAGCGTGCAGAATGATGACGGCGGCTGGGGCGAGAGCTGCATATCGTATTATGATACCTCTCTCAAGTCCGGGGCAGGCAGCACGCCATCGCAGAGCGCGTGGGCGATTATGGGGCTGCTCTCCGCCGGCCAGGGCGAGAGCGCCGCTGTGAAACGGGGCATAGACTACCTGATTCAAACACAGAGGCAGGACGGAACCTGGGACGAGGATGTATATACGGGCACCGGCTTTCCGAAAGTTTTTTATCTCAATTACCATCTGTATCGCCACTCGTTTCCTACGATGGCGCTCGGGATGTATAGGCGGTTTATAGAATCATGAGGTTTCCTGTAGGTCTATCGACGTCGCTCGCAGCTTATATCGTGAGAAAAAGGCTGACGCGCGCGCCGTTCGTGCCGTTGGTGTTGATGCTCGAACCTTTGTTCGCGTGCAACCTCAAGTGCAGCACCTGCGGCCGTATCAGAAAGTACAAAGATCACGTATCCGAAATGATGAGCCTGGAAGATTGCCTCGAATCGAGCAGGGAATGCGGCGCTCCGATCGTGTCCATCTGCGGGGGCGAGCCGCTCATCTATCCGCAGATCGACGAACTGGTAGATGAGCTGGTATCGATGCGCAAGTACGTCTATCTCTGCACAAATGGCGTGCTGCTGGCTGAAGCAGTCAAAAAGCTCAAACCCTCCAGGCGGCTGCTGCTCAATGTGCATATCGACGGGCCGCCCGAAGTCCACGACAGGATGGTGGAGAAAGACGGCGCTTATGAAGCCGCCATCAACGGCATAGTCATGGCCCGGCATAAAGGGTTCCAGTTAACTGTGAACACGACGGTCTGCAAGCAGACCAACATGACCCAGATCGATGCCCTGATGAGCAAGCTTCAGCAGATCGGTGTCGGGACTTTCATGCTCTCGCCCGCATATTCCTACGAGTCTGTCGATTCCAAGGAGTATTTTATGAGCAGGGCGGACGTGCACGAGAAGTTCAGGAATATCGATTCCATAGCCCAGCGCCACCGGCTCGCCGATACCCCCATTTATCTCGAGTATCTCAAGGGACAGAGGGAGCTCAAGTGCACGGCGTGGGGCAATCCCACAAGGAATGTCATGGGGTGGCGCTCGCCCTGTTACCTTGTTGCGGACCGGCACCTCGCTACCTACAAAGAGCTTATCGAGCAGACCGACTGGGACGCCTACGGCGCCGGAAAAGACCCGAGGTGCGCCAACTGCATGGTCCACTGCGGCTTCGAACCGACCGCGGCGCTGATGATGAACAAGCAGAAAGGCGATCTGTGGAAGATGGTGCGATGGCAGTTGAAGTAGGGCAACCGGGATCATTCGGGAGCGGCGGGGATTTATGACGCGTTCGTTTGTTACCGGGGGAACCGGGTTTGTGGGCGCGCACGTTGTTCGGAAGCTGCTCGAACGCGGCGATGAAGTGACCGTTCTCATCAGATCGACCAGCAGAACGTCGCTGCTCACGGATCTGCCGGTCAAAATAGTCACCGGCGATTTAACTGACCTCTCGACGCTGGTTGGGCATCTGCAGGGCATCGAGGAACTCTATCACGTGGCGGCGGACTACCGGCTGTGGGCGCGAGACCCCCGCGAAATATACGCCAACAACGCCGGAGGCACGCGCAATGTGATGGAAGCGGCCGTCAGGCGAAGCGTGCCGAAGGTGGTCTACACAAGCACAGTCGGCTGCCTGGGTCTGCCGAAGGACGGTTCTCCCGGAAACGAGACCACACCCGTAACCAGGGAGGAACTGGTCGGCCACTACAAGAAATCGAAGTTCGACGCCGAGCAGATAGCCCTGGAGTATGCCGGCGGGGGGCTGGGCGTTGTGATAGTGAACCCGTCCACGCCGGTTGGTCCGGGCGACATAAAGCCCACCCCCACGGGCAAGATAATCGTCGATTTCCTGAAAGGCAGGATGTACGGTTACGTCGAGACGGGGTTAAACCTGGTGGCAGTCGAGGACGTTGCCGAGGGCCATTTGCTGGCCGCCGAAAAAGGCATGCCGGGGGAAAAGTACATACTCGGAAACAAGAACATGACCCTGCGCGAGATCCTCGAAAGCTTGTCACACATAACAAACCGGCGGCCGCCGACACTGCGGGTTCCTCATTGGATAGCAATTGCCGCTGCAGCCGCTGATACCGCCGTCAGCAGGATGAGGGGCCGCGAACCGAACATTCCCGTCGAGGGAGCGCTCATGGCCAGGAAGAAGATGTTCTATTCATCCGCAAGGGCTGTTCGTGAGCTTGGGTTGCCGCAGTCATCAGTCGAGGGTGCGCTGGCGAGGTCGGTCAAGTGGTTCGTCGATAATGGATATGTGTGAGCGGGTGCTTGTTATGCGAGGGTTTCACCCTCGGGCTCTTACCAGAGGCTCTGCCTCTGGACTCCGCTGGGGTACTTCAAAATACGTCAATCGTTTGCTCGCATTCTACTTCTCCACAACCATACTACAGAAGTTCCGATCTGACAAGGCTCGACCCAAGCAATTCAGCCTCTGAGTATCCTCGCGAACCCGCCGAATGCCTCTGGGTCAGATTGATTGGCTCTACGGCCCTGCAAATCTCTTGACTGTTCCTTGCTGATTCCGCCAGTAGCTGAGCGTAAACACAAACGAGCCACCGGAATCTCTGTCCGGTGGCTCTTATCTTGGGCGTTATCAAAACAGCCTTATTTGTGGCCTTTGCCTCGGTAATACTTGCTGTGCTTCCACCCAGCGTGGCGTCCGCGTCCGTGGCGCGCGGACCGGGAATGGTGGATGTGCATGTGCCTGTCGTGCCTCTGAGAATCCGCTGTCCGCTTCCACGCATACGCTGAACCGGCGCCGAGTACCAGAGCTGCCTTCCCGTTGCCCTTTGTGGCCTCATAAATAGTTGCACCCGTCAAGACTAATGCCGTGTTTCTTTTACCCGTGGTGCCTGCGATTCCCGCCGAGGGGAGCTGGCCAGTTGCCAAGACAGCCGATGCTGCCAGCAGGGACCATGCCTGTGTGAATCTGCCCTTATTCATAATAAAGTGCTTCCCGAATGCGTCGCTTTGTAGTAAAACAACAGCCTCTTCATTTGGTACAGTATACTCCGGCAAAGTGGGATCCAAACTAGCTCATCAAGAAGACCTCGGTTATCTAGTTTTGTCCTTCAACGAAAACGAGCCGCCCATGGATAATGGGCGGCTCGTATTGCGTGAAAGCGGGTTAACTCAGTCGATGCGACGACGATCCAACTGCCGTCATCATCCACTTACCGTGCCTGGGGATAATGGTGTAGCTGACGAATGCAACCTTGTGGTTGTTGTCAACATCATTGAACTGCTGCTTGCCGAATGCAATGTACGCTCCGTCGGATCTCTTCTCTACCTTGTAGATCGCAAACGTGCTCGTGTCGGTGTGATGCATGGCATCCGACGTCATTCCGCGATAGTCCTTGCCGGACATTGAGTACGAGTACTTTCCGTCCTGATAGACCGCCAGTCTCGCGCCCGGATCTATATGCCGTGCCATCGGGTCGCTGTCGTCCGTCATCCACGCGTTCCGAATGTCGTTGAGGGCGGCGTGCAGGCCTGAGTACCTGTTTCGGCTCAGATAGTAGCCGTCGCTGTAACCGGAACCATAGTCGTAGTCAGATGCCGGATAGTATGAGTATGCCGGCTGCTGAACTCTTTCGCATCGCTCACCAACGATAAACAGCAGTCCGAAGAAGAAGAACGGCGAATCGTAGTGACTATATCGCGGGTGGCCGAACGCCCAGTATCCGTAGCTGAACCCACTTCTGTAACCGAACCCGTCGTAGCTGTAATATCCGCCCGCGTAGCGCGGCCGGTGCCACTGATTTACGTAGACTGGATCAACTCGTTCCCTCGTGCCCCAGCCTTGTAGGTTTTCCCCTCGTCGCGCGAGCCGTGGACCGGGGTTGCCCGCGTTGGGCCTGCCATGATTGCCGACCGCGGTATTACGAGATCGTTTCACTGCGGTTGTTCGGCCCTGATTACGGGCTGCCGTATTACGAGATTGTTTTGCCGCGTTTGGGCGAGCTTGATGGCTGGCTGTGGCACTGCGGGATTGCCTGGCTGCGCTGGAGCGGCCTTGATGGCCGGCCGTGGCACTGCGGGATTGTCTTGCTGCGCTGGAGCGGCCTTGATGGCTGGCTGTGGCACTGCGGGATTGTCTTGCTGCGCTGGAGCGGCCTTGATTGCCGGCTGTGGCACTGCGGGATTGTCTTGCTGCGTTTGTTCGGCCCTGACGACCGGCTGCGGCATTGCGAGATTGTCTTGCCGCGGTTGGGCGGCTCTGATTACGGGCTGTCGTATTACGAGATTGTCTCGCTGCGTTTGGGCGGCCTTGATTACCGAATGTGGAATTGCGAGGTTGTCTCGCCGCATTGGGGCTGCCTTGATAGCCGCCTCCGCCACCACGAGATTGTCTACCAGCGCTGGGGCGGCCCTGCTGACCGCCTCCGCCACCACGAGGTTGTCTTGCCGCGTTGGGGGCGCCTTGCTGACCACCCGAACGTCCGCCCCTCTGATTGCCCTTCGCACCCTGCTGAGATTGCGCCGCTCGTCCTTGACCTTTATCGTCGCCACGGTCTGCAAGACCAGTGAGACTCAGTGTTAGTACCAGACCGGCGATAAACAAAATACTCGCCAGAAGTGTGGATGCCGTGCGTTGCGATCTGAACATTGAATAATTACCTCATCTATATATACCCCGCCCTCTGTTTCTCAAACATATGTTCCCCTCAGCATGCCGCCTGTGGTCGCCCCGGTTGCGTGAACTAGAGTTCTTTACGCCGTTCTATGATGACTACGGCAGCATCATCCGCAAGGTGTCCTCCATCAAATCTCAATGCGGCTTCGAACAGCGCTTCCAGGGTTTCCTCGGCCGAGCATTTGCCACACTTTCCCAGTATATTGGCTATTCCATCGATGTCGAGCATATCAGAGCCCATGCGCGCTTCACTGATGCCGTCGGTATACATGATAAGCTGGTCGCCGGCAGCCAGGCACGAATCATGCAGCACATACTCAATCCCACCCTCTACTCCGATCGGAAGCTGCCCATCCTTCAGCAGATCCACCTTACCACCTGCTCTGCGAATCATCGATGGCGGATGACCGGCATTTGCGTAGGTAAACTGACCCGTGACAGGGTCCAGCACAGCAAGGAAGGCCGTTGCGAAATGTTCGTACGTGGGGCTCTGGTTTATGACGGCATTTGTGTGGTTTAGCGCCTGCGCCGGATCGCCGAGGTCGTAAGTGAATGCGCGGACAGTGCTGCGAGTGGCGGCGGCCATCGCTGCCGACTCTACCCCTTTGCCGGATACGTCGCCTATTAGTATGGCGGTCTTGCCGTCCTCTGTCTCGAACACGTCATAAAAGTCGCCGCCGACCTGTTTGCCTGCAGCGCCAGGGATAAACTTCGTAGCCAACTGATACTGGGCCGTTATATGCGGTTCGCCCGGCAGAAGCGCCCGCTGCAGCATACTATGGTCTTCCGCCAACAGCAGCCTGACCTCTTCCGCATCGAGCTTTGCCTGGCGCTCAGCTTCGTAGAGACGAGAGTTGTCCAGAGCCAGGGAAACGGCAAGCCCCAGCTTATGAGCGAAGTCCATGTCGGTATCGGTGAAGCTGATGGGCTTTGACGTGCTAACAAGTGAAAGCACTCCCAGGAGTTTCCTGCCCGAGATCAGCGGTATCCCGAGTATCGATCGCATACCGTAGTCTGCGCACATTTCGGAAGAGATTCCGGGGTCTTTGCCGGTATCGTTAATGGCCGTAGGCTCGGTCGTTTCCGAGATAAGCGCATGATAAGGCGCCTGCTCCGCGGTAAACCTTACTCCAAGGGGCAGCTTCGCTTCATCGGAGACGTATCGCACCACCCACTGACCGCCTTCACGCATTGCAATCATGCCTAACTCAACGCCGATTGCCTGGGCTGCTTTCACGACGACAGCGTGCATCACCTCTTCGAAGTCGAG
The DNA here is from genome assembly GCA_963775535.1 of uncultured bacterium. GTDB lineage: Bacteria > Armatimonadota > UBA5829 > UBA5829 > UBA5829 > CAVZJH01. The sequence continues at coordinate 5,776 of CAVZJH010000086.1, read as the reverse complement.
GGAGGAGCTTATCGCTACGTGAATGATGTTAAGCGCGCGGCTCAGGCTTCCGCTCTGGGTGAGTGCTGTTTCCAGATGCTTTGGTTTCGTGATATCGCTGAAGGTGATCACTACGCCATCTATTACATTGTCAAGCGTTCGGTAAGGCATGATGCGCATGATAAACCAGCGGCCGTCAGTGCTCTGTACCTGGCGCTCGTGGATCGCGAGAGTGTCCAGCACGCTGTGGACGTCTTCCTCGATTGTCTGGTACAGTAGGTTTTGGGTGATATCGGTTATCGGACGCCCCACATCGATTGTGCGAAGGTTAAATGTGCCCACAACCGCCGGCGTGAACCGCTTAATGTGCAGTTCTCCATCGAGGAAGATCGTGGCGACCTGCGCGCCGTTCATCAGGTTCACTATGTCGTTCTTCAGGGCGGTCACATCGTCTACTTTCAATTGCAGTTCGGTGTTAAGCGTGACCAGTTCCTCGTTAAGGGACTGCAGTTCCTCTTTGGACGTGATCAGCTCTTCATTCGTGCTTTGAAGCTTCTCGTTTGCGGATTGCAGTTCGTCATTGGCTGATCTCAGCTCCTCGGAAGTCGCTTCCATCTCTTCAAGGGTAGTCTGCAGCCGCTCTTTTGTATATGCGAGATCTTTCTCCAGTCCGGCAAACCTCGCATCCGGCTCACCCGAAGCTCCTACGACGGCGCCGGCTGTCTCGCAAGGTAAGACATCGTCAAATGTTACAACAAACAGCACGCTCGCGCCGCTTGGCTTTACCAGCGGGCTTACAGTAACGTCCACCTTCTGGTAGTCGCCATTTGTCTTGACGTTCAGCTCTTTGAGCAAGACAACGGTCTTGTGTTTAGCCGACCTGTGGATAGCACCCGGCAGTTCCAGCCTGAGACCCTCGCGAGCCATCGCGCTTATGTTCCAGTTGGCCTCTCCCTCAGCGGGTTCCAGGTACTTGCCGGTCCTCCCGCTTATAAGAACGATGTTTCCATCGGCGGTTACCACAACCGACGGGGGAGCGTATCGTTCCAGGAGCGTTCGCCGCAGCGCCTCTTTGACATCGGCAACGGCGTCTTTTTCCAGATTCTCGAACTTGGGTGTCGCAACAAATGGCGCGCGGAACGGGATTTCCATCAGCCGTGTCCGGATTGCCGCCGCCTCTTTGCGCCTATAGACTTTCCACTTGCCGTCGATTGTAGAAAACAGCTCATCAAGGCTCCCGATGCCTTCCGCTGTGCCCAGGAAAAGGATACCGTTCGGGTTGAGTGCATAATGAAAGACGGGAAGGACCTTCTTCTGCAGCTCAGGACTGAAATAAATCAAGAGGTTCCTGCAGGAAACCATATCCATCTTCGTGAACGGGGAGTCCGCCGTCAGATCCTGCGGCGAGAATACCACGCTCTCGCGGATCAGCTTTTTGACCGCGTAGCCGTTCTCGGCCTTGGTAAAGAATGTCCCCAGACGCTCGGGTGATACATCGGCCGCGATGTTGGCCGGATAGCGCCCTTTGCGCGCAGTCTCGATAGCTGGTTCGTCGATATCCGTGCCGAATACCTGTATCTTGATCCTGTCGTCAGGTCGCAGCCTGTCCAGGCATTCCCGCAGTAGAATCGCAAGCGAATATGCCTCCTCGCCGGTAGAACAGGCGGGCACCCACACTCGGATCGAGCCTGCTTGCGCGGTGTTTTTCACGAGATCAGGAATGACCTCCTCCCGCAGGTATTCGAATGCCTCCGGATCTCGGAAGAACCGGGTCACTCCTATCAGCAGTTCCCGGAAAAGGGCATCCATCTCCTCGGGGCTTTGTTCCACGTAGTTGGCATATTCGGATATTCCGTCGATCTGGAGCAGGCTGGCGCGCTTTTCGATCCGCCGGTAAAGAGTGCTCTTCTTGTAGAGGGAAAAGTCGTGACCGGTGCGAGTCGTGAGCAGGCGCAAAATCTTCTGCAGCGCACTCGGACGCTGATCGACGCCCTCTGAAATCTCATCGCGCATTCTTGGCGTGTGGTTAACGTAGGCAATGAGTTCTTTAGGGAGATCATCGATCGATGCGACATAATCGACCTGCCCGGTGCCGATGGCGCTTCTGGGCATGCCGTCGAATTTGGCTGAGTCGGGGCTCTGCACCAGGACAATACCCGACACCTCTTTGATGGCCTTGAGTCCAAGTGTGCCATCGGTGCCCATGCCGGAAACGATGACCGCGATGCTCTTGTCACCGCGTTCGACGGCCAGGCTCTGGAAGAACGAGTCAATGGGCAGGCGCTGCCCGTGTGCTTGTGCGGGTTCGCTTAAGTGAAGGCGTCCGTCGGAAATCGAGAGGTCGGTGTTCGGGGCGATAACATAGATGTGGTCCGGCTCGACCGACATCCCATCCTCGATCTCCTTGACGGGCATTGTCGTGGAGCGCTGAAGCAACTCAGCCATAAGAGCTTTGTGGGTCGGGTCGAGATGCTGGATAACCACGAACGCCATTCCAGTGTTAGGCGGTATGCCTGCGAAAAAGCGCTCAAAGGCTTCTAAACCACCTGCTGATCCGCCTATGGCGACAACGTAGCCTGGGCCACCATTTGTCTCGTCTGGTGGGCGCGCATCTGAGGGCGTCTTAGAGCTCCTGCGTTCCTTTGCCTGCTTCCGTTCATTATTCATCTATGTCTATACCTCTTAGGGCTATCCGGGCCGAGAACCGAATATCCCGTGTGGCTAAAGCTGAGCCGGTAACGTTGAATCTTCAGGCAACATCTAGTGTATACCAATAGTGGTCCTGAGTACAACCCGAGCTATACGGCATCCTACTATACCTGCTACTATACGTCAATATTTGTGATAAAGTCCAGAAATGGTGACGTGTCGGGAAACATCCCTTTGACTTCACCCCAAACACATTCTAATGTGGGCACTGCGGAGATGATCTACACATCATTTTTTGCTGTCTCAAGATGCTGACATGCACACACAATGAACGTTGTGTGTTTGATGGTCATCGCAGCGGGGTACATTTACCCGTCAGGTTCAGCGCCAACACACATTAAAGGGAGGATAGAATTGAAAGGACACATTATTATCTTGTTGCTTCTCACATTGCTGGCAGTAAACGCGTATGCCGCTCCTGTCAATCTCGGGACTGCATCAACCTTCGGACTGCTGGCCGGAAGCGCCATCACGAACGTTGGATCGTCCGTGATAAACGGCAATGTAGGCATCTGGCCCGGAACTTCAGTAACGGGATTCCCGCCCGGGACGATCAACGGTACTCTGTATAACGACGACAGCACGGCACAACAAGCCGAGTCGGACTTGACCACAGCGTATAACGCAGCGGCAGGCGCCGCGTCAACCGGGAGCCTCCCAGGCACGGTTGGCACTCTCACGCTTGGTCCGGGGGTCTACACGTTCTCGTCCGCAGCGTTGCTGACCGGTGCTCTGACGCTGCAGGGAAACGGAGATCCCAACGCGCAGTGGATCTTCCAGATCCCCAGCGCTCTGACGACCGTCACCGGTTCCAGCGTTGCGTTGACCAACGGTGCGATGGGATGCCAGGTTTTCTGGCAGGTCGGTTCCTCCGCCACCATCGCGGACAGCGTCTTCGCGGGCAATATTATGGCGCTTTCGAGCATAACGCTTGGTGGCGGAACTCTGAATGGAGACGCGCTTGCAAGGAATGCCGCGGTGACGATTACCACGGCGGAAACTGTAAACGCCGGCCCGTGCACGCCCGCTGTTCCCGAAGCCAGCACCGTGGTTCTCGCGATGACGGGCATTCCCGCTGCCCTGTTGTTCAGAAGAAGAAGATGAAATGAACGCTTTGTTGTCTGGTCTCAAGGATGGGACCAGACAACAAAATGCTTTATGGCGCGATTACGCGCCAATCTCCCGTTCGGGTCGATCCTAATAAAACTACATTTCAACGATTGATCTCGAAGCTGCAATCACATCCGCTGTTAGTAACTAACACGCCATTCCCGTGGCACGCCGGGCGGTTATAATCTGATGAGTTGGTTTAGATTCCATACTGCTGGGGTAGAATATAGCAAATGAAGAGGTTGTTGCCCTACTACACAGCGGCATCCTCGGGAAGTACATCGATATGAGAAAGACCATCACCGCTCTCTGGAAGAAGACAATCATCGTTCTGCTGTCCGCAGCTTTTGCAGCTGCAATTATTACCCCAGCGATCGCCGCCAGCAGGCTCGATTACGTGAGCATGAGGAACGGCAACGTGTAAGCATACAGCAAGCGCCATCATCGTCACCATCATCATCATAAAGCTCGGCACGGCGTAGGTTTCAAAATCACCTTGAAAGGCTGATCCTGAAAAAGCAGCGCTCCTGCGCAACCTGCCCGGGCAGTGATATGAGCCACACCTGACGTCAACGTCCTGGTGTGGCTCGTTTTGTTCGTTCTTTCTGATGAGCCGGTTTGGTTTTCATACTGCTGGGGTAGTGTACATCAAATTTAGAAGAGGTTGTTGCCACATTTCACAGCGGCATCCTCGGAAAGGCATTTGGACCCATGAATAAGACAATCACAGCTATATGGAAAAAGACGATCATCGCTGCACTGTCGGCGGCTTTTGTAGCCACGCTCCTTGTCCCCGCGATGACCGCGAACCAGCCGATGAATATGACGAACCCCAGAATGTCCGCATCCACAACCAAACACCATCATAAGCGCCATCATAAGGTCGAGCATGCCCACAGGGCCAAGCCCGGCAACAGGTCTCAGTCCACACTGGAAAGAGGAGTCGGCACCAGTGCGGGCAAAGCAAGTAAGTTCACAAAGAGGACTCTTACCGTTCCTCAGAAGAACCCTCGCGCCAGCCACAAGCCCGGCGACAGGTCTCAGTCGACTCTGGAAAGAGGACTGGGTACCAGCCAGCACAAAGCAGGTAAGTTCGTTAAGAAGACTTTCACTGCTCCGCACAAGACTCCTCCTGCAAACGGAAATCAGTAGTCTGCTGGCGCGCATACGCGCGGGCGGTAGTTTGCGCCACACCGAGACGCCAGCGTCCCGGTGCGGCGCTTTTTTGTTTTGTTGGAGCAGCGTTCGCTGTCGCGCGATTGGTGTAAGACGTGCATGATTACGGCGTTTCCGCCCTCACCCTGGCCCTCTCCCTTATATGGAGAGGGAAAACAAATGTGCACGATTACAACCGACATAACGGCGACAGCCCCTCGCCCAAGCGGGGAGAGGGGACAGGGGTGAGGGTGGAAACCTTACCGAGATCAAACTACGGTGCCGCAGGACTAAACACGAAGCCCATGTTGTGATATATTGAGGCTTTGGTACCTTGTGGAATTCAGTTCAATCACTTTTATCAATTCAAAACTCGGTCGGTATTCGGTACTCTTGTTACATTTCAGAAAATATGGAAATGACGTCGAATAACTCGTGTTCTTTCAGTTTTCCAGACGTTATTAGTTTTGGTGGTAAGATGAATCTACAAACTAGTGTAGGGTCATTTCGACACTTTCATTACATTACCGAATTTTACAAAGATAAATGTAATCGTTACACGGACACCAATGGGAAGATGAAAAAATATATATTCAGATTGTTAGCTCTCGACAACTAAACATTCTTATCGACTTCTATTATTATAAAGAAAACTATGAATTTACAATATATTTAAGCCATTATTCGACGAACCGGTAAAAACAATACCTAGAATCCTAAGTTAAATATGACTAGAGTTATTATCTAATGGTTTTATGAAGATTTATGGAATGCATCTCTCAATATGAAATCAATAACATTCCGGAACTGCCAATCTTCGATG
>CAVZJH010000085.1:0-15869 GCA_963775535.1 uncultured bacterium | reverse complement strand
GTGTATGCGTCACGTCTTGACGAGTACGTATTGCTCGTTTTTCCCGACTTCTCCCTACGGCGGGCGCTCGAACCTCTCCGTCACGATCGGCGACTGCCACTTCGGCTGGTACCCCAATTCACAGGAACTCCTCGATGGCGACCTTGCCAATTACAAGACCATGATCGGCAAGTCCGTTGGTAGATTCCAGGCCGAAAGCGGGTCGCTGGGCGCCCCGCCACTGCGCTCGGTGCTGAAGTTCATGACGATGGACGATGTGCGCGACCCCGAAAACAAGATGTGGGAGTTCCACACGAAGCCGAACCCGTATGCCGCGCTTGGGTTCTACTCGGTGATAGAACAACTGGCGGATCGGATGTATGGCGTTACGGACGATATCTACCTGCGCGTTCGGCATATGGAATACCAGCAGTACCGATGGGCGCGCCACATGTTTGAGGCCGCGCGCCGCAGGAAGTACTACTGCAGCGGCACCATACTCTGGATGTACAACGACTGCTGGCCTGCGGTTGGCTGGGCTCTGGTCGACTACTACGGCTTCCCGAAGGCCGCGTGGTATGCGGCCAAGGACCGGTGCAAACCCATTATCGCGTCCATAGAAGAAACCGATGACGCATATCTGGTCTGGGTCTGCAACGATTCACTTAAGCCGGCAAACGGGCGGTTGTCGATCTATGTGCAGCCGTGGCAGGGTGAAGCGACGTGGCGCACGGAGTTGGCGCTGACGTCGGAAGCCAACAAGTCCGCGCTTGCGCTGAGCCTCCCGAAGTCTGATTTTGGCGGGTCTGGGTCTCGACTCTATGCTCATTTGCGACGTCGAAACCGACGCGGGCTGCGACCGCGCGATGTTCTACCCCGCGCTGCCTTTGAATATGAAGCTGCCTCCGGCCAAGCTAACGGTAAGCAGGAAAGATGCTTCGGCAAGCAGCGGGACTATCGAGATAAGCACCGAAAACTACGCCCGGGTACACCTGGAGCCGACGTCGACTTCTCGGACAACTACTCGACATGCTTCCCGGTGAAAAACGCATCATTGAATGGTCGGACCCCTCGGGTTCGGCTGTCAGCCCAAAAATAACCGTCGTTTGCTGGAACGGGGGTTAGCGCTGTGCGGATCTGGTGGGAGCCCGAGGGTTTCCGGGCTTCCACCAGAGAAAGCGCAGGACAAATCACCCGATGGCTGAGTAGCCCGGCGAAGAACTGGGCTTTTGTTGCCTCGGATGCACATCGGACGTCATTCACGATAAGATTCCCGCTCCCCCCGACGCGACACACCCGAAAACCAGGCTTGAGGTATCCAAGACAACTCCGCGCCTTCGCTGGGCAAGGAAACCCTCATAGTAATCGCGACGGACTCCGGCAAGAAGACCTGCCGCGGCATCCTTTCGGAGGGCGGCGACTGCGCATCCCCCAAATCCCGCGCCGGTGAGCCTCGCTCCCAGGGCGCCGTGCTTACGCAATATTGCCACAAGCGCGTCCAACTCGAGACAGCTTATCGCATAATCCCTCGCACAGCTCTCATGGAGATTCATTCATGAGTCTGCCGAGATCGTCGAGGCGGTCTTCGCGAATTGCAGATACAGCAGCTTCAACACGCCCGGCTTCGGTCAGGACGTGACGGCAGCGCTTCTTCACGTGGAATCGGGCGCTGGGGATGTCTATAATTGAACCATCTCTGCGTTTCAGGCAGCCCGCGCTCAGATCCGGCTCACTTAACCCGCAGAAGTCGGAGATTTCGGCGAGCGAAAGGCTTCCCTCGGGCAGTTCGTCGACCGCGGAGCGCCAGTCGGGGACGGACTTCATAATGTCTCCAAGGAGCAGCGCTCCCGCAGCCTCGGGATGCGTATGACGCGCGAGCGATTTCAGCATTTGGACGCCCAGCCTGCACTCAGCGACACGTGCATTATATGCCGCGCGGGCGCCCCCTGCCTTGTCCGCCGTGATGGTGCTGTTGGCGATGACGAACATGCAATCCTCGGGCAGCGGCACGGGCTGGGTCCGGAGCGGGTTGAAGTCGATCTTCAAGACACACCCCGGAACGGACAAAATGGACGCGGCTTGGTCCATTCCGCCGCCTTCCGTGCCAACGTAGCACTCCGCGCGAGCAAGAAGCCCGGCGAGTTCAGCCCGGTCTATGGTGAGACCATTCGCCGCGATCAATGCGAAAGCAGATGCGACAACCAACGCGGAACTGCTGGACAGACCTGAACTCCGCGGAATGGTCCCGTCGACACAGGCTCGGATGCCGCGAAGTGGAAGTGACTCCGGAGAGTTCGTGGCAGTCCAATTCCATATAGCCTGGCAGGCGGCTTTGACATAGTTTCCCCAGTCACCGGCGGGAAATGCTTCGATCTCAGCGGACAGGAGGAAGCGTCTTTGACCAAACCTGGAATCGACGTTGCTGAGCACCACTTCCTGAGAATCCGCCTCAAGGAAAGCGATGGCTATTTCGCGGTCGATAGCAGCCGGGAGCACCGGCAGGCCATTGTAGTCGGTGTGTTCGCCGATGATATTTACCCGCCCTGGCGCACGGGCAATGCGAACATCGCGCTCACCAGGATAGGCGCGCCCGCAGCCACCGAGCACATTCGCGTATAATCCGTCAATCACTGTATGTCTCCGCGCGCGTAAGGATGCTCTCTACGAGAGCCAGGATACTTTATCACCAGGGCGCAGTCCCCGTCAATTACGGGAGACGTCAGGTGCGTGTTCCGTTATGACCCGATAGCCCTGAGCGGCCGCGTGAAAACGACGGCATTAAAGCCAGTCATTCCGAGCGAAGCCTAGGAATCTGCTTTGAATCAGACGTCTTAAAAAGACGGTATCTCACCGCGTTCGAAATGACAGTGTTGCCGATGTTCCGGCGCCTCCGTGCGCCGGAATCCCCTCGGGGGTTTCCCAACCTCGACATGCCATGCAAACATCAAATCTAGTTGTCTGAGTTACGCCTGTGGGGTCTGCGGGTTATGAAACCCTGGGGAATGGGTCCGGCGTAAGGAGACGCCTGACCATCAAATCTCCAAGCCGGCATCGGCCTTTCCCGGAAAACTGAACTCATTCGACGTCAGTGGTATAGTCGGCTGCGTCGCAATCCGAAGCAACGTGCCTTCGTCTCAACGCGCCTCCCGATCAAAACTTTGCTGCAGCCTTACCAGGCTCTGCTGACTGGCTCTGATGAGTCCCTGCTGAGGCTGGTCCAGAATCCGAGATCAAAAAGATCACCGAGGCAATCAGAACGATTGAGGTCATAGTCGAAACCAGGCTTCTCGATCCGGCAATTCCACACCCATACCCCGTCAATCCCATCGACAATACCGCGGCGATGTAAAGAAGCATGAAGATGCTCGACGGCACCTGGCTCTCAAAGGCCGTCATTCGTTTTTCGTGATCGTCGATGAGGTCGTTCAGCGTTTGGACGAAAAGCCCCGTGGGCACCGGCCTGGGGTCTATCTTCACCATTGCGACCGCCTGGGACCACAGCTCACTTTGCAGTTCCTGCGTTTCAGAAATCGCCTTGCGCAGCCTTTCCTCGTCTCTGCCTGCCCTGTAAGGTTCCAGCCGCACGTCGACATACCGGCGCAGCAGCCTGGCCACTTGGGTTTTGTGGGGTTCGGGGAGAAACTTGGAGCGAAGATACGTGGTTCCAATGGCATTTGAATCGTCAACAACCAGCAGCCTCCGGATGTCGTGGCGGGACATCGCCATCGAGAACGTGAACCCGAGCAGAAGTCCGAGCAGACCGATCACGCCTGCCTGAATTGTTGTGATCTCCGGCCCCGGGTCCTCACCGGCGCCTGGCCGTGCTCTTCGACCAACTCTGAAGCCGATTCAGTGACTGCCGACAGGAGAACGACCAGGACCAGAAAGGCAACCCACGGGTCAACACTGTGGACGAGGCTTATGTCCATTCAGCCCCCATTCGTAAGCGATGCTCCATTCTTCCCACTGCGCGCCAGTCCGCAATCCCGCGGTGTTTCGCAAATCCGCCATCGGGAGACTATCAATTTTGAGGACTATTCGAGGGCTTTGTCCTCGAAAGAAGGACAGTTGCAATGGACGAACAGACCGTTTTTTCGTTCTTCTTTATTACAATGGGTCCGATCAAACTGATCCTGCCTTTTCTGGCGGCAACGGCTAATGCGGACTGGCGCCTGCGCCGTGCAATTGCCCTGCGGACTTTCTTGATATCCACGGTGGTTGTGGTCGTCCTGGCGATATTTGGAGATGAGCTCACTTCGAGATGGGGGATCTCGAGGGCCGGCATATCGATCACCGGAAGCGTAATCCTTTTTGTCTGGTCCCTGACGTTCCTGCTCGCGGAATCGACGCCCCCTAAACCGTCCGATTCTCCGGAGCCCCCGACGCTGGAGATGGCTGCGTTTCCGCTGACAATACCAGCCACCATCACTCCGGCCGGCGTCGCCGCGATTTTGTATTTCACGATGACTTCTCCGCCGGGAGACCTGAAAGTGATGGCGGTTTTCATCAGTATGCTGGTCGCGGTCATGATCCTGAATCTGGTTTCCATGCTGGGTGCGCGGTGGATATTGAAGGCCATCGGAGGCCCGGTGACTCTTAGGGTTGCCGGGGCCGTTCTTGCCGTGCTGCAGGCAAGTCTGGCAATAGAGGTGCTTATCCGGTCAATTCAGAGGTTGACCTGATAAAGAGAATGAGGGGTTTCATCCGGGTGGTGATTTCCGAATCGCCACCCTGGTACTAATGCGGGATTGTCGAAGGAATCGCGAAGGGAAGAAAATGACCTTCGGCATTTTTAGAGGAATCGCGGATGAAACCTTTCGCATTCTTCCTGCGGAAGAACGCTGTCGGCTTCACCGCGAAGGGAAGAAAATGCCTTCGGCATTTTCAGAGGAGGAAATCAATGGCAAAGCAATTCAAAGGAATCATCAACCTTGATGTCAGGGACTCGAAACCTGATTGGGAGCCGTTTCAGCCACCGCAGGCAAAGGCGGGCTCCCCCAATGTCCTCTACATCGTCTGGGACGATACCGGCATTGCAGCGTGGGATGCGTTTGGCGGGCTGATCGAGATGCCGAACACAAAACGCATCGCCGAGAGGGGCCTGCGCTTCAGCAACTGGCATACAACGGCCCTGTGCTCGCCCACTCGGTCCTGCCTGTTGACTGGCCGCAACGCTCACATGAACGGGATGGCGTGCATTACCGAGGGCGCCAGCGGCTTCCCCGGCGCCTGCGGGGTCATTCCACACGAGAACGGAACGATTGCCGAGATCCTTCACCAGAACGGATACAACACCTACTGTGTCGGCAAATGGCACCTGACGCCCGTCAACGAATTGAACATGGCCGGATCAAAACGCAACTGGCCCACAAGCAGGGGCTTCGAGCGCTATTATGGCTTCCTCGGCGGCGAAACCAACCAGTGGTTCCCGGACCTGGTCTACGACGACCATTTCGTGGATCAGCCCTACACTCCCGACGAGGGATATCACCTCTCGAAGGACCTGGTGGATAAATCCATCCAGTTCATTCGTGACGCCAACCAGATTGCTCCGGAAAAGCCATGGCTGATGTATCTCGCTTTCGGAGCCACTCACGCGCCGCATCACGCTCCCAGGGAGTGGGTGGAAAAGTATAAGGGCAAGTTCGACATGGGTTACGAGAAATACCGCGAGATAGTGCTGGAGAATATGAAGAAAGAGGGCGTGGTTCCACCCAACACGGAGCTCTCGTCCATCAACCCGTGGCCTGCCCCCGACGTCATATCCGACGCCGACGTAGTGCTTCCGTGGGACTCCCTTTCCGATGACCAGAAGAAGCTCTTTACGCGCATGGCCGAGGTTTACGCGGGTTTCGCGAGCTATACGGACCACGAGATGGGCAGGCTGATCGACTATCTCGAGGAATCGGGCCAGCTCGACAACACGGTCATCGTCGTCGTATCCGACAACGGCGCAAGCGGCGAGGGAAGCCCCAACGGCTCCGTCAACGAAAACAAGTTCTTCAACGGCTGGCCGGATGATCTTCAGCACAACCTCGCCCAGATAGACGAACTCGGCTCTCCGAGCACCTACAACCACTACCCGACCGGTTGGGCGTGGGCTTTTGACGCGCCATATAAGATGTTCAAGCGCTACTCTCTCGAGGGCGGCGTCGCTGATCCCTGCATCATCGCCTGGCCCAAGGAGATGGGAAAAATGGCGGGGCAAGTCAGAGATCAGTATCACCACGCGATCGATATTGTCCCGACAGTGCTCGACTGCTGCCAGGTCGAACCCCCGGGCGAGATCAACGGCTACACGCAGAGCCCGATCCAGGGTGTGAGCATGCGTTACACTTTCAACCAGCCGGATATTGCCGGCGCTCGGCTGACGCAATACTACTCCATGCTCGGCACGCGGGCGATCTACCACCAGGGTTGGAAAGCTGTTGCAAGGCATGGGGCCATTTCAGGCAAGGGCCACTTCATGGACGACAAGTGGGAGCTCTACCATATCGAAGATGACCGCACGGAAGTCCACGACCTGGCTGCCCAGTATCCCGAAAAGCTTATGGAGATGATCGGAATCTGGGTTGCGGCCGCTGGCAAGAACAATGTCTTCCCGCTTGACGACCGCCTCCCGATCGAAATAATGGGCGATTGAGGCCGGAGCTTTGCAAACCGCGCCAGACCTATATCTACTACCCCCACACCGCGGGCGTGCCTGAGGCTGTCGCGCCGAACATTCGCAACCGGTCGTATCTCGATACTCGCGAACGTTGAGATCGACACGCCGGAAGCGGAGGGCGTTCTCATGTCACAGGGCAGCCGGTTCGGCGGTCATACGATGTTCGTCAAGAACGGCAAGCTCTGCTACACATACAACTTCCTCGGCCTGCAGGAGCAGACGTTCGCCTCCGATGGCTCCGTGCCTGCCGGACGGGTGGTCCTCGGTGCTGAGTTTATCAAGGAAAAAGAAGAGCCCAGGGGAGTCGCGAACGGCAAACTCAGGCTTTATATCAACGATAAGGTGGTCGGAGAAGGATCGATGAGAACTCAGCCGGGAGCTTTCGGGCTTGCGGGCGGAGGCTCGACCGTCGGACGCAGCGGCGCCGACCCTGTGACCGCCCAGTATCGCGCCCCCTTCGCGTTTGGAGGCGGCGTCATAAGACGCGTGGCCATCAACGTGAGCGGCGCGCAGTATGTCGATGAAGAAACCGAAGCAATAGCAATGCTGGCAAGGGAATAGCCAGGTTGGTGGAGCTTCCGGGCCCGTTGTTTCCGGGGTGGCGATTCGGAAATCGCCACCCTGCCTGGGGGCCACGCCCCTGAATAGGAATAAGCGAATGAACGATGAGCCGTCCGGACCGGATATGCCTACTGATGCGACTGTGCTCGCGCAGCAGCGCACAAATCTGGCTCTGCAGCGGACGATAATCGCCTCTGAACGGACGCTCATGGCGTGGATACGCACGTCGATCTCGATGATAGGGTTTGGGTTCACAATTTACAAGTTCCTCCAATACCTGCTCGACGTTGAAAAACCCGCCGTTCCCGTGCGCCTCAACGCGCCGCGCAATCTCGCCATGACACTGGTTGTCCTGGGCACTCTTGCGTTGATCGGGGCGATCCTGCAGCACAGGCAGTTTATGAAACGCATCGGGGCGAGAGAAAGAAGCCAAATGTGGTCCCTCGCGGTAATAATCGCGATTCTGGTCGCGCTGATCGGCGTCCTCACTTTTGCCGGCATACTTCTACGGGCCGGACCGTTCTGATCGACAGCTCAATACACATCAGCACTGCCATTCCCCGCACTTCTACTGGTAAGTTCAAGGCAAAATGTGGAAAGTAGAGAACGTGCGGAAACTGTTGGGGTGCGCGTCGGGGGTCTTACCAACGGACCCGCGTGCCGTGGTTCATTCTCAGCGGGAATGGAGTTCCTAAGTTGGGCGTTGTCAGAAAACGAGTCATGCTCGTGTTATGTTGTGTTGTTGCTATCTTTCTTGCGGCGATAGCCGGGTGGCACACGCTGGAAGTGCGCGGCTTTGATTCGATTACCGCTTCATCCAAAGCGGACACCTGTGACGTCGCAAGAAAGCTTGTGGAACTGAAGGGCGAGAAGCTGGCCGGCATCGCGTCGGACTACTCCTACTGGGATGAGATGGTGTCATTCGTTAAGACCCGGGACCCCAGGTGGGCTAAAGTCTAACCTCATCGCCGGCATGGCCACATACAGCGCCACCGCGTGCGCCGTTTACAACGAAAAAGGTGTACAGGTCTACGCGGCGAACACCATCGCGGACCCCGGTATGCGAATCGTCAGTCTTCGGCCGGCCCAGATCCAGGCGCTATTTGCGAAAGGACCGATGTGCCGGTTCTTCGTCCGGAACCCTCACGGTCTGCTTGAGGTAAGAGGCGCTAAAATCGTGCCGGGTTCGGACTTCAAACGCACGGGCCCGCTTATGGCTATTGGTTCATATCCCGGCTCTGGGACTCGCATTACGTGTCAGCCCTGGGCGCTCTCCTCGGCGGAAAGTCCACATTGGAGCAGCCGTCCGCTGCTTATCGCGTGACGCCGGGCGAGCGGAGCCACAGGGTTATCGTGTTTCGCTTGCCGCTGCGCGCGGCAGACGGCACGGTTCTCAGGACGCTGCGCATATCTCAGAGATTCGATGAGGGAGTATCACAGCAGGCGGGAACGCGCGGAACTCTCATTCTTCTTGGTTTGTTCGCGGTCATCCTGGTAATGGTACTCTACTTCGGGCTGGCCCGGTTCGTAACCAATCCCGTCAAAGTGATTTCGGATGCGGTAGAACGCCAGGCTCCTGATATGCTGGCCGGGCTGGAGCGGGACGATAGCGAGTTCGGTCAGCTTGCTCTCTTATCCGCACATTCTTCGAGCAAAAGGCCTACCTCGAGCGCGAAACCGGCGAGCGCGCTCGAGTGGAAAGCCATTTGCGGGAAAGTAAAGAACGGCTCCGGCTGGTCATGGACACTGTGGGGACGGGTGTGCTGGTGGTGGATGCCGAGACCCGCCAGATTGTGGATATCAACCCGGTCGGCGCCGCTATTGTCGGCTTGCCCCGGGAATCCATTGTCGGGCACGTATGCAACAAGTTCGTCTGTCCGGCGGACAAGGGCAAGTGTCCTGTCCTGGACTGCGGAGGAGCAGTGGACAACTCCGAGAGGAAGCTCATCACTGCTTCCGGAGAAATGAAAGATGTCCTGAAAAGCGTTGCGGAGACGACGATCGCAGGACGGCGGTGCCTGATCGAGAGCTTCGTTGATATCTCAAAGCAAAAGGAAGCAGAAGCTCTGCTCGTGATAAGCGAGAACAAATTCAGATCGATTTTCGAGAACTCGCAGATAGGCATAATGAGGTCGCGGCTCAGCGACGGAGTCGTGCTGGAGTGCAACGAATACCTGGCGAGGCTGTTCGGTTACCCCGATGGCGCAGCGGTAACTACAGGAAATGTGAGAACGAGCGATCATTACGTGGATCTGGGCACCAGAGAAGATATAAGGGCTGCGTTAGCTAGAGGCATCATTGAGTCGGTCGAAGTCGAAGTGCGGCGACTGGACGGTTCTCAGTTTGTAGCCGTCTTCTCAGGAAGAGCGTATCCCGAGCACGATTACATAGACGGGGTGGTCCTCGATATCACCGACCGAAAGATGGCTCAGAGCGCCCTGGAGCGCTCAAAAGCCGAGATCGAAGAGGCCAACAGCCAACTGCGAGAAGCCATAATCCGGGCAAATGAGATGGCTGAAAAGGCGAACGCCGCCAGCATAGCCAAGGGCCAGTTTGTCGCTAACATGAGCCACGAGATCCGTACGCCCTTAAATGGCGTGATCGGCACAACGGGCTTGCTCGCCGGCACCGAGCTCAATCCCAATCAACGTCACTACGTGGACATTATCCGCAGCAGTGGCGAGGCGCTGCTTTCGGTCATTAATGACATACTCGACTTTTCAAAGATAGAAGCAAAGAAACTGAAGCTGGAGAATATTGAGTTCGATCTTTATGCTCTGCTGGAAGACTTCTCTGAGGCTATGGCTCTGCGCGCTCAGGAAAAGGGGCTGGAACTGGTCTTCGACATTCAGCCCGGCATTCCGCGGTTCCTGATCGGCGATCCGAACCGGCTTCGACAGATAATAACCAATCTCGTGGGAAACGCGATCAAGTTCACCGAGAAGGGTGAGATCACCGTTGCTATCAGCCCGGCGCCGAATGGAAGCAGGAAGTCCGTTACGATGTTCGAGGTCCGAGATACCGGGATAGGAATGTCCGAGGAAGCTCAGAAGACAATTCTCTCTCCATTCTCTCAGGCGGACGGTTCTATCACCCGGAAATATGGTGGCAGCGGGCTTGGGCTTGTGATATCCAAGCAACTTGCCGAAATGATGGGCGGCAGCCTGGGGTTCGCAAGTGAGGAAGGGAAGTGCTCACGTTCTGGTTTACCGCAGCGCTTAACGAGCAGAAAAAGGATCCCAGAGGTGAATCGCCGCTGCCGGGAATCGAGGACGTCAGATCTGAAAGTGTGCTCGTGGTAGACGGCAGCGTGACCAGCAGGCGGGTGCTGAGCAATATACTGGATAGTTGGGGAATCACTAACCTTGCAGTGGAGTCCGCGGAAGCTGCCCTGATGCACATGACGGATGCAGCAAAAAAGGGAGCGCCCTACCGCCTTATAATCGTGGATGCGCACCTGCCGGACACGACCTGCTTATGTCTCTGCAGGCGCATCAAAGCCGACGATAAGCTAAAAACTGCGGGCTTGATCGCAATGGTCCGGCTGGCGGAGCTCAATTATTCGGAGCATTACCTCGAGGCCGGGTTCGACTTCTGCCTGCCCAAACCTGTGGGACGCTCCGCGCTCTACGATTGCGTGGTGTCCGTGCTTTCTCCGGGCCGAGCGCCTGGTGAACGTGCAAACACGCGGCAGAGATCTTCAGCCCTGCGGCACAAGACCGAGAACCAGAGGTTTAACATACTTCTGGCGGAGGACAACCCCACCAACCAGATGGTCGCCGAGGCGATCATCCAAAGCCTCGGTTATCGTTTGCACATTGTCGAAAACGGCGCCGAAGCGATAGAAGCGCTGTCCGTGAAGAACTATGATCTGGTGCTGATGGATTGTCAGATGCCGGTCATGGACGGCTACACGGCAACCGAGAGAATCCGCAGTGGTGAATCAAGAGTCCTTAACCCGCGCGTTCCCATTGCCGCCATGACCGCGAACGCGATGGATAGCGACAAACGTGAGTGCCTCGAGGCCGGAATGGACGATTACCTGCCGAAACCGGTGACCTCTGAAGCTGTAGCGGCGATGCTGGGCAAGTGGCTCGTGGTGGATAAGGCTGTCGAAGATGCGGCAGCCGATGTGCCGAAGCCTGAGCCGGTTCTTGAATCCGATGAGCCCGATTGCCCGGTTTTTGATGAAGGCTCATTGCTTTCGCGCTTAGGTGGAAATGAGGAGTTAGTCAGGAAGATCCTGCTGAAGTTCGTTGATGACATGCCTCGGAGAGTCGAGTTGCTGAAAGACGCGATAGCCGGCGGCAACCTCGAGGAGGCGCGTCTGCAGGCGCACACAATAAAGGGAAGTTCGAGGAATGTTGGCGCGGAGATGCTCGGGCAGGCGGCTGAGAAGCTGGAAAAGGCGTGCAGGGCCGAGGAAGTAGGATCGCTCACAGAACTGACCCAACATGTGGAGGCCCGGTGCGAGGAGATCAAAGATCGGCTGGCCGCGTGAATGGAATACGGCTGTGAGCAGCGATTGTTGCGGAGGATGAGGAATGAAAATCCTGGGCGCAGACGATGATGAGATTGCGCTTGATATTCTGGAGGCTGCCGTCGAGACCGATGGCTATGAGCTGGTTCGCGCCGCCAACGGCCTGGAAGCGCTGAGCATACTCCAGGAAGAAAAAATCCAACTGGTCGTTTCCGACTGGATGATGCCGGGGATGAGCGGAATTGACCTTGCGAGCAGGGTTCGTGACCTGAGCGCCAGCCGGTATACGTACTTTATTTTGCTCTCATCACGCACCGAAAAGGCGGATATGCTGGAGGGACTAAACGCCGGAGCGGATGACTTCATCATCAAACCGTTCGAGCCGATGGAATTGAGACTGCGTCTTCGAGTAGGCCAGAGAGTGCTCGGCTCGAAACACACCAACTGACCATTTTCGCGCTTGCCCAACTGGCTGATACCCGCGACAACGAGACGGGCAATCACCTGGAGCGCATCCGTGAGTACTCTCGCCTGCTGGCTGAACATATATCGCACATGCCGGAGATGAGATCAAATCTGTCCAATGACTATACCGAGCTCATATATCTTACTTCTCCTCTCCACGACATCGGGAAGGTCGGGATACCGGACTGCGTGCTTCTCAAGCCGGGGCGTCTCGATGATTCGGAGTTTGCGGTGATGAAGACCCACGCCTTTTTGGGCGGCCAGACTCTGTCGGCGGCCCTCGACCAGTTTCCGGACGCTGCTTACCTGCAAATGGCGCGTGATATCGCGCTTTATCATCATGAACGCTTTGACGGTAAGGGATATCCCTGCAGGCTGGCCGGAAGGGACATACCGCTGTGCGCGAGGATCGTCGGTGTTGCCGACGTTTACGATGCCCTGGTCTCGAAACGCGTGTATAAGCAGGCATTTTCACATGAGATCCGCGCGCAGCCTGATTATCGACGGAAACGGCACGCAGTTCGACCCCATGGTCGTGAATGCCTTTTTAGCCCATGAGAAACAGTTCGAATCGATTGCACATCGGTATGTCGACGTTCCGTACGTCGAGACACCTGTGCCAAAAGAAGAGAGAAAGAGCGCATGATGTGTGCCTGGTCTCTCAGGATAGGAAGACAACAGCGTGAAATTTTATCCGAGTAACACGGCATCTTGAATACTGATCGTGGACGACGATCCCACTTCGTCGGCTCTCCTGGAATGCATGCTTGAAACCGGTGGGTTTGAAGTGCTGACAGCGCAGGACGGAGCATCGGGCAGGCGCATAGCTGCTCAGGCCAAGCCTGATGTCGTGATCATGGACATCAATTTGCCTGATGAAAACGGAATCGAGGCGTGCGGAAAGCTGAAACGGGACCCGATAACGCGGAGCATTCCAGTCATATTCATCTCCGTCGTCCAGGATGTCTCGGCCAAGGTCGCCGGTCTACGGGCGGGCGGCTGCGACTATATTACGAAACCCTACGAACCGGATGAAGTCCTTGCGCGTGTGAGGCTGCAGACCGATCTGCGCCAGTCCGAGCAGATCGTGGCGCTGCAGGCGGCCGCCTTGGACGAAGCCAGGGAGTTGATAGCCATAGTAGATACCGACTGCAAAATACTGGCCATCAACAAGTCCTGCGAGACAGCGAGCGGCTGTTCAAAAGAAGCGCTCGTCGGACGAGACCTCTGCGCCCTGACAGATTATAAAACATACCCCGAAGCTTATCTCCCATTGGTAGATGGGATCAAATCAGCACGGTTCTGGAACGGTGAACTGAACCTGAAGTTTCCTGGTGGGTCCACATTCGTTTTTGACGTCAGCGCAACACCATTTCCGGACCCGAGTCTGGGCAGGAGCTTCGTCGTCCTGGTTGCTCGCGACATAACGGACCGCGAATGGACCAGAGCGAGTTGGAGCGCCAGGCGCGCTACGACTTCTTGACTGGTCTGCTCAATCGCAAAGGCTTTATGAGTGCGCTGTCTCAGTTCACGGGAAAGAGAAGTCGAGCATCGGATCAGTTGGCTCTTCTCTACATAGACCTCGACAAATTCAAGCTGGTGAACGATACCCTCGGTCATTCCATAGGGGATGCGCTGCTCGTGCAGGCGGCCAACAGACTGAGATCGTGCGTGCGTGATGTTGATACGGCGGCAAGGATCGGCGGCGACGAGTTCGCTGTGCTGTTGGAAGGTCCCAATGTCTCGGCGCGGGCCGAGGCTGTTGCAAGGCGCATACTGGGCAGTCTGGACGCGCCCGTCAACGTGAGCGGCCACGAACTCGCAGTGAGCGCAAGCATAGGGATAGCCGTTGGCTTGGGGAATACCTGGGACCCGGACTTGCTCATTAGAAATGCCGATACCGCGATGTACGCCGCAAAGCAGTCCGGGAGAAACCGCTTCATTTCGTATTCGGACTCTGAGAACGCAGAGGCGGTCGTGATAGCCGAACTGAGACGCGATCTGTTTCTTGCCGTCGGACGCGATGAGTTCGAGGTCTGCTACCAGCCCATCGTCGACGCGACTACACTGCAAGTCATTGGCACGGAGGCGCTGCTGAGGTGGAATCACCCGATCAAAGGTTTGGTTTCGCCGGGCGTCTTCATCCCGATTGCCGAAGAAATAGGCTTGATGAACCAGATCGGTGACGATGTTATGCTTAAGGCCTGTTGTGAAGCCGGCAAATGGAAGACCCCGACGCCGATTACAGTCGCTGCCAACGTCTCCTCGTGCCAACTCGCCGACCCTGGTTTTCCCAAGCGCATAGAGCAAATCCTGGCAAAGTCCGGAATAGCTACCCGGGCAGGCTATGCCTCGAATTGACCGAGCAGGAAATACTGGATAACGTGGACCCCGTGATTATTGACATGCTGAGGCGGCTGCGCGTAAGCGCGGCAATAGATCATCTTCATTCGGATGCGCCGATTCCTGAGTGGCTCAAAGGGTTCTCCTCGGCTTATCTGAAGGTCCATGGCTCTCTTGAAAAGAGCCGCCGAAGACCCCGGCGAGAGAACGAACCTCGAGGCCTTCATTAAAACTGCGCACGATATGGGCGCGAAAGTCACCGCGGAGTGGGTGGAAACGCAGGACCAGATCGAGTTTGTTCGTGGCATGGGTTTTGACCTTGCGCAGGGCTACGTGATAAGTCCACCTCTGCAGGGCTGCGCATTGGCGCAGTTTCTTGGGGATGGTGGAACCTGCCAAAGTCTGGAAACCGCTGCCTGATGGCCAGGCACGCCATGCTCGGACGCGTTAGCGCCGAAGCGTTGTATCTTCGCAGAGAGAAAGCCGTTTGTGTTCGGGCCGATTGCAAATCTGCCCGAACATAGACGCCGTACGGCCAGCCCTTCCCTGAGTGGCTCTTTTACACGATCTTATTTAGCGACGATATATGAACTATTCTTGCGACAAAGAGCCAGCCCTGCAAGCGACAGCAGTCCAACGCCCAGAGCGACCACGGAAGATGGCTCGGGAACGGGTGAGGGTACGGGCAAGATGGTATTGCCTTCTACCGTGCTGCCTTGTACAGCTCATCCACCCCCAGTTGGTTGTATCAGAATCTGTTCCAACGCTGAACGCATAGGTTGACGGAACGCTGGCTTCGGTTGTAATACTAAAGCCAGCATTATTCCCTGGTTCAATGACACTCGTCTCGTTCCAATCCCAGTTAATCATATCGAAGTCGGCTTTGCGAATGAGCGTATTCCACCCCGTCTGGCTTGTACCTATTGGAAATGATTGTATCGCCCGCCCCGGCAGGCATAAAGATGGCCAATTGAGTAAGGCCGTGGTCTGTTGTATTCGTTACCGTGTAGTTGTACACTACCACGTCTGCTGATAAAGTCACAGTTGCCGTGATAGACGGAAATTGCGCCCAAGCAGCAGGGCTTAGGCACAGTATTCCTATAGTGATGACTATTATTCGCCCCATAGTGTTGTCCCCTTTCGTAGTTAACGCGCCGTTTTGAAAGCTAAGAGATATCCGTTTCCACCGCGGTTCGTAACATACACCCACCTATTGTGATTCGTATCTAAGTTGTACACAATGGCCGGGCTGGAGCATATAATAGAACCACTGACAAATTCGGCTGAGACGGACAAGTCACTCTGCCTTTTCTTGCGCCACAGAGCCAGCCCGGCAAGCGGCAGCAACCCGGCACCCAGCGCAGCAAAGGAGGA
>CAVZJH010000084.1:0-16292 GCA_963775535.1 uncultured bacterium | reverse complement strand
CAATAAACACGGGGTTTCGGGACAAGGGCCGAAACACCCCAACTTCGGTTTGCAGGCTCGGTCCGGGGGGGTTATAAATCCCCGATTGCTTTTTACGGGCCAGATTGCAAATCTGCCCGAACGAAAACTGGCACATCTACCCTTCAAACGCCTCCAGCGAGGGCATGTTCATTAGTCCCAGCGGGCGTGGATTGCCGCCGAGGAGGTTTGTCATGTTGTTGCGGACCTGGATTTCCAGGGTGTTCGGTCCGGGCGTCGCGAATGGCGCGATGTCCAGCGTGTATGGCGCCCAGAGCCTCTTTCCCACAACGTTACCGTTTACCACAATGGTCGCGGCATCTCGAACGTCGTGCAGGTTGAGGACCAGAGAATAGTAAGTTTTGTTCAGATTAAACGCAGCCTTGTAAGTCAGTGTGCCCGAATAGAACGGATAGTCCATCTCGAGCCTGAACGGGTTCATCTGATCCGCCTCAACGGCGCATACGTCCTTTCCCTTCAGCCTGACGTGGAATTGCCCGACCAACCTCAGAGGTTCGCTCAGGCGGGTGGGGGAGATGACCTTGAAGTGGTTCATTCCCTGCTTCAGGAGATGGCCGACGCTCGCCTGCACATCCTGGAAATCCGTCAGATAAGGAGGCGTCTCGGGTGAACGTTGCGCTTCCGCGCAGCACGGCGTAAGCCGGGTCGGAGATTCGTTTACATAGACCTCGCACTCCGAGAAGTCTTTGTCCAGCATCAGCCTGATTCCATTGGGATTGGCGTCGATCTCCACATTTGCCTCATAGGTTCCGGCGTACTGGTCGAAATCGGGAGCGGCAGGCGACCAGTTGCAGGGAATAAAACGTGGATTCGACCTTACGTCCATCTCCACCGGTTCCTGGCCTTCGCGCGTGTATCTGAAGTGGTAGATAGATGCTACGTTGAAAGGAACCTCAACTCGCAAGTCCCGGATCTCTATCGGCAGCGATTCCCTAAACTCTTTGGGAGCCGGGGCGTCGGTAACATTGCTGACTATAAAATATGACTGGTTCGGCTGGAACCTGAGCTGCACCTGAGTCTTTCTACCGGTTCTTGCGTCCTTCAAGCCGAAGTGTATGTGCCGGTCTCGTGATCGTAGAGCGCCGCGTCCGGGTAGTCCTTCATCATCGCCACCACTTTTCGGTGCTTTGTCGACCGGTTCAGGAGATATGTTATCTTGCGGCCGTCCTTGAGCCTGCGGTAGGCCATTATGTCGTCGCTCCCGCCTCCGGTGAGTTGGATGTCGTCGTCAAGCTGCTTTCGCACTATGTCTACGAACACCACGAGTTCCTCGGAGCGCACGAATGTCGCCCCCCGCAGGCCCTCCGGGAGGTTGTGCTGCAGCGGTTCCATGGCTTTGTGGAAGAACGTCGTGTTGATTCCCGCCGCGACGATCTCGTTC
Source organism: uncultured bacterium (assembly GCA_963775535.1). Classification (GTDB taxonomy): domain Bacteria; phylum Armatimonadota; class UBA5829; order UBA5829; family UBA5829; genus CAVZJH01. Next base: position 14,872 of record CAVZJH010000084.1, on the reverse strand, counting down.
AACCGCGATATCTCGGCCGGTCGCAGGTAGGGCGCCGCCGGCACAATGAAGACCTCATATTCCTCATCCGCCAGCTTAATCCTGCCGTCCTCGAGTTTGGCATCCTTGAGAGCCCCTGAAGTCCAGCAGATCGAAATCCACCTGGCGTTTCAGGAGTTCCTGGCACAGGGAATCCAGGAAATTGTCCGTGTGCTCGAACTCCGTCGTCTTTCGGTCTGTCTGGTAGCTCGCCCAAAGCCCGCTGATCGGGTAAATTACAGCAACTTTGCACAGATGCCGCCCGCCGCAAAGCATATCTTCCATTCGTTTGACATACGCGGCGAAATCGCCGAAGTCGTCCCAGTGCGGCGACTGATAGAAGAAACTGGGCGGGCACTCGCGCTTGGTCATTCCCGAGATCGTGTGGTATATGGCGTGAGGGATCAGGAGGTTGATTCCCTGGGCGAATTGCCAGTCGGTGACGCGCTTCATATCGACAAAACTCGCAGTCCCAACCCCCATGCATCCAAAGCTTTCGCTCATGCAGCGGGCCTTGCCTGATATGTGCGCCTCGGAAGAGCATATCTTGTGCCCGATAATCGATATGAAGCTGTTTCCGAGGGTCTGCTTAGCGAGGTGATCGACGCCCGGGATGTCCATAGCCCGCATCGTATCGAACATGTTTCCCTGGAAACGGATCTGATATCTGAGCGGCTCCTCGTGATTGTTGTGGCCGGTGTAGATGACCCCGTGCTCTCTGCACCACGCTCCCAGATTGCCGTGGTAACGTTCGTTGAACAGGGCGCCCGCGTGTTCCCAGTAGTCGGCCCGGAAACGCGTGCTTTCCCGTCCGGGATAGAAGAGGTAGGGAAGCATCGGCGCGGGATCGTAGCCGTATTTGGACTCGAACGCTGGAGAAATAATCTTCGGTGTAAGGCAGGTTCCTGTCGTCGTAACCCACGCTCACCCAGTAGATCGAGGGTTCGTCCGTAAAGATCGCGTGGATCGTGGCGCCGAACTCGTCTCCAAAGCGTTTGTAGTATTCATCGTAGGTGACGCGCTTGAAGCAATCGACCGCATTTTTCGACAGTGTATCGATATAGAAGCGGTCGTGTTTGAGCGTGCAGTTGAAGATGCGCCATTCGCCGGTGAGAGCTTTGAGACTCTCTATGCCGTCGAGGAGTCTGGTTTTTGAGACGTAGTCGCCCTCTATGTTAGCCGCTATGATGTGCAACCCCGGCTGAAACGCGGTCAGATCGATCTCAGAGAGTGGCCTGGTTTCCACCGCCAGGTATTTCCCCTGGTAGCCAGGGTCGTTTTGCATGACGGTCATTCCCGCGGTGCCGCTGGGCCAGTTGAACTCATCGTATATCCATACGTGCATCCCCTGCTTTTTGGCTTCGCGGACGCACCACCCGAATATGGTGAACCATTCCTCGGAGAGATATTCGACCTGCAGCCCGTAGCGCGGGTGCACGATCACATCCCCGATGCCCTTCTCGCGCATCATTTCGAACTCGCGGACGATGTGCCATTCGTCCACCTGTCCGTTCAGGAACCAGAACGGCACCGGAGAGTGTATGTTTTTGCTCAGTTCGTTGAGTTTATCGGAGTTCAATCAGACGACCTCTATTCCGGCAGGTTGTTTGCCGCCGCCATTACAGATTAACCGCTCGCGCCGGAAATACCTCTTGTCCCGGGATAACTGCGCAATATCCAACCAGGCCGCCACAATGTGTCAACTGCAAAACATTATGTTTATCATATAGTGGTGTAGCGGGTAAACTCATAACGATCTGGCCTCTAAATGTCCGGCCGCTAACAAGAAGTTGTCGAATACAGCCCAAGGGCATTTAGAAAGTGTGCAGTTGTTGGAGCCGGCCGGGAGAGACGCAGCATATTCGCAGCCCCTGTCTTTCCACGGCCAGCCCATTCAGTATTAAGGAGGAGGATTTGATGAAAAAGGGAAAATGGTTTCCGCACGTTTTACTCTTACTGGTTGTTCCTCTCATTCTCGCCGCACCGGCCTCTGCCGTAATCTATGTTGACACAAATACTGGAAATGATGCCAACAATGGTTCGGACTGGGGAGCGGGGAACGCAAAAAAGACGATCCAGGCAGGCGTTACGGCTGCGAATGGAGCGGGCCAGGATAAAATCGTATGGGTTGCCAAGGGCGAATATCTTGAACCCACAAACGTGACGCTGCCGGTGGGGATCAAAGTGTACAGCAGCTTCGCCCCGGGTGTGCACCCGACTGATCCGAATCCGTACGGCACCCGCGACTTCGTGGCCAATAACTCCGCAGTGCATCCTGGGTTGCCTGCGATCAGCACGTTTACTGCCAACGGCACCGCGGCTTCTCCCAATGTGATCGATGGTTTTACTATCGAGTTTGGACAGGCGCAACAGGGCGGAGCCATAATGCTCGCGGCGAACGCAAGCTGCCTCATCGCAAATTGCGTCATTCGCTTCAACGTCTCTCCTTCTCCCGTCGCGGGAGGTGGGATTTACGCCACCGCAACCCCCAATACGGGTGCTTTTCTGACCGATTACCAACACCCAGTTCGCCAACAATACATCGAACCTTGGGGGTGCTATATACTCGAACGGAACAGGAGTTTCGGTTAGCGGTTGTTCCTTTAATGGGGACACAGCCCAGGATTATACTAGTCCTTCGGACGCGCTTGGGGGCGCAATCTATGTTACTAATGCCGCCCTCAGTGTCAGCAAATCGACTTTCAGTCAGGAGAGTGCGCAGATCAACCAGACGAACACCGGCTCTGCGAAGGGCGGAGCGATTGCAGTGATTGCGGCCACCAGTCTGAAAATAGATGCTAACACGTTCAAGGACTGCAAAGCTACCGGCAGCACCGTCGCTACCCACTTCGGTTGGGGGGGTGCTATCTACATAGAGACCGGCAATTGCAACATCACGAACAACTGGATAATCAGGTGCGCTGCGCTTGGCACGGGGAGCACCAGGCCTGCGTTCGGTGGAGGCATCGCGTATAAGAACCCAGGTATCCCTAACATCGTCAATAACACATTCTTCTCAGACCAGGTTACTCCCAATCCCGGCGAGGTGAGCGATCCGGATCGCCCTTACGGTCTTGGAGGAAGCATATACCTGCTTGGAAGCGATACAGCGTCGATCATCAACAACATCATCGACAAATCCCGCGGCACGGCCGTGGTTAACGAGGGCATGATCGTCAACTTCAATTATAACCTTCTGTGGCACAACGCGGGGGGCGATATTTTTGGACTTACCTTCCCAACCAACGACCCGTCTCAAAAGCAGGTTGACGGGAACATAATGAGAGATCCGCAGTTCCTTGACTGGCAAAACGACAATCTCCACATAACCTACGGCTCACCCGCCAAAGACCACGGCACCACATCAGGTGCTCCCGCGTTCGATATCGACGGCGAAATGAGAACCGACGGGATAATAGGGCCCAGCGGACACGCGACTCCCATCGGTGGGGCCATCGACATCGGAGCGGATGAGTTTATCGACACCCACGGCTTTGGCGGCGCCGACACCGATACCAGGGCGCCGATCAATAATACGGATGGCGATACGATCTGGAATCCGTACGATAATTGCCCCAACACCACAAACCAGGACCAGCTCGATTCCAACGGTGACGGGGTTGGAGACGCGTGCACTGTTATTCCGGACAACATCTATTACGTGAACCCAACGGCCTCGTCGACGCCACGCGACGGGACAAGTTGGGCCAAAGGCTTCGCGACGATCCAGGAAGGAATAGATGCCGCGGATCTGCACAATATAAGCGGTTGGACAGGCAACCCGAGTGTCTGGGTCAAGGCTGGCACATACTTAGAAAACATTGTGATATGGCACGGAGTGCGGGTCTACGGTGGCTTTGCCGGAACGGAATCAGCCACGACGCCGCTGACGAATCGGGATCTGGTCACAAATCAGACGATCATAGATGGCCAGGGACTCGCTCCGACGGTAACTATTGCGCACCTGCCGCAGGATCGCTACTTTCCTCGCCAAACGCCGCCTGCATTGACTGCAACGGAACAGCAGTTGCAGAGCGCCTACGATTCGCAAATCGATATACTGGACGGCTTTACGGTCAGAAACGGAGCCGGCGAACTCGGAGGCGGAGTCAGTGTCTACAAAGAGTTTGCCGACATTGATACCGACAGGCTCGAGAACAACACCGCAGCTCTGGGCGGGGGCGTGTATTTCTACAAGAGCTTTGGCACGGTCGGCGATGACATCGGGCCATTCCCGGGCAATTACCTTGCCGGAAGCACCACAATCAGCTTCGACACGGCCAACGGCGTTCCGGTCATAGAGGGGTTCGGAGGCGCCGTATATACCGAAGGTGGAGCGCCAACGATATTCGCCAACATTATTCAAGGCAACAAGGCTTACTACGGAGCGGGCATCGCCGCCCGCGCCTCGGCCCCGCTCATCAACTTCAATCTTATCGGATGCTGTGTTACTGCCGACAGGAACGTGGCCGACATCAACGGCACCGGTGGCTTCGGAGGCGCTATTTATGAGGACAGCGGGTCCGATATCGCAATCGACCGTGACACCATTGTCAGAAACGTCGCCACCGGCCAGGGTGGAGGCATTGTGGCAGGGAATGCAGGCTTCACAATGGACAATACCATAGTGGCCTTTAATACCTCGCCGAATGGTGGAGCAATATGGGCTGCCAGTGCGGCACCGATCCCGCAGGTTATCACATACCCCTTGTGTTACATCACGTACAGCGACTTCTACCAGAACGCCGCTCCGCAGTTTGTCGGGATTGCGGACCCGAGCGCTCCGATTGCACTCTCGCCGTGCGCACTTACCAATCTCGCATTGAATCCGCAGTTTGTGCACGAGACGACGTGTAACTACCATCTATTCCACGGCCCAGCGCCGCCCCCGATCTCTCCGCTCATCGGCGCTGGGGACCCGGCAGATGCGAACCTGATAAACGGAACAATCCCGAATATCGGAGCATTCCAGGATGTTGACCCGCCGGTGACCATACAGGGCGCGCAAAACCTGGTTGACGGGACAACTGTAGAGATCTCGAACGTGGTTGTGACCGCAGTCTTCCCGGATGCTTTCTACATCCAGAACCCCGACCGCACTGCCGGCATCAAAGTGCTGATGTCAAATGCGCCGGTCAGCGAAGGAGAGTGGGTCAGCATAACCGGGGTCATCAGCACTTCAAATGGAGAAAGGCAGATTGTGCAGCCGAGCGTTACCATCAGCTTCACCGTCGCCTCCATTGCAGCGGGACCGCTGGGAGTGTCGAACCGCCAGCTTGGCGGCAGCCCAATCGGAGGCCCGTCCAATGGAGTGAACGAGGGTGTTGGGCTGAACAACGTCGGGCTCTTGGTCAGGACGTGGGGAAATGTTACCAATGTTGTGGCCGGAACCGATCCCCGCATCATAATCGACGACGGCTCTCGGGTGGGAGTCACAATCCTCGTGCCGACGGGCACCAGCCTTCCGACCGTCGGATCGACCGTCACAGTCACTGGTGTATCGACCATTGACCTGGACGTGAACGGCAATCGGAATCGGGCGATCAGAATGAGGCGGTCTTCCGACTTGGGCTACCCGCGCTGATAGCTTCCTGCGGGTAAACGGCCGCGCCGGCGCGCTTTCTGCGCCGGCGCGGATATCTTCATTGAGTTCCGGGAGACGGACCATGGCCGCTATGTATCCAGCCAGGGTGCCGTTTCCCGAACGATTTCGTCGATCATCTTCCGAATGACCACTGTGTGAGCCAGCGCCGCGTCTATGTGCTTGAGGTAGCCGGTTTCTTCGCGGCTCAGCCCCCGGCGCTTCCTGTCCTGCACGTATTTCTCGGGAACCCTGTAGCCTCCTATGGTTGGTGTAGGTTCTCGCGGCTGATAAGGGCCGGGCTGCGCCGCAGGGTCCAGGTGGATGGAGATCAACCTTGATCCCAGATCCGCAAGCTCACCTAGCAACCCTTGCGAACGAGGCACAGGTATGCGGGGATAGTCGGCCTTTAGAAAATCCGCGTAGCGCGTCCGGTAGATGGTGCTGTGCAGAATGGCATAGATGTACCCGAAAAGAGCGTCGTGATCGGTTCCGGGGCAGGTCAAATTGGACTGACGCGTTCCGTGCGTGTAAACGTATCTGGGAAAGAGCATCGCGCCGCCCCTGCGGAACAGGTTCAGGTCTGCCGGTCGATCGGTGCAGAAGACAACGTCCCATGTGCTCGATCCGGTCGCGTGTCCCGCTCGACCGATTGCCAGGGCAGCGTTAGGCGTGACCAGATTATCCATTAACGGAAGCCGGGGCCTTTCCATTATCGTCCTCGAAGATAAGCCCACCTTCGGTCGAATGGCCGGTAGAGAGCTTCCACCGCGCAGTCTTGCCAGTCCTCATCGGCTTGTAGTTCGCGCCTGGCCTTCTCGAGGTCCAGATCTCCGATGGGATAAGCGCTTCTGATCTCCTCCAAAGGGATATCATCGCGCCTGAGATCCGCGATCCTGTTGAGAAGCGCCTCCCGGTCGAAGTCTATGGCGAAGCGGTCTCTGGATGTCACGAATCCCACGCTGCTTTCGCCAAACAAATGGAAAAGCGAAGAGAAGCCGTAAAACTCCTCTTGAAGCTTCCTGTCGGTCGGCGTGAACAGATAAAACGGTTTTACCGCGTCGACTTCGCGCCAGGGCGTGCTCGAGAAATCCATCCGTGCAAGCGCGTCCATTTTCGATTGCCGGGTTCCGCGGGTTTCCGCATACATCACTGCGCATTTCTCGACATCCGAGGTCTTGATCAGAAATGAGATGCCGACGCCCATTTGAATGGGGAACACGTTCTCGTCCGGCGCCTTCTCGGCTCGTTTCGCGTTGCCCTGCAGATCAAGAACGTGGATTGCGTCGAAGCTGCGCATCAGACTCGCCCGCATCGACCGAAAGGTCGGGTTGAAAATATAACTGTGGTTTGTGATGAAGGCTACTACCCCGCTTCCCGCCTCATCGACCCTGTGCTGAGCCATTCTCATAAACTTGACGTAGTCATCCTGCAGCCATTTGGGGTTGCGTTCCTGGAGCCCGGCCCTGTAATCGGCTACCATCTCCGTGATCTGTCCCACGTTCGCCGAGTGGCCGGAGTAGGGTGGGTTGCCGAGTATGACGAGGGTCTTGCCGCCGGTATGCAGTTCAATATCCTGCAGGCTGTCGGCACGCAAAATCCGGCATTCGCCAAGGAGCCTGGAAGCCAGCTCGCAGGGCACGGACATCAGCTCCGCGCCGATCATTTCCGGGCGGGGGCTGAGATTGTTTTCAATGTATCGGAAGAACGTGCCGATTCCGCAGCACGGGTCCATAACCATTGCGTTTGCGGGTGATCGACCAAAGTAATGTCTAAGTATGGTAACCACAGATCTGGCTATGTATGAGACGACTTCGGGGGGGCTGTAGTGGACCCCGCGGCTTTTCGCGTTTGAAGGATCGTAGGCTCTCAGGAATTTTCGTAGAAATAAACTGAGGGGTCCTTGCTGCCTGCCAGGTATTGAGCGAAGATGGTTTTCAAATCTTCGCTCTTCAGTATCCGCCCGATCTCGATGGCAGCAGGATAATCACCACAGGTTTCCAGCAGATCGTCGACGCGCACGCGAGGGTCCCACTGCCGCAAAAAAAGCCCGTAGGCGGTGGTTTGGGCGACAAAATCGCCGCCAGTCCGCCCGATCTCGCGTGCGAGCAGGGCAATCTCCTTCGCTAGTTGCTTGGTGGCATTCACACAGACAGGTTATCATCCCCAGGCTGTGCAGTCAAGGCCGGAATTCCATGCAAGGGCTTTTTCGTCGAGCCTCAAGCATTAGCGCACGGTTACGTCCACGCGATGTTCACCGCCGTCCGCGAGGTACGGAAGTCGAGTTCCGAGCACCGGTTCTCCATCCACGACAATCGAGGCTTCTCTTTTGCTGGGCTTGATCGACCGCTTTATGTGGATATCGTAAGTGTCGCTCTTAAAGCGTCTTGTTATACGGCATTCGTTCCAGGACGGTGGCAGGCTTGGGTGCAGGACGAGGCCTTCGTAGGTTGCCTGAATGCCCAATACACGCTCCACGAGCGCCGAATACAACCTGCAGGCTGCGCTCGTGCCTCCGGAAGTGGGGATTACAGGTTCCAGTTCTTCGGCGCACTCTTCGTGGATCTTCTGGTCGGCCAATTCAGGCGAAATCGCGCGCAGATACTGCAGCTTCCTGGGCAAGCTGCGTTCTTCCGGATACTGTCTTTTATTCGGGAGTGCGCGGCTAGCTGCGCCGTCGAGGTAGGCGTAAAGTTCTCCCGCGTCTTCACTGATCAGCGACCAGAAACCTATGGTTTGTTCCAGCAGCCTGTCGCAGCCCGGATCGCCTGAGGGCTGCTGCTGGTTGATGCACGCGTTTATGATCCTTTCGCAGTGCTCCTTCAGAGTGAGCGTGGGGCCATCCTTGAGCGGAATCTCGCGTAAGAGCACATCCATGTCTCCCGTTTCGGCTATATACTTCACTGTGCATACCGGAAGCCACAGGAGTTCAGTGAGAGGCAGCATTATGAATGACTCGTCGTCAGGAGAGAAAGTGCCGGTGCAGGATATCCCGGCCGCAAAGCTGAGCAGACTATCACGGCATGGCTGCTGCGCAGTTGCGGAGAGAGCGTAGAAACGTCGCAGGGCGTCCGCGGCCTGCGTCGGATCGAGGCATACGCCTCCGGTCCGGCGGCCGATCCAACTGGAATACGCTTCATAGGGCAGCCACGTGTTGACGAGCGCGTTGAACGCCGGGTCCTCGCTGTCGACTTGCACAAGGGAACACAGTTCTTTCCAGCGCAGCCTTGATGCCTCGATTGCCATGTCGGTCGCTCGGTTGTCGCTTAGTTTGCGCACTGTATCAAGTGCCCGCTCAACTGAGCGTGAGACTCCGAAGCAAAAGCTGAACTGGGCCTCGCCTTCTATGGGTATTTGCATTTCCACGCTGAGGCTCGCGACCGCTTCGCTGGTTGTTGCATTCTGCCCGGATCGCCAATCGCCGTCCAGGCACAGAGGGTTGCGCATAGTTCGGCCCTCGCCGATGAACTCAGGTTTCTGGGTCTGGTAGCACATCGGCGCCAGGGTGCTTGAGTGGAAAAACACCATCTCAGGAGCAGTCAGGCTCGTCTGTTCGGAGCCGGCGTCAGTCAGCGGCGTTCTGATGATGAGCGCGCGCTGATGCTCGAGGTAGCCGATTTCCTGGCGGCGTCCGGTGCAGGGCTCGACATACGTGGTAAATGTGAGGTTTCTGACTTTTGCCGACCGATTCTCGAGCACTATGCGCCAGATCTCACAGGCGCTGTCCGGCACGGTGGCTACGGTCATCGTGCTTGCGATTTTGTTATAGATGCAGTGGGCAGTCGCCTGACCGGGAAGGTACTTTACCTCATAATCCTGGCTTGATTGCGAGACCGGGCTGAAGAATGGAGACCACACTTCGCCGGTTTCTTCGTCTCGAATATACCACGCCTTGCCGGTGCCCAGGTGAGAAGTGATATTCAGTCCCGCGTAGGTGCTCTTGCCGGACCCATCCGGAAGCAGGTGCACTGCATAATCCGATCCCACGCTGCACAATACTCCTCCAACAGGGCTCGCGCCGCCCAGTTGGCTGACGATCAACGCGTCATCCTGCTCGTTGAGCTTTCCCGCTGCATAAATGAGTTGTCCGCTGATAGCTCCGCCGTGTCCGATCTTCATATCTCTCATCTCACATCCTCGCGAATAGCTATTTCCACATTGTTAGTATCGGCTGAATGGTACGCTCATCTTCAGGCTTTACAGTGTATGAAAAGAGAGCCGCATCGCGATCTGCGGATCGCGCGGCTCTCTTGTTTGGATGTGCGATGTTCTGGTCTTTAGTCTTTGAAGAAGAAATCAGTCTTTCGCGCCCATTGGCTGTTCGGATACTTCTCGCGAAGTTCGCTCCACGCACTTTCCAGGTCGTCCGGGTTGTGAGTGTGCCGGTATTTTGCCGGTCCCAGCCGGTCCAGATTCTCAGCGTGAACTTCGGGCACGGCTGATGTGTCTCCAGGGCGGCTTCAACGAACTCGAGCGCTTTGTCATAAACACCGGAGTGCAGGAACTCCAGTCCTCGGGCGAGGGAAAACTCCGCAAGAAACGCCTCGGGGTTAAGAGCGCCGTAGGAGCGCCGGGTCCTCGCTGCCGTCGCTATCCTGCAGCATCGCGCAGGGGGTCCAGTGTGAGTGGAACCTTCGCATCGCGCCCGGATCTTCGACGACATTGAACTGCACGGGAACCACGAACTCATTTATCATCCGCGTCACGCGCGGGTCCGGGAAGGTATGTTCCTTCATGAACCGGCAGCCGCCTCACCCGGGGTTGAACAGGTCTACGAGAAGAGCCTTGTTATTCTCTCTCGCCTCGATTCGGGCCTCTTCAAGCGAAGTGCGCCAGTTGACGACATCAATCAAGATCGTTTCCTCCATCCGTAAGTGGCTTTGAATCTACTCTTCCCAGGCACGGAGGTATTCACACTGGTCGCATACCAGGATTGGGGACGCCGGCGGTGAGTTCAGTTTTCCGGAAAAGGCCGATGCCGGCTTGGAGATTTGATGGTCAGGCGTCTCCTTACGCCGGACCCATTCCCCAGGGTTTCATAACCCGCAGATCCCACAGGCGTAACTCAGACAACTAAATTCTATGTTTGCATGGCATGTCGGGGTTGGGAAACCCCCGAAGGGATTCCGGCGCAGGGAGGCGCCGGAACATCGGCCACGGTAGGTGGCGGATTTGGGACACCGCCGGGCTGACCATTGCATTTGGCTGCCTGCTGTGGCATCATATTGCGTAGCAGATTTGTTCGGAGGCACACATGGAGTTCACCTTTGGCGATATGACGAGATTCGAGAACATCGAGAGCCGTTCGGCATCATTCGAGAATCCGAAAGGCGAGAAGGGCAAGGGCGGCGCCTCGGCTTCCCACCTGGGCCCCGGCAGAAAAGGGTCTCCCGCAAGGGGCGTTGGGGCTGGAGAAGAGGTAGTATTGGCGCAGGTCGATGGCCCCGGCATGCTCCGTCACATCTGGATCACGGGCACCATCCTCACTCCTAATGCCCTCAGGGGAATGGTACTGCGTGCTTACTGGGACCACTCTGAAAAGCCCGCGATGGAATGCCCCCTTGGCGATTTCTTCGGCATCGCTCACGGCAGAACCAACCACTTTGTCAACGCCCTTCAGGCAATGCTGGAAGGCACGGGGCTGAACTGCTACTTTCAAATGCCATTTGCCACAGGCGCGAAGATAACCCTGACTAACGAACAGGACACCCCCGTGGAAGCGCTGTTCTATACGGTGGATTACACCATAGGGGACAAAATCGGCCCTGACACGCTCCGTTTCCACGCTTCGTTCAGACGGGAGAACCCAACGCAGATAAAGAAAGACTTCGTCATCCTGCCGAAGAGGCGCGGCAGAGGCAGGTTTCTGGGATGTGTTATTGGAGTGAGGACCCGCTCGCCGCAGTGGTGGGGCGAGGGGAGTTCAAGGCCTACATCGATGGAGATACCGACCTGCCGACGATCTGCGGGACTGGCTCGGAACATTACGTCGGATCGGCCTGGTGCATGGGGCAGCACTTTGGACTGTACCTCGGCTGCCCCTATATCGCCGGCCAGGCCGACATGAGGTGGCAAAAGCTTGTGAGCTTTTACCGATTCCACGTATTTACCCGATCTTCTTTCACCAGGATATCCGGGTGGAGATGCAGCATATCGGGGGCGGTTACGTGCCTGAGGGCGAGATCACTCTCTTTGAGCGCTCAGATGATTGGTCGGCTGCCGCGTTTTGGTATCAGGACCCCGGCGAGGAGCTTCCTGCGCCGGCGTCCTATGCCCGGAGGGTTGCGGATCTCGAAATGTTGCCCTTTGAGGAGCCCTACAAGCGAGTCAATAATTATTAGAGGTCACACCCGCAGGAAGATCTTCCTGCGGGTACAGTATCCAAAGCACGAGCCACCACGCGAGGATGTAAGAGATCGTGTAAAGCCATCCACCGACCATTCGGTCTGTGTGGGAGACAAATGCGTTCAGCCACGCCTGTTGGAGGGTCGCCGTCTTCCCGGCGGAGATTATGGTCAATCTCTGCAGCGCGTCCAGCTTGATCAGGATCGGCGCCACGTATGCCAGGATAGCGTTGGAGCCGAATACCACCAGCGGATATGCCCACCATCGCCAACCCCTCGCGTCTATAATAAAGAAAAACGCTCCGAGTATAAGCGATGCGGTTCCCGCGGTGAAGAGAATGTATGACGAAGTCCAGACCGCCTTGTTGAACGGCAGATGCAGGTTCCAGAGAAGGCCGACAGCGATAAGGGCGACTCCTGAGATTCCCAGCGTTATCGCCTTTCGCGCTCCGCTCACGTCGGGGCGCCTGAGCACCTCTCCTATCGAAGTTCCGATGAGAACCAGGGCCGCGGTTGGAATCACCGAGAGAAGACCAGCCAGGTGAAGGCTTGCCAAATACCTGTTGTTAACGTGCAAAATGAGGTTTTGCTGCTCCTGGAAGACGCCGACACCGGCTGGGGTAGGAATACACATGATGGCGGCCCAGTAGCCGACAAGAAACGCTGCAGCTATCGTGAGCCTGCTCCACGACGGCAATTCGTAGAGCAGAGCTCCAACCAAGTAGGCCAAGCCTATAAGCTGAAGAACTCCGAGGCCCAGGACAAAGTGTTTGTAGATGCTGCTGTCTACTATGCATCCGAGCACAATCAAAGACGCTGCGCGCCCCACGGCTTTCAGCGCATAGCGCCAGGTCGGAAGACCATTTCTGTGGAACGAGGCTGAAGAAAACGGAATTGCGGTCCCCACGCAGAAGAGGAACCACGGAAAAACCAGGTCGGCAAGGCGAATTCCGCCATTCCACGGCGCATGCGTTAATTCGGTGGGTGTGAAGACGTCCAGCGCAATGTTGTTAACCAACAGCATGAGCACTATGGTTAGACCACGGAACGCGTCCAGAGAGACCAGACGTGCCCGAGCCGTCGATGCAGGCGCGGGTATCACTCGAGCGAAAACGTGCTGGACGTTTGAGTCAGGCATATTAGCGTCAAGCCAATTGATCTGATCTTGTTCCGTCTCAGCTCCTTCCTGCTGCAATGTTTCTTTCATCAGGTTGTCATCGGGATTGGTATTCAGATCGAGTTCCTCGGTTAGCATGCCTCACTGACGGATCATTCAAATCCTTAGCCATTTCATCTACCGTCTGAAACTTGAATCCCTTCTTCTGCAGAGTTTCGATCATTTGCGGGAGAACATCAACCGTTTGCTGCACACCGTCGTGGAGCAATATGATCCCGCCGTTGCCGATCCTGTCGAGCACTCGGGTTTCTATCGTCTTGTCACCGGGGCTCGCGTAGTCACCGGGGTCATCGGTCCAGAGCACAGTCTTCATTCCAGTCTGCGTAGCGGCCGTGATAACTTTCCTGTCATAGTCTCCGCCAGGCGGCCGACAATACAACGGAGCCTTGCCCAGGATCGATTTAATAACGTCGCTCGCGGCCTGCCATTCGACACGCGCCTCGTCGTCCGGCATGCGCGTAAGGTTCAAGTGATGGTATGTGTGATTTCCGACGATGTGGCCGGCAGCGTTTTCCTCCCTGATAAGGTAGGGATATTTCTCGGCCATCTCACCCACTACAAAGAACGTCGCCTTGACGTGATACCTCTTCAGGATCGCCAGCAACTGCGGAGTATATTTCGGATGGGGACCGTCATCGAAAGTGAGTGCGACGGCCCTGATCGCGGGGTCGCCGTGTATCAGCTTGTGGTAAGCCAGACCCATCCGCAGTTCTTTCTGATTCTGCAACTGAATATCACTGGTGGACCTGTAGACCTCTTTGGCCGCGTTTATCCAGAATCTATCAGGCGTTCCCAGGGTGTCTTGGTCGGTGGTCGCTTTTGCCTCAGGTTGCTTTGCTGCTTGCGCGCCGGTCTCCGGTCGGAACGTGTTTGGGCCAAAGATAAACGACATCATCAGCAAGATCATCCCTGTGGCAACGGAAAGCGATCTGGTCTTGAGCATGAATTCCTCTCCTCGTTGTTTAGTGACTCCAAAAGAATACGTATGCAGCCTTTTTCAAGGTGCCCACGGAGGAATGGTGTTTGGAGATCCTCAGTCTAGTTTTCGGTCAGATCCGCCTCTGTCTCTATAAGGCGAATTTCCCGGAGGCGCTGCCGCCTGCCGGTATCTTTGAAGCCAACCGATTTCCAGAACGATAGCGCCGGAGCATTGTTGACATAGATATTGGCGGCCAGGACGTCGTGCCTGCCAAGTTTGCGGCAGTGTTCTTTTATGTGGCGGACGGCCTGCTGAGCGAAACCCCGCCGACGATGCAGCGGCCTGATAAAAAACTCATCGATTTTGTAGGCTATGCCGGTGTCGCGGAGAAAACAAAAGCCGATTATCTCGTGGTCGTAGACGATCATGAACGGCGTGCGGTATTTCTCATTCCAGCATTGATCGAATTCAGGATAGTGGTGTGATAAGCGCGGGCGCTTCTCCTTATCGTAAAGACTGAGTTCCTCCGCATATTCCTGGAAGAGTTCCCAGAGCTCGTCCTTCTTCTCTGATGGTGCTACTTCGATCTCAATCATAATAGATCTCCCTCGAAAAACCCGCAGTTATTTACATTTCGACGGTCCGTTCACCGGTTCCTGCAGGGCGCTTGCCAAGTCCTCCATCAGATTGGGTCCGACCTCTAAACTCAGCGTGACCGGAATACCCCGAATACGCAAAGTAGTGGACTTTGTGTTCCGCAGGAAAGCTGCGATATATGGCTGAGAAAATCGCTCGACGCCTGATTGCTTAAACGTGCGAAACCCGCTATGTAA
>CAVZJH010000083.1:0-23714 GCA_963775535.1 uncultured bacterium | reverse complement strand
GAGTGTTCTGTTGCTCAAGGGGCGTCATGGACGATATGCTGCTTTCGTTCTCGCACTACAGATGTCATTCGTACCCGTTGTCGCATTATCGAGCATTCAGTCCCGTTACCTCTATTTTCCCGCCGCCATAATGTCTGTCTTGGCTGGTTCGCTGGTTATGGTGCTGCGGAGTCGCCTGGAATCTGCGTTGACACAGTCGGTAAGTGGGCGCTTGGCTTCGACGCTTGCCACGGCTGTGGTGTGCAGCGGGTTGGTCGCAGCAACCACTGTCGGTCTGGCTTTCGAAAAAATGCAGGCCAAACCTTGGCTCGCCGCGTCATCGGTGTCTGAAGCCATCTTGACTCAGGTCACGGACATAGTCACCGCCCGAGGCGACGGCCTGCGCAAAGTGATTTTGTGTAACCCACCCGATTCCGCTCCCGGGGCATGGTCCAACGGCGGTTACATATTCCGGAATGGCTTTGGCCTGTCGGTCAGCATGCGCCTGCGATCTAGAGGACTGACCCCTAAAGTAGTGGAACGTGGCAGGATTATGTCCGGCGAGCCCATCCTCAGCCATAGCGAGATGAAGCAGCTTGCCGGGGAGCCACGGTCACTTGTCTTGGACTGCTCCTTCTCTAATGGTCAAGTGCGCCGAATAATGGAATAGCCCTCGGAACGGTCAGCAACATAACATACTTGCAGGACGCCGCACTAACCAGGATTTCCACATTAATCAGGGCTGAGATTTGACCACTTTTCCGGTTTCCATGTCCAGATACACCTGGCCCTTTGTGGTCTTCACCAGCTTCCCCATCAAGTCGACTTTCGTATCCAGGTCCTTCACAGGGTCGAGGCCGATATTGCCGTGCACGTACATGCAGGCTGTGGAGTCACAGATCGCCCAGTCATCCCGGCTCACAGGCGGGCCACCCTGGACATTCGAATCGTTGGAGTTCGGCTGCCATCCCCGGTAGGTTGCAATAATGTGAACGGTTCGACCTTCGAAGCGCTCCGCGTGCTGTATCGCATCCTGAACGCTTAACGGGACCACAACGGCGCCCCTGGTGCCTATCTGAATTGTGGAGGAAGCGGGAGGAGGCTGGTTCTCGGACGGCGTAAGCTGGGCATACACATAGTAGGTGCCGGGACCAACCGCGTTGCCGTCGTTATCTTTCTGGTTCCACAGCGTATCGAACGTCCGCGTCTCGCACGGTTGAAGAGTAAGAGCCGTGATCACCATTGCATAGGCTCTGCATTTACTTAACCTGTAGACTTCCTTGTCCGCGCGCGTGATCCATAAATCGTAGACCTTGCTTGAGGGAAACTTGTACGTGATAGGCTGCTTGCCGGTATTTTGAATCCCGAACTGAATAGTTACCGACGAGCCCAGTTCGTAGCCGCTTTTTTCGGGCTTCAGGTCTTGAAGCAGCGCGCCATTATTTACCGGCTGGGCTGTGGAATTCTTAATCAACAGAATACCGATAAGCACGAACAAAATGGTCAACACGAGGACGACAATCAGTTCGTGCGGCTGACGGCGACGATTACCTGAGACAAAAACCGACTGCCTTTTCATGGCAGCATTCCTCCCAACGACCGACGCGCATTCTTCAGCTATTTTATCCTTGTTTCGCCTGGTTCCAAACTTGATCCATCTCTTCCAGAGTCATATCGTGGATATCGCGGCCGCTCCGGCGAGCGCTTTCTTCAATCTTATTGAAACGATAGGCAAATCTCTTGAGCATTTCCCGCAGCGATTCTTCAGGGTCCATATCCAGGAACCTGGCAATGTTGACTATGGTAAACAGCAAATCGCCGATCTCGCCTTTGATCTCGTCCTTATTTCCCCTGGCAACAGCCGCTTCAAGCTCCTGCGTTTCTTCCCTGAGCTTGTTGATTATGGAAGGCGCGTTGGGCCAGTCGAAACCGGTTCTCGCGGCTTTCTTGCTCAGCTTCGCCGCACGCATTAGTGCAGGCATGCTCTCGGGAACCCCATCAAGGACCGATATCCGCTCCTCGTATCCGGGCTATCCTTTTTGATTTGCTCCCAATTGTGCAGGACATCATCCACGCCGGAAACTTCGGTATCGGCAAATACGTGCGGATGCCTGCGTATAAGTTTCGCGCGAATTTGTACAAACATCTGCAACATCGAACTGCCCCGACTCATTTGCGATCTGAGCGTGCAGAAGCACCTGGAGCAGCATATCACCCAACTCATCCTCAAGTTTCGCCGGCTCACCACTCTCGATAGCCTCGATTACCTCATAAGTCTCCTCGATGGCATACTTCATCAGAGACTCGTGGGTCTGCTCTCTGTCCCAGGGACATCCGCCCGGCGCGCGCAGCGCCGCCACCGTCTCAACGAGCTTCGCAAACTCCTCGGCAGCGCTGTTCAGTCTTTCGGTGTGTCCAGTGTCTTTGTTCATCGTCTTTTGTCTTTCATCTTCGTATTTGCCAGGACTCAGGCATAAAAAGAATCACCAGGAGCGCACGCAGCCTGGTGACAGCCGAGAATAGTTTAACACCGGCGGCAGCAATTGTCACGTTGCGCGCGAGGGCTCGGCCTTGTATCCGACCGTCCTTCGATACGCACTTATACCGCGACACATGTATCCCATAGCCCTGGTTTCACCTTAACCGTTCGCAGGGTAGAATAAGCATAGGTGGTTTGTATGAGCATGGGCATTAAGAAGACTGTAGTGGGACTGACGGTATCGCTGTTCCTGGTTGAAATATGCGTTCCGGTCGCATTCTGGTTCGTGGCTATCGCTCTCGACAGAGCTCTGGGACTGCGGATGAACCTGCCGGAGCCGGTGCCACAGATTCTTTCCGCAACCTGTCTGTTGATCGGAGTGTTCTGGATATCGTGGGCATACTCTTACCTCGTCTTTGTGGGAGAGGGCCTGCCTCTGGAGGTATTTGGAAGAGCGCTGCACCCAACCCGCATTCTTGTGACGACGGGCCCCTACGCGTATGTGCGGAATCCGATGCTGCTGGGCTTGTTGTTCGTCTTGTTCGGAGTCGCGTTCTTGGGCAGGTCGACATCGGGGCTGATTCTGACGCCGATAATCGGCGTGGCGGCCATCGTCCACATGGTCGAGTTCGAGGAGAAAGGCCTGGCGAGGCGGTTCGGCGCTGATTATGAGGAATACCGCCGCAACGTGAGAGCGATATTCCCGCACTTGCGCCCATACATCCACGAACCGGTTGCAGCCGCGTGAACGCCGCGAACAGTGAACTAAGCGCGTGAACTCAAATCTCGCCCTTCCACACCTCCGGACACGGGTCCACACCGTCCCGGTCGAACACCAGACACCTCAGTCCACCGCGTTTGCAATCCTCGGCTCGATTGCAATCCACAGGCACGAGTCTGACCTCCGCGTGCACGAAATCAGGCATGGAAACCGTGGCCTGTATCACCTCGAGCCGCACCATAGTGTTGCGTATCTGGCAATACTCATAGATCTGTTTTTTCTCGTATTTCTCTGACACTGTATCACTCCGTTCGCCGCAGGCTCATTCACCGCCTGTTTTCAGACACGACCCATCTGCCGGAGACGACTCGCAAGCTCTCCAATAGCCGGCAGCGCGTGCGCATACAACCGCTTATAAGACTTGCAGAAGTAACTCGGGTCGCTGGGAGCGCCGCCGAGCACGACGCGATGCTTCCGGCAGCCTCCGTGGCAGGCGCCAAGATATTCACAATTCCCGCACACCTGGCCAAGGTCGCCCTTCGCCGCGGCAAAGCGCTCCAGTTTCTCGGAGCCAGCTATCTCCTGCAGTGACGTTTCGGTTACGTTGCCCAGCCGCCAGGCGGAATTGACAAAGAAATCGCAGGCAAACACGTCACCATTGTGCTCGATGACCACGTAGCTTCCGCATCTATCTTTGGTCGTGCACGTTCCGGAATCTTTTCCAAGCTCTCTCATCAAGATAATTCGTCGAAATCTCGGATGGAAACGCCGGGAAAGTCCGCCGCCCACATGTCGAATGCCTCCACCAGGAACTCGCCATAATCCTCCGCAGAAATGCTGAACGATGCGGCAGCCTTCCTGCCGCCGGGCTCGACGCAAGGGACATACTGGACAAAGACAATATCATTCTTCTTCAGAAACTCATATATAGCGGCGGGCTCCCGGACGTTCAGGTTGTTAAGAAGGACGAGCGCGTTGAAGTCCACCCCACCCTCGCGAAGCAGCCTGACTGCCCGCATCACGCGCTCGTGAGTGCCCTTGCCCTGAGCGTCTTTGCGGTAGTTATTGTGAAGCCTTGCGGGTCCATCAATAGACAGGCCCACCAAAAACCGGTACCGGGCAAGGAAAGTGACCCATTCCCGGTCGAGCAAGGTGCCGTTCGTCTGCAGAGCATTGGCAACGCTCGTTCCGGGAGGCGCGTATTTCATTTCGATCTCGACCACTTTTCTAAAGAAGCCCAGCCCCATCATCGTCGGTTCGCCGCCCTGCCACGAGAACATTCGCACACCCATCCGCATCGCGTCGCGGATAGTGGTCTCCAGGACTTGCTCGCTCATCCGATGCGTTTTCGCGCCGAACATACCGGCCTTTTGCCGATAGAAGCAGTAGTTGCAGCGCAGATTGCAGTCGGGTCCTGCCGGTTTTATCAGGAGAGAGTCGATCATAATAGAGATTATATCACAGGCGCATCGCATTCATATCCGCCACTGGTGCGTGCCAGACCCGGGGAACGTTCAGGGGCTTCGCCCCCGAACCCCCACCAAGGGCGCTGCCCTTGGAACCCGCCAGGAGCCGAATGGCCCCTGGACCCCCATAATGCGCTTCGCCTCTGCGCTCACCTCTACTGGTGAGCACAGACGCGAAGCGAGCCAGGGGTCGGGGGTCTGCGGCCCCGGCAGAGTCCAGAGACGGCGTCTCTGGTGGGAGCCCGAGGGAAACCCGCGGATAATCTCCCCACATTTGACACGCGCCCTCTGGCCACGCGCGCGTTGACACACGCTATCCAGCGGCATATAATGCGCCTAGCAGCTAGCGAGGTGAGAATATGAGAATTTCAGTTTCTGGGGCACAGTTCGTTTCTTATCACGACCCGCGCAGGAACACGAATAGTAACCGATCCGTTCGATCCGGCGAGTTTTCCACCGGAATCGTTCACCTATCGCGCGTTTGATGAGCCCGCGGACATTGTAACCATAAGTCATGAGCATCGGGACCACGCTGCTCCGGATGTGGTAAAGGGAACACCGGTCATTATCAAGGGCAATGGGAAGTTCGGTGCGGATGAAGTTGAGATCCTCGGCGTCGCTACCTACCATGACAATTCGCGCGGCAGTGAGAAGGGCGCAAATACGTTCTTCGTGATAAGCGCGGACGGAATACGGATAGCGCACGCGGGCGACCTGGGACACGTGCTGACTGCGGATCAGGCTGCGGAAATAGGAAATGTGGACGTCCTGCTCGTACCGGTTGGAGGCCATTACACAATAGATGCGCCACAGGCGCACAAAGTGGCGCAGCAGTTGGACGCAAACATAGTGATACCGATGCACTACAAGAACGAGAAGTGCAAATTCCCGATCGCGAGTGTGGACGCTTTCCTGGACAGCGCGCCCAATGTCAGGCGTCAAGGATCTTCTGTCCTTGATATAACCAGGGAATCTCTGCCTGTTGAGCCACAGATCGTGGTTTTGGAAAGTGCGTTATGAGGCGGCCGGCAGAACTGCGGGTCGCTCTTTTTGTGCACACCGGACGGCGGTCGATCAGGCTGCGGCGGCAAGCCGCGTCTTTGTCTCTATTACACGGACGCAGGTCTGAAGGACCGGAATCATGGTGTGTCGAACGGATTCTATGAAATTCGGAATGCTTGCGTATCGCTCATCTTCGGAAACGATTTCGGTGGCTGCGAAGCAAGTCCCGATCAATTCGTGCGACGGAATCATCATGTCGCAGACTTTAGAGCAAAAGTTGTCCATCGCGGCCTCATAGTAGCCGGGAGTATCGCCGAGATTGCCGATGCTCAGCCGGATGTAGTCGGCGATGAGTTCTGCTCTGCAGAAATCGCGCTCCGAAGCGGTCAACATCTTGAAGCGACCCGATGCAAGGTCTGTGCCGCTCTTCTGAGCAGCAGATTCATAATCCAGCATTGTGCTTATGAGCTCGAATGCATTTGTTGAAACAGGCTCAGGAAGAGCGACTTCCCGCGGCCGGATGGGTTTGGGCGATTTGATTTCACGCTTGGCCTTGACTTGCGGCACTTTACTGCACCATCCTTATTTGATTTTGGGGACAAGTCAGCTTGCCCCCATTCGCGATGAAAGCACGAGGTTTTCAACGCGATTCATGTGGAATTATCGGCCCGAGCGTGCGTAATCTTTAAAGAAGAATTGCGGAGGAAAAAGTGCAAGATCGCCTTTCACAGACTATTCGCCTGGCGTTGGCACAGTTGAACACGACTGTCGGTGACATCGATGGGAATACCGAGAAAATCATCGTCAATATCGCCGAGGCAAAGAACAGAGGCGCGGAGCTAATCGTATTCCCTGAACTTGCCGTCACCGGATACCCGCCCGAGGACCTTTTGCTCAAGCAGGGGTTCGTCGAGGACAACCTCGCGGCACTGCGTCGAATTGCGGTCCAGACTCGGGGCATCACTGCAGTAGTTGGGTTCGTGGACGTGGCCAAGGACATCTACAACTCAGCGGCAATACTGCACAACGGCGAAATCGCAGGGATCCAGCACAAGTTCTTCCTGCCCAACTATGGAGTTTTCGACGAGGACCGTTACTTCCAATCGGACACCGACACGCAAGTTTACACCCTGGGAAACGTCACGTTCGGCGTGGAGGTCTGCGAAGATGCGTGGTATGCCGACGGTCCCCATGCGGTGCAGACGCTTCTTGGCGGCGCGCAGTTGGTCATAGACATCAATTCTTCGCCGTATCACGCCGGCAAATGGCGCGCGCGCGAGCGAATGCTGGGCACGCGTGCGAGCGACAATACGTGCGCAATTGTATACCTCAACGCGGTCGGCGGGCAGGACGAACTGGTATTTGACGGCCACTCCCTGGTCCTCGGACCGAGCGGGGAAGTGCTTCATAGATGCAAAGCCTTTGAGGAGCAGTTGGCGATAGTCGACATCGACCTTTCGCCCATCGAGCACCGCAGGTTGGTCGATCCAAGGCGAAGAAAGATAAAGCTCAGCACCCAGGTTTGCGTGGATGTACCGGAGGTTGTGCTTGGACCGGTCGAGACGGTCGAAAAGAGTGGGCAGGTAACCCCCTGCGCTCACGCTCCCCGGGAATTGGAAGAGATTTACTCCGCTCTCGCTCTCGGCACCAGGGACTACGTAAACAAGAACGGTTTCAAGGAGGTGGTGTTGGGACTGAGCGGAGGCATAGACTCCGCGATAGTCGCCACGATTGCGTGCGACGCCCTCGGTCCGGAGCGGGTCAGGGTCTTGATCATGCCCTCGCAATTCTCATCCGAGGCTACCCAGTCCGACGCACAAAAGATTGCCCAAAACCTCGGCATCAGGCACGACAGAATAGTAATAACCGATATCTTCGGGGCATATAACGGCGCTCTTGCCGGCGTGTTCGATGGCGCCCAGCCGGGCATCGCCGAAGAGAATTTGCAGGCGCGCATCCGGGGCAACCTGCTGATGGCGCTCTCGAATAAGTTCAACCTGCTGGTCCTCACTACCGGAAATAAGAGCGAACTGGCCTGCGGATACTCGACGCTGTATGGGGATATGGCCGGTGGGTTCGCTGTGATAAAGGATGTGCCGAAGACGCTGGTCTACAAGCTGTCAAACTACCGCAACAGCCTCTCGCCGGTGATACCCGAATCGGTCATCGAAAGAGCGCCGTCCGCTGAGTTGAAGCCTGACCAGACCGATCAGGACACCCTTCCGCCCTACGAGATTCTGGACCCGATCATCGAGGCTTATGTGGAGGAAGACAGGGGCGTGAAGGAGATCGTTGCGCTCGGCTTCGACGAGGCAACCGTCCGGCGAGTAGTCACAATGATAGACCGCAACGAATACAAGCGCCGCCAGGCCGCCCCGGGGATTAAGATCACGCCAAAAGCGTTCGGGCGCGACAGAAGGCTGCCGATTACGAACAAGTACAGGGAGTAGGAAAACCCACTCGCTGCTTCGGTTCCGAAGGGACCGACGTTGCAGACCTATCGAGGAATCGGACGGGCTGACCTGACATCAAGCGTCTACGCGCCGCCTGCGGCCGCGGCTCCGGCAGCTCCGCTTCGCCCGCAATCCGAAGCAACTTGCCTTCGTAATCAGACCGATCCGTCGTTCATCTTGCTCTTCTCAGAAACCACCGCCGCATCGACAACCGCGTAGACCTGTAGAGCGACGGCGAGACAAAGAAAAAGCCCGGCGGGCGCGCCCATATTTTTGATGAACATGTTCGATCCGGTCCTGGGCGGTATTGCCAAATGCAGGGGGACGCAAGAGGAAAAACATAAGCCAGGAAAAACCTGTGGCAGCGAAAAGAACAAGACCCTTTACAACCTGATCGCAGATAATATGTCCAAGTCCCGGGATTCCACTGGAGACGAGCGCCATCATCACCGAATTATGGGAAGCGTGGGAAGTAGTTGGGAGACGTTTGCGAAACGCTTCCGGATTCTCGACCATCTCCCGCAGCAGTTCTTTCTGGCGCTTGCCCTCGGCTATCTGAAGAGTTGTCCTGGCAAATTTTCTCCTCAGCCGAGACGCGGGAGGGGTCTAATTCGCAGATGCGCTTGTACTGCCCGACGGCCTTCTCCAGTTCACCGCCCGCAAGCAGCATATCAGCGGCAAACTCCTGAGCATCCAAATCGGACGGCAACAGCTCCAGTGCCTGCCCGATCAGCCGCCCTGCCTGCGCATAATCGCCGCGCATTCTATGGACGCGAGCGGCCGTCATCAACCGATCGAAATCCGCCTGTCTTCTGACATCGTCCAGGTTCTGCGAGGTCATTGCCTCACCGCGCCGTTCCTTCGAGTATAGCAGCCGTCTCTTTCCAGAGGGATTCGATGTCGTAGTCCTCGCGTTCTTCCTTCGCGAACACGTGAACCACGATGTCGCCATAGTCCACCAACACCCAGCGGCCTTCCTTGTAACCTTCCACGTGTTCTTTGCGAACTCCGCGGGCTTTGCCGTCGATGATCAGGCCATCGGTGACAGCCTTGATATGCGTATTCGACGTTCCGCTGCAGACCACGAAGAAATCGGCGAGCAGCGTGCGGTTCTGGACGTCGATCACTTCCACATCGTCCGCTTTCTTCTCCGCCAGTATGACTTTGATGATTTCCAGTTTCTGTTCAGTTTCTATTATGCTTGCTCCCATCGATAGATTTTGTATACCGAGATCATGCTAAGTATCGCAATGACTCGTGTCAAGCTGAGTAAATGACAAAGCGCATGTCGTGTTCGGAGATACTCGGTGGCGAAGCCCCCGACTTTCACCTCACACGAACGCATTCTCGGCTGCGCGGACAAACGCTCTCTCAATCTCCTGACGAGCCGCCACGTTGCCAAGTTCCCGCAGCGTCACAATGAACTCGCCGTGCGCGCGGCCGCCCCGGTAATCCGGTTCCCTCGCCGGATGCCTGATTACCGCCTCCATCAGGTCCCGGTCGATATCTACGAGGACGGTCCCATGCAGCAGCACAGCCCGCCATTTCCTTGCCTGAGCGTTCCCGGAAATCTTTCGGTCGCCAACCGCAACATCCGAAATGCCGCGAAAGTGAGACTCGACGCCAATCCCGGCCAGTGCGCTTATCACCAAGCCCGCTCCCCTGCAGAACGCATCGCGGATATCGAATTGTCCGGGATCGGGCGCGGTATAAGAATAATTGAACACTCCCGGCCCCTGCAGGACGGCGCCGCCGCCGGTAACTCTTTTTAGAATTGGGACCCCGAGGCGCGCGCAGGCATCTTCATTTACCGCAATCTCGGACTTGTCGCCGCAGCCCAGGACAACAGCGGGCGCACCCCACCAAAGCCTCAGTATCCTGCGGCCATCCTGCCGCGCGCCGGCGGCAAGATTCTCATCAATCGCCAGGTTTTCCTCAACAGTCGGCGCTGACCAGAGAAGGATCTCGACCCCGCGCGCGACGTCCGTCCGGATAAAGGCTTTGGATTCCATAGGAAATCGTCCGACCACATTAAAGGCCGGGATCAAATGTCCCGGCCTCGATAACAATAAACAAATGTAATCTCGGGCATGAACCCTCTCCATGTCCGCCTGCGGCGGAATCTGCCGGGCTCACCACGAAGGGAATGAAAGCTAGGAGTTTATTCCGGGTGGTGATTTCTGAATCGCCACCCTGGTTACTAACGCAGGATTTCCGAATCCCGGAACCGGTGTTCACGTTTCCGGATTAGGAAATCCTCCCCCAGCAGAGATTCCATTTTTGAGAGATTCGGGGCTATTCGCTATAGTCCCGACCGACTATGACGGTAACGTCTGCTCCGCCGCTCATGCCCTTCTCTTCCCGGATATCGTCGCATTTGAGCAGGGACGCGATCCGTTGGACAGGCTCCGTCTTGCCTTTGTGCGCGATAATGCAGGATTGAACGTAGTTCGACTTCGGCGCGTTGTCCACTCGAGTCACATCGACGCCTGCGCTCTTCAGCTTGTCCGCGACTTTCCCCGCCATCCCGACGATGCCGCTCCCGTTCAACACCTTAACCTTGGGCTTTTCCTCATCAGGGTTGCCAAGGAAGAGCATATTCGTGTTGACTACAGCCGGAATCTGGCTCGTATCCGGAAGCCAGTAGCTGGCTCGACCGATTCTGCCGGGTGCCCCCGGAAGAATAGCCATCGCGACCTTCTCAGGCTTGATATCCTTGAGGAAATCAGCCAGTCCATCCCAATCCTTGAGGTTGAGATCGCTCACGAGATATTTACGTTCGTACGCCGTCTCAAGGATTTTTGCCCTGTCGCGTTTCGTTGGGAGGCCGATCATCCGGTTAACAAGCGCGCGCATGAAGTACTGCTGGCGGACGATTCGCCCGGCCGGCACCTTCTTGCCATCCTTGATGGTATAGCCGCTGTCACCAATGAGATCGTGCCTGAACCTGACATATTCTTCGGCCTGCCTGCCGTTCAACAACTGCTTCTGGGGACTGGCGTGGAGATCAATATACAGCCCTTGGTGGTGATCGGTATAATGCATGTCTTTATCAATAATTATATACACACCGCCCAGAAGGTCCACAATCCCGCGCAGCCCCGAAGTGCTCTCCACGATATAGTAATCGATCGGAACGCCCAGCAGAGTCTGAACGACCTGCCTCGAAAGCTCCGGGCCGCCATAAGCATGCGCGGCGTTGATTTTGCATATGCCGTGGCCGGGAATCTCTATGCGAGTATCGCGCGGGATGGAAATCGCGCGAACGTCCTTAGTCTGAGTATCGATGGCCATCACGACAAGTGTATCCGAGAGGCCGCGCTTGTCCGGGCGCGTTTCCCCGGTGTTATCCTGGCCGATTATCATTATTCGAACGTAGCGGCCTTTGCCTTGAAACGGGCCGCCGAACATGTCCCCGATTCCCGTATGGGTCGCTCGCATCGAGGGAAGCACTACGGCCAAAAACGTGCCGCCGGCAATACCCACAGCCGATCCTATAACGATGACCAAAATAGCGGCTAACCAGGACGTACCCTTCATCACTGCCCCCTGTATAATCCTTTTTCTTCAACATAGCGCCTTACTGCATCCGGCACCAGATACAATATCGAACGACCAGCGGCCACTCTAGCCCGCAGGTCAGTAGATGAAATGTCTACTCCCGGCATCTCCAAAGGCATTATTTTACCGGCAAAACCTTCCGGCAGCGACCCGAGCGTCTCCGAAACGCTGTGACCGGGGCGGTTCGCAACCACAATCGTCGCGAGTTCCTGGATCCCGTAAGGGTCGCGCCAGGTCATCAACTGGCCCGCCTCATCAGCGCCTACAAGTAAATAGACGCTGGTCTCCTCGCCAAAGTGCCCAAGTATTTCCCGCAGCGTGTCAATTGTGTAAGACGGACCGGGACGGTCCATCTCGACAGTAGAACACTCGAAGTGCTCATTACCATATACCGCAAGACAGGTCATATTGTAACGCTGGGCAACTTGCGTTACGATTTGTCCCTTGTGCGGAGGATCAGCCGCCGTCACGAAAAGAACCTTGTCGAGACTCAGCGTCTCCCAAGCCTGCTCAGCCAATATCAGATGCCCGTAGTGAATGGGATCGAACGTCCCACCCATTAAACCGATGCGAGTCATCAGCCTCTCAATTGCCCGCTGCCGGTAACGACGTATTTGTACGTAGTAATCTCTTCGACTCCCATTGGGCCTCGCGCGTGAAGTTTTTGGGTGCTGATCCCCATCTCGGCTCCCTTGCCGAACTCGTAGCCGTCGGTGAAGCGCGTCGAAACATTTACGAACACCGCCGCGGCATCGATCTCCTGGGTAAACCGCCTGGCCGCCGTGTAGTCCTCGGTGACAATAGCCTCCGAATGACCGCTGCCATATCGGGATATGTGCCCAATCGCCTCATCGACGCCCGACACAATCTTAAGCGCCATTATCAGGTCGAGATACTCCGTCGCCCAGTCTTCCTGGACAGCTTCTTTGAGTCCGTCAACAATGGCGCGTGATCTCTCGCACGCCCGAATCTCCACACCTGCATTTAGCAGACGCTCACATATCATTGGAAGAAAATCAGGGGCGATTTGTTCGCTTACGAGCAAAGTTTCCATAGCGTTGCAAACGCTCGGGTTCTGAACCTTGGAGTTGAATGCGATATCCGCGGCCATCTCGAGGTCGGCAGCGCCATCGACATAAACGTGGCAGTTGCCGTCCCCGTGCTCGATGACAGGGATAGTTGAGTTCTGCACAACGGTCTGGATCAGCCCCTTGCCACCGCGCGGGATCAGGCAATCGATGTATGGCTTCATAGTCATGAGCTCTCGAGCTGCTGCGCGATCGGTCGTTTCGATGATCTGCACTGCCCCTTCGGGCACTCCGGCAGCCGTGATCGCATCATTTATGAGGCGGGCAATCGCGAGGTTCGAGTTAATCGCCTCGGACCCGCCGCGCAATATGACCGCGCTGCCCGCCTTGAGACACAGGGCGGCAGCATCAGCCGTGACATTCGGACGCGACTCGTAAATAATCCCGATGACCCCGATGGGAACTCTGACCTTGCGAACTTCCATGCCGTTCGGGCGAAGGTAACCCTCGATAGTCTCGCCGATGGGATCCCTCAGCGCCGCGATTTGCCGCACGCCCTCGGCCATCAGCGCGACTTTCTTTTCCGTAAGCTCCAGCCGCTTGAGCATGGCGGAGCTGATCCCGTTCGCTTCAGCAGCCTCGAGGTCTTTTTTGTTCGCCTCAAAAATGACAACCCTGTTGGCCTCAAATGCGTCCGCCATTGCGAGCAGAGCCCTATCCTTGACCAGTGTGCCGAGCGATGCCAGCTTTGCAGCCGCAGCTTTCGCCTTCTTGCATTTCAGTTCTACTTCACTCATCGTTCGACCCCTTAAAAGGTGATGGGTTTTGGGTGTTGGGTGATAGTTCGGACGATCCCGCCAAAGCACCATCGAGTAACGGTTTTGTTCTTTTTCCGGTGCTTCGCTCGAAAAGCGTGGGTTGGCAGACAGCATTCCCATCCCCAACACCCAACACCTAACACCCATTCAGATGCCCAGAACCAGATTGTCCCGGTGTATCACCTCGTCAAAGTCCTTATGTCCCAGTATTGCTTCTATGTCGCCGCTGCGCTTTCCTTGTATTTGCGCGATTTCTGCCGCCGCATAGTTGGTCAAACCCCTGGCTATCTGCTCGCCCCTCTCGTCTATCACGGCAACCAGATCGCCCACTCTAAAGGTTCCTTCGCAGCCCACGATACCTGCCGCAAGCAGGCTTTTCCCGCGCTCCACGAGAACTTTCCTGGCGCCATCGTTGATCGTAACACTGCCTTTCACACGGCTTCCGAAGGCTATCCAGCGCTTTCGATGGTTCAGTTCTTTCGGGCTGCTCAGGAAACGGGTGCCAACCGGCTTGCCTGCGATCGCGTCACGAATTACATTTGCGCGCGTAGCCCTGGCGATAACCATTTGCACTCCGGAGGTCGTGGCAATCCTGGCTGCTTCTACCTTGCTTCTCATTCCGCCGGTGCCGCAGATGCCATGCGCGCCGCCGGCAATCTCTTCGATCTCTGCTGTGATCTGCGCTACCTCTTCAATAAGGCGGCAATCGCCATTGGTCCTCGGGTCGCCATCGTAAAGACCGTCTACATCGGAGAGGTTAAGGAGTA
Organism: uncultured bacterium; assembly: GCA_963775535.1. Lineage (GTDB taxonomy): Bacteria > Armatimonadota > UBA5829 > UBA5829 > UBA5829 > CAVZJH01. The sequence goes on along the minus strand of CAVZJH010000083.1, from coordinate 9,440 downwards.
ATTCGGCGTCCACGCAAGCCGCAACGAGCGCGGAGAGAGTATCGTTTTCCTCGAAATGGATCTCCTCGGTAGCCACCGTATCGTTTTCATTAACTACGGGTATGCAGCCGAACCTGAGCAGCGTATACATCGTGTTGCGGGCGTTCAAATATCGTGTGCGGCTGCGAAAGTCATCGCGCGTGACAAGCACCTGAGCAGCCACGAGCCCGCGATTGGAGAATAACTCTGTATAAGTTTTCATCAGTAAACTTTGACCGACGGCCGCGCTTGCCTGCTGATCGGGTATGGTCTTGGGACGCTCGGCAATGCCGAGTCGTTCCATCCCCGCCCGAATAGCGCCGGATGTCACCAGTATGACTTCCCTGCCCTGGCGCTTGACCTCGATCAATTGGTCGACGAGTCCCGCCATCTTCTCCCGGTCCAGCGCCCCCTTTTCAGAGACGATGCTGCTGGTTCCGACTTTTATGACTATCCGCTCCGGCGCATTACTCGTATGCTTCATCGTGGAAATCGAACTCCATATCCCTGATCTTCACCAGGTCTCCGTGCTGCGCTCCCATTTCCCTGAGCCGCTCAATGACACCCAGCTTGTCCAACTGCCGGTGCAGCCTGCGCAGGGCATACTCGTTGCTCGTGTCCGTGCGCATCACCATCACTTCGACACTTCGCCCCTCAACGACAAACTCATGGGGACCTGTCTTGTTTACATCCCAGACTTCCGTCTCACGGTCCACGGTGAAGCGCATGACATTCTGCACGGGGGCTTCTTCCTCACGCGGCAGTTCCTCGAGCCTTTGGGCGACGCGATACAGAAGCGGCTGAATACCTTCGCCGGTAAGCGGAGAGATCGCGAAGACCTCAAGGCCGCGCTGCTCCAGCTTCGGCCTCAATTCGCTTACAATCTCCTGCGCGGCGGGCATATCGACCTTGGTCAAAGCAACGATCTGGGGCAAGGCAGCCAGCTTTTCGCTGTGAGCTTTCAATTCCTCGTTGATCGCATCGAAATCGTGTGCGGGATCTCGGCCGCTAAAACCCGACGCGTCAATCATGTGCACAAGCAGCCGCGTCCGTTCAATATGCCTCAAAAACTGGTGACCAAGGCCCGCACCCAGGTGCGCACCCTCAATAAGCCCTGGCATGTCCGCAACCACAAATGATGTGTCATCAACCTTGACTACCCCCAGGTTAGGGACCAGGGTTGTAAAAGGATAATCCGCAATCTTAGGCTTCGCGGAGGATATTTTTGATATGAGGGTCGATTTACCCACGCTGGGATAACCCACAAGTCCGACGTCGGCCAGCAGCTTAAGCTCCAGCCTGAGAGGTATCTCTTCAGTCGGCTCGCCCTTCTCCGCAAACCTCGGCGTCTGGACGGTAGAACTGGCGAATGCCGCATTGCCCCGTCCGCCCTTGCCGCCTTTAGCGGCGACACAGAGCTGGCCTTCGTGCGCAAGGTCGGTCAAGACGCGGCCTGTCTCGGGGTCTGAAACTATGGTTCCAACCGGAACGCGCATGATCAGATCCTCGCCGTTTTTGCCGTGCCTGTCGTTCTGACCGCCATTGCGGCCGCGTTCAGCCTTGTAGTTCTTCTTGTAGCGCAAGTCCACCAGCGTGTTCAGTTTACTGTCGGCCTCAAGAATAACGCTGCCGCCTGTGCCACCATTACCGCCGGCGGGTCCGCCGCGAGGAATGAACTTCTCGCGCCTGAACGCGACAATCCCATCTCCGCCGTCTCCACCTTTTGCCGTTATCTCTACCTGGTCAACAAATTGCATTGTCTGCTATCGACTTTCGTGTCCGAGGGCAAAGCCCTTGAAAACTCAACATAACAAAAGGGGAAGACGAACCCCTCTACGGCGATCCATCTTCCCCAACAAGCGAAAAGTTACCGACTGAAAACAGCCCTAGGCGGTGACTGCAGGATACACACTGACCCTCTTTTTCCCGCCTGCTGTTTCAAACTTGACGGTGCCTTCCACAAGGGCATAGAGTGTGTCGTCCTTGCCTTTTCCAACATTCGTGCCCGGGTGAAGCGGCGTGCCGCGCTGCCTGACGAGTATGCTGCCTGCCGTCACGTGCTCGCCAGCGTATTCTTTAACGCCGAGACGCTTTGGGTTACTATCTCGGCCGTTTCTACTACTACCTACACCTTTTTTATGTGCCATGCTACAAACCCCTTTTAGAGGTCGGAGGAAGAGGTGGACATTACTATCCACTACCTCTCGCCTCGCTTCCTCATGGTAAGAAAAACTTATTACGGCAGCTTGATATCTTGAATCCGGACAGAGGTCAACTGCTGACGATGACCGTAGTGCCTGCGCTCGTCTTTTTTCGCCTTATAAGTGAAGCCGCGAATCTTGCGACCCTTATATTGCCGCACCACTTTGCCCAGCACACTGGCTCCTTCGACGTATGGGGCGCCGATACTGACACCCTTATCATCGGAGACAAGCATAACCTGATCAAGCACGATCTCATCGCCCTCGGATGCAGCGAGCTTGTCCACCGAGATAACATCGGATTGAGCGACTTTATACTGCTTGCCGCCTGCTTTGATTATGGCGTACACTTCCAACCCCCACAGTAAATAGACTAAGCAATGGGGCATTGACATTATCAATGCCCCACAATTTACCAACCCCACATCATATCACGGGCGCCCGGCCTTGTCAAGAGCCTTATCGGCCGAGATTACTTCGCCGACCGAATAAGACCGATGAATATCGGAGAGCTTCGCTTTGACGCGCCTGCCGACATACTTGCCGCCGTTTTCGAGCTCGACAAGATAACCGTATCCGTCAAGCCATGCGCTCGCCCTCGGCAGCACCGAGAACGGACTTCGCACAACCTGGCATTCAATAGATTCGGTCTTCTTCCACGGCATCATCTGCCGCTCCATCTCCTGCATATCTCCGGGATGGATCTCGTACTTTTCGATATGTATGTTTTCGTTTGCGCGAACATAGATTGCGCGCTGCAGACGCCGCTCGATCTCGTCTATAACCTCGCCGTTGCCCCCCACCAGTTGGAGCACAACCTCCGGATTGGCGGTAACGAGGAACGCCTCTTTATCCACGGTAGATGAAAGATGACGCAGCTCACGCTCGATCTGCAGGCTGACTGTTTCCGCGTTCTCCACCCGTCCTCTGCCCTGGCAGTAAGGACAAGACTCTGTAACGAGTTCCGTCAGCGCTTCGCCGGTCCGTTTTCTGGTCATCTCGATCAACCCCAACGGGCTGATATGGCATATCTTCGTGCGCGTTCTGTCCTTATGGAGTTCTTTCTCCAGCGCACCCACCACTTTCTGCCTGTCCTTGATATTTATCATATCGATAAAGTCGATAACGATGATTCCGCCAGTATCGCGCAGCCTGAGCTGCCTGGCGATTTCCGTCACCGCATCGAGATTAGTCTTCAATATGGTATCAGACAGGCTGGTAGAGCCGATGAACTTGCCGGTATTGACGTCGATTGTTGTCAAGGCTTCGGTCGTATCAATGGTCAGGTGACCACCAGATTTTAACCAGACCTTTCGGCGCAGCAGGCTCTCGATTTCGGGTTCTATTGCGAACCGCTCGAATACAGGCTCGGACTCATCATACAAGAGGAGCCGTGACCTCATCTTCGGCGAGATCAACTCGATCAACTCAACAGCCTTTTCGTAGTCGACCGGTGAGTCGATAATCATCTTATTGACATCTGAACCAAAAACATCGCGGATAGTCTTGTAAATCAGGCTCAAGTCCTGATGCACCAGTCCCGGTGCGGAAATCTTAGCTGCTTTCTCCTGGATCTGGCTCCACATTCTCAGTAGGAACTCTAGATCCTGACGTAACTCCGCCTCGCTTCGGCCTTCCGCCTCAGTTTGGTACCATCATCCCAAAACCAAGCGGCCGGACGCTGTCCCCAATCTTCTTCAATCGGTCCCGCTCGGCGTCGTTCTCGATTTTTCTCGAGATACCGAGATTGTCAGACTCCGGCATTAGAACCAGATAGCGTCCCGGCAGGGATACTCTCGTGGAAACACGCGCGCCCTTGGACCCGCGGGGACCCTTTACAACCTGAACCAAAACTTCCTGTCCAGTCTTTAGGACGTCTTTGATCTTAACGTGACGTCCTGAATCTCTGCGCGCGCTTGGGACTTCATCATCCATTTCCGGAAGAACGTCGGCCACATAAAGAAACGCGTTGCGGTCAAGTCCGATATCGACAAATGCCGCATCCATGCCCGAAAGCACGTTTGCCACCTTGCATTTGTAAATACTTCCGACGACACGCTCCTCGCGCTCGACATGCAGCTTAACCAGCTTACCGGATTCGATGACGGCAATCCTGGTTTCACGCGTGTCCACGTTTACAATGATCTCTTTTGACATAAACTATCACCTCCTTTCTGTTCGGATTTGAGTTCTTATATAATCCGCTGCGCCACGATCAACTCTGAGCGGTGCAGCGATATTAAACTAATTCCCGCGGTAAAGCGGTTGAGAGCCTGGACTACTTCCACAGGCTTCACGGTAAACTCACGGTGCGGCAGCCTCATTACCATTTGCGTCCCGGAATCATCCCCGCTAACTATCCGCACTGATTCTATACCCGGCCTTAGGTCGATTAACTTGCGTTTGTTGCCGGACTCACGTTCACACATAATGCTGGGGAGCGCCAGAAGCTGGACAACAGCCCACTCGAGATCAGCAGCGGACACACCATCCGGCAAGCTCACACTAACTATGAATTTCGCTGCCTGCCACCTTAGGTCCTTTGCCGTTTTCAAGAATCGCTCTTCCGGAAGTTATGAGCAGCCCATCCGGGAGAGAGCGATTGAGCCGTGCAATAACGTCTTTTACATTAACCTCTGCTGCCGTATGCAGCGTAACGAGTTCCGCACCCGCGGTTGCGCCCATCGGCAGCGCGGAAGCTATCGACATCTTGATCCTGGGGTTGAAGCCCTGGCTGTACGCGACATCTATCCCGGACATCCTGATGGCGCGCTCGAAAACCCGCATCAAGTCAAGGTGACCGAGCCATCGGGCCTCTTCGCCCTTTGCGAACGTCAGCAGGACCCCCCGGGTGTCGGATGCCGGGCGCCCAACGCCGGGCGTTTCGACGGTAACCACATCTGTTTCGGCATCCGGCAAAGGAGGCGGACACTTCAGCGCGCCGCCGGAAAGCTCAGCCAGCGACTCGCGCACTCCACATCCGCTGCAAACGCCCGAACGGCAGTCCGGAGTAACCTGACCGCACTCGGCTTTCAGGTTCTCGCTTGCCAGGAACTGCCTGGACACACCCATATCGATGTGATCCCAGGGAAGCGGAGCGTCCGCCGGAATATCCGCGTTCGCATAATCGCTCAGCTCAAGCCCGGCAGCGGCAAATGCTTCCTGCCAGCGAGCATCGTCAAAATTGTCCTGCTCCAGCTTCCCGCCGCGCTTCCAAGACTCGTAAACCACACCCGACAGAGCCCGGTCGCCCCGAGCCAGGGCGGCCTCGACCCGGCTGCACCTTGGGTCGTGCCAGCTAAGCTGGATGTTTTTGCCTCTCAAAAGAGGCCGAACAAGGCAAATCCTGCGCTCGAGTTCCTCGGCGCCGACCATTCCTCGCCACTGAAACGGCGTGTGCGGCTTCGGCACAAACGGCGAAATTGTAACGTTCAACGTAAGCGCGCTCCGGTGCTTGCGGCCGACATCGATTACCCTGCTCACGAGCTTGCCGATCCCCTCGATGTCCTCGTCCGTCTCGGTAGGCAGCCCTATCATAAAGTAAAGCTTGATCCTGCGCCAACCACTCTCGACGGCAGCGTCGACCGCACCGAGCAGGTCTTCTTCGGTCACGTTCTTGTTTATAACATCGCGCAGCCGCTGGGTTCCTGCCTCAGGAGCGAACGTCATGCCGCTTTTCCTCACTCGCTGGATCTGGGCTGCCAAATGCACGCAATCCGCATCAGCGCGAAGGCTCGGCAGTGAAATACTTACTCTCTGAGATTCGTGACTCTCTATCAGGGTGCCGACGAGCTCACCGATGAGAGAATAATCGGCGCTCGAAAGTGAGGTCAGCGCGATCTCTTCGTAACCCGTGCTTTCCAGAAGCGCGCCGGCCTGTGCGCAGAGCCTGGCCAGCGAGCGTTCCCTCACGGGACGCGTGATCATTCCGGCCTGGCAGAACCGGCAGCCCCTGCTGCAGCCCCGCATTATCTCAAGCGTGACGCGGTCGTGGACGACCTCGGTAAACGGCACGATCAGCTTGTCCGGGAACTGCGCGCTTTCCAGATTGCGAACGAAGCGCGAGCGAATTCTGGGCTTCTCAGTATGAATAGACGGAACGTAGACCCCACTAATGCCCGCCAGTGCGTCGATGATTCGCCGCCTGTCTCCACGATGCGACGAGCAGGCCCTTGCGATGTCTAGGACGACCTCTTCACCGTCGCCGAGCGCGAAAGCGTCGATGAAATCGGCCATCGGCTCGGGATTTGAGGCGCAGTGCCCTCCGGCCAGCACGATCGGGTCGTCATTCCCCCGGTCAGCGGCATATATCGGAATTTCAGCGAGGTCGAGCATGTTGAGGACTGTGGTGCAGGTCATCTCGTAAGCAAGCGAAAATCCAACCAGGTCAAATTCCTTAACCGGCAGCGAGGACTCCAGCGAGAAGAGAGGGATATGTGCGCATCGCATCTCCGCCTCCATGTCAAATGCGGGGGCAAAGACGCGCTCAGCCGCAACCCCATGTTCCTGAGTTGAGAATATGATAAAGTATCCTCAGCCCGAGGTTGGACATGCCGACTTCGTAAACATCCGGAAATGCGAGCGCAAACCTTACGCTCACTTCATCAGACGGCTTTCGAACAGAGTTCAACTCGCCGCCCGTATATCTCGCGGGTTTCGCCACTCGGGGAAGAACCTCGTTGATCCGTCCCTTCAAGCTCGACTCCGTAGTAAAAATGTTCATAATCTTGCGGAAAAAGCCGACGATAAGCATCCCGTCGCCAGCCTGTTGCCATTTGATTATATCATCGGGTGGTCAATAGGTCAAATCTACCGGCGGGGCGGCAGCATCTCGAATGTGGGTATTATCCGAGGGTTTCCCTCGGACTCCCACCAGAGACGCCGTCTCCGGACTCTGCTGGGGCCAGGGCCCCAGACCCCCGAGAGTGGTCCAAATCTGACAACCTCGGTTGTCTGCAATCCCCATTTTTGGTATAATCACGTTGCATTTGCGGAGGCGTGGCCGAGTGGTTTAAGGCGGTGGTCTTGAAAACCATTGGGCGAAAGCCCCAGGGGTTCGAATCCTCTCGCCTCCGCCATATCTTCCTCAAGCGCCGCCCCATCTCCGCAAGCCTGCAATAACACGATAGCCGCATCTGTATACTTCTTTGTCGTTTGAAGGCAGCCATACGGGGGCAAAAACAGAGAGACATGAAGACACTATGCCCTAATCCCCCATCGTTTCCAGGCTTCGGCGGCGGCGCCTGTTCACGCTTCCAGGCCAAACGGCGCCGTTAACACAATTTGCTCACACACATACGCGCAATGGAGTGACTCCGCTCCCTGAGCGGTAGAATATGAGTAGGAGACCGTGAATTGAACCAAAGGGGAACTGGCGTGGCACTTCCGGAACCAACCGGCCCAATCATGGATCGCAGCGAGAACTTACGCAGCCGGCGCAGAAGACACAACAAGATAAAAACGCTGGCAGCCATGTTTGTGGCTGTCATATTCGGCTCGCTGGGGGACGTGTCGCTCAGCAAGGGGATGAAAATGGTTGGCCACCTCGAATTCGGTGGTCCTGTGCAGGCGTTTCTGCTGACGATTACAAACTTCTACGTGATAGCCGGAATGGTACCGCTGATACTGTTTCTCTTCCTTTACCTCGCTTCGCTCTCGTGGGAAGAATTGAGCTTTGTGCTGCCGCTCACCGCGGCGGATTACGTGCTGGTAACCCTGCTTGCCTACTTCCTGCTCCACGAAGATGTCTCACCTCTGCGTTGGGCCGGGAGCGTTTTGGTGGGCCTTGGCATAGCCCTGGTTTCGAGGACTTGAGATGTTAAAAGTTGCGATTGCGCTCGGACTGGCGATAATATGCGGAGCCACAGGTGACATTCTGTTCAGTATAGGAATGAGATCCGATGGGGGAAGTGAAAGTCCGCCATTTGAGCGATATTCCCGCGCTGATGAAGACGGTCTTCACACAGCCGATCGTGCTCCTGGGAATACTCTCGATGGCGGGTTATTTCGGCGCCTACATGGCGGCTCTGATCTGGGTGGACGTGAGCGTCGCCAACCCCCTCACTGCCCTGAGCTACCCCATAGCAACGGGATACGCGATTATCGTCCTGCGCGAACGGGTTTCTATTTTGCGCGCGACGGGAGTGGTCTGCATTGTCCTCGGCGCGATATTCGTCGGTTCAGTTCCTGATTAAAACCTGCATTGATCGCTGTTCAGCCCTATCTGATACCCCTGCCGAGGGCTCGGGTGCGCATCAGGTCCTCGTAGTAAAGAAACTGCTGAGCCCAACCAGCGAGATGACCGTAGCGCCCCCGGAACTCGGCTTCAACACGCCTGTATACGGAGTCAGTTACTGACTTGGCGGTCATATCTCGCATCCAAAGCCTCTGAGCCAGTTGCTTCACGTGCGTGTCGACCGGCACGGCCTCATCTTTGTCCAAAGAAAACAGGCAAACGCAGTCGGCTATCTTCTGCCCCACCCCTCTTATTGTGAGTAGTTCTTCCCTGGCCTGCGCGTAGGAAACATCGCGCAGCGACACAAGCCAACCTTCACCTCTATCCAGGATCTGGCGCGCGACATTTTTCAGGTTCGGCCCGCGAAAGCCCAGAGACTGCGTGTTTGCAAGAGCCGTCGGATCGGCGGCGGCCAATACCTCTGCTCTGGGAAAAGCATAATAGCACGACTCCGAATGCTCGCAGAGCAAATCGCCGTAACCAACGGAAAGCGCCTCGATGGCGGCTGTTATTCGCGGGATGCTGTTGGCTGCCGAACAGATGAACGACAGCAGGGTTTCGGTTGGATTTTGTCTCACAAACCTGAGGCCCGGAAACTGCTCCACCAGTTCGGCCAGGTGAGGATCCAGGCGAGATAGCTCGGCAAGAATGGCGTTCACGTCGTCGCGGAGGCGAAGATAATCCTCAACCAGCGCCTTGTCGTGGCTCGGATAGGTCCGCCAGAAAAGCGCATCACCCTCCACAAGCAGCTCAACAAGCTTATCCCTGACCACACCGCGCCATATACCGTCATCGCGCTTCCGCCAACGAAACGCCTGCCCGCAAGCGAGAGTCAGGTCCAAATTGAGCGGCTGTCCGTTAAGATCGATTCTTTCCACGTATCCCTCCAACTTACCATACTTGTCATTCTTCACGAAGAACCCGGAATCCTGCAGGAAGGAGGCGCTTGTCCGGGGCTTGGCGCCAGACCAGTGTCTCGCCTGTAA
>CAVZJH010000082.1:0-13368 GCA_963775535.1 uncultured bacterium | reverse complement strand
AATCACGGATTGCGCGAAAACCCTCGGAGAACACGAAAGGGCTTGGTGCGCACCGAAAGAAAGTACAGGCTTGACCCTACCCCGAATACTCACCAGCAGTCTCTGTCTCACGCACGGGCGCGCCGATATCGACCATCCCAGTTCTTTTGAATCACGGATTGCGCGAAAGCCCTCGGAGAACACGGAAGGGCTTGGTGCGCACCGAAAGAAGGACGGGTTCGGCCCTACCCCCCAATACTCACCAGCAGTCTCTGTCTCACGCACAGGCGCGCCGATATCGACCATCCCAGTTCCGCGAAATCCGTATCCTTCGCGAAATCCGCGATTCAAGAACCCAACACACTCACAAGATCAGAAAACGCCACGCTCTTCTGCTCCGAGGTGCTCATATCCCTGACAGTCGCGACCTGCTCCCGGATCTCGTCCTCGCCCAGGATCACCGCGTCCTTCGCGCCGAGCTTGTCGACTATCTTCATTTGGGCCTTCAAGCTGCGTCCCGTGTAGTCCATATCCGCGGCCACTCCGCTGCGCCTGAGCTGAGCGAGAAGCTTCACGGCCTCGGCGCGAGCTTCATCTCCCATCGTTGCGATGAATGCCTTGGGGCCGTCGTTCACCGGAAGCTCAACACCCATCGCATCGAGTGTGAGCATGAGACGGTCGAGGCCCAGACCAAATCCCATTGCGGGAGCGACTCCTCCGCCGATCTCGTGGACCAGATTATCGTAGCGGCCGCCTCCGCCAACTGCGTTCTGAGCGCCGAGCTCGCTGGATATGAACTCAAAGGCAGTCTTAGTATCAGTAATCGAACCCCCTGACCAGGTTCGGGTCAAGATCATATTCGATTCCGAGGTCCGTCAGAAAGCTGCGGACCTTCGCGAAGTGATCCGCGCAATCCTCGCACAGGTAATCCGTCATCTTCGGAGCGTGGGCAAGAACAGCCCTGCAGCCCTCGTCCTTGCAGTCCAGCATCCTCATCGGGTTCTGCTCATAACGCTGAAGACAGGAGCCGCACAGATCGCCGACCCTGCTCGAAGCATAATCCACCAGCGCCTGCCGGTAGACCCGGCGGCACTCCGGGCAGCCGATGGAGTTCAGCTTCAGGGTGAACTTGCTCACTCCAATGCTCCCGAAGAACTGCACAGCCATGGAAATGATCTCAGCGTCGACGGCGGGATCGGACGAACCGACGGCCTCGATACCGAGTTGAGTGTGCTCGCGATAGCGCCCTGCTTGCGGGCGTTCATATCTAAATAGCCTGCCTATGTAATAAAGCTTATTGACCGGCAGGTTTGCGCCGAGGTTATGCTGCACATAGGAGCGAATGGCCGGAGCGGTGCCCTCGGGCCGAAGCGTCAGGCTCCTGCCGCCGCGATCCTCGAAGGTATACATTTCCTTGCTCACGACATCGGTGGTATCGCCAAGGTTGCGGGTGAAAAGCTCGGTGTGCTCAAACGTGGGCGTGCGTAATTCCTTGTAGCCATACAGCGCGACACTTCTCTAAACCTGGCTTCCACATACTGCCATTTCGGCGTTTCGCTGGGCAGGACATCTCTGGTCCCGCGGGGTGCAACATACTCGGTCATAGATCCTGGGCTCCGGTTGGGATTCGAATCGAACAATCAAAGCGAGGAAAGCACGCGCATTCCTCGCTCCACTTATGATTGTAGGTTATGCCTGGGTGAGTTGTCAAACCTGGCGTCTGAACTGCAGCCCCAGTTTCAGTCCGGAGACCCGCGTCCCCGGTAAGTTCAGGGGCAAAGCCCCTGAACCTACGACTTACCAGGTTTCATCGGCGCACTGATGGGATTCTTGCCACCCACAGCCAATACGACGCTGGTGTAATACTTCGTTGGGGGAACCGTCACGTTGATGCGTTCCCCGCTAACCATAGGCGCGGGAAGCGTGACGGGGCCGTCGGGAGATATGGCATAGGCGACAAGGCCACCGTCTTGAGACGCGTTCCACCAGGCAGGTTTGTAGACAGTCACTTCAATGGTCGGAGTCGGGGTTACCACAGCCGAATTATTGTCCCCGGCAATGGTGACGTTCACGTTGTTTACGTCCACGAACAGTCTCTTGGACTTCTCATCCTGGTAGAGTGTCAGTCCGGTGGTAACCGGGGCGTCGCTCGAAATCAATACAACGTGCTTGCCTGTCGTGGAAAGCGCCGTCGACATCTCATTGGAGAACGCTGTCAGCAGGTTCGTGCGCTGGGGCGGGGCAGCAGCCCAGAAGTTTAGCCCCACATTATCTTTGATGAACCTGACATAGCCGGCGCCGATAGTCCGTGTTTTGGAAGCGGGAGCCGAGGCCCAGGTGGCGACTCCGGTGAGCGAGCCAAGCGAGAGTTTGGCGTTCACGGCGAAGTTGCCGCTCTCGCCCTGGCGATGGCCGCTGTTGCCGGTAACGATGAGGATTCCGCCGCTCTTTCTGACCCAAGAACCAAGTACACCCGCGTCCGAGGAAGTGAAGACCTCTGAATTGGGGACGATCAGCACCTTGAGCGTCTTTAGAGTATCAGCGCTAAGCTTCCACTCCGGGATGATCCTGTACTGGTAGTGAAGCTCGTCAAGAGCCGTCGCCCAGCCCCAGACTCCAAACTCATTGGGCTGCGCATCGAAATCAAGGATTCCTCCGGGAGTCCACTGCGAGAGAATGGAGGAAGTAGAGCTGTAGATGCCTATATCCTCGACGGGAATCCGCGCGCCGATCTCGGGACTGAGCTTATCGGCCACGAACTGCATGAACGCTTTGTCCGCAGCGGGGTTGCCAACCATTCTTGAATTGGTAGGCTCGAGCTTCGGCGTGGTATGCGTTGCGAGCATCTCATAATAAAGCACGTTCACAACTTCAGTAACTTTCAGCGCATCCGGGTGGCTGTCGTTGTAGAGCCACACATTGAGAAATCGGCTCTTCCCCTGTTCCCTTGCCGATTTATAGAAAGGAGCGATGCGGGCGAACGGCGGAAGACCAAAACCTCTCGGCCCCGCCGACAGGTTCCAACTCAGGCTGAGCTCAGTGCTCACCATATCCATGCTGCCCCGATTCCAACCCAACATCGAAGGTATAACGTCGTTACCCATCACGAGGTAATCGGGTTGTCCTCCCTCTACGCCTGCTTTCTTCATGGCATTGTAGTAGTTGGCCAATCCCTCGCTGCCGGTCTGCCGTTTGAAGATCTTGTAAGCGTTCCACACAGGCTCGTTGATCCAGCCGGAATTGCTCCAGGCAGCGGAACTCAGGTCGACGCCATTCCAGCCATACGTGCTGCCGGCCTTGTTCTTCAAATACGCCCGTATGTCAAAACTCGAAAGGTCGGCATAGGTCTGCCCCGGTGCGAGCACGCCCAGTTTTATGAGCTGGCCGACCGAGAAATGGTCGTGGAGGTACGTGCGGAATCGTGCGACAGGCCACTTGCCGAAGGCGCTTTCGAGCGGCGAGCCGGCAAAACTGCTCCAGGGGCTCATGTTGTCGCACCACGTTCCCTGGCTCCCCATCTGAGCGGTAGCGAGTTCAGTGAACGCGTGGGCGAAATCAGACCACATCGGGCAGGCGGGATCTTTGCCCCAGGCAATATCGCCCGTGTATTTGCCCGTCGCGGGAATGTACAGCAGGCCGGTATGCATTCCTCCCGGAGCATTGTAGTCGTCACTATAATCGTAGCTCATCTTCACTTTGCCGAAGATATCGGCCGGACAGCACGCATCATAGACCCGGGTGTTCCTGGGATCGGACGAGTCATTGTTTATGAAACCGGTTGCGACGGTTCCGTCGGGGTATGTCGCAGGAGAGCCGGGACATATGGGGCCGGACCGGGTGTAAGGACGAGCGAACTCGGCATCATCGAACCACGTCCAGGCGCCTGCCCATTTGACGGGGTCGGCGCCGTTGTAAGCCTGCCAGCAGTAATTGGTGTCGATTATCGGTACAGGCGTTCCGGTCCCAGTCGATACGACCGTGGCGCAGCAGCCACCGAACGCATTCGTATAACTGATGCTGTGGATTCCGGCGCCATCGAACGCCTTCCTGGTGTGTATGGCAGCGCTGAAATTGGCGGGCGAGCCCCAACTGAACCACGGCCCCCATCCAGGATCGCTTCCCACGCCGTTCAGCGACATACTGGCGTGGTAGTCCTGCGCGGTCTGAAGGTCGCTTGTAACCACAAACCGTGGAATGCAATCCCACCACGGGCTCGGAGCCGCGACTGCGCAAGCGCCGGGCAGCAGACAAATGGCAACAACCGCTGCCAATACCAAGCCAAGCTTCCCGGACATGTTTTGAGAGGAGGAGTGATCTTTCATGGTCGCACCTTCACTTGAATTCGCTTGCGTGTGATATCGGAAGTACTGCGCGCAAAGCTCCTGTCAGCGAGCTTGCTGCGAGCACTGAATTATATAATGCCCTGCTTGGGAAGTCAAACCAGCGTCAAATCCGTACGTGGTTCGTGAGCAAAGACCACGCTAGAGCTCTATTCGTCGACCGGCCAGGAGGCCCGTTGTCTGAGTGACGCTGGCAGGCCGCGCGCGTTCTCCCGCCCAGTCTCGAAGCCTTTCGATTTCTTCCTTCATCGTCCTGGACAGCGGCACCGTTGACTGCACGCTCGCGAGAATCGACTCCGTCGTCAGGTCCGAACTCTTGTCGAACACATCAAAGAGCGATGCGACCACCGCCTCTTCGATCTCCGCTCCGCTGAACCCATCCGCAGCTTGGGCCAACCGCTGCAGATCGAACAGCTCGGGCTTGCGGCCTCTTTTTGCAATGTGGATTCCAAATATCTCCGCCCTGTCTCCGCGTTCGGGCAAATCCACGAAGAATATCTCGTCGAAACGGCCTTTGCGCAGCAGTTCCGGCGGAAGCTGTGAGATATTGTTGGCGGTCGCTACCACGAAGACAGGCGCCGTCTTGTCCTGAAGCCAGGTGATGAACGTGCCGAACACTCTGGAGGTCGTTCCCGCATCCGAAAAGCTTGAGCTATGAGTGCCCGAGAATGCCTTCTCGATCTCATCTATCCACAGGATCGCCGGGGCCACCGATTCGGCAATCTGAACGGCCTGCCTTACGTTTTCTTCCGAAGAACCCACGAGACTGGAGAACACCTTTCCCAAATCCAGACGCAGCAGCGGAACGCGCCAAAGCCCGGCTAACGCCTTCGCGCACAAGCTCTTGCCGCAGCCCTGCACACCTATCAGCAAAGCGCCTTTGGGATTCGGCAGCCCGAACGTGCGCGCGTCGGCGGAGAATGCCGACTTGCGCTTGCGCAGCCAGTCTTTGAGCTCGTCCATTCCTCCTACGTTGCTGAACTCTTCCGACGCCCGATAATACTCCAGCATCCCCGACTTTCTGACTATTTGCTCCTTTTCCGACAGGATGATAGGGACATCTTTCTCCGATAGTCCCCCGGTCTGCACCAGTGTCTTGGCAAATACGTTCTCGGCCTCGTTTATTGTCAGGCCCATCGCGGCGTTCACAAGAGCTTCCCGCGCGGCATTGTTCAGCACAACGTTCAGGCCGGAGTTCCTGTTCACTTCCCCCACCGTTCGGTCGAGCAGTTCCGTGACTTCCTCACGGCCCGGCAGACCGTAATCCACCACGCTGATCTCTTTTTCCAGTTCCATGGGCAGGCGCAGCGTTGGAGAAACGAGCACCAGCGTCTTGTAGCTGTTCTTCAGGTACAACGCGACCTCTCGAACCTTCCGGACAACCGCGGGGTCGTTGAGATAGGGATAAAGTCCTTGAATATGAACACCGCCGGATCGATCAACTCCAGCACTTGATTCAAGGCAAACAGAGGGTCCCGCGTCTTTTCGTCGATGTTGCGCTGCGACTGCGGCGACGTGCCGTAAGGCGTGATGCCCCGGCATATCGACCATGTAAGAACTTTCTTTTCGCGCTTTGCCGCTATCTCCGCAATGGCATCTTCAACGCGGGTTTCCTCCCAGGTAACGACATATATAACCGGATACCTGGCACGGATAAGTACGTCGATCTCGTCCTTGACCTTGTTCGGCTCAGAAGTGGCTGGTCCAGTCAATTTCTAACCTCCGTTTTCCAGCGACCGCGCGATCTGAAGCAAATCGCCATGAAGATGCATGATGCCGACAGCGCCGTCGGCCCGGATGGTGATGGTTGTCGCGAACTCGCCGACGCCGACGGGACTTGGCGTTGATCCGGACTCGAGCGGCACATTCCAATCCTGAGTGTTCAAGCGGGCAGACGCCACAATCTCTCGCGCAGCGCTCTCCTCCTCGGACGTGAGCGTTCTGCATAACGCAGGGTCGCCGAGAGCTTCGTGGAATGGCGTGTACCTGAAACATCAAATTGAACGGCGCTTCGGGCAGGTTCTCGGCTGTCCACTGCGCGATCGGACGCAGACAGCAGTCAACATGCCCCGGCACCAGCAGGTGTCTGATAATAACGTCACCGCTCCGGGCCGCCGACTTGAAGTTCCTGGCTGCGGCTGCGAAGTAGCCGTCAACTCCCCCCAGCTCACGCGCGCAGCAATCGTTGCCGAACCTGAAATCACCGACATAAAGATCGACGACTCCGCTCAGAAGTGACATCGCCTCGCAGGACATATAGAAATTCGAGTTCCACACAACCGCCGTTGGCGCGTCGAGTATCTTCAGGAACCGCAGAATGTTCGGCAAGTGCACCGTCGGCTCGCCTCCGATCAGATTCACATTCACCGCGCCCTCTCGCCTGCGGTTCTTCACCAGCACAGCCAGATCGGCGGGCTCCCAGCGCACGCCACACGAAGTGTCCAGGAGCGATTGCCAGGAGTAGCAGTACCTGCAGCGGAGATTGCACCCGGAAAAGAACACCTCATGCGACGGGACCAGAGGCGCTTCCTCGCCCCACAGGATCTGCTCAAAGAAATAGTGGCTCCGGGCGCCAACCCCGCAAAAACCGCGTTCCCCCACGGTTCGATCCACTCCGCAGCGCCGCTCGCACAGCGAGCACTTGGCCGCAAGACGCTGCGCAAGCTCGATCTTCAGGTCAAGAAGCGTCGGGCAGTTGCCGTCGTTTCGGTTTGTGCCTGCCTCGTGCAAGTCCCACAGCTCCCGCGTGTTTGCCGCGGCCAAATCCACGGCGCCTATTGCACGCTCACGGGCCGCCAGAAATGCCGGAGCGGCCTTTCCGGTCGCGACTCTTGTATATCTATCCAACTGCACTTGTGGTCACCGCAGGGTTTCCGGATTCGGATCGCAGTTCCTTGGGATACTTCGCCCTCGTCGCAGCGACATCGTAGGTTACTATCCCCTGCTGATAGAGGTTTTTGAGGCTCCAGTCCATTGTCTGCATGCCGATGTTCTGATTGGTCAGTATGACGTTGTAAAGCGTTTGGCTCTTGTTTTCCCGGATGATGTTGCGGACCGCGGGCGTCGCCAGCATTACCTCGGCGGCAAGCACGCGCCCGGGCCGATCGATCCTCGGCAGGAGCACCTGGGAAATCACGGCTTCGAGAGAACTTGCGAGCTGCATCCGAACCTGCTCCTGCTGGGTTGTTGGAAAAACGTCAACGACGCGGTCGAGGGTCTGCGACGCGTCCGGAGTGTGCAGCGTGCTGATGACGAGATGACCGGTCTCCGCCGCCGTAAGCGCCATCGATATGGTTTCCAGGTCTCTCATCTCACCGACCGCGATAACGTCCGGGTCCTGGCGAAGTATGTGAACCAGGGCCTGGCCGAAAGACTTGGTGTCCGAATGGACCTCCTGCTGAACTACTATGCTGCGCTTGTTGGGATGAACGTATTCAATCGGATCCTCGACCATGATGATCTTGCATCGCCGGTCGCGATTGATCATATCAATGATGGAGTTGAGCGTCGTTGTCTTGCCTGACCCGGTCGGTCCGGTAATGAGTATGAGGCCGGATGGTTTTCTGGTGAGTTCGTTCACGATAGACGGCAGGCCGAGTTCCTCCAGGCTTCGCATTTCGGTTATTCCGATCCGTATGGCGGCGCCGAGCGTGCCCTGTTCGTAATAAATGCTGATTCTAAAGTAGCCGAGGCCAGGCACTTTCATCGAGTAACACAGTTGCCAATCGCCTTTGAGCACCTGTCTCTTCTCCTCCGGCAGATGCTGGAGGATCAGCTTGTCCACATCTTCAGCAGTGAGAGGGTCGGAGTTAGCGACAATGATCTCCCCGTGAACTCGCAGCACGGGAGGAACTCCGACCATCAGATGCAGGTCTGACGCGCGCTTGTCAACCGCGACTTTCAGAAGATCAATAAGCTCCAAGTTGGTCTCCACTCACATTATTCCGACCCATCAGTTTTCGATGTGACGGCGGCGAGGCAACGGCTATTACTCTGCCCAGGATACTTCCACGCGGCATATACTCCAGAACGGGATAGGTCCGGGCATACGAGGCTTCCCACTCATCCACGCCCAATAATGCCGGTTAAGCTACCAGGTATTGATCGGTGGAGAGTGTGCCTTCCGCTATCTGCGACAGGTTCTCCATGTGCGCAAGCGGTGTTTCCTGCAGACTTCGAATGGGCGCTCCATTCACAGATACGCGCCCATCCCGCGCAATCCGAACGCGGTCACCTGCGACTCCCACGACAATTCCAAGTCCTGCTTCTCGTCCTGGGGCGTTCCCGATAATCAGGTCTCCTCTGTCTATCGCCCCGCGTCCCCACAGGAGCAAAACGTCTCCCTCAGCAACGAGGTTCGTGGCCGGATTGTGCATTATCGCCGCAGTCGACAAGGCGGGATACACCGCCATTTGCAGCAGGAAATAACCCCCCATCAACAAGGAGATCGACATCAGCGCCGCTCCCAGCCGCATGCGAACGCGAGACTCATCACTGATAAACGCCGGAAACAGGCTCTCGGCCGCCACGGTCATGGAAATAACAGACGCCGCCAACACTCCATAGACCAGCCCATCGGCGACAGGAGTCCTGATGAGCGCCATCGCAAGCCCCAGAGCCAGCGCGCAGGCTAAAAGATGCCTGAAACCGGTGCGCTTGTCGCGGCGGGCAAAAATGTATCCGAACCCGGGGATTACCGATATTAGAAAAAGCCCCAGGCCGCGCAGCGAGAGCCACGACCACCTCGCCCGTGTATCCTGCAGCGAGCCGCGAAACACGCCTCTCAAGAGATCACGACGACACCTGACGGCTTCAAGCCGCAAACCCAAATGGATGTTGGCGTCAAGCCACCACCGGACCCGCTGCCGAACAGTGCGGTTTTTCGCGCGCGGAGGCATGACGCTCTCGCGACCCCGCGCGACAACCAGCGACGCCGCGCAAACACCGCACTCCTGCCTGCCGGGAATATTCTCAAAACCGCAACTCGGGCACTGCATTGTTTATGTTCGACCCCAATCATGGGAATTCGCGGAGAAACAGGAATGTGTTGATGAGTATAGCGATCACGGCATAGCTCATCTGGTAACACGCGAGAACGAGCATTAACATTGCCACGCGCCACACAAGTCCACCAAGACCTTTGCGGTTCGCGCCCCAGTGTCTGTTGACAACCGCGAACACGCCGAACACAGACAGCGCCAGGACAACGGCGACCCCAATTCCCCCCAGAATTGTTCCTCGAAGCCACACCGCGAACACCAGTGCCAACACGCTGACTGCTACCATTCCAATCGCCGGAAGCGCGTCTCTTAGAACGAAGAAATGCCCCAGCCCAGGCACGATTGCGAGGGCCAGATGCCACCAATGCACATCCCTGATTGGACCTCGCTCCCCGGCAGCCCGCGCCCACTCCAACACTCTCCATCGTATCCCAAGCCAAATGTCCGTTCTAACGTGCCAGGCGAGACGCGCCCAGGCAGGACGATCCCTCTTTCGTGGAGGACGCACGCTTTCCCGTGCGGGCGCCGTCTTTAGCGATGAACAGCAAACACCGCACTCCTGCCTGCCGGGAATATTCTCAAAACCGCAACTAGGGCACTGCACGAAGCGTCCTCGCAGTCCTTGATTGAGCTGTTATGTGCAACGAGTCCGCGTGGCATCCACGATCCCCACGCCGGGTTCAGGCTCATAGTATTCGCTGGTCACGTGCTTGTCGGCCACCTTGCCTACTTTGTTGAACAACTGCACGTAATCCAAGCACTTCTTTCCCTTGGCCCCTTTAACGTGCACTTCAACTTTACCGCTAGGACCTATTTCGATCTCGAGTTCGTGTTTTGCAGCCATCATCAACCCCCGCTTGCGTTCTTGCCCGTAAAGAGCCGCCTGATTGCGTGCATCGTCCGGCACATCAGGTCCCTGTTGTGCATCCTGTTCAGCGCATGCAGAGCCCTGGCATACCCCGGGCGCACCGACAAAGCGCGCCTGTAAGCTGTCGCCGCGTCCTGCGCCTCTCCCATTGCCTCGGAGCACCTGCCTACCCAATACCAGCAGACGTAGCTTTCCGCATTGAGCCGTGCCGCCTGCCGGAAATGCTCCAGCGCCTGATGATGACATTCACGCATTGCGTAAACTCGACCTATCCGCGCTCGAACCTCCCAGTTGTGAGGCTCCATTTCTATGGCTTTCGAGAAGCAGGCCTTCGCATTCATCGGATTCCATTCCGTGACGACCTCACCTCTGGCAATCCAGGTATACGCCATGACCCCCTGAGCGCTCAACGATGAGTCCGAATAACCCATGGCCGCCGCGGTTCTCCCGATCCTGGATTCCGCGACCGCCCTGGCCGCGAGTATCCGCGAAGACTTGGGAAAACGCTCGAGCGCACGGTTGGACCACATAATGGATTCCTGCAGTTCACCCAACTCCGAAAGGCAGCAGAGCTGCCCCAGCCAGCCGTCCTCAAGGCCGATGTTGTACTGCAGCGTCCTGGAATAGTAGGCAAGAGCCCGTTCGTAATCCTCTACGACGAACGCCTCATTTGCCTTGTCCAGGTAATAGTTTTCGTCAATGACGCCCGTATAGTTCGGGTCGACTCCCTCGCGATCCGGGAGCCCATCATTCATCTCAAGGTGATCAAATCTTCCCAAGCCCGCACCTGCCTATACGTACTTGGATACGTGTATCCTTATCATTTGATCGTTGGTTACTTCCTCGCTCGTGACAGTGAAGCCCTGCCCCTTGAGTTCGGTAAGCACCTTGTTGTACGCATATTGCTGGGTAACGTGGCCTATCAGCTCTTTGCCGACCGCGTCCAGCTCGGCATCCGTTTTATTCTCCCCCGCAACGTGCACCATGCATCGTCCATCCGCCGCGCGGCTAAAGGTTGCGCTGATCTCATCTCTGACTATGGTGAACTGACTTTCCCTTGCCATCGTCTCCGCCACGACCTGGCTGTCTTCCAAGGGAATTACGACGGCGTTAGTCCCGTCTCTTTCGGGAAGCGTCACCCTGCATGAGCCGGCCGCGAGAGTCGTGTAACCCAGCGCCCCTGCGGCGGCGGCAATCGCCCCGCACATTATCGGCCATCCCGCCGCGACCACAGGCACAACTATGAAAACTACGGACAATTCAGTTACCTCCCACAATTCAACCGCGCCGGGTGCGTTTCAGATCTACGCAAGCCATTTTTATCACGAAGACAGGAAAGAAGAGAAAACACGAAATTCAGGAAAGAAAAAAACTGCAGCGTTATCCCCCTTGCCTTCCATTTTCGTGTTTTCGCCCTTTCCTGCTTTCGCGATTAAGAGAGCCTGCCAGCACTCATCATCATTCCGGTAAATGGACATGCGCCAGGTAACCCTTCGATAGATCATCATCCATTGTCTGCACCCTCGAGAGCGCGTCTGAGCTTTTCGACACCGTAGCGATACCGGCCTGCCACAGTGTTAAGCGACGCCCCGACAGTTTCCGCAATCTCTTTGAATGTCATCTGGTTGAGTATCTTCAGCACCAGCACTTCTCGCTGTTCGATGGCGAGTTCCGTGAATGCTTCTCGAATGCAGATTATGGTGGCTGATGTCTGCTTGACGCCCGGGGCGCAGGCCGACGCAAGGTCAATGCATATAGCTTCATTCAAAGCTTCGCAGCGCCGACGGCCTCGTAGAATGCTGTAGGACGCGTTTCGGATGGCAGCGAAGAGGTAGGCGCGTATGTTCTGCACCTCCATGAACCGCCGCCACTTCCGCGTAATGTTGGCAAATACTTCCTGCACGGCGTCCTGAGAATCCTCGACCGAGCAAGTCAGAGCCAAGGCGTAACGGTAAAGCGATGGCCCGTACTCGCGGTAGATCGACTGCAACCATATCTCTACAGCGTCACCATCTCTCGGCAATGTACCCGCTCCGCCTTTTTTAATGGTAATCCGCACCATCTCGCCCTTTGCTAATGTGTTGGCCCATGTTCATAGACGCCCAGGGGGGTCAGTTTTGTATATCGGCAAAAAGACTTTCTTCCTGCCCCTTCGTGTCTTCAGTTATCCTTCTCAGGTCATTCCCAGCCTCTTGGCCACGTCTTCGTAAGCCGGCGCGTCAGCGTAGAGCTTCTGCAGCTCGTCGCGGCATTTCGCGGCCTTTCCCGCCTCCCCATAAGCCAGAGCGCGTTCGTAGCGCAGGGCGTGAGTCGAATTCCTCGGGGCAGCCTTTCTTTTTCAGGCAATCCGAAAGCGTGTCGATTGCCGCAGCCAGCAGACCCAGAACGCGCAGCGCCCGCGACTTATAGAGCAAGATCGCCGCGTGCACCTCAGAGTCGTCCGCGACTCCTTCCGAGAGCCTCACCACCTGCTCGCTCGCGGAGCGGTCATTGGGTTTTATATGCATTAGAAGTTCAACTACCGAGAGCCGGATCACCATGTCCTCGGGATGCGCCTGGTAGAGCTGCTTTAGAATGTCGAGGGCCTCCTGCCATCGCTGCTGCCGCTGGAAAACGGCGGCCATGGCGAGGCGCGCGGCGGTAGGCGTAGCACTCAGGTGCGCGGTCAGTTCATCGGCAACGGCGAGCTCGATGTGGGGCGATATGCCGTATTTGCCAAACAGCTTTCCGATCTCGCTCTCACGAGTAAGCGCGGTGTCCAGGTATCTTTCAGCTCTGAAGAAGTCCTGTTTCTCCAGGCACAGCCAACCGGCCATGAGTGCGCCATCGGCTAAATGAGATGCGTTCATCAGATGACCCAGCGCAGCGTCCTTGTTTCCACCCGCCATCTGGCGCAGCCCGTCGACGAACTGCTGCTCCTCAGGCGGTGTCACCAGACGCTCGAAGAAACCAAGGTCCAGGTGCGAAGCGGGTGGCGCTGGCTGCGGGGCTGGGCCGCGAGATCTGCTGCGCGATTGCGCTCCGCCTGAATTGGTGGATGTATAGTAGAGGCCGGTGCCCGGGATTCCAAAGGTGGTTCGTGTCCCTCTTGGGCCGACGGTGAACTTGGCGCCCCTCGGACCGAACGAAAGTGACGGCCCCGACCTGCTCATATTGAGCGAGATGCCCGGAGCGAGCGTAA
>CAVZJH010000081.1:0-10633 GCA_963775535.1 uncultured bacterium | reverse complement strand
CGCCTGAGGGCGCCAGGGACTACCTCGTGCCCGCGCGTCTTTATCCCGGTCATTTCTACGCGCTTCCGCAGAGTCCGCAGCAGCTCAAGCAGCTTCTGATGGTTGCCGGGTTCGACCGCTATTATCAGATCGCCAAGTGCTTCAGGGACGAGGACCCGAGGGCGGACAGGCAGCCGGAGTTTACACAGCTCGACCTCGAGATGTCGTTCGTAAAGCAGGAAGATATTTTCGACATGCTCAGCCCGCTTATTGAACAGGTCGTGGAGAAGCTTTCCAGTAAGAGACTTGCTTTTAAGCCGCTCCCCCGCCTGACCTACGATGACGTGATCGACCGGTTCGGCATCGACAAGCCCGATCTGCGCTTTGGAATGGAGCTTTACAACATCACCGACGTTGCAAAGGGGACCGAGTTCAAAGTCTTCCAGAGCGCCGAGCAGGTCAAGGGAATCTGCGCCTTGGGCTGCGCGACTTACAGCCGCGGGCAGATTGACGAACTCACCGAAATGGCGAAGAAGTTCGGCGCGAAGGGTCTTGCGACTATCGCGCTGACACCCGAAGGCATCAAGTCGCCGATTGCGAAGTTCCTAAAAGACGAAGAGATCGCTGCGATCGTCGAGCGCGCCGGCGCAGCGACCGGAGATCTGCTGCTGATAGTCGCGGACCGCCCGAAGGTGGTCGCGGAGACACTTGCGAACCTGCGAAATGAGATGGGAACCCGTCTCGGCCTGCGCGACGACAGCATTCTTGCGTTTGCGTGGGTGATCGATTTCCCGCTGGTCGAGTGGAAAGAAAACGAGAACCGCTGGGACGCCACGCATCACCCGTTTACGATGCCTCACGAGGCTGACATGGAGTTCCTGGAGAGCGATCCGGGCCGCGTGCGGTCGCAGGCCTATGACCTGGTGTGCAATGGCCGCGAGGTTGCCAGCGGAAGCATCCGAATCCATCGCCGCGACATCCAGAACCGCGTCTTCAAGCTGATCAACGTGAGCGACGAGGACATCCAGCTCCGGTTCCATCACCTGATGGAGGCCTTCGAGTTCGGCGCGCCGCCGCACGGCGGAATCGCGCCCGGCATCGACCGCCTCGTTATGCTCCTCACCGACGAGGAGAACATCCGAGAGGTGATGGCCTTCCCGAAGACCGCGACCGGCATCGACCCCATGACCGACGCGCCGTCGACTGTGGACGATGCTCAGTTGAAGGAACTGCATATTAGGATTGTTGAGGAGTAGAGAGTAGACTGATTTTCCCTAGTGGCCGCATAGCTGAGAGGATTTGTTTTATCCTCATCTTTTCCGGAAAAACGAAAAGTAGTGATTGTCCAAGTTTGGCACCGGGTTGTTGCAGAGGATTACTCGATGGGCTGTGCTCCGCAGCCTGTTTACGAAGGTATCACTGTTACGACTTTGATCCTTACCTCCTTTACCGTGTCTATGTTAACGTGACTATGTATTAGCTTGACATGGAGTTTGCGATAAGAGAAATCTGGCAACACCCGGTGCCAATCACCTTAGGGCTAGTTATGTCTGTACTTACGACTCAATCAATCTTTGAAAAGCTAGATTCCATTGAGGATGTAGCCCAGCTTCTGGGGACTTCAGCCCAGCAACTGCGCTTTCTTCTTTACGGTAGAGCCGAGAGAGAGCGGTACAGAACATTTTCAATTAGTAAGCGAAATGGCGGCGTGAGAACCATACAGGCACCAAGGGAGGAATTGAAGAATATCCAGCGTCGCTTCGCAGATTTTCTCCAGGATAATGTCGACATAGGAGTCGCCGCACATGGTTTCACTCGAGATAGATCTATCGTTACAAATGCCATGGCGCACACTAAGCGTCGGTTGGTTCTCAATATAGATCTTAAAGATTTCTTTCCGGCGATCAATTTTGGGAGGGTGCGGGGTTTGTTCATGGCAGAGCCTTTTGGTGCGCGCCCGAAAGCGGCGACAGTTTTGGCTCAAATCTGTTGTCACAAAGGAGCCCTTCCGCAAGGTGCCCCAACTTCGCCTGTGGTTTCCAATATGATTTGTTATCGTATGGACTCCCAATTGCAGCGTTTGGCTTCCGAACACCAATGCTTCTATACCCGGTACGCGGATGACATGACGTTTTCCAAACGAAAGGGTGCTTTTTCATCTGAGGTTGCAGAAGTAGACGATGATGGGAATGTTAGCATCGGTAGAAGGCTGAAAGAAGTCATCAAGCAAAACGGTTTTCTAATCCATCCAGGCAAGATACACCTATACCACAACACTACACGCCAGTCAGTTACTGGCCTGACAGTGAACAGCCGTGTCAATGTACCGCGTAAGTTCATACGAGATATCCGCGCGATGATCCACGACTGGCGGACTCATGGACTGGAAGCTGCGCAGGCAAGGCATCATGAAGAGTTTTATCGCCATCCCACGCGCAGTCCAAAACCGCCGCTAAAGAGAATCATCGAAGGAAAACTGAATTACCTCAAAATGGTCCGCGGTGCAGACGACCGGGTGCGTAAGAACTTGCAATGTCAACTGGTGAGTATCTGGCCAGACGTACCAGAGAACTATGCTGAAAGAAAACGAGGACATCAAAATGCGCGATTTCTTTATTTCACATGCTTCAGAGGATAAGGTCGCCTTGATTGGTCCTCTGGCTGAGGCACTTATTAGGAATGGTATGAGCGTTTGGTACGCGGAGTATGAGCTAACAATTGGAGATGATTTGTATCAAAAGATAAATGAATGCCTGCTGTCTTCGCGTTACGGTATTGTTGTTCTATCGCCTAGCTTTTTTGACGCCAAGAAGACGTGGCCTGATAGCGAGGTTAGCGCAATGATTGCACTAGCAGAGGATGATGGTAGATCACGCATATTGCCAGTTTGGCACAATGTGGATAAGCGAGAAGTCGCTAGGAAGAGCCCTCTGCTTGCCGGCAAGCTTGCCTGGAAGACATGCGAATTTACGCCGGAACAACTCGCGTCAAAATTCGCAGAGTTCATCAAGTCGCGCGGTACTCCGTGAACCAAAACTGAAACGCAGAGATGACCCCCTGCCGGAAGCGATCAACCTCTCGCCTCTTGCTACATCACGCGGTCAGTTGTCCGGCTCTGGGGAGTGGCCCTTCGGTGCGCTCGCCCGCGAATTATCAGCATCGGCAGGTGGTTATCGGCAACTACCATCCAAACGCAGGGAACCCATCGCGCCCCATTAATAGTAAACCAGCTATGGGCACAAACACGTCAATCGAATGGACCGAGTCCACCTGGAATCCCGTAACCGGCTGCACCAAGATCAGTGCAGGCTGCGCGCACTGCTATGCAGAACGCATGACGTATCGGTTGCAGGCTATGGGGCAGCCTAATTATCAAAACGGTTTTGAGCTCACGACTCACGAACATACGCTTGTTCTTCCCCTTAGTTGGAAAAAGCCGCAGTCGATCTTCGTCAACTCGATGAGCGACCTTTTTCACGCGGATGTCTCCACCGACTTCATCCTGCGCGTGTTCGAGGTTATGAAGCGGGTCATTGGCATCGATTTCAGGTTCTGACCAAGCGCGCGGATCGGCTGCTGGAGCTTGATTCCCTGCTGCCGTGGGCACCCAACATATGGATGGGCGTCAGCGTGGAATCTGAGGAAGTTCTGCCTCGCGTGGACTGCCTTCGCAAGACCGGCGCGGCTATAAAGTTCCTGTCCGTGGAACCGCTTCTCGGACCACTGCCAAGTCTGGATCTGAATGGGATCGACTGGGTAATTCTGGGCGGTGAGTCGGGTCCCGGTGCGCGGCCTCTGTCTAAGGAGTGGGTCACACAGATCAGGGACAAGTGTGTCGCCTCAGGCCTGCCGTTCTTCTTTAAGCAATGGGGCGGGGTGAACAAGAAACGCGCTGGGCGTATGCTGGAAGGGCGCGTGTGGGATCAGATGCCCTCACAGCGCGTCGCCTGATCTGCCAGAGAGCTTCCGGGATTCGGAAATCCCGGTTAAGTTAGAGGTGGCGATTCGGAAATCGCCCCCAGAAGGGGTTCACCACCCAAAGCATTCGCATCTCGAGCCCCGCGGGCCCGGCTCCGGCTCCTTCGGAGCCGAAGCAACTGACGGGTTTCGAGGAACCGTATTCGGAGATTTACAGTATGTAGCGGCTCAGGTCCTCGTCTTTGACGATGTCGTTCAATTTGTCCCGAACGTAAGGCGCATCGACCACGATCTTCTTCTCTTCTATGTCCGGCGCGGCGAACGACACATCCTCCAGAAGTCGCTCAAGGATCGTCTGCAGACGCCTGGCGCCTATGTTTTCCATCGAGCTGTTCACTTCGGCTGCGATCTTTGCTATCTCCGAATTCCGTCGTCCGTAAACGCCACGTCGACTCCCTCGCACGCCAGGAGCGCGCTGTACTGCTTCGTGAGCGCGTTCTTTGGCTCGGTCAATATTCTCACGAAATCGGCTTCCGTAAGGCTGTCGAGCTCGACGCGGATCGGAAGGCGTCCCTGGAGTTCGGGTATCAGGTCCGATGGCTTGGACACGTGGAACGCCCCCGCGGCCACGAACAGGATGTGCTGCGTGGAGACGGGGCCGAATTTCGTCATAACAGTCGAGCCCTCGATTATGGGGAGTATGTCGCGCTGCACGCCTTCTCTGGAGACCTGCGGGCCTCCTTCATTCTCTCTACCTGCTATTTTGTCCATCTCATCGACGAATATAATTCCATCCTGCTCGGTCCGCTCGATTGCCTCGCGCGTGATCGCGTCCTGGTCGATCATAGAGCGGGCTTCCTCGTCGGCGAGGATAGATTTCGCCTCGGCCACCGTCACCCGCTTTCGCTTCCGTCGCTTGGGGAAGAGGTTGCCGAGCATTCCCGACATATCCATGCCCATTTCTTCCAGCCCCTGCTGACCGAAGACCTGGAAATGAGGCATTGCCGTGTCTTCGACTTCGATCACAACTTCCCGTTCCTCAAGCTCACCAGCCAGGAGTTGTTGGAGAAGGCGCTCCCGAATGCGCTCCTTGCGCTCGATCTGGTCGCGGGTGTATTCGTCCGTCGTCCCTTCTTCCTCCTCCTCAACTTCGGGAGGGGGTGGTGGGTTGCCTGTTCCGGGGAATATGTGGCCCATCGCGCTCTGCAGCGAGTCCATCCACTGTTTCGGCACGGCCGCTTGTCCCGCGCGCCTTGCCGGAGGTTCGAGAAGGTCCAGCACCTTTTCCAAGGCGCGCTGCTGAGCTACAGGGCGGACTTCGTCCATTTTTTCCGCTTCGATCATAGCAACCGCGCGCTGCGCGAGGTCGCGAACCATAGAGTCCACGTCCCGGCCGACGTAACCTACTTCAGTGAACTTGGTTGCTTCCACTTTTATAAACGGCGCATTCGCGAGGTTCGCAAGCCGCCGGGCAATCTCGGTCTTTCCGACGCCGGTCGGCCCGATCATGAGTATGTTCTTGGGAATAACCTCTTCCCTCAGGTCCTCGGAAAGCTGCCGCCTGCGAAATCGATTTCTCAGAGCGACAGCCACCGCCTTTTTGGCTTTGTCCTGGCCAACTATGTATTTGTCCAGCTCCGCCACGATTTGTTTCGGAGTGAGTTCTTCACGGTTTTTCAATGTTTTGTTCTCCTGGTTACAGCTCATCCACGGTAATCTGGTGGTTAGTGTATATGCATATATCCGCGGCGATGTTCAGTGCCTGCTCCACGATTTGCCGCGGAGTCATATCGGTATTTCGGACGAGCGCCTTCGCCGCCGCCGCCGCAAAAGCCCCACCGGAGCCGATGGCCGCTATCCCCTCGTCCGGCTCGATCACTTCTCCATTTCCTGAGATCACCAACAGATACTCCTGGTTGCCGACAATCATCATCGCTTCGAGCCTGCGCAGCACTCGGTCCGTCCGCCATTCCTTGGCAAACTCGATCACCGCCCGCTTCAGGTTTCCATGCGCTTCCCTCAGCTTGGCCTCGAACTTGTCGCTCAAGGCCTGAGCGTCGGCAACCGCGCCTGCAAACCCCATCAGGACCTTATCGTCGTATATCCTGCGCACCTTGCGCGCGGTAGCTTTCATTATTGTATTTTCCAGTGTCACCTGACCATCACCCGCGATGGCGATCTTGTCGTCCTTCTTGACCGCGAGAATGGTCGTTGCGTGCATTTTATATTCCATTTATTTCGCCTTTGCTCATTTCTCCAAGCGCTCGCTCTGGGCGGATGCCCGCGGATGAGCGCGGTCATATACTTCCTTTAACCTTTCCCTGGAAACGTGCGTATAAATCTGAGTTGTCGTCACGCTTTCATGGCCCAGCAGTTCCTGCACGCTCCTCAGGTCGGCCCCATGGTTCATCAGATGGGTCGCGAAGCTGTGCCTCAGGGTGTGCGGGCTGATAGTGAGCGACTTGCTTAATGATTCGACGTGCTTGTTTACAATCCTCCGCACCGAACTCGAAACAAGCGAAGTTCCCCGATGGCCAAGAAACAGCGCGTCCGTGGAAACGCTGCTCTTCGCGGCAAGTTTCGGACGGCCTCCACTCAGGTAGCCGGCAACAGCATCCAGCGCCGCGGACCCAATCAGTACGATCCTTTCTTTGTTACGTTTCCCGACGATGCGCAGTTCGTCCCTCCCGCCCAGTACGTCGCTGGTCTTTAGACCGAGGAGTTCGCTTACGCGCAGCCCGGTCGAATACAGGGTTTCCAAAATGGCTCGGTCGCGAAGCCCAATGGCTGTGGCTGTGTCGGGCGCAGCCATCAACCCAGTGATAAAATCTTCCTGAACGACCTTTGGCAGCTTGCGCGGCTGCTTCGGCGCTCGGATGCCTTCCGTGGGGTCGGCTTCAATGATCTCCCTTTTTACGAGGTAACGGAAGAAGCTTCTCAGCGCGGCCACTTTCCGCGCGGTCGTGCTTTTCGCGTGCCCCGTTTTCTGCAGGTGGGCCAGGTAGCGCCTAACAAGAAGCTGGTTGACCGGCGCCTCGGCCTCGCTCGTGAAGCGCAGGAAGTCTATCACATCCACTGAATAGTTCCTCAGCGTATGTTCGCTTGCCTGCCTGACCACCCGAAGGTGTTCTATGAATGCGTCCAACATCTTTTCCATGTCTTGAGGATTTTAGCACGCAAACGTAGCAAGGTCAAAGTCCGGTGTGGAATACCTAATTATAGAAGAATGCTTACCCGATATAGTATTTTGGAGGTTGCATGTCGGAAGAGGTGGGTAAAAGCTTCGAGATTAGGCTTAAGAATGCGGAAGGCGTTCCTGTCCTGCTCATCGGAGGGAACATTACCAGGACCTCGCTCAAGGCTGTGGCATTTACATTGGAGCGTCTGGCGAATGCCGGGCACTACAACGTGGTGCTGAACATCGAACGGGCTCATGCTTCTGACTGGAGCTTCCTTGTGGGGCTCAGCGATATTATCCGCGGAATCCGCGAGCACTACGGGGTAGTGCGACCTCGTGGCGACTCAGGACAAGATGCAGCAACTGCTGGCTGTCGATCAGCTTCGTCATCTGTTCCGATTCTGCAAGTCAGAATGCCAGGCAATCGCCCGAATCAAGAGGTTGTTCAGGCAGCCTGAGGTATTGTCCGACATCAACGCGCGATTAATGGAACGAAAATAGCAAAAACCGCTGTTTTCGAGGGAATCGCGGATGAAACCTCTCGCATTCTTCCTGCGGAAGAACGCTGTCGGGCTTTCGCAGTATCTGGCGATACTACTGTCGCCCCGAGGGGTTTCACCGCGGAAGGGACGAAAATGCCCTTCGGCCATTTTTAGAGGAGATCATGACAAATCCATCGAAGAGCAAGCTTAAAGTGATAAAGATAATGGATCCGCTGCTGTGTGTGCGGTGCGATCATGCATACATAGCCGATGTGATCATGGCGGACGGGGTCCGGAAGAAGATGTTCTACTGCTCTCGGTTGGATTGTGACAACTGGATCGCACATTCCGGCGCCACACACGCCCCGGACGACGTCGATCTTGCGGCTTGAGCGAGTTAGGGGTCCGGAGGCGAGGCCCCCGGATTAATCGCCGGCCTTCACTAACCTGATCCGCGATTGCGCTCTGATCCAAAGCGCGAGCATTACAAGCGGAGTCAGCAGCACTTTTGGGCTTCGCGCGTTGTATTTCAGGAAATACCGAAGCATACTCGCGTGGTGCTGCCGGATCATGGGCACCGCGTTTTGGTCACTGGCGGTTCCTATCCTGTGAGCAACTGAAACCAGCGGATAATACACCACGCGCCACCCGCCGATATGCGCTCTCTTACACCAGTCCACGTCCTCAAGGTACATAAAGAACCTCTCGTCGAGAACCCCGATATGAGCAAAGGTCTCTCGCCGCACCATGAGCGCCGCACCGGAGAGCCAGTCCACTTCCGCAGTCTCGTCGTGGCTCCAATCGGTCATCATGTAACGGCGCACGTATCGGTTCTTCGGGAACGCTTTTCCGAGAAGGGTGTGGCGAAACCCAGCGGCCAGCATTGTAGGGAAATGCCGCGCGGAGTATTGAAGAGAGCCGTCCGGGTTGACTATCCTGGGACCCAGCATCCCCACGCCGCGGTTTTCGTCCATATAGTCCATCATTTTCCGGAGGACATCGGGTGCAAGCAGGGTGCAATCGGGATTAAGGAGCAGGATGTAACGCCCGCGCGAGAGGCCGATGGCTTGATTGTGCGCGGCGCTAAAGCCGACGTTCTTCTCGTTGGCAATCAACGTGATGTTGGTTCCGAACTCAGACTGGACACCAGCCGCGCTGCTATCGTCTGAGGCATTGTCCACTACAATGACCTCGGTTCGAACGGAGCCGGCCTGGGACAGCACCGACCTGATACACCTCAGGAGTTCTTCCCTGGTGTTCCAGTTCACTATGCTTACGGTGATATCAGGCTCGTTATTGATCAACTATGGCTCCTCTGAAAATGCCGAAGGCATTTTCATCCCTTCGCGGTGAAGCCGACAGTGACTCGCCGCAGGCGCAGTCGCGAAAGGTTTCATCCGCGATTCCTTCGAAAATAGCGGTCTTTGCTATTCTCGTTCCCCTCGCGCTGAACACGACAGCGCTGCGAAGCAGTCGCGAGAGTGTTCATGCACGATTCTTAAAAGAATGCTTGCTCGTATGCAGGCGACGGTGAAATAATACACCGGCGCCGGCAAGCTGCCCTTAAAATGCTTGCGGTAGAACTTGAGCAGCGAATCGTGCGATTCACTGACCATTTTACGGCGCTCGACTTGCTTTGTGCCGGCTGCGCCCACGTGAACGACCTCGGCGTCGGGTAAAAAGTGAACTTTGTAGCTTTTTTGCTTGGCGCGGTAGAGCCAGTCGACCTCGTTGAAGAAGATCGGGAACTGCAGATCAAAAAGCCCAACGTGCTCAATTGCCCGCCGGCTCAGAATAAGGCATGCGCCCATGGTTGGTCTACTTCGGCCAGAGTATCGTAGGTGAAGCCGCGCATCCTGTAGGCCCCCACGATCCTGTTCTTCGGGAAAAGCCTGGAAAGCCCCAGAAACTCCCACGCGATAGCGCCGGGGTAGGGGAATGACCGAACGGATTTGTCGGTCGAACCGTCCGGACGCACCAGTCTTGCCCCCGCCGCCGCAGTTTCCGGGTGGTGTTCCATGAACCCGGCCAGCGCTTCAAGAGCGTTTTCCTTGACCTGCGTATCCGGGTTGAGCAGCAGTCAAAGTCGCCTGAAGACACTTCGATTGCCCGGTTGTTACCCGCGGCGTAACCCTGGTTTTCTGAGTTGACGATCAGCTTAGTGTTTGGAAAGCGCGTTCGGATACTCGTCTCATCGAAGTCCGCCGACGCGTTGTCGACCACGATGACTTCGTATTCCCCCTGGGGCGGATACCGTTCGATAGAGCTTAGGCAGTCCATCAGGAGGCCGGTGGTGTTCCAGTTAACGATCGCAACGGATAATCGCACACAGCACCTCCCTAAGGTCACGCGTCACGAAATCCGGCTTTATCTGCGCGAAGAAATCGTCCGGACGTTCGCCACGCAATATGCCGATGGTCTTCATTCCCGCCGCCTTGCCGCTCATGATATCCATGATGTGGTCGCCAATCATTATTGAGGCTTCAGCACATACACCCAAACGATCCAGTGCCAGGCGAAGCGGTTCCGGGTGCGGCTTGTGCCTTGCTGCGTCCTCGCGACAAATAAGCACATCCGGCTCAACCTTTACTATTTTGAGAGACAGCTCGCTCGCCTTGCGGCAGTTTCTGGTTACTATGCCTGTCTTAATTGCGTTACTGCTGAGCGTCGCCACAAGTTCCCTGGCGAAGGGAATCTGTTGAGTGGCGCGGGCATGGCGCATTTCCATATCCTCAAGCACCATCATCGCTGTCTCACGCAAGCGCGCGGCTTGTTCCCGGCTGCCGAGTGAAATGAGAAAATCAACCCCGTAATCGACGATTGCGAGGATATCCAGATTCGCCAGAGCCGACGAGGCTATGCCTTGTTCGGAGGCCAGCTCGATCATCCTCCGCTTCATCAGAGGAAAGTCGATATTAGTGTCTACAAGAGTCCCGTCGAGGTCGAACAGGACCGCATCGACTTTGTTGAGGAGTGGTTTCATCGATTACATTATAGGTTTGCGGAGGAAACTGGGTCAAGTGAGCGTCATGACGGGGGATGGAAAACCGGCAGCAAAGCCCGCGGGCTAAGGGCG
>CAVZJH010000080.1:0-8842 GCA_963775535.1 uncultured bacterium | reverse complement strand
TACGACGCAATTGCACGCAATTGCACGAGGCGATTCACGTTGACGGATAAGGAGGATTCTGGTAGTATATTCGTGCGTGGCGGAATACCTCAGTTGGTTAGAGGACCCGGCTCATACCCGGGGCGTCGTCGGTTCGAACCCGACCTCCGCTACCAAACCCCAACTGGCTGTCACTCCATTTGTTCCTGCGTCCGATAACCATCTGACGATCATACTCTCACCCCCGGGTTCGCCTTCATCGAAAGAGAAATCCGAGCGCGCGGGATGTCGACGCCGATCACCGTGACTTTGACCTGCTGCTGGACTTTCACTACTTCATTGGGATCTCTTACGTACTTATCCGCGAGGTGGCTGATGTGCACCAGACCGTCCTGGTGAACGCCGATATCCACGAATGCTCCGAAGGCTGTCACGTTGGTGACTATGCCAGGCAGCTTCATGCCCACTTTCAGGTCCTCGACCTTTTCAATGCCGTCCGCGAACTGAAAGACTTCAAAGCGCTCGCGCGGGTCGCGGCCCGGCTTGGCAAGCTCTTCCATAATGTCGCGGAGCGTCGGTAGACCGACCGAGTCGGATTTGTAATGATCCAGCTTGATCTTTCTGCGCAGAGTCTCACTGCCCATAAGCTCCATCACCGTGCAGCCAAGGTCGGCGCTCATTCTATCGACGATGCAGTAGCTCTCGGGATGCACCGCGCTTGCGTCGAGGGGGTTCTTGCCGCTGGGAATGCGCAGGAAACCGGCGGCTTGCTCGAAAGCCTTTGGACCGAGACCCTTGACCTTCTTCAACTGAGCGCGTGAGTCAAATGGGCCGTTCTCATCGCGGAACTTAAGTATGTTCTCAGCAAGCGCCGGCCCAAGGCCGGATACGTATGTGAGAAGCTGCTTGCTCGCGGTATTAACGTCCACACCGACACCGTTTACACAGCTTTCCACCACGTCGTCGAGACTCCGCCTCAGGGCGCTTTGGTCCACGTCGTGCTGATACTGCCCCACTCCAATCGACTTCGGATCGATCTTTACGAGCTCTGCCAATGGATCCATCAATCTGCGTCCGATTGATACCGAGCCGCGCACAGTCACATCCTGATCGGGAAACTCCTCACGAGCTGCTTCCGAGGCCGAATAAATCGACGCTCCCGATTCATTGACCATAACCACAGGAATCTGGCCAGGCAAATCGAGCCCTCGGACAAAGCTCTCCGTCTCGCGCCCCGCCGTGCCATTGCCGATGGCGATGATCTGGGTCCTGAACTTCTTGCAAAGCTCCGTAATTCTTCGGCCCGCTTCTGTGAGCTTGTGCTCGCCGGTGTGCGGGTAGATTGTGTCGTGGTGAATCAGCTTCCCCTGCCGGTCCAGACAGACAACTTTGCAGCCGGTGCGAAAGCCGGGATCGATCGCGAGAACATTCTTCTGGCCCAACGGCGGCGCGAGGAGCAGTTGGCGGAGGTTCGCTGTAAAGACACGGATAGCTTCCTCATCGGCCCGGCACTTCAGCTCCGCACGGATTTCTGTCTCCATCGAAGGTCCGAGCAGGCATTTATAAGAGTCATTCACCGCCTGCGCGACCTGATCCGATGCCGGAACATTCCCCCTCACGAACATGTCGCCAAGCAATTCAAGAGCTTCGTCCTGCGATGGGGAGATATGCAGGCGCAGATACCCCTCATTTTCGCCGCGCAGCATCGCCAGCACCCGGTGCGAAGGCGCGGTAGTCACGCTCTCGCGCCAGTCGAAATAGTCTCTGTAATTGGCTCCCTCTTCCTCTTTGTCCTTGACCACGCTCGTGCTGATGGCGCCGCTTGACGCATAAAGCTCACGCATGTGGGTTCGTGCGCGAATATCCTCGTTCACCACCTCGGCGATTATGTCTCGCGCGCCTGCCAGGGCTTCTTCTGCGGAGGCAACCCCTTTTTCTTCATTCACGAATGCCATCGCCTCGGCTTCGGGATCGATTGGAGGATTGTCGGCCTGGGCTAGAATCATCTGCGCCAATGCTTCGAGGCCCTTCTCCCGAGCGATTGTCGCGCGCGCGCGGCGCTTGGGTCGAAATGGAAGGTAAATGTCCTCGAGCCGGGCCATTGTTTCGGCCGCGAGAATTTGCCGTTTAGATCGTCGGTAAGGAGATCACGCTCTATGAGCGACGCAAGGATCGCTTCCCGGCGCTTGTCCAGCTCGACCAGTTGATCGAGCCTGTCACGAATGCTCGTGATCTCGACCTCGTCGAGCGAGCCGGTGGCCTCCTTGCGGTAGCGGGAGATGAACGGCACGGTCGCATCCTGCTCCAAAAGCTGGGCAGTGGCCTGAACCTGCCTGGGGTTCAGATCGAGCTCGTGCGAGATCTTGGTTATGTGGTCGGTATTCATCCGCGCCTCAGGTAATATACAATCAAACGATCACGGGCAGTTCAAGCACACACGCCCCCCGGCTAAAAGTGATAACCCTTCGCTGTTCGGGAATGGATGCCAGGGCTGAATCGAGGATTCTTATTCGCTCCTCGGCCGACTCGATGCTCGGGAGTCCCCGGCTGGCAGTGCTCGCGTTCGTCCTCAAGAATCTGCTTGTAAACCTCGAATCGCTCGGGTTTATTGTAATGTCTCATGGTCCAGATAATGGCACATCGCTTCCGAGAAATCCTCGCGGACGAGAATGGAGACGCAGCCTCCCTTGCCTGCCCCGGTAAGCTTTCCTCCCAGGTAACCCGGCCCGCGTCTGGCGATAGTAAGGAGCAGATCCAGTTGAGGGTTGGAAACCCGGAAATCGAAACAAAGGGCGTCCTGCAGTTCGTCGACCATTTCTCCCACCCTCACGCGATACTGATCATATTCGGGGGAATCGGGTGAAAGCTCCCCGGACACCACACGGCGCTCGGCTTCGAGGAAAATGCGCTCGAGCGGCCTTCCGATATCGTTTTCACGATGGAAGAATCGGGCTGTAGTGCGTATGTGGTAGCCGCCGTCCTTCTGCGCGGACGAGTATACAGTACCGCTCGATTGCCTGCCGGTCCTTTCCGAATATGCGGCCCGCGTGCTCCGGGGTTATTTTGACGGGCAGGAGCATGATCATCTCCGTAATAGCTGCTTCGGGGATACCTAGAATGTCCTCGTGGAGACTGCCGAATTTGTGGTAGTTCTTCTCTATCATCTCCCAATACTCGGGGTGAGATTCCAGCAGCGGCAGTTCGGAACCGGCGGTGAATCCGAAGCGATCACTCACCATCCTGGAAAGCCAGCCATCACCGGAGGCCAGGCCTTTGCTCTGAGCATCTCGCACGGCGGCAATAATAAGCTTCATCATCTCATCGCCCATCTGCATCCAGCCCTTCCTCATGTTGAAGCTCTGGTTGCCGCCAAGAGTCTTGTTGACTTCCCACAGAGAGTTCGCCAGAACCACGTGGACCCCTCGCACAAACGGAAGCGGCGTCGAATCGAGCTCGGGCAGTGAGTGACGGTTATACAATACCGAGTTCGGAGAATTGCGCAGGATTGTCGTCTGATCGTTGGCCCCACCGTGCGTTCCGACATACCATTCCGCCTCACCGAGGAGCTTGCACACCTTCTGTATGCTGGTCGCGGGCAGGCGATCCTGGTTCGAGAGCAGGATGCAGAGAAATGAAAGCACGACCACTGCCGATGATGAGCTTGTCCCGGCGCGAAATGGCGCGGTCGCGGCCCCAAATGTCATGTCAGCGCCCTTCAGCTTCACCTCGGGGTTATCCCACATCACCCTCATATACGGGCTAAGAAGATAGTTCAGCCAATTTCCCTGAAGACGACCGTGGTGAGGATATACCAGTGACCTGTTGTCCCAGTTGTCCTCCATCTCATCCGCGTATTTCTCCCACCCAGCGCTCGCGAATCTCTCGAACTCCGTCGAAATGCAAAGCTGATCGGCGCTGAAGAGCGGGTTAACGTTCGCAACATCCAGGATATCGTCATCGCGCACCGAAACCGCTACCGGAATGTCGCCGTCGATTGTGGTGGACATGTGATCGCCGTCGCACATATCCAGATATTCGAGAAACGCATTCAGCCTCCCCGGCGCACGCAGGAGATACGTCGGCTTGTCTCCCACCCTTTGCGCGTGGAGCTTTACTGTCTCGACCAGGCGTTGTCTTTGCCTGGCCAGGTATCCGGAGTCAGGGTTAACATAAATATCGTGTCCAAGGTATTGATCCACCTCCGAAGAGCCGGATTCGAGAATGCGCACAATCTCCATCGGCGGCCGCGGCTGCGCGCTCAGTCGGAATATATCGCTCATAAGAGATGGTCACCTTTCATTTGTGGGCAAGTGTCGTTGACAAAGATTAGCATAAATGAAGCCCCGAGTCTACAGGCTCCGGGAATGCTCCAGGCGAAACGCATCGGTCCTGAGCGAGCATTTTCTTGAGCAGTGCCGGGGTGTCCGAGAATACGGACATTGCGAGCTGCACTGCCGCAGCCCGTGCAGTTTTCAACGCGATGCATGGTCTTGTCCCGTTCGTCCGAGAGAAACTGCTTGTACGGCATGCGGCGGAGCAGCACGCCCATTCTCGCGGCCATCGGTATCGGAATTCCCTCCGGGCACGGCAGGCAATACCCACAGGCCCGGCAGAAGTCACCCGCAAGCTCTTTTCTATCGCGCTCGACGGCCTCCCGCATTTCATCGTCAAACGCGGGCGGGTTTGCATCCGCCGCAAGCAACTCCTCCAGCTCATTCATTCGCTGGACGCCCCAAATCGGCACCAGGTTCTCGAAGCGCCGCAGGAAGGCAAACGCCGGACGCAGATTTGTGAGCAGCCCGCCCGAAAGCGGTTTCATGGCTATCAACCCGACATCGCTTGCACGGCATCGGTCGATGATCGCCAGGTCTTCCGGAGAAGAAATGCTGCACAGAGGATATTGGAGAGTATCATACAATCCGCAGTCTAGCGCGGCGATAGCCGTCTCCCGCCGGTGATTCGTGACCCCAATGAAGCGCACCATGCCTTTTTCCCGCGCCTCTACCAGCGCCGCGTATGACGATTCGTGATCCTCAGGATTCGGAAGCACGCTCGGGTTATGCAGTTGGAAAATATCCACATAATCCGTGCGCAGGCTCTTCAAGCTGGTCTCGAGATCGGCCAGAATTCCCGACTTGGTGGTTAAACCGCTCTTCGTTGCTATGACGATGGAACCTCGAACGTCCGAAAGCGCATTCCCGATCTTCTCCTCGCTGTCTGTGTAGCCTCTCGCCATATCATAAAACGTGATCCCCGCGTCATAGGCTCTGCGCAGGATTCGCACCGATTCCGGCATATCCACGCGCTGCAGAGGCAGCACGCCGAATGCTGTGCGGGTAACGGTCAAGTTGGTGCGTCCGAGTCTTGTGGTATGCAATTGCTGATTTCCTCCGGAGAAACAGTACATGGTGAAGTCTATAACGTATTCTACAGCATGGAAGCGGTCGGTTCAACGAGCGAGGCGCCACGGCAAAGGCATCTTGTTGGGTTTGTCGACCGAGACCGAACGATGGCAGCATCCTGACTGCGCCGAAGCGACTATATTTGACGCCTTCGGACACAGCTGTCGCATACTTCGACGAACCCTACATGTAATCCACTTTCGTTCGCTCTCTACCCGAGAGAAATTTATCTATGCTCAGCGCCGCAATAGCGCCTTCCGCTGCCGCGATTATCGCCTGGTTCGGATGCATGCACGTAACATCGCCGACCGCGTAGACTCCGGGCACATTGGTGGCGGCATGGCAGTCCGCATCGATACAACCCTCGGCGTGAGTCTTCACGGCGCCGCCAATGAAGTCCGTAACCGGCGCCGTTCCTGTCAAGAGCATAAACACGCCCTCCACCGCCAGGGTGCTTTCCGTGCCGCTCCCGTTCTTGACAACAATGCCGCTCACAAACTGCTCGCCAACGATGCGCATGGCCTCAAGATCTGTGTAAATGGTAATCTTAGAGGCGGCCGTAATCTCGTTAAGCAGGTCGACAGGCCCGCTCAACCGGCTTTTTGGGCAGACCATGTGAACCATCCGAGCGAAGCGTGTGAGAAACAGAGCTTCTTCCAGCGCAACTTCATGGTACCCAACGATTGCGGCGTCCTTGTCTGTAAAGAACGCCGCGTCACACGTTACGCAGTAGCTTACACCCCTGCCCGTGAACTCTTCTTCGCCTTCGATCTTGTCTCGCCTGCCTCTGGCGCCGGTAGCAATGACCACGGTCTTGCCGTGGTATGCGCCCTCGGATGTGTACAGACCTTGGGGTCGGAGAGGATATCCGCCGCCTGCACTGTGACCTTTGCGTACTGAGCGCCAAAGCTCAAGGCCTGCTCGCGCATTGTGTCCAGCAAATCATCACCGGGCACAGGCCCGGGAACGCCGGGATAGTTCGCAATCTTGACGGTTGCAGCAAGAGCACCCGCGCCTGGGGACTTGTCCAGGATCAGCGTCAAGAGTTTGGCCCGGGACGTTGTACAGCGCGCACGACAACCCGGCAGGACCACCACCTATTACGACTACGTCGTAAAGCTCATTTGTTACAAATGGATATTACCCATTGCTGACGCGGATTACCGCACGCAAAACGCCATCGGTCTTGTTCATTGCAAGCTGGAACGCTTCGTCGGCCCTCTCCAATGGGAAGACGTGGGTGGCAAACGAGGCCACATTAACCATTTTTCTTTCGACCATCTCGACGCTTCGCTCGGTCGTGTTTTTGCTGCGCCTGACCATTTGGATAGTCAACTCACGCCTGCGCGAAAGAGAAGCGGGAAAGCTGTAGCTGTCCTCATCCGGTATTCCGATTATCATGACGCGTCCTTTAGGCCGAGCGAGACGAACGGACTGCCAGGTGCTTTCCGGCATCCCGGCGCACTCGAAAACCACCTCTGCGCCGAACCCACCGGTTTCCTCCATTATCCGGTCCGTGGAATCCGGGTCCGAGGGATCAAAAGCAGCATTCGCGCCCAACTTCAGCGCAAGAGCTCGCCGCTTCGGGAACAGGATCGACCGCAATCAGCTTGCTTGCACCGACTATTTTGGCGGCCTGGAGGACCGACAAACCAACCGCCCCCACACCGAGTATCACAACGCTTTCGCCCCCGGCCATCTCCGCAAGGTCGACAGCATACACGCCGACCGCTAACGGCTTAACCATCGCAGCCTCATCGAAGCTCAACGCATCAGATACCTCCGAGCACAGCTCGGCAGGCCAGGCGACATATTCTCTGAGCGTGCCATCAACCGGCGGGGTGCCGAAGAATGTAACATTAGGGCAAAGATTGATGTATCCCTGCTTGCAGATTGGACATACCTTGCAGCACTTGCTCGGCTCTACGGCCACACGCGCGCCTTCGGCGAGCCCCTGAACATCCTTGCCCACCCTGACGACCGTGCCGGAGAACTCGTGACCCGGCACATGCGGCTTTTCAGCGGCCAGATCACCTATCTTGCCGTTGCGGTAGTAGTGCACGTCAGACGCGCAAATCCCTACCGAGGCAACCTTTATCAGCACTTCATCCTCAGCAATCTCCGGAATCGGCTCATCGTGAAGCCGCATATCGAACGGCTTGTGAAGCCTTAAACCTTCATATCACCACACTCCTTATTTCGTTATGCATTCGCCGGCACAACGTGGTTTTCCTTCGCGTGGAAGCGAAGGGAGTTTAATCACGAAAACGCGAAAGGTGGGAAGCACGAAAAGAGAAGGGAGACTGGACAATCGGGACGGATGCCACGAGAGAGCCTGGGGCGAGCAACCGGAACTTGGCCAACGTATAGGAACGCTTCAGGTGAAGTTAGAAGGCGGGGACTAGCAGCCGTCAGATAAAGTCGCCATCCATTCGGTGTATCGGGAACTTTATTCCCGATACGCGCTCAGGTTTCGGGAACAAGATTTCCGAAACACCGGTGTTCGATGCTCGTTCTTCACTTTATCCGCAGGCTGCTAGCGCCTATCCGGCAGTTGTCCGGCAACGGTAAACGATTGAGTTGATGCGCGATGCGTGCTATGCTGGACCGGTGACACAGCCAGCCCGTTCAAAGAGGGGCGAAAGACCGTTCTGCGGTCCGCCAGCATCAGGTTGGAGAGAGACATAGTCAGTAGACTATAGCGATCAGCGCGCATATGAAAGTCAAACTCTGTATAATGTGCGCGGAAACTCAGGGGCGATATCGCGATAGGGAATCACATAGGGCTTGATCGAATCGCCCAGACTCATGTCGTAGAACTTTCGAGTCTGTGGACGGCTCAGGCCTGGTAGGCTTCAACTATTTCACGCGTCCGCTCGGCAGCCAGCGCATCACCCGAATTATGGTCCGGATGTAAAGTAACGAGCCGCGACCGAAACGCTCGCTTGAGCGTTTCCTGCGACACACGCCGGCTTACCCCGAGTAACTCGTAATAGTTAACCCGCCCCACTGTATGTCTCCCCCGAAGTCACTCTCCACTAGCATTATATCCCAATATTCAAAACGTGCAACTGGTTTGTCTCGAATTGTTGTCTATTTTGAAGGTGGCAGGATTTTTTGACCGGCGAAGTCGGATATGGTAGACTTCACCTGAGCTTTATACGGAGGTAAACCCGCCTGTGGACACGAAAACAATGGTCTCTGCAGAGGACAAATTGCGGAACAATCACCTGGTTCAGAGTTACCGCTTCTTATAATACCATTCGCATTCCTGGTTGCGTATACGCACGACAAGAACGCGTTCTGGTCCGGGT
Source organism: uncultured bacterium (assembly GCA_963775535.1). GTDB lineage: Bacteria > Armatimonadota > UBA5829 > UBA5829 > UBA5829 > CAVZJH01. Next base: position 147 of record CAVZJH010000080.1, on the reverse strand, counting down.
CCAGTAGTGGCGATATTCGGCCAGTTTTATCAAGACGTGGGCGGGCTGGCGGCACGCGCAATAAAGACATTGTCTTCACCATTTCCGGACCTACTCCCACGCGCGAAACCCCATGGTGTATCGGCAGGTTCTTCCTGATGCTCGGCT
>CAVZJH010000079.1:0-27602 GCA_963775535.1 uncultured bacterium | reverse complement strand
AACCGCAAAGACGTAATGGGTGATTACACGAACTCCCGCATCTACAACATCGCCGTCTGGGCAATGGCGATAGTCCTCATCGTTATGACGCTGGGGTGGCTTGCGGGCCTTATTATGGGCTTGTGATCCTTCATATCCGGGGTCTGACGACTAATATCACCTGATCGTCCGGCTGCTTTTCGCCACCAAAAGAACGGACTGCTCTCATGATGTGATCCACCAGCCTCTGCGCATCCTTAGCCCGGGCGCTTCGGACGCTTTTCAGCAGCCGGGCCCAGCCAAACCGCTCACCGTCTGATTTAGCGTCGGTTATTCCATCTGTATAGCACAGCAGAAGATCGTCCTTTTCGAGCTTGCCGAACTCGCAGCGTAGTGATAGTTGTCTATTATTCCCAGTGCCGGGCCGCTGGTTTTCAGCTCCTGCACAGTTTGCGTGAGAGTGCAAAGCACGATGGGTAATTCGTGGCCCGCGTTAATATAGGTCATGGTGTGAGTTTTGACGTCGATCAGGATGTAGACCAGCGTTACGAAAGTGAAGTCTCCGGTGTAGGCGCAAAGAGCTCCGTTCAGGGCCGGCATTACGAATCCGGGGTCCGGGTTCTGGTGAGCCATGCCTCTGAGCATGTACTTCGCCTCTGCCGTATGGATAGCGGCATCGAGTCCCTTGCCGGAAACATCGCCTGTGACTACTCCCACCAGGTGATCGTTGAATGCGATGACATCAAAAAAATCGCCTCCGACGGAAGCTTCCCCGGCCGCCGGAGCGTAAAAGGTCGCAATCTCGAGACTCGGCGCACTCGGGCTCTCGGGAACCAGGCTGCGCTGGAGGGTCTCCGCAATCCTTGACTGGCGTTTATAAAGCAACGCATTGGTCAGCGCAGCCGATATATGGGAAGCTATCTCCGTTATAAACCAAAGGTCTTCCTCGTCGAAGTCCGCTCGCCCGGTTTCTCGAGCGCACAAGATGAGGTATGTGAACTCTCCCCCCGAAAACACCGGCGCAGCGAGCGCTGAATCGACGCCCGCTTTTGCGGCCAATTCCCCTAGACTTTTCTGCTCGCTGATAAGGTTTCCCGCAATCAGTCGAACGAACCCGCCATCGCCCAGCACGGACTCTGCCGTTAGCTCTGCTTCGTGCATGACCGAGCACACCCGTCCCAGCTTTGCGGCGTCGCTATAGTGAAAAGCCACATAATCCAGTCGACCGGTATGAGGATCGACTGACGCCACCGCGCACAGACAATCAAGCACCTCGCCACGCGTCTTACAGCGGAATCAAGTATCTCCTTGAGTTCGAGTGACGACGCGAACACCTGGCTGATCTCCGCAAGCGCTGCCAGGACGGCCGCGTGCTGCGCTTCCCGGAACTGCGCCTCCTTCTGGTCGGTGATGTCCACTGCCACTCCGTCGCAGCAGACCAGATCGCCGGAGGCATCCAACCGTGGCGTAATGTAGAGCCTTATCCAATGTATTTCGCCTGTTTGGTTGATCATCCGCATTTCGAATGAGTCCGGTGATCCGGTCTGGGCTACCTGCTTGAATTGCTGTTCGACAAGCCCGAGGTCGTCCGGATGAGTCAGTTTTTTCCACAGTACAGGGTCTTCTACAAACTGCTCTGCTGAGTGGCCGGTCATTTTGTCAGAACGCCCGGCTGCGGTTATCGTGTTTCCGTCGGCGTCCAGCCTGAATATCACAGCCTCCAAGTCCTCCACGAGGGTGCGGTACTTTTCCTCGCTTTCTCTTAAGCGATATCGATGTTTTTGCGTTTCGTAATATTTATATGGGTAGCAACCAAGCCGCCATATTCGCCGTTCAACTGCCGAGCCCGCATCAAATACCATCCGAACTCGGTCGGTGACGGGCATTCATATTCCATTTCGAACTGATCCTGCCTGCCTTCGAGAATGGCCTGAAGTCCTTCCAGCGCCTCCCTTGCTTCGTCTGAAAATCGCCCGTGCGCGCCGCGGCAGACTTCGAGGTAGTTCATGCCCAAACCAGTATGCTCGAAGGTCGGGTCACCATTCTCGCGGGCAAACTGTTCCCAGGCTTCATTGACGGCGATGATGAATCCGTTGCGATCTACCACAGCCATGTTGGCGGCGATGGAGTTTTTTGTGGCTCTTAGCAGTTCCTCGCTTTCTTTCAGGGCCTTTTCAGCGCTCTTGCGCCTGGTTATATCCGTATGTGTGGCCATCATTCCGGTCATGTTGCCCTGCTTGTCAAAAACCGGAGCAGCTCGCAGATCGACGACCAACCGCCTGCCGTCCTTGCTTATCATATCGACTTCGCCCTGCCACCGTTTGCCTGATCTAACCGTGGGGGCAAGCTCTTCAAGGAGGATTTTGGGATTGATGAACTTCGAGACGATCCCATGCTGCACGTAATCATCGAGCGTATAGCCGAACATATCCCGCAGCGCCTGGTTTATGTAAAATGGCTTGAAATCGAGGTCGGCCAGTCCGATGCCCTCAGTCGCTGAGTCAACCGCCGCGCTGAGACGAAGAATGCGATCTTCGGAGCTTTTGCGCTGGGTGATGTCGACCACAACACCCGTCACCTGAATCGAGCCTTCCAGCCGCTGTCCAGGTATGCACGTTTCCCGGACCCAACGAAGCTGGCCGTTCTTCGTAAAGATGCGGTATTCCTGGAGCAGCGGTAATCCGGACAAAAGACATTCAAAGGCTGCGGACACTTTTCCCTTGTCGGCGTGGTGGATAATGTTCAGCCAGAGGTCATGCTCTTCTTCCAATTCCTCGATTTCATACCCGGTCAGCTCAGAGATTCCCGAGCCGGCCCATTTTCGGACGATTGCATTGTCGCGGACTACAGCGACGTACGGATGCGCGGAGAACTCGGAGATCGACTGCCGGTAGAACTCCGTTTCACGTTCAGTTACATCGGCCCGGGCGTCCTGCTTATCATCCGGTTTAGACATTGTGGTGTGTCCTGAGAGATTTTTGCTTCGATACGCCTTGGTTCGTGTAATGGTTACCCAATTACGTAACCGTGCAATGCAAGTTCATCAAAAGTTCACACTAGATCGGGACGCGACCAATAGTATTCAGTGTGAGGGGCATGGTCGTGACATCGGTGATTGGCCCGGCGCATAAGGCTGGGCTTGTTGTTTGCGTGAACAAATCTCAGCATATTATCGTCTAATAAGTGCTGGCAGGTTAGGCGGTGGATTATCATGAAGTTCAGACGAATCGTTAATGGGAGATGGAGAATTGGGAACGGCGGAATGCGGGTGCTCGGTCAGGATAATGACAGGCAGGGTTCTGGAGTTTGAGGCGCCGAGTTCTCCTAAAGCCGTCTCGCGAATACGATCGCGAGTTGCTCAGTTCGCGCGCGGGGTCCAGTTTTCTGAAGACGACATCGAGGATATCAAGCTCGCCGTTGGCGAAGCCTGCACCAACGCCGTAAGGCACGGCGCCAGCGCTCACTGCTGCTTCGTTACGGTAAGAGTGGAGACGCAGCCGGATGCCGTCAGAATCGTGGTCTCCGACAAGGGCTGTGGTTTCGATCCGACGTCCATCAAGGTTACGGCTGCCGGGTCACTGATCCAAAGCGGACGCGGCATTCTTCTGATGCGAGCGCTCGTGGACGAGGTAAAGATCCACTTCGGAAACCCCGGAACCTCTGTTGAGCTGGTAAAATACGTTCGCAGCCGGGTAGGTCCGCAGCAGGGGTGAGGGTGGGAACGCAATTTCCAACCCACATGTCTCCGTGTCACCGGCCCATTTTTTATGCGGAATCACCCGGCACTTGAAAACCGGGCGTTCTAGCGTTACTATTATTAGGTGATCTCATCATCGACCAATTCTAACAGCGTCGCTGCGCGAACGAGTGCTCGCTGCGCTGCGCAGTCGCTGGAGTTGCACATCGGCCAGAACCTGGTTGCTACCGGCAAGCATCTGAGCGGTGTTGTGATATTTCGGCTTGGCAGGCCGACGAACATCCGGTCGCTGGTAGTGTCGATTGTGGGCCGTGAGTCGCCCGCTGGGGCGTCGATCGCTCATGCTCCTCAGGGGGGGCGGTTTATTCTTCCGGCGCGACCAGCTTCTCTCGGGGCATGGACCAGCCCCGCCGCACGTCGGAGCGAATGTCACAACTGTGGAACGCTTTCCTGGGCCGTGACACCGGCAGGACCCTTAGCGCCGGTGAACACACGTATCTGTTCTCTCTGCCGCTCCCGGCCGCTTTACCACCGAGTTACCACGGCACGGCAGGCCGGATAACATACACGGTCAGTGCGCGTGTCCGCTATCCTCTAAAACCTTCTACTCAGACCTCCGCCGAAATCCCGGTGGTGTGCGTGCCGCGCGTACACAGGGAGCGCCCGGTGGCTCTGAGCTATCACAACGCGGGCGGGGCGGTTCACGCGGGGGATATCAGTGTCCACCTCGAGCTTCCTCAACGCAACGCGCAGATGGGTCAGTCTGTAGCCGGACGCTTTGTGGTAAGTAATCCTAAAGGCGCCCAGATTTCGGCGGTGACGATGTCCCTGGAGTCCTGCGAGTGGGTTCGCCTGGTCACGGAGCGCGAACTCCAACGCCAGAGCGTCGACTCGCACTGTGTCACTCCCGAAGATCCAACCGCGCCGGTTATTATGGGCGATTTTGAGCTGAAGGTACCGAACGCCACCGTACCGTCTGTTGAAGGCACCGCCATATCCGTTATCTGGCTGCTGAAGCTTTACCTCGATACGGACCCGCCGCTGGAACTCAAGACACCAATTACGGTATACGAACCGCCTGTCGAATGAGCTTGATTCTCCTACAGCATCCCGAGCCCTCCATAGGAATTGTCATTTTTGGGTAAATTCGCGCTGACCAAACGCAGCCGCAGGAGGATTCAATGGAACTGAAGGAAGTTGTGGAGAAGAGAGCGAGTGTCAGGCAGTTTACGGACGAGGAGATCAGCCCGGGCCATATTCGAGAGATCGCAAGGCTTGCGGGCAGAGCGCCGAGCGTTAATAATTCTCAGCCCTGGCGGTTCATTGCCATTACAAACCGGGATCTTCTGAAGCGAATGGCGGGCGCGGTGCACAAGAAACTGGACGATTTGCTTCCGGTTTGCAGCGAGGAGTCCGAACGCAAAGCGAAGTCTCAGGTTGATTGGTTTTCCACGTTTTTTGAAGATGCGCCCGCGGTAGTTGCCGTCGCGACTCATCCCTACGACGCCATTGTAGACAGCGCTCTTAACCACTCCACACTGACTCATGAGGATGTAAACGCCCTTCGCGGATACCCCGATGTGCAGAGCGTCGGCGCGTGTATTCGACCATGATCCTCGCAGCAGTCGATCTCGGCTATGGCGCGTGCTGGCTGAGCGGCCCTCTCGTGGCGAAGGACGACCTGGAGCCCATGCTCGGAATCCACCGACCATGGAAGCTCTCCGCGATGGTCGCTATGGGCAAGCCAGCGGCAAATGTGCGCCAGAGGGACAAGAAACCGGTAGACGAGATCCTGGAAATCAGGGCGTGATTATCCGAGGGCTTTGCCCCCGCACCCCCACCAAGGGCGCTGCCCTTGGAACCCGCCAGGAGCCGAGTGGCCCCTGGACCCCCGTAATGCGCTTCGCGTCCATGCTCACCTTGCCGGTGAGCATAGACGCGAAGCGAGACGGGGTCTGGGGCCCGCGGCCCCAGCGGAGTCCAGAGGCGGAGCCTCTGGTGGGAGATAAGAGGGCGAAGCCCTCGCAATACGTCAGATTGACGGCTCCTCGCCTATCACTCCCGCCGCTCTGACGATGTTTACGTTTGCGGCCTTAAACTCCCGAGTCACCTGCAGCATGAGGTCACGCGCAGCCTGCCTGCTCGAGGTCGGAGCCCTGGGGCAATCGCCGGCAACGATGGGGAACTCGCAGGTTCTTGCGAACCGGAGCAGCTCGTTCTCCCGGATATACGCGAGGGGCCTGATGATCGAGAACTTTCCATCGAAGTAGTCGCGCCTGAATGCCATCGTATCCAGCCTGCCCGATGAGAACAGGTTCATGAGGGCGGTGTGTGCGAAATCCTCGAGGTGGTGCCCCAGCGCGACCTTGTTGCAGCCAAACTTATCAGCCACCTCAAACAGCGTTCTGCGCCGGTTCCTGCCGCAGCGCTCGCAGTCCATCGGCAGGGTCTCGTTTTCCGGGAGAATGATGTCGAGTATATGGAACGGCACTCCCTCGTCCTCCAGCCAGCGCAGGAACGATTCCGGGACCTCGATCTCACTTCCGCGCGCATCTCCTCTTAGGTGCGCGGCGAAGAGTGTATATTTTACCGGCGCGAAGCGAATCCTGTAGTTGAGCAGGCGCAGCAGGCTCATGCTGTCCTTTCCGCCGGAGACTCCGACCAGGATTCGGTCGCCCTCATCAATCATATCGTGTTCCCGGATCGCCTTGTCGACTCCCTTGCTGAGGAAGAACGCGCGGCGCTCGGCTTCAGACTTCCATTTTCTTCCCATGGCAGGCTCTAGGATAGCACGCAATTCCGCCCGGCACAAGTGAGGGGATGGATTAGAGCAGGGCTTACGGGATGGTTTTGTTGCCTCGGATTGCGAAGCTTCCGGTAAAGGCGGCGAAGAGACGTTTCAATCCCTCGCCGACGCCCCGCGGTCCGAAAAAACGGGGGGTTCGCAACCATATTTCCATTGACAGTCCAAATTTGCTGGGCTATACTTCAAAAAGGCGGCATGCCTGGCTGGCAGGATCAAATTTCAGGGTGCTGGAACGCGGAGGTTAGCAGAGCTAGACTATGAAGAAGATACAAGCGGCATCGTTTTCATTCAATTCCGTGGTGTTTCGCTTAATTGTAATAGCGACTGTCCTCTTCACCAGCGCAGAAGTCGCCGTGGCAACCGATTGGTGGGACCGTCTGCCCCGGTTGGTGTGTACGAGCGATGTGCCGACCGCGATCAGTTATTATGCGAATCTGGCGATGTGCGGCGCGGGCACTGATCCCGGTTGGGGACCGTGGTTCACGTGGGACAATTCCTCCAACATGAGCTGGTGCATCTCTCAGAGGAAGGCGTTCGATGCCGCAGGCATACGTGACATAAGTTACACCGAAGGTTTTGGCAGCACACAGTCTGATATTGTTTCGGTTGGATCCGGAACCCCTGCTCCCATAACCTGCTCAAACTGGGACTGGCAGTCCTACAATGGCAAAGACGCAATCAAGTGGTCTGGGGTGTGGACCTGGTTCGACGATCCAAACGCATCCTTCGCACGTCCATATACCCGGACCGGCAGTTCCTGCCCCGGATCTCCGATGACCTATGCCAACGGAACAGTTGCGACCGGCTTCAATGGCTCTTCGAGCGACCCCAGAAACAGCAAAGTCTACGACGCAGGCTGTGCCGGCGACGTCCTCGGCAGCATTGAATACGGTTACAGCTACCAGACCGGCTCTATTCACACAGGATGCCTCAGCGTTAACGGTGGTTGGGCAAGTGAAGTGAGTTTCAGCAAAGATTTGGGCTGCCCTTGCTGGGCCAACTACGAGCAGGCATCGACTTATTTTGCAACGTCGCAGATCGGCGGAGAGGGCACGTGGTGCGATAACTGGAGTTCGTGGGACAGCTTCTGTTCCGGCCCGACTCACTACGGGTTCGGAAAATGGTCCGTTGCCGGCTTCCCAACTTACCTTCAGAACAACTTTACCGTTGCCCAGCTCATAAGCATGGGCGTGCTCTCGTCCGGCCAGACTTATGCAAACCTGCCGTCATTCGATATCCGGACATACATGAGAAGCAAAGCCAGCAGCACGTATGGCTGGAATGGAAGCAATATTAATTCCAGCGCTTGGAGCAACTCCGGATGGATCAATGATCCCGTGTGGACTGCTTATAAAATCTACAGGCGGCAATCCGGCACCACAGCTTTGTCGAATTATTACAATGCCGTAAAGGCGGGGGCAACGTCGGGAGGGCAGTCCGATTACCTCATCCAGGGCAACGATATCTCCCCATGTATGCTGGGGTATAACCGTGGTTCTCTGGATCAGGCCAGCACTGAACTCAGCCTGGACTGGAACCTCTCGTTCGGCTCCAGTGGCGTAGGTCTTCCGCCGTTCGGGTGCGTCGCTCCGTTCTACAAGGCTGCAAGGGAAATGGCCCAGAGCCGGTTTGTCAATGTGTGGCTCTACAACGACGGTTACGTGGCCCAGATGTCGCTTACGCCTGTCGTCAACGTTCTCTACTACGAGATGCTCGCGACGGATACCACCCAGAAACTGGAGCCGACCAACACAGAAATGGCAGGGAATCCTGCGGCGGACCAGGCGTGTTTCCAGTTCATCGCGACCCAGATGGATCCTTTGGTCGGAGGACGAACTGCTATCGAGGATGTTGGAATCTACTGCTCCACTTCTTCCATCAACTGGCAGTGGACTCCCGGAGGTGTTCTCAACTTCGACAGCCAGGCGCATCTCTTCGCTGTCTGGGGCTGGGCAACGGCGCTCGACGAGTTGCATTATGAGTACCGGATCATCCCGGAATGGAAACTTACTTCTGCCGTTCTCAATACCCTTAAAGTGCTGATCATACCTAACGCGGAGTGTTTCAACGCATCGGACGTAGCCACGCTCACCACCTGGGTAAACGCCGGCGGCATCCTCATCGTCACAGGTGACAGTGGCTCCCACCAGGGAGAGAGCGGCACCTTTGCCGGCAATTCCGCCCTCGCGCTCAGCTCGCTCACCGGGGTGAGCAACTGGAACACCGCTCCCGCGACCAATACCCAGGCAATAGGCAGCGGACGCGTCAGGTTCATTCAGAGCAACTATGGCCTCACTTTCTGGAGCGACAGCACAGTTTCCGCGAGAGCGAACTTCCTACCAACTATCGCGTCTGAAATGTCCACTCAGCTTGCCTCCGCGGGCAAGAGTGTTGCGATCCCGTCCACCAATGCTCCCAGCACGGAGGGGCTCACCCTTTACCAGGATACGAGCGCGAATAAGCTGTTCCTGGATACGAACAATATGAACCTCACCGTCGCCTCCGACGGTTCGTCGGCCAGCGTGACTCCCACTCCCGTTATCAATGTGACTATCGCCAAGCCTTCCTGGTGGAACGCGACCGGCAAAATCGGCGCAACCGCTTACGCCATTTCGCCCGACGGGCCCGTAACGCTTCAGCAGCCGCTCTTCGACAACAACAATATCTACCTGTCGGTTCCATCATTTAACTATTACAACTGCGTAGTGATGCAGCCGGCTGCAGCCTCCATTGTATCCATAGGAGGCGCGAAGACGACTCCCGACGGTGGAACGATACTCACCAACTCAGAAGTGGTGAGCGCGGTTTACAGTGACTGCTTCTATATCCAGGAGGGCAGCGGCATCAAAGGTATGCGCGTCGACTGGACGGGCACGCCGGTAAACGTGGGCGATCAGGTGGTTGTGCTCGGAACTATGAGCACCACCGCGGATGGTGAGCGCACAATCAACGCGACGCAGATCGAGACGTCCGGTCCTGGGACCGTCACTCCCGTCACCATGACCAATCAAAACCTCGGCGGCACTGACCTCGTGTCAGGCGGCGCTGTTGCCCAGAAAGGTGTGGACCAGGGACAGGGACCAAACAACGTCGGCCTTCTGGTAAATGTGGCCGGCACTATGAGTGGGGACGGCACGGACTTCTTTTGCTTGCAAGACGGGACTCTTACCACTGACGGCGCTTCCGGATTGCCGGGTGTCCGGGTCCTGAGTCAGGGACTGAACGAACCCGGCCCCGGCACGTTTGCCGTAGTTACGGGAATAAGCACCCTCAAGACGATAAACGGCGTCACGTACCGCTGCGTCTGGCCCAGAACCCAGCAGGATATACAAATCCTCACCTGGCCATCGCTGATAGGCGACTGGGACTTTGAAGGCTCCGATCCACTGGACAACAAAGCGCCCGGCATTACGTGGGACCCGATGATAATAACCGATGGAAGCGTCACCGACGGAAAACTGCTGTTGCAGCGTTATTACTCCGGCGAGTGGCTGCAGGGCAGAGCGACAGCAATGCTCAAGACCGACCTTGGATCCGCCGGTTACTTCAAAGAAATGACTCAGGTGGCATGGCTTTACTGGCCGGACTTCTCCCCACCTACAACGGCAGGATAATGGGGATCTATAAGTTCGGCACCGCCGAGTTTAATTCCGGCAATGTCCGTGCATCCGTGGCGCTCACTTACGGAGGGGACGTCGGGCCAGAAGTGGCAGGACTACAACGCTTGGGAATACCTCTCCGGGGGAGAAGTCCTGAGCGCAAGCCAGTATTTGAACTTCGCTCCCACCTCCGACCCTCCGACCTCGGGCTACATCAAGATCGCTCAGGTGCTTAAAAATGTGGATGCGAACAACTATCAGCTTACGATGTATTGGGACACTGGAAGCGGGCTGGTGCAGTCAGGCAGCACCGTAACTGTTCCCGCTTCCCAGGTAAGCTCTTTCGGCCAGTATGACACCGGCTGCCTGGTGCCCGGGTCCAGCGGAAACCGTTACGACGCCTTCGGTCTGATGGATTTCGCCAACGAGGTTCCCGGTTCGTCAGGGGACATCTACTTCGATGAAGTCAGGCTGTATTCCTATGCCATGAGTCCGGATGACATAGCCGCACTGACGCCTAACGGGGAATAGTCCGGGGAAAGAAGCGATGGTCCGGCGCCTCCTCATCTTCCAGCCATAGCCGGCAGTGCCGTGGTGACCGCACTGGCAGGGGCGTGCGCGGTGGTGTTTCTGATCGGCTTCGTGTATGGACTTTGCCTGATGACGCGCGACTGGGGACGCTTCTGAACACCAGCCGCGAGCTGGGTTCCGCAAACGTCACGCTGGTGCAAACAAACTCATTCCTGCGCGAGGCCAATTCGCCGCGAACTAATGGGCCCTTCTTCTACATGCGTTCTGACGTGGCCAGGTAAGCTGGAAGAGAGTCGGGCTGGGTCGCGATTCCTCAGGTGCGTGAATAGCCCATCAACGTCGCTTTTCCAGTAAACGCCGCGCTTCCCTCGCCCGCACGATCCGCACGCCAAAACACGCGACGGCCCATCCGGAACCCTCGGACATGTGCTAGAACAACCCGTAGATCTCGCCGTCCGGCTTCATGCCGATTTTGGTCGCCGCAGGGACCTTTGGCAAGCCGGGCATGGTCATTATGTTGCCGGCGTAGATGACAACGAACCCCGCGCCCGCGCTAACCTTCGCTTCGCGAACGGTGATCTTGTAGTTTGTCGGGCGGCCGAAGGCCTTTGGATCGTCCGAAAGGGAGTTCTGGGTCTTGGCGATGCAAATGGGCAGGCTGCCGAAGCCGAGTGCTTCGATCTGCTTGATCTGGCCGTTCGCGGCGGGGAGAAAATCCGCTCCATTGGCGCCGTAGAACTGCCTCGCTATCGACTCGACTTTCTCCTTGATACTGAGGTTAACGTCATAGGCCGGATGAAACGTGGACTCAGCCTCGGTGGCGTGAAGAACCATTTCAGCGAGGTCCATGCCGCCTTCACCGCCCTTGGCCCAGACATCCGACAGCGCCCAGGGCACGTCCATTGCCTGACAGCATCCGGAGAGCACCTCGATCTCTTCGTCAGTGTCTGTCGGGAACTTGTTGATCGCCACTATCGGCTCAAGCCCGACGTTTCTTACGTTCTCGCAGTGTTTTTTCAGGTTCTCGATGCCTCTTTCGACTGCCACGGGGTTGTTTGTCCCAAGCTCGGCAAGCGGCACCCCGCCGTGCATCTTGAGCGCGCGAATGGTGGCAACCACCACCGCGGTGACCGGCTTCAGGTCCGCGATGCGGCACTTGATATCGAAAAACTTCTCCGCGCCGAGGTCCGAGCCGAAACCAGCTTCCGTTATCACATAATCCGCCAGCTTCAAACCCATTCGGGTGGCGATGATCGAGTTGCAGCCGTGGGCAATGTTTCCGAATGGGCCGCCGTGCACGAACGAAGGCGTGCCTTCGAGGGTCTGCACGAGGTTTGGAACAATCGCATCTTTCAGGACCACAGCCATAGCGCCGCTTGCCTGCAGGTCCTTTGCGGTCACCGGCAGGAGGGATTTGTTCAGGCCGACTACAATGCTTGCGAGCCGCTTCTCGAGGTCTTCTCTATCTTTGGAAAGACAAAGCAGGGCCATGATTTCCGAGGCCGTCGTGATGTCGAAGCCCGACTCCCGCGGTATTCCGTTCGGCTTGCCTCCGAGGCCGACAACTATGTTTCTGAGCGCCCGCTCGTTCATATCCATCACGCGCTTCCAGGTGATCGAATGGATGTCTATGTTGAGCTCGTTGCCCTGGTGGATGTGGTTGTCGAGCATTGCGGAAAGGAGGTTATGAGCCGTGGTGATCGCGTGAAAGTCTCCCGTGAAGTGGAGGTTGATGTCGGCCATTGGAACGACCTGCGCGTATCCGCCGCCCGCGGCGCCGCCTTTTATGCCGAAGCACGGGCCCAGCGATGGTTCCCTGATGGCGATGCAGACGGATTTTCCCATCCTTCTTACGGCGTCACCGAGCCCAACGGTGGTCGTGGTCTTGCCTTCACCGGCAGGGGTCGGAGTGATTGCCGTGACAAGAATGAGCTTACCATCGGGTTTCGCCGCGTTTCTCTCGAGAACGTCCAGCGCGACCTTGGCCTTGTCCTTGCCGTAGAATACCAGATCGTCTTCGGTAAGCCCCAGTTCGGCGGCTACGTCCCTCACGTGCTTGGGCTTGGCTTGCTGTGCTATTTCAACGTCGGACAACATTGTTTGATCTCCTCCCCCTCCGATTGATGTCAGTGGACTTGGTTGCTTGGGTTTTATGAGCCAAAGCAGCCGGCATTGTTTGTCTGAACGTTACTCCTTCTTCTCCGGTTCGTCCTTAAGCTCCTTGCTCATATCCAGTGGGAGTATCTTTCCAGCGAACATATTCATCCAGGCGCTGGTATGCTCGAAGCGGCGGTCGACCGGAATATGGTACTTCCTGAGCTTGCCCTGCCTTCCGATCTTCTTGGAGCGCTCGTTTATGAGCCACCAGATGCAGTGGCGCTCGGGGTAGACCTCGCAATGTCCATCGGGCCTGGTCCCGCCGCACGGGCCGTTTCTTATCTGCTTCGGGCAGCGCATGCAGCAGGTGAACGCATTGTAGCTCAGGACGCACTGGCCGCAGTCCTGGCATTTGAAAACGGGCTTCTTAAACGCATTCTCACCGAGCAGGACACACTTATACAGCGTTGGGTGATGCTCGGTAAATGCCGCGACTCTCTCGGATAACTTGCTCATTTCGATTCCGCTCCAGTCATCTCGGGAACACTCTCTTCGATCGGGCTTGGAACCGGCCGGGGCAGCAGACCGGCTTCCTGCACCAGCCTCCCGGTGATCGATTCCCACATAACCGGCATTATGTGTATTCCGCGCACCCCGGGTATTTCCCTGAGCCGCTTCATTGTCTCCACACAGATTGCGATGCCTTCTTCCTTGGGGTCGGCCGCGGACTCCATCCTTTTGATGTATTCGTCCGCTATGCTCATCCCCGGCACGCTTTCTTTCATGTAAAGCAGCGCCTTAACCGATTTCACCGGCATGACGCCGGCTAATATATATACCTGTTCGTGGTAACCCTCGTTCCTGATTGCGGCCATCCAGCGCTCGAAGCGCGGAAAGTCGAACACCGGCTGGGTCTGGATGAAATTCGCCCCCGCGGCGATCTTCTTGCCCATACGGATGATTCGCAGATCAAGGGCTCAGCGAAAGGGTTCGCCGCGCCTCCTATAAACATCCTCGGCGGCGGTTTGATCTCCTCGCCCGATATAAACAGGCCCTGGTTCATTTCCGCCGTGGTGTGGATAAGCTGGATGGAGTCCAGGTCGAAGACGCCCTTCGCCCCCGGATGATTGCCAAACGACTGATAATCGCCCGTCAGACAAAGGATGTTGCTGACGCCCGCCGCATAGGCCCCCAGAATATCGGACTGCTGCGCCAGCCTGTTGCGGTCGCGGCAGGTCATCTGCATTATCGGCTCGACTCCGCCCTCCAGCGCAAACACGCTCGACATAACGGAGCTTATCCTGACAATGGCAGTCTGATTATCGGTGAGGTTAACCGCGTCGACGACGTCTTTGAAGTTGCCGCATTTCTTGAGAATCGCGGCCTTGTCCGCGCCCTGCGGCGGGCTCATTTCGCCGCACACAACGAAGTGTCCCTCAGTTAAAAGTCGCTCGAGATTGCTTGTGTTTGCCATATCATCAAAACTCCTGGAGTTCCTATCCGGCAAGAACGCGGTCTAAATCCCCTCAAATGCGCCTTCGCGAGAGAGAGAAATGTAGTTCATGCAGTAATCATCGATGCCCAGCAGCGCTTCAGTGGCCGCAATAAGCGCCATCAGATACCGGTCGTTCGGATCGACTATCCCCGCGTCGAGACCCTTGCCCATGCAAAGGACGGTCATTGCCTGGTTCAGAAGCTTGCGCGCCGGCATACCGTGCGAAATATTGGAAAGCCCGGCGATTATATGCGCGCCCGGATACTCGGCTTTTACCTTGTCGATAATGTCGAACATCGATACGGCCACGTCGCTGCCGGTGCCTATGGGGAACGTGAGAGGGTCCATATAGATATTTTCGAGCCCAACCCCGGCTTTGGCAAGGTCGTCGATCAGCTTCCTGGCAACCGCCAGCCGTTTTTCAGGGTCCTGCTGAATTCCGCTGTCGTCCATCGCGAGGGCTATTACCTTAGCCTTGTATTCCAGCACCCACGGCAGCACGTTCGCATAGCGCTGGGACTCGGCCGTGATCGAATTGATCATCGGCTGCCCCTTTGCCATATCGTAGGTCTTAAGAGCGAGTTCCAGTGCGGCGGGATTGGGAGTGTCGAACGATATCGGAACCTCAACGGAGTCCATTACGACCTTCGTGAGCCATTGCAGGGCTTCCGGCTCACCCGATGTCAGCGTGCCGGCATTGACATCTATGTACGTTTGCTCCCGCCGCGGCTTGTTTCTGAGCCAAATTCCGGATGAACTCCGCATCGCGGTTGACCACGGCGGCTTCGATGATCGGCTCGCCTTTAACTTTTCTGCTTGTGTTGATTCTCTCGCCTACTATTAACAAAGCTCAGCACCTCCGATTCATTGAGAACTAGGTAGTATCAAAGCCGCCGCAAACCGACAAGATAGTGTCCTGTAGAGTTGCCGCCGGCCACAAAACCTTAAGCTGATAAACGACGACCGCCAGTGAACGAGCCAAAGCCTAATATCCTAGATGCATTTTAACCCCGCCAGGCAATAAATGCTAGTAGTTTCATACGATCATCTTGGGAATATTGTGTTCCAGCGTTGTATTGTGGTGCTTGATAGAAGAATTGTGCGGTTACAATGCCCGCCCGATTTACGTTGTTACGGAACAGGGGTGCGAACCAGCCGGATATGCCGGACAATTCGCGACCCGGAGATGCCCTTTACATCAGGGCACGCCGGTGCGAGCGCCGGGTACTCTCCCGGGGTGCTGCCCGCATGCTTTTGAAAGACCTTCGTGAAATAGCTCTGGTCGCTGAAACCGCAGTCGAGGCAGATTTGGATAAGGCTTTTCTCAGTTCGCGCAAGGAGTTCGCGCGCTTTATCTACCCGCATCTTTGCAAGAAGGTCCGTAAAAGACTGGCCGAAAGTCTGCTTTACAACTCGGCTGAAGTGCGAAGGCGAGAGACATGCCACATCCGCGACGTCGTCGCGCGACACTTCGTCGTGAAGATGTTCCTGCATATATCTGAGCGCCGCCCCGAGAAGCACGCTGCTTGGATACTGCCTGTTCGCCTTAATCGCGTCCATAATGCGTTCCAGCATCGAAACCAGCCACGCGCACAGATCTTCTTCCGAATCCACACGGGCGAGGTCGGCGAACGAGGAATAATTGTAACCCAGAAGTTCCGTCGGGTCGCCGCCTGCCTCGATAGCGCTGCGGGACATGGTGACGACCAACTCGAGGAGGAAGCTCTTGAGGAGGGTGGGGCGGCTCCGTCCGATGTAGTAAATGCCTACGAGGACGCGGTTGATGATTTCCCTTGCGGCCGGCTTGTCTCCGCGCTTTATCGCGGCGATCAGGGCCGGTTCCTCTATCAGGTATATATCCCTTATGGACTGGTAGTTCTGATCCTTGAGCTCGTGAATGGCCTCGGCGCGCTCGGCTTCGCGCTGGGCAGCTAATCTACGCAGCTCGAGCAGGGCCGCGTTGGTCATATTTGCTTCCTCGGCCATCGTCAGCAGGTCCGACGCCGCGCGCCGGATATCCGCGGCCGAGTGCGAAGCGCTTTCGGCGTCGGAGGTGCTCATTCCGGCCTTTTCGACGACCAGCCCCCCGATCACGACCGCATTTTCCATCACGGGAACGGCCCAGATCATATATCCGCCCGGGCACAGGAGCATCGACGGCTCACCCCAGCGCAGCGCTTCTTTAACGGCAACGGCTCGCGCTTCGGCACACTCATCATTGGTCGCACAGCCCGCACATGGAACGTCGCCGGCGGTCAAATTGCCGTGCGGATCTGTGAGAACACACGCCAAGCCCCAAGCTGCGCGGTATTTGTGCGCCAGGGACTCAAACGCCGGGATCAGATCGCCCGGCATCTGCGTGGGAGGTTTAATTGAACTGCCTGGAATGTTGGTGTCGACGGTCACTGCGTTCCAACTGTGAAAATCATTGGTAGTACATACTAATATTACCGGAAGATGAGCTGTGATGCAAGCTGTCCCAGGGCTTTGAGCAGGCTCAGCTATCGGATGATCGTTCCCGCACAACGGAACTCTCTCCCGTGAGTTTCCCCGCTTTACTTTTTCCTGCGTATTCTCGTTGAGCAAAGTCCCGCGAGGCCCGAAGCCAGTGTGAGAAGCGCGCTGGGCTCCGGGACCACCGGACCCATAGCTTCGCCTGTCAGTGTTTGGTCGGTTCCCCCGGGGCCTTGCGTGGACGCTGGGTTTTCGCCGCACTCGCCGCTCGGGCCGACTGCCCAGAACCCGCCCAGACTCTCGCCGACTTCAATCGGATCAGAGGGCGCGCACGTCCACTTCGGTTCGGAAGAGTCAGCAACTACCCACGAGTCCGGCATGTGGCCGGAAACCGTCGTCAACATCGGTGCACACGCCCAATCCACGCTGAACCCGGTTATCCCGCTGACGCAGTTCAGGTTGGTGATGGAATAAGCGTAGAGACATCCGCTGCCGGGGAGGGGTCCATCGCCGGACGGGCGGTTGGCAGCATTTGTGCGGACTGCTGTTCGTCGTAGACCGTCTGGTTGACCGACACCAGCAGATACGGAAGATCTTCCTCAAGCCACGTGTTACTTGGATCGAACTCAGACTGGAGCGGACCTGTCGGGTTGGGGGCGTACCAATAGACGTTATCCTCGCTGATAATGCTCGCATTGGCCGCGAATTGCGAGAAGCAAACTCCACACAATAGGAATACAAGCGCGAGTTTGACGAATACTACCGGATCACGTTTCATAAGGCACCTCTATCTGCAGGCACATCATTTCCTGTGCCCATTCAGCCTGTTTCGGCCGTCTTGAATAGTGTTTTGCCAAGGCGCGACCCGGACGCGCTGATATACAACGATTGCCGCGTGGACCTGCGGCGAGCGCAAGCCGTATGAGCGCTTGCGTGGGTATCCTACCCCTCCGCTGCAATGTACCCGCTGCCGCCGAAAAATAAGCGCTCAGGCATAATTATCCGATAACGCGTGCTTGGTTGGATTTAGTCAGCAATTACTGTGCCAGTCGAGTGAGGCGCCCCTGAACGCGGATTAATCTTGGAGCCTGAGGAGAATTTCCCTGGCGGCGATCACACCGGATGCGGAAGATTGCATCAATCCGCGCGTGACTCCTGCGCCGTCACCGATTGCGAAGAGGTTGCCGATTGCGGTCTCCAGCGTGTCCGTGAGCTGGATTCGTGAGGAATAGAACTTTACCTCGACCCCGTAGAGCAATGTGTCGCGGCTGGCTACTCCCGGCGCGAGCTGATCCATTGCGTGAAGCATCTCCAGGATTCCGGAGAGGTACCGGTAAGGCAGCACGAAGCTCAGATCACCCGGGACCGCCTCAGTGAGAGTGGGCGAGGGTTAGGGCACGTTCTATCCTCGCGCCGGTGCTTCTGCGGCCCGATTCGAGATCGCCGAGCCGCTGCACGATCACCCCGTCCGACAGCAGGTTTGCAAGGCTTGCGACGTATCGGCCATAAGTGATCGGTTCGTGGAATGGTTCGGTAAAGAGAGTAGAGACGAGCAGGGCGAAGTTGGTGTTGCGGGTCTTCATGCGCGCGTAGGAGTGGCCATTAACGGTAGTGACACCGTCGTGACGCTCGATAACGACCTCACCGTTGGGGCAAACGCAGAAGGAGCGCACCCTGTCGTCGAACGATTTGGAATAGTATATGAGCTTGGGTTCGTACACGGCCTCTGACAGGGTCTGCATCACTGCGGCCGGCACTTCCACCCTCAGCCCGATATCGACCGGGTTCGTGACAGTCTCAAGCCCCAGCCGCTCTGCCTCCTTTGCCAGCCAGTCCGCGCCGACTCTTCCGGGGGCGAGAATCACGTAGTCCGCTTCTATCGTCCTGCCGTCTTCCAACTGGATGCCGGAGACCTTACCGTCGCCGGTAGGGACATGCGCGACGAACGTGTCCATCTCCACGGTCACCTTCTCACGAAGCGCGTCGCGCATATGCGTGAGGACCTTGGGGCACAGCTCCGTTCCCATGTGCCGGACTTCGGAATGCACAAGCTTCAGGCCGGCCAGGCGCGCCCTGTATTCGATGCCGGCGACGGCGTCTTCGTCGGTGCCATAGATCTTGAGCGGCCCGCTGTATTCCAGCCACATCTGGTCCACCTGCCTCAGGAGCTTGCGGACCTCGTTTTCGGGCATCAGGTTCGAGAGCTGGCCACCGACTTCCGGCGAAAGAGTCAGCTTGCCATCCGAAAACGCGCCCGCTCCGCCCCAGCCGGAGAGCAGACCAGCCGTGCGCGTGCGATGCTCGATATCCGGTCCTCTATCCAGCAGACACACGTGAACATTTTTCGCTTTGGCGAACTGGAGAGCCGCGAAGATCCCGGCCGGACCAGCTCCCACTATGACAACGTCGTACTTCATAGCCGGTTATGGGGTGGTGAACTCTACCCTTCCAGTCTTTCCTTGATCGCCTGGAGCATGTTATCGACGTTTTCCTTCATCTTCTTGGCAATCAAACCCTTGATGAGCGCGCCTACCAGCGGCACGTCGTATTCCACTTCTATTTCGGAATCAAAGCGCGTCCGAGCGCCAAGATCAGTGAACTTCCACACTCCCGCGTATTTACTGTAGTCCCCCTTCACAAGCGAGAATGCACATGTTCGCGCCTGGTCGTCCCAGGTATCTTCCTCGGTCCACTTGATGGTGGTCTTGAACTCTTTTACTATTCCGACCCATTCGCTCACGATGCGGCTGCCGTCGTCGCTTCGTTCCACGATATTTACGCTCTTGAGGTCCGGCATGAACTCCGGAAATGCCTCGATATTCCTAGCCAGCGCGTAGACATTCTCCAACGCGCCGTCGATTTCTATCGAACTCTGAACTATTGCCAAAATGATCCTCCTCTTTGTGATCCTGTCTATTGTAGGCGATGGAGGAACCGGTGCGCAAGTGAGGGCGAAATGGGGGCTCGTCTAGCTAGACTATCAATCACCAACTTAACTAAGAACTAACGCGCCTGCGGCGCGGCACGCTTTGCGTGATGACGACGGCATCAAATCCAGTCATTCCGAGCGAACCGAGAGAATTCGCTTTGAATCAGAGGTCTTAAAAAGCAGATTTCTCACTGCGTTCGAAATGACAATATTGGTAGGTCATTTTGACCATTAGGCAGGTTTCACGCTCAAAATGAGCCATATTTTCCTAAGAATGAACCAAAGAATCAGCGAATCACAGGAAGCCGCCTTGCTCGCACACGTTTCTCATCAACGGTGACTAATGCACCCTCCTCCAGATCTGCCGCACAGAGCCGTAACGCAGCAGCAAGCAATTGAGCAAGACCATCGGTGCGCAGTCCCTCGACACGCAGCCGGATCACCGAGGGCGATGTGGCGCCCGATAACGCGAGCAGAGAGTGGAAATCAGCATCAAGTGTGACAACGATACTAGCCCGTTCTCGTGCGATGTCAAGAATGTCGAGATCGGCAGCCGTTGCGGCTCCTATGTCACCGACGTGAACGGACTCGATGCCAGATGCGCGCAATGCAGCTACCGCTGAGCGAGGCAGTCCCTGGTCAAGAAGTAAAGTAATCATGCTCCGGGAAGATCAACTACCCGATCATCGAGATTTGCGGCAGCATAAGCCAAAGCCTGCCTGATATCCTCGTCATCGAGTTCTGGGTATGACTCCGAAGTTCCTCTCGATCCGGATAGACGGCAAGTGCCTCCAGCACCCGTCTGACCGTAATTCGAAGATCGCGTATGCATGGCTGCCCCATTCATTCGATCCGGATTGACTGTGATACGTTCCAAGTTTATCATAGCTCTGTTTTTGTCTGCCTAATCAGGCAATCTGTTGGAAAGACCAACGCCCGTAATCTACCGCCGAAACAGCGCGATGTCAAAGCCCCCGCAACTACAACCCCAGCCTGAAAAACTCGTTCGCATTGCCGAACAGCCACGCGTGAGCGACTTCTTTGGCTTCGTCCACTCCCAGATACTCCATCTCCACCATCTGGGAAAGCGCTATGGCTATATTATCGCGTGCAATCGACGCGTGAGACCAAGCGGAATCGGCATATCCGCCGAAGTCGGAACCGTAACCGTGAATCTTCCCGTGAGGAACGCAGGAGAGCGCCTGCATGAACATTCTCTGGCAGTAGATGGGGTCGATGATGTTCGCCCAGCAGAAGTCGATGGTAACGTTGGGGTAGTTCTTGGCGAGGTAGAGTATCTCGCCGTCGTACGGCCAGTTTGCGTGGAAGAGGTCGAATCGAACGTCCCTGTGGAGCTCGAGCACGCTCGTGAGACCCACGGCATTGGTCTTGGCTATGTCATTATAGACCCAGGCCATATGCCCGGTATGCAACTGCACCGGCAGGTCCATTTCTTGCGCCATTCGCATAAACTCGTGGAACAAATAATCCTCGAGCGGTTTTGCTCCGTCCGGATAGGAGATGCTGCGCCGGGGGTCTTCCATCATCCAGTTGAAGACTTTCTCAGCTTCGGCGCGGGTGGGGTTGTCGAACTCGAGCGTGCGTTCGTAGGCTGTTTGGTCCTTGAACGCGATGGCTCCGTATTTCTTGAACCCCTCAAAAATGGTTCGGCAGGCGTGGACATACTGATCCAGAGAGGTCACCCGTCGATTCAGTGGCGCCACCATTTTCTGAACGGCTTCGCAACTGCGCATATTATGGTAGGCAGGGAGAGTTATGGCAAGGCGGGAACGGGGAGCCAGCTTAAGAGTTCCATCGAGCACGTCGCTAACGTTGGGCCAGATATTTGCGATGCGAACCTTGATGTTGGCTTGTTCGAGGATATCGTCGAAAACCTGCGGGTCGCCCAGGTCGAGCAGCCTTCCCTGCATCGACTTCAGCGCGTCCAAAGTGAGCTCATCTATTCCATAGAATCGTTTCAACACCCGTTTTACAACCTGCGCGTAACCCGTGTGGCAGGTGCGCTTCCACGCTTTTTGAAGCACAGGCCATCTCTCGTCGAGGGACAACTCCGAGTTGAGCATGGTCCTGAGATCGCGCTCGGACGATGCGCTTATCAGGTCGCTGATAAAGTAGAAGTTGATGATCACCTTTATCGGATCAGAGTGCCTCGGGCCGCAGTTCGCGTCCGTATGATCGTGACAATCCACCAGCCCCACGCTCTCCACGAAATCGCGCAGCTCCGCATAACATTTCGCCGTTCCCTTCATTTTCCGCCCCCTATACGCAAATCGGTCAACAATATTATAGAGCTTGCGGAAGGAAGATGGTAGTGCATTCACTCCGGCCGGGCTTTCTGAATCGCGGCGTAAGGTTGAAAGGTATCCATCCTCACCCCCAGCCCCGCTCCCTGCTAGGGCGATGCGAGCCGTAGCTGCTGGGTCAGCTGTAATTGTGCACAAACTTGTGCCCTCTCCCTGTGAGGGAGTGGGTTAGGGTGAGGGTGGAAACGCAGTAATCCTTCAGCATTTTCCAAGAACCCTGAAAATACCGCTTGACAACCGCCCAGGGTGAGGTATAATGCCTCTGACGTCGATGTATCAACACTGGAGGTGTTCAATGCCCGGCCTTTCCGAACAGATGAAAAGTAACGCAGCCGTTCTCATATTGTCCTGCCTTGCCAGGGAGCCTATGCACGGCTATCGGATCGTGAAAGAGATCGATGCTGTGAGCGAGGGCTACTTCCGAATGCGCGAGGGCACGCTGTATCCCCATCTGCACGAGCTTGAAAACGACGGCCGGATCGAGGGTTACTGGGAGACCGTATCCGGAGGCAGAGAACGCCGAATGTACCGCATTACCGCTACGGGAAAAGCGGCGCTTGCGAGAATGCAGGCGGAGTGGCGCAAGTTCGAGGCCAGCCTGAACCGGGTGTTGGGGCAAGCCCCCGAAGGAGCATGAGGCATGGACTTCCTCAGGAAGATCGAAACAAAGTTAGCCCTTCCGCCGGCAGAAAAATGGCAGGTTCTGCGGGAGATCGTATCGCATCTGGTTGAGATCCGCGAAGAGCTCATCGCCTCGGGAATGAGCGCCGAGGAAGCTCAGGCAGAGGCGGACGCAGGCTCGGCCACCGGAGGACATCGCCGCAAGGCTGAGCGCAGCACACAATGTCGCAAGCTGGAGGTCAGCGCTGCTCACCGCCGCGCCGTTTGTGGTTTTCGCGCTGGCGATGCACTTGCGATCAATGCACCAGTTCCGCGCAGCGAACATCAGTGCGGCGGTTATTGGGATTGTGGCGCTGATTGGAAGCTTCCGCGAGTTCTGGCACAACAGGCGGCCGGTGTGGCTGCCCGTGTGGACTGCGACGGTGCTGGTTCTCGCTTCAGCCCTGTTGAGATATTATCAGTTTATCGCCTCCATTAACTACTACTATGATGAGAGCCTGGTTGCCAAACTAGGTCCATCTACTATTGTCAGCTTCGGACTCATGATTCTCACGCTGGCCGCGGCCCGGCGTTCCAGGCAATGGATATGGCTCATCGTGGCTGCAGCGATTGTTGACGCTGTTCTTGTGTACTATGTGCCTGCAAACCGATACACGAGGGCACGGCATCCTCTGCAGGTCAGCCATCCTTAGTGGCCCAATATGCCGCTATGCGGTTGTGATGCTTTGGCCCGCAGCGTTTTCGAACTGCACCCTTATGACAACCCGATACGCGCCTCGTTGTTCTTACTCTCGTCATTAATACTCAATTACGTATTTTTGGCTCAGCATGTGACAAGACAA
The DNA here is from genome assembly GCA_963775535.1 of uncultured bacterium. GTDB lineage: Bacteria > Armatimonadota > UBA5829 > UBA5829 > UBA5829 > CAVZJH01. The sequence goes on along the minus strand of CAVZJH010000079.1, from coordinate 4,228 downwards.
GTCTCGGTTATCTTGCCCTTGCACTTATTGTGCTGTGGCTTGCCAGATCATCGAAACACGTGGATAAAGTGCGTGCTGTCCAATTGGCTATTATAGTATCAGCAGCAATAACCAACCTGGGCGTGCTGGGGAACATGTCGCGCATTCCGTCCTTCGCGAGTGTGGAGTATTTCGCTTTCTATATGGCTTTTGCTTGTTTGACCTACATATGGATTGGCTTCCCAATCTGGTGGACAAACCAGAAACGCAACAGCAACCGTTCAGCAGTCGCCCAATAAACGAAAGAGCCGCCTGTTGGAATCGCTGAAGCGCTGAAAAAGAAGATGACGCTGAATCTATATCTTCAGCGTCATCAGGTAAATCAGCGTCTCAGCGATTCCAATACCGTCATTTGCGCATTTTGCTGCAGTCAAATCCCGAAACATCGCTGTGATCTGTAACCTACTTTTCCCAGTTGCCGAGTCTTCTCTTCAGCTCCTGCTGCTCTTCGATGAACTCCTCGGGAAGCTCGTAGCCGAAGCCCTCGAAGAACTTCCGCATTCCATCGAGTTCAGCCACCCAGTCATCGTGGGAGACTTCCAGGAGCTTGTCCATTGTCTCATCTTCGATATCGAGCCCATCGAGAGTCAGCGAACCCTTCGCGGGAACATAACCGATGGGACTCTCAACCGCATCGGCTTCGCCCCTGCATCGCCTGAGCACCCACTCCAGCGCCCTGAGGTTCTCGCCGTAACCCGGCCACAGGAACTCGCCATTTTCGTCCTGCCTGAACCAGTTCACGTGGAAGATCTTCGGCGGGTTGGCAATCTTCTTGCCCATTTCCAGCCAATGCTTGAAGTAGCGGCCCATGTGGTAGCCGCAGAACGGCCGCATGGCCATTGGGTCTCGCCTGACAACTCCGACGGCTCCGGTCGCGGCGGCGGTTGTTTCGCTCGCCATCGTCGCGCCGACGAACGTGCCGTGCTGCCAACCGAACGACTGGTAAACCAGTGGAGCGAGTCTTGCCCTGCGCCCGCCGAACAAAATCGCCGAGATCGGCACGCCCCCCGGGTCTTCCCATTTCGGCGAGATCACGGGGCACTGGCTCGCCGGGGCGGTAAACCGCGCGTTCGCGTTGGCGCCCTTTTCGCCGTTGCCGGGATTCCAGACATTGCCGCGCCAGTCGATGCCTTCGGCGGGTGGATCGATCCCCATCCCCTCCCACCAGACGGTGTTCTCGGGGGTGAGAAGAACATTCGTAAATATGGTGTTGGCCTTGACCGTGTCCATTGCGTTGGGGTTGGACTTCCGGCTGGTGCCCGGCGCGACGCCGAAGAATCCGGCCTCCGGGTTCACAGCCCACAGCCTTCCATCGGGACCTATTCAGCCATGAATATCGTCACCGACTGTCCAAACCTTGTAGCCCTGCATCGATTCCGGCGGGATAAGCATTGCGAGGTTGGTCTTTCCGCACGCGCTCGGGAACGCCGCGCAGATGTATGTAACCTCACCATCCGGGCTTTCGAGACCCAGAATGAGCATGTGCTCGGCCATCCAGCCTTCCTGCAATCCCAGGAAGCTCGCGATCCTGAGGCTCAGGCACTTTTTGCCCAGTAGGACGTTCCCGCCGTAACCCGATCCGTAGCTCCAGATCGTGTTGTCTTCGGGGAACTGGAGAATGAACCTGCGGTCGATGTCCAGCTCGCCCTTGCTGTGGAGGCACCTGGTGAACGTCTCGGTCTCGCCCAGTTCGTCAATTGCCGCCTGCCCTATGCGGGTCATGATCCGCATATTGAGGACCACGTATGTGCTGTCGGTCAGCTCGACTCCGAGCTTTCTGAACGGTGAGCCGGCAACTCCCATGATGAACGGGATCACATACATCGTCCGGCCCTTCATCGAGCCATCGAACATTGCTCCGACCTTCGCATAGGCTTCCTTGGGGTCCATCCAGTTATTAGTTGGTCCGGCATCCTCTTCTTTTCTGGTGCAGATGAATGTCAGGTGCTCGGTGCGCGCCACGTCATTTTCCGCCGTGCGATGCAAAACGCACCCCGGGAGCTTTTCCTGATCGAGCAGGTGCAGTTCGCCGGCGATTAGCGCCTGGTCTGTGAGTCTCTGCTTTTCCTCTTCGGAGCCGTCGCACCAGAGAACCTGGTCAGGCTTGCAGAGCGCAGCCATTTCCTCTACCCATTTAACTGCTTCTTTGTGTCGGATCATCATCGTTCCCCTTTGTCGCATAGTCGCGGCCAGTGCCAAAAAAAGCCGGATAGTCATCGTCCATAGGACGGGTACTATTCGGCCTCTCGCTCCTGCGGAAAATGACCATGAGTAACACCCGAGAGTGTTCTCCACGATCCTGCGGAAAATGGCGATTCTTGCCATTAATCCCTGACACAGGAGGTTGCTGCAATAACGGCTGACCTTGTTGGGTGGGAATATCGGAGTGCGGCAGCAGTGCCGCAACCCTTTCCAACCTGCGCAGGCCATTTATATGCCATATTGTCCGGAGAGCCCGTAATCGCCGCGCCAGGCAGCCCGTGGGCCGCCATTAAGTGATTTTGGACTTAGTAGCATTCTATACCAAGCAGGGCAGACAAATCAAGCGGTATAGCGGTATTTAGAGAGAAAAATGCGGGGTTAGCATTCATACTTCGCGGAGGTGTGTCCCGAAGACAAGTCCGGCGTAATGAGACGCCCGACCATCGGCCTCCCTTCCGGACCCGTAGGGTATACCCTCGTGATCGCCCGTCGGAAGACGTGATTGGGTTCCGGGCAGGCACGGGGGCCTGCCCCTACGCAGCGGTGCGCGCCGTCCTTCGATGCGGCCCTTTTTCGTCGGGCCACTCAGGGATGGCGGGTGATTTGTCCCGCGCAACTGAACACATTCGTGGAAGAAGTAAACAGTCCTTGGCAAACGGACCATCACCGCCTGCCTGCCAATCTTTATACTTCGCGGACAAGTGTCCCGAAGAGTTACTGCGAAGAGCCTGTTCGAGGCATCGGTCGCCTTCCGTGTTTTCTCCCTTTCGTGATAAAGTATACTTCTCCCTGGATTTAGCGCGGGAGGCGCTCATTTCTCCTTGTGCGATTTCCCGCGAATCCCCCCGGCGATAATCCCGACGAAAACTGCGACCTTGAGCGCCGTATACCAGGTGATCTCCCGCGCGATCAGGCCCTGTCGAACGGCGCCCGGGAACAGATCGGGTATCGTCCATGACCACAAAACTTTTATGAGGAGCAGCGCAAGCAGAAAAAAACCGATACCGACCGAGATAGCAACTCCGATAGCTCCCGGTATAAGGGCTAATAGCCATGCTTTCTTCACGAGCGGACCCTCCCACAGCAAGTGTATCACTGAGTAGTTCGCCGCGGGGCCGGGAATACCTGGTTTGAACCACTGTGTGCTTACGCCCATTTGCAGTGCATGAGAAAGCTCAGTGTGCAACCCCTTCACGCAGCGCTTCGCCGCGTGGTATAGTTGAGCTGGAAATAGCGAGTCAAGGAGTTTTATGCATTGAGACGAATGTTTTTTCTGGCCATAACGGCCGTGCTTGTTTTGTCCGGGGTCGCTCCGGCGGCTGACTGGCCGATGTTCCGCGGCCCCGACGGCGATGGCATGTCCCGCGAAACCGGCATCAACAAGGACTGGAACCAAAAACCGCCAAAGATGCTTTGGCAGACCCCGATGGGCGATGACGGCTACGCGGGGCCCTCCGTCGCGCTGGGCAAGGTGTTCATCATCGACCACCGGGGCGAAAACGATATTCTCCGGGCGCTGGACATTAGGACAGGCAAGACCGTCTGGCAGTATGCTTACCGGGACGCCGCCGCGGCGCAGTTCGGCTGGTCTCATTCCACGCCTACCTACAACAGCGGCAAAGTGTATGCGCTGGGTCGAAAAGGTCTCTTGAACTGCGTCGACGCAAAGACAGGCAAGAAGCTGTGGTCGCGTGATCTGCTCAATGAGTTCAAGGGCGTAATGCCCGTCCAATACTTCACCTGGTCTCCGTTTGTTGATGGGAACAACGTCATAACCTGCCCCGGCGGGCCGAATGCCGCAGTCGTTGCCCTCGATAAGACGACCGGCCGGACCATCTGGAGCGGCGGTGGCAGTGACGAATCAGGATATTGCGCGCCGCAGAAGGCGACTATCAACGGCAAAGCGCAGTATGTGATATTCGCCGCGAGCTCCGTGATGGGCGTTGACCCGGACACCGGCAAGCAGATTTGGAGCTAACCGGATGCC
>CAVZJH010000078.1:0-22097 GCA_963775535.1 uncultured bacterium | reverse complement strand
GGTTTATCCGCGATTCCTCGGAAGTCGGACCTGCCTGCCCACACTGCAATTTACCATGCCATGAGGGCGGTTGTCAATTGGGAGCAGTCTTACTTCAGTTACCCGGGGAATGGTCCGGCATAACGAACGCTCTCTGGGAGTAAGCCCGTGGGCGTGCAAGCGGGTGTGCCGGTGTTTATGATATACTTGCAACTAATAACCCTTGAAAATGCCTGCGGCATTTTCATTCCTTCGGAGACTTTGGATTTGAACGAACTCTACCGGCTCCCGGATCGAAGCGCGCGGGAGTGTGAATACTGGTGGTTTGACGCTTGGGACTGGCTCGCCAACCGCGCAATTCAGCTTGCCGGGTCGCCCGAAGTAGAAGTTAGTCCGGGGGAAGTCGCAATCGACCCCCACGTGCACACTCTGTTTTCCCACTGCAGCATATTGAGACCGGATCGGGTGATCAGCCGCGCGATTGCTCTGGGCCTGAGCGGGGTGGCTGTTATGGACCATCACACCACTCGCGGCGCGCTCGATACCATGCGATGCGCCCAGGATCTCAAACACAGGCGCCTGATCCCCGAGGATTTTCTGGTCATTCCCGGCGCAGAGCTTAACAGCACCCTCGGGCATATCGGCGCGCTTTTTGTTGAAGAGGACCTGCCCGAAAACCTCAGCCCCGAAGAGACAGTAAGGGTTATTCATGAAGCCGGGGGACTTGCCGTTGCCGTTCACCCGTACCACTTGACCGGTATCTGCGACGCCGTGTTCGACGCGCCGTTCGATGCGGTGGAAACCGAATGTGGAAGCGTTTTTGATACGGGGTTGGCCGAGCAAAACGCCAACCTTGTTTCGGACCCGCGGCTTGCCGGCGCCGCCAAACTCGGCTCAAGCGACGCGCATTACCTTTATGCCATCGGAACCTGCTACTCCGCGCTCACGCTGGAGACACCGACCCTCGAGGCGGCAAGACGCGCCATAACGAGCAAACACTGCGTCGCCAAATCGTCCGCACCCTGCCGGCGGTTCAGGAAGCTGCTCGGGAGAGTCAAGAAGCTGAAGTAGTTTGCGAGGGCAGCGCCCTTGGAACCCGCCAGGAGCCGATGGCCCCTGGACCCCCGAATATTCACTTCGTTGACTGTGTAGCCTCACTCGTAGGGGCGAGCACAGACGCGGAAGCGAGTCTGGGGTCTGGGCCCCCGGCCCCGGCAGAGTCCAGAGACGGCGTCTCTGGTTGGGGGTTCGGGGGCAAAGCCCTCGCGTATCGCCGCCTGCTTCTTTGCGTTACACGCTCAAAAGCACTACAATAAACCATGCGCTATCGGTAGCCCAAACAGTTGGGAGAATCACCGCAGAAGCCATAAAGTCGAGGAAGATAATGAAGCGAGTAACAACCATAGCCCTGCTGCTAGCCGTTTTCGTGTGTGTTGCCGTCTCCGGCGCGCGTGCCGGTTCAATTCCTCTGCGGCTGCTCCTCGGCAAACGGGAAATCGCGCTGTCCCCGTCCGTGCTCTTCGATGGCAAACGTGTCCTCGCGCCGCTTACGATCCTCGATCCGCTGGGGTTGAGCTGCGTTTCTTCCGATGGCAAATCAGCGAAAGTCGTCTGTCGCGGCGGAAAGTCAGCCGATATCGACACTGTTGACTTCGAAGGCGCGAAGATGCTTGCCATCGATGATATTATCGGGCTCACCGGTGGTGAATCTAACGTCGACATCGACAAGCGCACCATCACGCTTACTTCGCACCTGAAATCGGTGGAGTTCGACGATGATACCCTGATCTTGAACAACTCCTTTCCGGTCAGTTGCACGGCGCGCATCTGGAACGGGAAGCTGATTGTGGATCTTGCGGACACCAGGCTTGCCACCGAGACCAAAGAGATGTATGTTGGCACCCCGACAGTCGACAGGGCCAGGTTGGGCCAGTACCAGCCGGATACCGCGCGGGTCACCCTCGACCTTCACGGGAAAGCGCAATTCAAGGTAATGAGCAAACTGCCGGCCTCCCAGATCAAGGTGCTGATTGCAGAGAACCTCCGGCTAATCCGGCGCCCTCGCAGCAGCCCAAGGGGTCCGTTTCTTCCGACCTTATACGATCAATGCGATACAGGTGCAGAAAGTGGACGAGGATCAATTCAATGTCGTGATTTCCACTTCCGGCAGGCCGGCCGCGACGTCCTCGTGCGATACTATGTCTCGCCAGATAGCGCTGACCCTCAAGAACTCAGTGCCGTCTCAGACTTTCAAGGACGTTGAGGGTTCGCACGAGTGGCTCGAGAATATCAAGTTTTCCCGCACGGGGCAAGACAGCACCAGGGTTGTGCTGAAATTGTCGCGCATAATGCTCTGCAGCGTGGCCACTGAGGACGACGGCATTACGCTCAACGTTCATCTGCCCGATAAGGCGGGCGGGAGTCTTTCGGGAAAGACCGTGGTGGTCGATCCCGGGCACGGTGGGCACGACAGAGGCGCGCACTTCGGCGATATTGACGAAAAAGATCTTCAACCTCAAGATCGCCGGCGAGCTGACTGCGGCGCTCGAAAAGAGGGGGCGAAAGTGATCGTCACCCGAGGTCCCGAGTTTGTACCGCTCGCAGACCGGCCGGCGATTGCGGTCAAAAACAATGCCGACTTCTTTATAAGCGTGCACTGCAATTCCAACCTGGCGCCGAACTCCGCGTCGGGCATAGAGACCTACCATCACAGGCGCGGGGAAAGCTCGACGATACTGGCCAACCTTATCCAGAGCAGCGTATGTTCCACTACCGGAATGTATGATCGCAAAGTCCTTGGCAGAGCGTTTGTTGTTCTGAAGGACCTCGAGAACACGGGCATTCCGGCTGTGCTTGTCGAGTGCGGCTATCTTAACAATTCATCGGACCGGGCCAAGCTGCTGACCGATGACTACCGCAAGAGCGTTGCCGCGGGCATTGTGGCCGGGCTTAAATCATACATAGAAGGCGCGCCCGCGCAGTAATCAAAGAAGATGATTGGGGCGATATCCAATGGCTAAGAAAGGCAAAAATCCTCCAGAAGAGGCTTGCTGTTTGTGCTGTTTCTGGTTGTTATCGCGGTAGCCGCCGCGGCGACTTACTACGGAATAGGCATGGTTAATCACCACCGGGACAAGCCCGAGGTTAAAATAAACATAGAGAAGCCTCCGGTGATTACGCTGCTATCGGAAGAGAAAAAAGTCATCCTCTACCTCCCGGAACAAACGAGAGGCGGCGTCGACCTGACCCAGGTGACTAGAACAACAAAGGCGAAGGGTAGTATACTTGATGCGGCGGTCAATGCTCTGCTCGCAACAAACAAAGAGAAGGGCATCGTCCAGGATTTGATTCCAGTGGGCACAAAGCTGCTTTCTCCCATCACGATCAAGAAGACATGTTGCGACGGTAAACTTGAGCAAGGAGTTTTGTGGACAACTTCTCAGGCGGCTCCGATCAGGAGACGCTGACGTTGAACTCTATCGTCTGGACCGTCGTTCACAACAGCAGGGGAGAGGCGCGCCGAGTGCAAATAAAGGTGGAGGGAGAAACGAGCTGAATCGCTTGGTGGACATTTTGATCTGTCGGAGCCTATCTCCCCCGGATTCCACCTCGCTAAAACCGGATAGTTCCCAGTGAGATCACCGATCGGAGTATTTGATTCGGGCTTGGGAGGGCTCAGTGTAGCCGCCCGAATTATGCAGGACCTCCCCAATGAAAGAGTAGTCTATTTTGCCGACAACGCTCACGTGCCCTACGGCGAGCGAGCGATGGAAGAAATACGGGGTTTGCGCTAGGCATTACCGGCTTCCTGATCGAGCAGGGGGCCAAGGCAATAGTGATGGCCTGCAATATGTCCAGTGCCATTGCTCTCGATACTGGCCCGCGAGCGCTATCCCGACATCCCGATACTGGGCGTTATCGGCCCGGGAGCAAAAGCGGCAGTAGAGATTGCCCACGGCAAGTCGATCGGCGTTCTGGCGACCACCGGCACATTAATGCCAGGCCTATAAGCGCGCGGTTGCGGATTTGGACCCATCGCTTACGGTGGTCCAGCGGGCATGCCCTGGATTCGTTCCACTGGTTAAGTACGGAAAGGCGGACAGCGAGGAAGCGGAAGCCGCAGCGCGCACTTATGTGGCCCCGGTGCTGCGTGCGGGATGCGGGACCATCGTTCTCGGCTGCACGCATTATCCGTGCCTTCGCTCGGTAGATTCAGGCAGCAGCCGGGCCGGGGGTCGCCATTGTCGATCCGGCGAAGGAAACAGCGCGCGCACTTCAGAAGGTTCTAATGGACCGGCAGATGGCCAGCGACGCTCTTTGGGGGCCTCACTCATTCTTTGCAAGCGGAGACACAGCCGGCTTCAGCACCCTTGGTGGGGCTTTCCTGGGCAGGCCCATTGAGGCTGTCCAGGTAGAACAGGTTTTGAGTTTTTAGCTTGTTTCATCGGAATACTTTTACCTCGATACGGTTCAGCGCACGGCGGTTTCGGGAAAGGGGTTTCCACCCTCACCCCCGGCCCCTCTCCCTACTAGGGCGAGGGAGAATTGTAGCCGATAGGTTAGCTGTAATGGCGAGCATGCTTATTCCCTCTTTCTACGAGGGAGAGGGGGCTGCGGTCCGGTAGGTCCGCAGCAGGGGAGAAGGTGGAGAGGGTGGAAACGCAGCAATCCTGCACCGTTCTCAAAGAACCTAAAGGAACGCTATTCTCAGGGGAATCACAGATAAAACCTTTCGCGACTGCGCCTGCGGCGAGTCACTGTCGGGCTTTCGCAGTATCTGGCGATACTACTATCGCCCCGGAGGGGTTTTACCGCGAAGGGAACGAAAATAGCAAAGACCGCTATTTTCGAAGGAATCGCAGTCCGGAAACCCTCTTCGCATTCTTCCTGCGGAAGAACGCTGTCGGTTTCACCGCAAATAGATGAAATGCCTTCGGCATTTTCAGAGGAGATAAGTATATGATTCGCCTCGACGGACGCGGGAGCGACGAGCTCAGGCCGATTAAGATAACGCGAAACTTCATGGAGTACCCTCCCGAAGGCAGTTGCCTGATCGAGATGGGCGATACAGAGGTCATTTGTTACCGCGAGCATCGAAGAGAAAGTCCCTCCGTTCCTCAAGGGTTCGGGGCAGGGCTGGGTGACGGCCGAATATGGCATGCTCCCACGGTCCTGCGAAACCAGGACTCAGCGCGATTCCTCAAAAGGGCAGGTGAACGGCAGAAGCCAGGAGATACAGCGTCTGGTCGGGCGTGCGATAAGGTCGGTCGCAGACCTCGGGGCGTTCGGCGAGCGCACCATCTGGCTGGACTGCGATGTTTTGCAGGCCGACGGCGGGACGCGCACCGCGTCAGTCACCGGCGCGTTCGTCGCATTCGTGGATGCGTGCGCCGTGCTGAAGAAGCAGGCAATCGTGAAGAAGATGCCGTTCTCGGACGTGCTTGCGGCGATCAGCGTCGGCGTGGTTATGAACGAGGAACTCCTCGACCTCAACTACAAGGAAGATTCCAGTGCCGCGGTCGATATGAACGTGATTATGACCGCTGCGGGCAGAATCGTCGAGGTTCAGGCGACCGCCGAGGCATCTCCGTTTACCCAGAACAGGTTTAACAACCTTCATGGAGCTTGCCCACAAGGGTATTAACAAGCTCGCAACTGTGGTCAAGGCGGAGCTTTCGGACGTTCTGTGAGAAAGCTCATCGTCGCCACAAAGAACCCCGGCAAGGCAAGTGAGGTTGCGCAGATTCTTGCGGACCTGCCCTGCGAGGTGGTTTCTCTCGCTTATTTCCCCGACGCGCCGGAGGTCGTGGAGACCGGATCGAACTTTGTCGATAACGCCATCCTCAAAGCTGTCGCATACGCGCGCTTCACGGGAGAGCTTGTCCTCGCGGACGATTCCGGGCTTGAAGTGGACGCGCTGGATGGGGATTGCAGTATTTTTTCCAGCCGGTTTGCTCCAACCGACCCCGAGCGCATCTCAAAGCTGCTCGAACTCCTGAAAGATGTCCCCGAAACCCGCCGCACGGCGCGTTTTCGATGCGCAATCAGCCATGCCACGCCGGATGGCGAGGTCGTGACCTGCGAGGGCAAGGTCGAAGGCACGATCGCCCGGGAACCCCGGGGGACCAACGGCTTCGGCTACGACCCCATCTTCTATCTCCCCGAGCGAGGCAAGCACATGGCGGAACTGTCCTCAGACGAAAAGAACGCGATCTCGCACAGAGGCAAAGCGCTGGAATCGGCAAAGCAGCTTCTGCTGGAAATGCTTAAGTAGACTGCCGCGTTCAAGGTAGATGCTGAATCAAGTTCAGCATGACGTGGGTATCACGAATCGTGAACTCTTACTCGGCCCCAAACCCTTGACGCAGGGCGCGTAAAATGATACAGTTGAGTCCGTCCGGCCGACGAGCCATAAAGTTTCACCCATAGTGCCGCATCTCAGCCGATCTGGCGCTGAGCACGATTGACCCCTGAATCTACATAGTTGTGAACGTGTCCCATTTTAACGCCGGAGCGAGGATAGAACATGCAAGCCTTGTTGGGAAGAATCACCTGTGTTACCCCGAATGAAGAATCAGGCCCGGGCATACACACGATCAGTTTCAAACCGATCTGCGTCCTGCCGAAGCGGACCGCGATACCCGAATGGCTCAAGGACCAGACCCTGAAAATCGAGCGCAAAGTCGTTGATCTGAGGGAAGTGGGCGGCCCGGGCGACAGTATTGTCCTTGTTCCCGAGGAGTCGGAAAAGTGGCTGTATCCTCTGACGGTAACCCCGGATACAGCATACCGCGAGCTCCCCGAAAAACTGCGGCTCGACCTGCGCTGGTGGAAAAGCGACAACGCTCCGGATTACACCATCAAGGCGAACGGGCGACATGTCACCGGCAAGTTCGAAAAAGACGGCGAGCGCTACTGGGTCGAGCTCGACACATCCGCTCTTTTCAATGAAAAACCGCATCTTCCCGCGGCGCTACACATCTCCTGCGACAAGATCGAGCTCACATGCACGCTGCTCCCGGACGACAAACCCTTTCACAGGAAGCTCCTGTCGCCGAAGGGTGAGCTGCACCGGGTTGAAAACAACTGGTACTCCATAGATATTACGGCGAAGCTCTACGCGGGAGCGATCACCGGGCTCCGCGAAAAGGGCCGGGGGATAGACCATTTCCGGGCGCCGGAGGATTTCATTCAGTATCCGCTTCAGGAAACAGGCCACGTCGATCTGCTTCGAAAAGGCTGGGGTTGGTATGATACGAAGGACATTGCAATGATCTCCGCGGGAGCGACCAGAGAAGCCGGCGCAACCCGTCTTCAGCTTGACGGGGTTCTGGACGAAGGCCAGGGCATGCGATCCTCGGTCGCTTACAGCGTGTTCGACGACTTCCCGCTGATGCTGTTGAGGCGCGATTATCGCTTTGCGACACCGAAGAAACCCGAAGAGGACAAGAATAAGCCGGAGGCGCCGAAGGAACCCATAGACGAGATAAACTCAGTGGGTCTGACGTTTCGAGCCGCATGGCAGGATGAAAGCAAAGGCTCCTCCGGCAGCCGTATCCTGTGCGTCGATCACGGGCGCTTAACGGCTCATCGGCTTATGCACTACCAGGAATATGTGTGGCCGATGAACCACAAGCTGACGCAGGGCTGGGTCCTAGTCGAGCATCCGCTGAGGCGGGAATGCTGCGTTTATTTCTTCGACCAGCAATCGCTGCCGGTTTTGTTGTCGCAGCGCGGGCGCAAGTCGATGACGCTGGAGCCGGTTTGGGCGCGCAAGTTCGTGCGGCCGGGTGACTGCATCGGCTACACCCTCGGCATTAGCGTCGGGGAGTTGTGCGGGGCTGGTACGGCCGGCGCCTGGGTCGCGTGCCGGGCGCTGCTGCCCGACGGAAGCATCAGGTGCGCGGTCATAGCGCGCGTGGCGTCCGGCGCCGCAGGCGGGAGCGCGGTCTTTACCCTGGGCGGCAAGCGCGCCGAGGCGCCGCTCGAGAAGGTGCTGGCTCCGGGCATCGGCACGATCGAGGACGCCACCCACGATTTCACCGGCGCGAGCATGGACGATGAGCTCGATGTCACTGCGGCCGGAATCGCCGCGCGGAGGAGATCATGACGACACATTTTCGACCCCAGAACATTCAGCACGGACTGGGAAATACTGGTAGTCGACAAGATGGACCGCTGTGTCGGCACGGAGAAGCTGATGGGATTCGCCGGCGCGCTTCGGGAGGAGTTCGACCTGCCTGTACAGGTGGACTGGAATGCGCTGGAGTTTGCGCTGGGAATCAACTCGTCTCTTGAGGAGTTCTGGAATCGCGCCCAAAAGCTCACCGATAGAGCGGCGGAGATGCTCAGGGAGTTCGATCTGGACCTGTTTGCGTGCGGTTCACACCCGGTTGAGCCCATGTTCAACTCCGCGCACGTGCACGTCGGGACTATCCACGACGAAGCAGCGGGGATTCGGCTGGAGAACGCTTTAATGAAATACGTTCCGGCGTTCGGCGCGCTGGCGGCAAATTCGCCGTGCGCTCACGGCTGGCGTGACGGCTTCAAGAGCCACAGGATCAGGCAGCTTGCCCACGGATGCACGCGCCCGATTGCCATCCGCGACCCGGAGACATCCCAAGAAGAATGGGGGTCCGACGCCGGCCCCAAGATCTACGGCGCGCCGACGCTGGAGGTCCGCATCGGCGACTGCGCCTCCTCCCGCCGCGTGCTCGCGGAATATGCCACGTTCGTCGCGGCTTATGTCCACCACCGCGGGACCATCCAAAGCGACGCCAAGCCGTCTGAACGCGATTATCGGGAAAGCCTGACTAACCGCTGGGCTGCCGCGCGCTACGGGCTGCAGGCCACTTTTGCCTGGAACGGCGTCGACAGGCCCGCCGCGGAAGTAATAGATGAGATGCTCGACGAGTGCTCCGATGAACTGGCTGCCCTGGGCGCAAAGCGTGGAGATTTGCGCGTGCTGACTGAGATGGTTGAAAAGCGAATCTGCCAGGCGGATCTCGCGGGAAGCATCATGGACCGTTACCCGGACGATTACTGCCTCGCGTCCGCCTATGGAAAGCTGATCCGTCAGTGGGACGTTTTCGAGGAATATCTGCAGTCGGCGCCCGCCCTTGACCCCGCGCCGCCGATCGATGAAGACGCGGTAATGGCCGAGCACCTCTCGTTTATCGGCGAAGGGACCTATTTCTACCGTCTCCGGGACGCGATGCATTATTCCGCGCCGGCAGCGGACGAGATTTTGGAGAGAATGATCGAAAGACAGCTCGTGACCAGGGAAGTGACGTCTCAATACGGCATACTGCTGAACCGTGTGGAACAGTGACGGGCGCCTGATGTTCTACAAATCTGAGAGAAGACCACGTGCTAAGACCAGATGATATCAGCAGAGTCACCAGACCACGCGAAGAAGCCGCCAAGACATATGATAGGTTGGCAACCCTGTATTACCTCGTGGTTGATCGCCTTGAGCATAAGTGTCGGGAGATGGGTCTGGCCAAACTCATGCTCCAAGCGGGTGAGTCAGTTCTAGAGATCGGCTTCGGCACCGGACCGTCCTTAGCGGACATGGCCCAAGCTGTGGGTGCTAGCGGCAAGGTCCTGGGCATAGATCTGTCCGAGCGCATGATGGCGATAGCGCAGGCGAGAATCGATAAGGCAGGACTATCGTCACGCACTGTGTTGGTCGAGGGGGATGCTGTCCATATACCTGTCCCGGATGACACATTAGACGCAATATTCATCAGTTACGTTCTGGAACTCTTCGATACCCCAGACATTCCACTCGTTCTCGGTGAGGGTTTGAGATTGCTTCATCCAGGAGGACGAATTTGTGTGGTGGCGCTCTCGAAGGCGGGGACTTCCGTTCTTGCAACTAAGTTGTATGAAGTGGTTCACGGGGTTTTTCCTCGCTACCTCGATTGCCGACCAATCTATGCCGCCCGATCACTCTCTGCGGCAGGATTCTGCATCCGAGATGTGGAGATATGCAGGTTGTTCGGACTTGATGTGGAGGTTGTCTTGGCTACCAAACCAGATGAATAGTCTTCTATGCTGGGTATCACGGTGCCCGAAGCCTTGGTGACGCTCTGATTGGCGGCATATATGGCTTCGTTGACGGTGGGATTGCCGGCTTAGTGTTGGGTTGGCTGTACAATGTGTTGGCCGACCGAGGTCGATGAAACGACCCGCCGCTATTCGGGAGTTTACCTCCTGCGCCCACTGGCTAAGTATGGTTGCAGTATGAACGCTACAGAGGCTTCTGAACACCGAACAATCGGGCTGCTCGGGCTGTCCTTGCTTGCCATTTTGACTGGCATAGTGGCAGGGTTCGGCGCTGTCGCGTTTCGTGGTCTGATTGCGTTTGTGCACAACCTGTTGTTCCTAGGAAAGCTTTCTTCCACTTACGAGTCGAATCTCCACACACTGCCAAGCCCGTGGGGCCCATTCGTCATCCTCGTGCCGGTAGTCGGGGCGGTATGTGTAGCTTTTCTCGTCAAGAACTTCGCGCCGGAAGCCAAGGGGCACGGCGTGCCCGAGGTGATGGACGCCATTTACTACAACAGGGGCATCATAAGACCTGTTGTCGCTGTGGTCAAGTCCCTGGCTTCCGCCATATCAATCGGCAGCGGGGGTTCCGTCGGTCGCGAGGGTCCCATTGTTCAAATCGGAGCTACGTTTGGGTCCACCGTTGGGCAGTTGCTCAGCATTCCCACATGGCAGCGGGTGACTCTTATCGCGAGCGGGGCTGGCGCGGGCATCGCGGCAACATTCAACACTCCGGTCGGTGGTGTGTTGTTTGCGGTGGAGTTGATGCTGCACGAAGTCAGTGCGAGGACCATCGTTCCGGTAGTGCTGGCCACTGCCACGGCTACGTTCATTGGCCGAGCATTCTTCGGTGATCATCCTGCTTTCACAATACCCCCGCAAGAGATAACCTACTTTCACCTTACAAGCCTGTGGGGGCTGCTGACCTATGCGGGACTTGGACTGCTGCTGGGTCTTGCTTCTATGGCATTTATAAAGTCGATCTATGGAGCAGAGGATTTCTTCGAAGGTCGCATAGGAGGCGGCTACTATAGGCAACATCTACTGGGAATGTTTGCGGTGGGGATCATCATCTATGTTCTGATGATCAGCTTTGGCCATTACTATGTCCAGGGAGTCGGCTATGCAACAATCCAAGACCTGTTCTCGGGCGTTCGATATCCCGTCTACCTGATACTTCTCTTGTCCGCGCTGAAGCTACTGGCCACCTCCTTGACTCTTGGCTCAGGCGCATCCGGGGGAATCTTCTCGCCGTCACTTTTCCTGGGGGCAACACTTGGCGCAGCCTACGGCACCGTTGTCCACTGGCTGTTTCCCGGACTGGCCATCAACATTCCCGCCTTTGCCGTTGCTGGAATGGCAGGCGTCGTGGGGGGAGCCACGGGCGCGGCGATGACGGCTATAGTAATGCTCTTCGAGATGACCCTCGACTACAACGCGATCTTGCCTGCAGCTATCACGGTTGCGGTAAGCTTTGGACTGCGTAAGTCTCTTATGCGTGACAGCATCTACACTCTGAAGCTGGTCAGACGCGGGCACTTTATGCCCCAGGCCTTGCAAACCGATCTGCATTTTCTGAAACCAGCCAGGGACATCATGGGCACGTCGTTCGCCGGCATTGCCGCGAGTGACCTGGTTCGAGAAACAGCACCGAAGCTTCTTGACCAGCAGGGAGTCCAAGTATTCCTGGTGGTGGAAAACGCCGGAGTAGTCGGGTTCGTCACCCGGGAAATGCTGCTCGCAGCGACTTGCGGCCAACCCGGAGACAAAACACTTGGAGAGATAGCTGCCAGAGACTATGTGACGGTGTCAGATCGGACTAGCCTTCTGGACGTTCTGGCGAAGATGCGAATGGCAGGTGCTTCCATCGCCTTGGTGTTGCCTGAAGGGGCGCATGCTGCAGCCGGCAACATTGAGGGGGTAGTAACTAAGCAAGCGATTGCCGATTCTCTTGCCGATGTCACGGAGTTGTTCACAGGCTGACCAAGAGCCTGTGACCCGGAGCATCAGCAGTTGATGCCATTTCGGGACACCGATCTTTTAGCTGCCAATACGATATTGTATCGAGAGCGTGATCTGTCACCACGGTTACTTTCTTCCATTTCCACGGCCGGCGATCCTGCCAAGCAAATAGAGCACACTGTGCCGCCTTGGGTGAATATCTATCTCGGGCATATCGTCCACCCGCGCGTTGGGCTCCGTGAGTTCAATGGAGGCGCTTTTCGCCGCCCCAAGTATCTGGCTGGGGTAAACGCTGCGATGGCCTACCACAATATATGCGGTGCAGCAGGCGATGGCGGCGTATGTGCCAATCTCCGGACCGAAGAGCTCGAGAGCCATGACCGATGCCGCAATCGGCGTCCCTGCCCCAGCGGCCACAACGGCAACCATGCCAAACGCTCCGAGCAAGACGGTGGAGATTCCAAGAAGATGCCCCAGGGCTGAACCGGAGGTGCTGCCTATCACAAACAACGGAGTGACTATGCCTCCACTTCCGCCAAAACCGAGGGTGACGGATGTAGCGACTGTTTTCCACCACGCCGTGAATAGTGGAACCTGACCGCCGTTAAATATATTTCCGAGCATTGACGCCCCCAGCCCGACGCTGTGCGGGGATATACTGAAGACGCCTATAAGTAACGCGCCTCCCAATAAGCCCGAAAGCTCCGGACGCAGCTTCGACTTCTCCCGGAGTGCCTCTCCGAACTTCAGCATCTGGATTAGCACAAGGGCGACCGCTCCGAAGAACACTCCCGAGCCAGAGCAACCAATACACTCTCGGTGTGGGATCTGGTTATAATTTCCGGAATCGCTATCCTGGCCGGAACGCTGTGTCCGGCATTGCAGACAATGTGTGCGACGACACCTGCAACCAGGCAGGGGAACATGACATGGTCCTTGAGCAGCCCCAGATAAAGCACTTCCGCTCCAAATATCGCTCCCGATATTGGAGTGCCGAAAACAGCCGCGAAGCCCGCGCTTATCCCGCATATCACAAGGCGCTTCGCATCGGCACGATTGAGCTGAATGATCTTGGCGAACGAGTAAGCCAACCCTGCGCCGATCTGCGCTGCCGGTCCTTCCTTGCCGACTGAACCCCCTGCTCCCAGAGTGAGCAGTGTCGCGAACAGCTTCACCGGGACTACTTTGATGTCAGTAACTCCATCGCGGGTGTGAACGGCCTCAATGACTTTCTCCGTGCCGTGTCCTTCGGCTGCGGGCGCAAGTTTCCTTATGATAAGCACGACAATGGGTATCATAGCGGGTAGCAGCAGATACGCATGACCTCTGGTTGTCTTGTCTCCGAGCCGGGTGAAGACCCCCAGAAGGTAAAGGAACAACGAGGTCGCTCCTCCTACCATCACACCGACAATGCTTGCCAGGACCGACCACTTCAATACGCTGACAAACAATGTGCTCTGTTCGGCAAACAGAGCACTCGATGCTATATTGCCGGGTGCGAGAGCGCGTATGATGCGTTTCAATAAATTCCTATCCCTTTTCTCAGGCAACTCGGCTACTTGCAGTGCTAGTCTTGTTGCAAGGTACACCTGCCAAGCCGCGTTGGCAAGTGCAGTCCTCCGGGATTGAGTGCGGGCGCCGAGACCGAAGCAGACTGCCGAATACAAAGCATATTAGGATATTACCATCACCTAATATGACCTGTCAAGCGTGGCTTTGAGTTTGTCGCCCGCTCGTAGCCGGACACGGGCCACTCGCCGGAGGATGCCCGGAGATGACCGCAGTGAGCAACAAATATAAGCTTGTGTAGCAAATAGCAGTTGACAAACATATTACCTTGTGGCAATATGCTAATGAAGTTCTTAGGTTCAGAACGTAACCCTGGGACACCGGACAAATGAGACTTCGCTGTGCGATGGAGGCCGACTATGCTGCGAACACTCGTCTTGAACACGATCTTGATTCTCGCGCTGCTGAACGCCGGCGCGAGCGAATGCGCGGCTGCCTACAATGCATTTGAGTGGGATAGCGACGGGTCATGCCAGGATCTGGGCACTCTGCCTGGAGGAGCCGATAGCTGGGCTTACGCCAGCAACGATTCAGGGCAGGTGGCAGGCTGGTCTACGGACTCGACCGGCCAACGGGAAGCTGTGCTCTGGGAACCGGATGGCAGCATGGTCGATCTGGGTCCGGGCACAGCCTACGACATAAACGATCTCGGCCAGGTAGCCGGCACGTCGAATGGCCTGGCAGTGCTCTGGGATGCGGACGGCACAATGCACGACATCGGGTCTGGCGTCGCTCTTGGGTTGAACAATGACGGCCAGGTGGTTGGGAGTCTCAACGACGCGCCGGGCTCAGGGGGATCGAAACCCGAGGCATTCTTGTGGAGCGCCTCGGACGGTGTGACATACCTGGGGCAGCCCGGCACCTTGGGAACCAGCGCATATAGCATCAACGACAACGGATGGGTCTGCGGGAGCGTGTCGGTGAATAACGACGAGTCGGAAGCGTTCATCTGGGATGCCAAAGACGGCTGGACTATTCTGGGGGACGGCAGTGCGTTAGACATAAACAATGCCGGCCAGGTCGTGGGCAATTCGTCTCTTAACCAGGCGTTCCTGTGGAGCGCTGATACGGGCCAAATCGGGCTTTCGGGTTTCGTGGCCTATGGGATGAACTCGTCAGGTCAAGTGGCAGGCTATTCGTGGGGCAGCGACAACAACATGCGTGCGACTGTTTGGCTGAACGGCTCACTGGCCCCTTATCTTGGTCTCCCGGCTGGATATATCTGGAGCAAAGCCTGCGACATAAACGACCAGGGCCAAGTGGTTGGCGCTGCTATGTCTATCCCCGAGCCGTCATCCGCTGCGGCTCTCGTCCTTGGATTTTGCGGACTGGTCTCGCGCCGGGTGCGGTAGTCACATTTCACTGGCTACCCTGACTCATTTCGCTTTGTCAAGAGATCCCTCAAGCTGTCCAGATGGATCTCATAGAACTCTCCAACAAGCTTCAGTATACGGGGAACTCTTGGACCTCTCAGGCTGTACAGACGGGAATTACCACTCTTCTGATACACGACGACGCCCGCCGAGAGCAGGCTGGCCAAATGCTGGCTTGTCATTGATTGCTTAAGGCCGACTGCCTCCGCTATGTCGCTGACAGAAGCAGGACCCTTTGCCAGATGTTCGAGTATGTACAGCCTGGCCGGGTTTGCGAGGGCAGCGAACATCCTGGCGCCATAGTCCCTTTCTTCAGGTGTCATGCGTTGAACTCCTCTGAAAATGCCGAAGGCATTTTCATCCCTTCGCGGTGAAACCGACAGCGTTCTTCCGCAGGAAGAATGCGAGAGGTTTTCATCCGCGATTCCCGCGTTATCAATTCCGAGTGATAGTATATAACCATACACCGGTGGCGGCTGTCAAATCTGAATAGGCTATCGGGGCGAATTGCGCGCTGCATAGTCCACTTTCGAGGGAAGCCGACGTTCGGTTTTCATCAGCGTGCCAGCGGGAATACAATAATTGAGGCGCTATGGCAGCGGCGGGAGGAGCTGCTATGAGACCGATTCTTGTTCTGATGGCACTGCCATTTGTCCTGGCTATGACAGCCGGGGCTTTGCAGGCGCAGTGTGCAACCTGTGCGCCTGTAATCGAGCAATGCGCACCCTGTGCGGTTACGCAGCCTGTTTGCCCAGAGCCTTGTCCTCAACCTGTGACCTGCTGTCCGCCACCTGTCGCACCACCGTGTAACATGTGTCCACAAGTCAGCACTTGCGACCCGTGCGCAATGCCGGCTGGTATCGGCGCTGGTCCTATCGTGGCGCTTCAGGGCACCTGTGGGGCCTGTTTCGATACGACATACGTCAGCACCATGTATCAGCAGAACGCTGATATTTCGGCGCTGGCGGCTTACGGTGTGCAACACGTGCAGAGCGGGAATCTCAGGTGGCTTAGCCAAAAGATCGTAGGCGAGCGCAATGACCTGAATTCCAAGTTGGCGGGTTGGTATCCACAGCTTGCCTGCGGACCGATCCCGTGTATCAACAGCGACCGCGTAAATACGATCATCGGGTCGTTGGCCGGCTGCTGTGGCTGCGACTTCGATCGCAAGTATGCGGTAGCCATGGTCCAGTTGATGGGCCAAAGCGTCGACGCGAACAATCTGGCGGTTCAGCGACTGACCAGAGCTGATATAAGGAATCAGGCACAGTTAGAGGCGAGAACAAGTACCAACGAGATGAACGCATTCAATAGCTGGCTGCAAACCGGACATTTCTAGGCGTAGCGGAGCAATGCTCCTGCTCGAATTTGACGCATGTTATTGCTTCCACATCCGTGGAGGCGGGTTTTAGTCGATCTTGGTGCTCGTCCGAGGTTCTGAAAGGGATCTCGGGCGAGCATAGTTCGTTTTGGGGCGTTCCTACCCGCGTGCCTTCTCCCCCGCCATCCTGGAATAAGACCTCGGGAACTGCACGGGGGTCGGCTTTGTTTTGCGTATTACCACGAGCTGGCGCTCGATATCGGTGTGAGGGATGCGCGTGCGGATGGTCTTTTCGACGCGGCCTCCGAGCTGGCCGATAATGGGCTTCGCGGCATCGACCTCCTCGGCCACATTCGTGCTCTTCTGCGCCACCATCCGTCCATCCACTTTCACGAGCGGCAGGCACAGCTCCACCAGGACCGTCGTCTCAGCCAAAGCACGCGAATAGGCGACGTCGTAGCGCTCCCTGTGGCCTTTTTCGTGGGCGATTGCCTCTGCCCTCGCGTGAAGCAACTCGATATTCTTCAGCCCCAGCCTCTGCACCACGTCCGAGAGGAACTTGATCTTCTTGAAAGTGGAGTCGATGAGAGTAACGCGCAGATCAGGACGCACGATCTTGATGGGGATTCCGGGGAATCCGGCGCCGGTGCCGACGTCGATCACCTGCGCATTAGGCATCACATCCAGCGCGCCCAGACACGTGAGGCAGTCGAGGTAATGGCCGGTTACAATCTCACCCGGCTCCGTGATGCGGGTGAGGTTGAGCGAGCGGTTAGTCTCGGCCATAAACTCGGCGAATGCGTCGAGCTGTTCGAGCTGACGATCTGTCAGTTCTATGCCGAGCTCGGCTGCACCGGATTTGAGCATATCAAGCGGCAGGAATGGCACGTTTCTCCTCTAAGCCTGCGGTTTATGCAGGGGCTTTGCCCCCGCACCCCCACCAAGGGCGCTGCCCTTGGAACCTGCCAGGAGCCGAGTGGCCCCTGGACCCCCATAATGCGCTCCTCGTCTATGCTCACCTTGCCGGTGAGCATAGACGCGAAGCGAAACAGGGGTCTGGGGCCCGCGGCCCCAGCGGAGTCCGGAGGCGGAGCCTCTGGTGGGAGTTCGAGGGTGAAACCCTCGGATAAACCGCAAACGCAGAACAGGCCGCCTTCCAAGCCAGAAGGCAGCCCGTTCGTTTTTTGTTTTCCAGCATTGTTCTGTCAAGCTATATTCAGTTGTGCCGGTATTCAATTTTCCGATATTTAGTTTATCCACTTTGTTAGACGGCTAAGCGCTTGAATTGGTTTCATTACGGTTTTTCATTTGTTCCAGATAAACCGTCAGAATGGCAACGTCGGCCGGGGTTATGCCGGGTATCCTTGTGGCCTGGCCGAGAGTGGCGGGCCTGACTCGGGTCAGCTTTTCCTTTGCTTCTCTTGAAAGCGAGCGCATCGGAGAATAGTCGACGCACTGCGGTATCGGCTTTTCCTCCATTCGCAGCGCCTGGGCGACCTGAGCTTCCTGGCGCTCGATATAGCCGCTGTATTTGATCCCCAACTCAACCTGCTCGGCCACATCCGTCGGCAGTTTTCCGTTTCCGGCGGCGCGGGCGATGTCCGCATACCTGATCTCCGGCCTGCGGAGAATCTCTTCCAGGGAACAGGACCTGTCATTGAGCTCGATCTTTAGCGTGGTGAGGATATCCGAGTCGGACGGTTTTACGAAGGTCGAGGCAAGCCTCTCACGCTCGGTATCAATAAGCTCACGCTTGGTCCGGAAACGCTCCCAGCGCTCATCGTCCACCAGGCCCGCTTCCCGGCCCGTCGGTGTCAGCCGGAGGTCGGCGTTATCCTGCCTGAGAAGAAGGCGGTATCTCCGCGCGGGAAGTAAGGAGCCTGTAAGGATCGTTCACGCCCTTGGTCACGAGGTCGTCTATGAGCACGCCGATGTAGCCCTGGCTGCGCTTGATGACTATCGGCTCCCGGCTCCGCAGCTTCCGGCAGGCGTTTATTGCGGCCATCAATCCCTGTGCCGCCGCTTCTTCATAGCCGGATGTCCCGTTGATCTGACCCGCGAAAAAGAGCCCGTCGACCAACTTCGTCTCAAGCGATGCCTTGAGCTGCGTGGGTGGCGCGAAATCGTATTCGATGGCGTAGCCCGGGCGGAACATTCGCACCTCCTCGAGGCCCGTGATAGTCCGCAGAAACTGTATCTGAATCTCCTCGGGAAGACTTGTGGACATGCCCTGAACGTATATCTCGTCGGTGTGCCACCCCTCCTGCTCCAGGAAGACCTGGTGGCGCTCCTTGTCCGGAAATTTGACTAGCTTGTCTTCGATCGACGGGCAGTATCTCGGGCCAACGCCGTGGATTCTGCCGCCATACATCGCCGAACGCTCGAGGTTTTTGAGGATAACATCCCTGGTCCGTTCGTTCGTGTAGGTGAGCCAGCACGGAAGAAGGTTCTCGCGGTCGATCTTGCCGGACATAAACGAGAATGGACCGGCATCCGGCTCGGATTCCTGCGGCTCGCACCTGGAGATATCGATGGTCTTTTTGTCGACGCGCGGGGTTGTGCCCGTCTTCAATCGGCCCAGCTCAAATCCGAGGTCGCGAAGGCTGCCGGAGAGCCCTTCGGCTGAGAACTCACCCGCTCTGCCCGCCGAGAACTGGGTCTCGCCTATGTGGATGAGTCCCTTTAGAAACGTTCCGGTGGTCACAATCACGCACCCGGCGCTGTATTCGATCCCGGTCTGGGTGAGCACTCCCTTCACGCGCCCCGAGGCGGTTGTGATCTCCTCGACCATCGCCTGTTTTATGTCGAGGCGGGGTTGGCCCATCAGCACCCGGCGCATGTATTCTTCGTAGTGGCGCTTGTCCACCTGGGCTCTGAGCGCGTGGACTGCGGGGCCTTTGCCTGTGTTCAAGAGGCGGATGTGAGTGTAGGTGGCGTCGGTGGTCAAGGCCTGCTGACCGCCGAGGGCATCGATCTCGCGGACCAGGTGGCCCTTCGCAGGTCCGCCGACGCTGCAGTTACAGGGCATGTGCGCGATGGTGTTAATATTGATCGTCAGGAGGAGGGTGTCGAGTCCTATTCTCGCGGATGCAAGCGCCGCCTCGCAGCCCGCGTGCCCAGCCCCGACGACAATCACGTCATAATCCAGCATATTACAGATATTATAGCACGTGGGTGGGAGGGTGAGCGAACGCTCTAAACTACATGGTCGCATGGTAAAGAACAAACGCAGCATGCTGAGCTTTGTCGAAGCACGCGATCAGATATGGCCAAGGGAATGGTCCAGGACTATCCGCCCCTTCGACGTGGCTCAGCTTCCTGCACTGGTGCGGTTCTGGTGGGCAAAAGTAATAAGATGCGTTCGCCCGCTTCTAGTCGGGAGATCCGGACCTACCTCGATGTATCCTCTTCCTGCGGCTGGACAGGAAACGCGCGCTCGCGGAGGATTCTTATGCCTTGCTTGATAGACGATCCCCACACAAGCCCGATTCCGATCAATATCACCACAATCGCATGAACCCCTGCCGCCCACTGCGATACAAAAACGTCCTTCGAGAGCGCGTCAGTCAGGGAGGCACCCCACGTCTCGCCCATTGCTCGAAACCGCAGTGCAAGGTGACCAAAGGTCTCGATCAAGTTCGGCACAGCAGTAACCAGAAGCACAACGCCGATCACCTTCAGCGCCAGCGCGAAAAGAGCGTACCCGTCTCCATCAATACTGATTACCGATGCCGCGCCTTCATCATGCACCAGCGCACGCGCGATTGCGTCAGCCGCAGCGATCAGCACAACGCTCATAATTAGCCACAGCGCTATTGAAACAATGGTGAGGAATACAAACGGCTGCGTATGGGTTAGACCGGAAAACTTGTGCTGACTGAACATCATGACCCACTGGATGTTCTGCGATACTTCGCCCAGCGTCTGTATAAGAACGTACACTCCGATCAACTTCAGCGCTACTGAAACTATCTCTCTCTTTGTCATAGTTGCACCTCGTGAGAGGACGGTGGTGTTACGGTGGAGCATTCGATGCGAACGTGAGGATTCCTTCTTAGTGCTGTTATAGGAAAACATAGCTCATTTTGAGCGTGAAAGCTGCCAAATGGTCTTTCAAAATGACCTGCCAATACTGTCATTTCGAAGGAATCGCGGATGAACCCTCTCGCATTCTTCCTGCGGAAGAACGCTGTCGGGCTTTCGCAGTATCTAGCGATACTACTGTCGCCCCGAGGGGTTTCACCGCGAAGGGATTAAAATGCCTTCGGCATTTTCAGAGAAATCTGCTTTTTGAGCCGAATGTGTGGCTGTGGATACATTGTTGGGATCAACCGTCGTCTTCTGTGCCCAAGCACTGCTAACGCCCGCAAAAATCAAAAACACTGTCAGAATTGCCGTTGCAGATTTGTACATGCTCTCCCCCTTCAGCCCACGGTGGCGCATCACTTTTCTACGGGAATGTCGACTATGGCGTATTTGCCTTTCAGCACCTTCACGGTCATTTTAGCCGACCACAGGTTGTCCTTGGCCATCAGCACGCCCCGATTCCATTCTCGTCTCAGCACGGCCTCCACGCGGTAGGTTCCGGGCCCGATGGCGATCTTGGCAGTTCGCGGATACGGGCCTTCAAAAAAGGCGGTGTCACCCCAATACGGCCCCTGATAATCTCTAAGCGCGGGCTGCGAGCTGCCGAGTTTCGTGATTTTGTAGCCGAGCCACGGTATCCCCGGCAGAGGGTCGTCCTCGGTTTCCTTTAATCGGAAGACGATCTTCTGACCCACCACAAGCTTCACCGCAGCCACCGTCACCGCCCCTGGTTTGATCGTTATCTCGGCAGACGCGGGCATATACTGCTGGCTGTCCACGTAGACTTTGTATTTGCCGGCGGGCACACCCGCGAACAGCACGCCGCCGTAATTGCCCGTCTTAGCGGTCCACGGGCCGCGTCCCGGGGGTATTTGCTCTTGTTCGGGATAGGAGTCGAACCGCCAGCCATTTACCAGTGTCGGGCGTGCGTTCTTCACGATTCTGCCGGTCACGGCATCGATCATCCTGATCTCAGCGGAGCCGGTTTCAGGTATCGAAACCGTGATGCCAAACTTCTTCTCGTTCTTGGCGAGATCGACTGTCCTGATGGGAGTAACCGACTCGTGCTCACCGTTTGCCTCTGCCGCGATCGCCCACTTGCCCGGCGCCAGGTTTTTGAACTCGAAGCTGCCGTGCTCATCGGTGACGCTCTCATTCTTCGGCCACCAGAAGGCTCGGTGTGCTGCCAGGAGAAGTCGTCGCGGCCCGGGATTTCCTGCGCGTCGGTGTGCAGCACGTAGGCGCTCATCGTGACTCCGGCAACCGGCTTTTTCGTCTTCGGATCGACGAGGACCCCCGAGATTGCCGCGCTTGGGAAGGACACGTCGAAGCGGTTCCTGCCCGGCATCAGAGTAATCGTGCCGTTCACCCAGATATGGTTCGGGTCCATCCAGTCGCCTTTGGACCATTCAATCCGCCACTTGCCCGGCCTGTGCAGTGGTATGTGATACATTCCGTCGGTTCCGGTAGTCCCGAAGTTGCAGTATTTCCGATCGTTCAGGCCGCAAACGGATATATCGGCGCCGCTCACGGGCGCTCCGTCCAGGGTGATCCGTCCATCCAGCTCCACAGGTTCGGGCTTGTCCCAATTCACGACACAGTCCTGCCCGGCCTTGAGTGTAAGATAGTGCAGATGCGTGTATTTGTTGTCGCGCAACTGCTCCACTACAAGCTCACCCGGTGGTAAGTCCGTGAAACGGAACTTGCCGTCCGCGTCCGAGGAAACTCCCCCATAATAAGTCTCCAGGTCGACA
>CAVZJH010000077.1:0-14814 GCA_963775535.1 uncultured bacterium | reverse complement strand
GCGACAGGAACCATCCCGCGATCATCGGCTGGTGCCCGTTCAACGAGACCAGGAGCAGCGCAAGATACATTCAAAACACCGTTGTGCAGGCTACGCGGGCAATCGATTCCTCCCCGACCGGTTATCGACAGCAGCGGCTATTTCCAGTCGCTGCCCAACCCTGAAGTTCTGGATCAGCACGACTACGACCAGAACCCCGAAACATTCCGCCAGCGCTGGACCGAAAACTTCCCGCTCTCAGCGGAAATCCCGGCACGCTACCACACGCAGAATACCGCAGGCAAAGCCCCGTTCATGGTGAGCGAATACGGCGGAATCGCAACGGACGAGCGCCAAGGAAGCTGGGGTTACGGCTCCAATCCCAAGACCATCGAAGAGTTCTACGCCCGTTACGAGGGACTGACGAACGCTTTGCTCGATTGCCGCGATATGTTCGGTTTCTGCTACACCCAGCTAACGGACGTTGAGCAGGAGCAGAACGGCATTTATACTTACCAAAGAGAGCCGAAGTTGGATACCCAAAATACACGATTTCACCGCGCGGCGAGCTGTCTACGAGGATAACCCGCGCGTGGAGTTCCATAACCATACCCGACACCTGGCGCGTGCTTGTCGGCGCTTATCCCGATGGTTCGCTGGCACACAAGTGGCAGTTCGTGAACGATGCTCCAGGCGATGAATGGACGGGGCCGGACTCAACGACCTTCGTGGAGCGCCGGCTTGGGCGGCTTTGGCCGCAAGGGCGGCTTGGAGTTGCCACTCGCACGCCGGTGGACAAGCGACGACATCTGGATGCGGCAGGCGTTCGACTACGACGGCAGCGGCATTTCGAAAAAGCGGTCCTGATCTGCCATCGGTGGAAGCCGACACCCAGGTCTACGTGAACGGCAAGGAAGTGTGAGCGTCGGGGGAATAGAAGATCAGTACAACGTCTTCCGGATGACCGACGCCATTCGGGCTGCGCTCAAACCCGGACGAAACACGATAGCAGTGCACTGCCACAGGAACAACGACTATGCGCAATACATCGACCTTGCGCTGCTGGTGAAGTAACGAGGGGCGACGCGAAATAGACTGGTGCGGGTGGCGATTTCCGATCGCCACCCTAACCCGCTCTGTTCGAGATTCCAGCCTACACACCGACAATCAGCGCACGTTGTGGATAACATCGCGCAGAAGTACAAAATGAGCACAGCACAGCGTTCCGCACGATGCCTGGCTCAATATCGGCTGGCTCAACGAACCGGTTTGGAATGCGTGCAAAAGATTCAAACGGCAGACGGGAACCGAGGCTATAGCAGGCGTATGCAATGCTGCCGAGGCGGGGGCAGCAGCGGGGGGGCAGCCTGACTACCTTGTCATGGGCAACGATATTGCTCCCTGTATGCTGGGATGGAACCGGGGATATCACTATTGCCACAGCCGGATTCGGAAATCCTCACGCCCAACACCCTTTCCCTCAGGCCAACCTTCACGCAAGTCGCTTCGGATAAAAGTTCAGCTAGTATTAGACGAGTGTTCAGATAGATGTAAGACTTGCCTGCTATTATGCGATCAGACAAATCAGGCCGCTTGGTCTGAGAGACGTCCAGAGGACTTTATAGTCCTGGATTACTACACTATAAGCGAAAGGTGAAGGAGAAACAGATGAAGAAACTAGTTGCTATCCTCGCAGTCGGCGCAGCCGCAATCTGGCTGTCAGGCGCGGTTCAGGCCGCGACCTACGTCGAGAATCTCACTGACGATGTTTACACGAATCAGTCGAGTCCAACCGCAAACGAATCGGCCAGGACCGCCATGTACGTGGAGAACCCGAACGGAAGCTACCTCAGTGAATATGGCTGGTGGAAGTTCGACACCTCTGCCGTGGCCGCCTCACTCCCAAGCGGCTCGCAAATCGCCGATGTTCAGTTCGTGTTCGACGCCTACTCAGTCACTTCCCCTGGGGGCAACGTGCAAGTTGGCTACAATCCGAATTCCAGCCTCTGGACACAGTCCACGATCACTTGGAACAACCAGCCGACTACTCCTCCGAGCCCTCAGCCCACCGGGTACTAACCCCACTACATTCCTGGCAACCGTGCCGATGACTACGGCGGGCTGGTACACGGCGGATCTGGGCACCTACTCCCCTCTGGTCAACGACATTATGGCCGGTAACGATGTTACCATCAATGCAGTGTCGCCCGTAACCGGCGGCGCAGTTGCTTCCATCGAAACCAACCGTTACTCAGGCGGCGTCTACCAGGCCCAGCTCATCGTCACCACCGTTCCCGAGCCTTCGAGCATCCTCGCTCTGCTCACCGGCGTTGTCGGACTTACCGGTCTGCTGAGAAAAAGATTAGCGTAATCGCTGTAGCGTCTCACCGACGTTACTATTAAGGCCCCGTCAGATGACTCTGCACGGGGCCTTTACCACTGCCGAAGCTCGATCATAAAACCATCAGGGTCGCGGATTTCGGCGCGTATGGGTCCGCCTATATCCATCGGTCCCCAAACGATATCCACACCTTTGTCCTTCAAATAAGCGACAGCCTCATCCATGTCATCTACCTCGATGGCCAAACCTCTGTAGCCGGCAGGCCAGGGATGGGTGGTGGCGGGTTCGGGATTCTCGACATCGAGGAACTCGATCATGGTATCGCCCAAAACCAGATACGCTATTCCTCGAAGAGGCGGCATACTCATTTGCAGCCGCTCCTTCATCTTGAACCCCAGTACGTCCGTGTAAAAATTGATTGTCCTCTCGTAATCGAGCGGGGTAAGCTCGACGTGGTCGATTCGCTTGAACATTAAATCCTCCCTCGAAAATAGCCGAAGGTTATTTTCATCCCTTCGCGGTGAAACCCCTCGGGGCGACAGTAGTATCGCCAGATACTGCGAAAGCCCGACAGTGACTCGCCGCAGGCGCAGTCGCGAAAGGTTTCATCCGCGATTCCTCATAACACTTGGTGCCGGTTTAGGATTTCCCGTCCGGCGCTTAATTTACTCACTTATCGGCGCCTGGGCTTCCAACTCGACGGCTATCATACTCCCGTCGTCCGGCGCGTGAATATACAGAATGCGTTGATCAGCTGCCCGAACCTGTAGCTGAAAGCAATCCCAAAGACAGCGCGCCGGTAGCGTTTTGCAAGCTCGCCGAATGCTTCCTGGCTCCCCTGCAACGCAGCATCTACCAATGCATCATCTGTGAAACCGTGCATGTGCGACATCCTCCGCATGTAATGATGCACTCACATCGAGAATAGTCGCAGGAGCGGAAGACTTTTTGCGGCGGGGCGGCGGCTTCGGCAGATAAGCTTCACTTCGCAGCACGAATAACGTGGAACCAGTTCACCCATGCCCGCTATAATTGGTTGGGCGTATCGGGAATAAAGTTCCCGATGCACCAGGCCCTCGGCGACTTTATCCGATGCCTGCTAGCGAGCCAGGCGGAAACCGTAAGTGAAGCTAGTGCTGCCCGGTTTGCCCAAGTCGCAGTACCGGTAAGCGCACCGACAGGATCTGGCGCCGGAATACCAACTGCCTCCCCGCAGAACACGACGGGGTCCACTGTCAGGCCCCTGTGGGTCGATTGCAGGGCTCTGGGAATAATAATCGCGCTGATACCAGTCGCTGCACCACTCCAATACGTTACCGGCCATGTCCTGACAGCCATAGGGACTTGCGCCGGAAGGGTAGCTGCCCACCGGGCTTGTCTGAACTGCCTCATAGCCGCCCCATGCCGCGTTATGGTCGTAGTAGTTGTTGCACTTCTCTGCGGCCCAACTATCGCCCCACGGATACACGTTTGGATGCTTTGTGACCGGGTTCCAACGCGCGGCCTTCTCCCACTGAGCCTCAGTCGGCAGATGACCTCCTGCCCAATTGCAGAACGCCTCCGCTTCATAATATGTCACGCCTACCACCGGGTAGCTGTCCGCCTGCATAAAGGGCCGTGAGACTTTACCCAGAACGGGCCCCCAGTCCTGTGATTTAGGCCAATATCTGGGCCGCGTGACGCTGTTCGATATTCTCCAGGACCAACCGTCGCTCGACCAGTAGGACCGAGTCGAGTAACCACCGGCTTTCATGAATTGCCTGTACCTCGCCCCTGGTCACCTCGTACTTGCCGATGTAATGACCGGAAAGAGTCACTGAATGCTGAGGGAGTTCGTCAAACCTTGACGACGCATAGTCGCGGCCGGTGCTCGAACTGCCCATCAGGAAAGGACCGGCAGGGACGTAAATCATCTCGCCCGAATAGGTAGAATTAGAGGCCGTAACGTTCGATACCACGGGCACAGCCGCGTATCCCAACCCTACCATCGCGATAACCCACGCCAAAGCAACGTTTGAGGCAATAAGACCTTTTCGCATATCCGTGCCCATCCCCGCTTCCATCACGAATGAAGCCCGAGCATTTTTATGAACTGCAGGACCGCGGCCCTTGAATCGCTCGTGCATACCTGATGACTGAGACCTGCCTACGTCCCTTCCTGCCAGGAAGCCAGGTACTTCACCTGTTCCTCAGTAAGCGTATCGATTGTGACACCCATTGCCCTGAGTTTCAATTTGGATATGTTGCTGTCGATGGCTTCGGGAACGCTGTAGACTTTTTTCTCCAGCTTGTCATGATACTTGAGCATATATTCAGCGCACAGCGCCTGATTCGCGAAGCTCATATCCATAACGCTCGCCGGGTGACCCTCGGCGGCGGCAAGGTTGATGAGCCTGCCCTCGCCCAGAAGGTATATCCGGTTCCCGCCGGCAAGAGTGAACTCTTCCGCGAACTCACGGATCATGCGGCGGCCCTTCGCCATTTTCTCCAGCGCGGGAATGTCGATCTCGACGTTGAAATGGCCGGAGTTGGCGACTATTGCGCCATCTTTCATCGCCGCGAAATGCTCTTCGCGAATCACGTGGATGTCGCCGGTCACCGTGCAGAAGATGTCGCCGATCTTCGCGGCCTCGTTCATCGGCATCGCGGAATAGCCGTCCATTACGGCTTCAAGAGCTCGAAGCGGATCGACCTCGGTCACGATCACCTTGGCCCCCAGGCCGCTCGCGCGCATCGCGAGTCCCTTGCCGCAGTAGCCATAGCCGCCAACCACGAAATACTTGCCCGCAAGAAGAACGTTGGTAGCGCGGATGATTCCGTCAATGGTGCTCTGGCCGGTTCCGTAGCGGTTGTCGAAGAGATGCTTGGTGTTGGCATCGTTGACGGCGATGATGGGATAGGCGAGAACGCCGTCTTTCTCCATACTTCTCAGCCTGATAACGCCCGTAGTGGTCTCTTCGGTGCCGCCGATGATGTTCTTAATGAGGTCCGTTCTCTTCGAATGGATAACGCCGACGGTATCCGCGCCGTCGTCCATCGTGATCGAAGGGTTGGCGTCGAGAACGGCGTTTATATGCTTGTAGTATGTGTCGTTGTCCTCGCCCTTGATGGCAAACGTGGCAATCCCGAAGTCCTGCGCGAGAGATGACGCTACATTATCCTGGGTGGAAAGTGGATTCGACGCGCAAAGGAACACATCGGCGCCTCCCGCTTTCAAGGTGATTGCCAGGTTTGCTGTCTCCGTGGTCACATGAAGACACGCCGCCAGCGAGACGCCACTAAGCGGCTTCTCTTTCTGGAACCTCTCCCGGATCAACCGTAGAACAGGCATCTCCTGCTCCGCGTATTCGATTCGCAGCTTCCCTTTTGGCGCGAGGGTAATATCTTTTACGTCGTAATCCATTCTTTCCTCCTGAGCGGTTTGGTTAGATGCTATCGTTAACCGCAGGAGAAGAAAGACTGGAGGGTCACAAGCGTGGGAGACGAAGATGTCCCCGTTCCCTGACTTTATCCGCCGTTCCGTCTTACCGGATCGACTATCACTCCATCGAACACAGCGGCGCTTGACTTTACGCTGCACTTCTCGCCGACTACGCATCGCTCGAGAATCGTCTTGCGCATGACACAAGCGCCGTCCCAGAGCACGCTCTGCTTGACTACCGCGCCCTCTTCCAGGACGCAGTTATCAGCCAGAATCGAGTATTCCAGGAGCCTCGCGCCCTTCTCTATCCTGCAGTTGTTACCAATTACAACAGGATACCCGATTTCGGCGCTCGGGTCAATCTCTACGTTCTCTCCCATCCACACATACTTTCTGACTTCATTACCCGGAAGCTTAATGCTTACTCGCCCACTCAGCGCGTCCCTGTGAGCCTCCTGATACTGCCTGAGGTTTCCGACGTCTTTCCAGTAGCTCGACGTCAGGTAGCCATAGAAGCGAGTCCGCTGCTCCAGAAGCATCGGGAAGAGATTATTGCCAAAGCCGTAGCGAACCCCTTTGGGAATAAGCTCGAGAGCGTGTCGATCGAACACATAAACGCCGGTATTGGCCGAATTGCTGAAGATAACCTCGCCTCTGGGCTTTTCGAGGAACCTGGATATTCGACCACGGTCGTTGAGAAGCGCGATTCCGTATTCTGATGGGTCGTCGACCAGGGAGAGAGCTATTGTCGCCAAAGCTTTTTTGTCTGTGTGGAACCTCAGTAACCGCTGAAGGTCGATGTCGGCTAGGTCATCACCGCCCACGACCACAAAAGTATCTTCGTCGAAGAAATCTTCACACCGCTTGACACTGCCCGCGTCCCCCCAGAGCTGTTCCTCGGGAGAGTAGTGGACTTCGACGCCCCATTTCGCGCCATCGCCGAAGTATTCCCGGATCTGGTCTCCGAGATAATGCAGGTTGACCATTATCTCCCTGATCCCGTTCCGAGCGAGCATCTCTACAATATGCTCCATAACGGGCTTGTTTACGATGGGCACCATCGGCTTGGGTATGTTGCGGGTAAGCGGGTCGAGCCTGGACCCGACACCTGCGGCGAGAATCATTGCTTTCACGGTAAAGACCTCACAAGGAACTGCATGAAGTTGACTGCCTGGGATGTCGGCATCCCGGCATAGCTGAACTCACACAGGACATTATACTCTTGTTACGGTTGAGATGGTTACGCCAGTTCCTCGACCGACTCCCTTACCGCGATACAAACCGTTTCGCGGTCCTGGGCGCTCAGTTCCGGGAAGATCGGCAGGCTCAGAACCTGAGAAGCGGCAAGCTCTGCTTCCGGAAAACCCCCGAGCTTGTAACCGAGATTCGAATAGGCCGGCTGGGTATGCAGCGGGCTGGGATAAAACACAGCCGAACTGACACCCCTCTGGGCCAGCTTTGCCTTGAGTTCATCACGCCTCTCGAACCGGATCGTGAACTGGTGGTACGTATGATAGTTCTCGGGCTTGCTTACGGGGAGCTTTACCGGCAGATCGCCTAAAGCGTCAATGTAGTAAGCCGCATTGGCTCTGCGCGCCTCGTTCCACTGCTTAATCCTCTTGAGCTTTACACGAAGCACCGCTGCCTGAATCTCGTCCAATCGGCTGCAGTAACCTACAAGTTCGTATGCGTACGAACCATCCATACCGTGGAATCGCAGCGACTTCGCCCTGGCAAGGACCTGTTCGTCGTCAGTCAACACCATACCCCCATCACCGCAGCCGCCAAGGTTCTTGGTGGGATAAAAGCTCAGTGTGGAAGCGTCGCGGTAGGCTCCGATTCCCTTGCCCTTGTGAAGCGAACCTATTGCCTGCGCTCCGTCCGCGATCAGCTTGAGGTTATGTTTACAAGCAATTGCCTCCATCGCCTCGATATCGGCGCATTGGCCGTAGAGATGGACCGGCAGTATCGCCCTGGTCTTGGGGGTGATCTTCTCTTCGATCCTTGCGGGATCCAGATTGAACGTTTCGGGGTCGATATCCACGT
This sequence comes from uncultured bacterium, assembly GCA_963775535.1. Classification (GTDB taxonomy): domain Bacteria; phylum Armatimonadota; class UBA5829; order UBA5829; family UBA5829; genus CAVZJH01. Next base: position 7,027 of record CAVZJH010000077.1, on the reverse strand, counting down.
ATACCGGGGTCGCGCCGACTATAATGATCGCCTCAGTCGTAGCGACGAACGTATAAGGCGTGGTGATAACTTCATCGCCGGCTCCCACCCCGCACGCCGCAAGCGCGACGATAATCGCATCGGTTCCGGAGTTCACACCGATGCCAAACTTCGCGTCGCACACCAGCGGCACTTCCTGCTCGAGTGCAGTCACATTTGGACCAAGGACAAACTGGCATGAATCAAACACCTGCTGAACCGCCGCCGCTATCTCTTCCTTGAGAGCCAGGAACTGTGCCTTTGGGTTTGCAATCGGTATGGCCAACTTACTTTCTCCTTGTACTGACGGTGGATCAGGTGGTGCATCGCGATATTTGCGGTCGCAGCAGATTCAAACTACGCGACGAAGCAAGGGATCGTGCACTTCTTCACGAGCATTATCATCAACAGTTATTATGCGGGTTTACGGATGAGCTGTCAACAGATTTGGGGAGATTCAGGGGCTTGCTTGCAGGCAAGCCTCGTGACTATCACACTTTGCTAACATCCTGCGCAGGCGGGTAAAAATAACCAGGAGATGAATTGAGGTGGCCTGCGCCACCGCACGCAGGAAGGAGACTTCTTACCATGAGTACCAAACAGAAATGGCAGATAGTGGCGGGAACAATCATAACAGCTGTGATCGTTGCGGGTATTGTGCTCGCCGTCATATACACCAACCGCGGGGCCAAAGGGCCTCAGCAAGCAACCAATGTGACAGTGCAGGGTCCTGCCGGCACCCAGCCTAACCAACCGGCCGGCGTTCCGCCAACCACCCCGCCCGCAGTATCATCGAACGGACAGGGCGCGCCGAGTGTAACAACAACACCCAGGCAAGGTGCCGGGACCACAGTAACACCGCAGCCTGCATCCCAACCAAAAACACCTCAACCGAGCAAGACAACCGAAGCGGCCCAGCCGACGCAGGGAGCGAGGCAGGGAGCGGGACCGTCCGAGAGCAGCCAATCACTGCAGCCATCGACCACTATGCCGACGATGTACGAGTTCGCCGCAACCTGGTGCCCGGCATGCAGGCAAATGAAGCCGGTCGTCGACGAACTGAAGAAGCAATACGACGGTAGGGTGGACATCATCCCGGTAGATGTCGATCAGCACCCGGACATGACCAAGAAATACAACATCAGCAGCATTCCCGTGCAGATATATCTGGACGTCGACGGCCACGAGGTCTACCGGCACGTTGGAGTGACGTCGAAGGACAGCATTATCGCGCAGTTCCGGAAGATGGGGGTGAAGTAGATTGAGTCATAATCCCTACCTGCCGCCGGCAACCAGGACGTCCTGAATGCGCAGCGTGGGCATAATAAGACCGGGCTCTTCGCGGTAGTCGCTGGAGATGGCATCTATGTTCATCAGCATCTCCAGGAAGCTGCCGCCGATCATTGAACTGGTCACGGGGTAGGCAAGCTCGCCGTTCTCAATCTTGAAACCGAAGTCGACTGCGCTCGACACATCGCCGGTCGTGGGGTTCGGGCTAATCCCGCCCATGTTGACGTAGAGTCCGTTCTTCGTGTCTCTGACGATCTCGTCGCCGGTCATGTTACCGAGCTTTGGAACGATATTCGATGGGACTGCCCTTCCACCACGGGTGCCGTGCCCTGTGTTTGGAACGTTTGCTTTTCCCGCGGTATACGAGCCGTAGAGATACGATCTCAGAACACCGTCTTTGACTACTACCAGCGGAGTGCTCGGGAAGCCCTCGTAGTCAAAGGGACGGGAGTTGAGCCCGCGCTCAACAAGAGGTTCGTCGGTCAGCGTAAGCACATCCGAAGCGATCTTTTCATTGAGCTTCCCGATCATGAACGACCTGCCGCGCTGTATGCCTTCGGCATCCACATTCGACAGCACGCCGTGGAATATGGATCTGCTTGCCAGCGGGCCGAGTACCACGGGCATTCTGGAAGTTTCGATCTTACGGGCGCCCAGGAACATCATCGCCTGCCTGGCTGCGCTTGCCCCGATGCCGTGCGGAACAAAGTCGGCCATCACGCGCGCGGAGTCGAAGTCGTAGAAACTGCCGACGTCATCGCCCCTCCTGATAACAACCATCGTGTGTCCGCCGATGTAGGAACTGTCCGTTCCCACCGACACTCCGAGCGAGTTCACCAGAGCCGATGACTCGTATCCAGCCGAAAACCCGCCCTCCACTATCGCGTCCGAGCACACCGCCAGCGCACCGTCCACGTTCATCAGGGCGCAATCGATCAACTCCCCGATCTCCATCTGAGCCAGCGCCGGATCAGACAGACCGGGCACACTGGGGTAATGGGGCACCGGAGCGGGCAAGGATACGAAATCGGGATCGGGCTCCGCCAGCCTCCGCGAGCCTTGCGGCGCTTCTGCCTGCCTCAGCCGCGGATTCGGGAGTGAGCTTGTCGCCTGTGAACCAACCCGTCCCGCCCCTGTAGATTGCGCGGACGGAGAGGCCCCCGCCCAGCCTGGCGTCGCATACTTCGATGGCGTTGCACCTTATCGCCGCGCTTAAAGCATTGCCGTATCGAGCGCTGACATCGGCGGACTCGGCGCCGTTAGAGACGGCTGCGTCAACCGCGATCGAAGCGAGTTTCTTCAATGCGTCGTTATCTATCATCGTCCGGCTCTCCCGCCCACAACCAGTTCTTTGACCCTGATGTGCGGGCCACCGTTATCGACCGGCGCCCCCTGGCCGTCCTTGCCGCACATTCCCGGCATTTTCATCTCGAAATCCCCCGCGACCGCGTCGATGTTCGCGAGGGTTTCCAGGGTCAGCCCTGCAACCGACACGTCCCTCAGCGCTTCAGCCAGTTCGCCGTTGCGGATCATCTGCGCCTCTCCCGCGTGACACGTGAACTGGCCTCGTTCGCTGAACACGTAACCGTATTCTCCGCCCTTCAAATAAACGCCGCGATCGATGCCCCGCACCATCTCTTCAAAGGTCGATGGTCCAGGCTCGATGAACGTATTGCTCGATGCGCACGATGGGACGATTGTGATAGTCCTGGGCGCGTGCGCTGCCGTTGGGGGGCAGCCCCAGTCTTGCGGCGGTCTCCAGGCTGTGCATGTAGCCCCTGAGAACTCCCTTGTCTATCAAAACCCGCCGCGTCGAGGGAGTGCCCTCTGAGTCGTATTTGAAGGTACCCCACTTGCCGGGGATTGTCGAGTCGTCGACGATGGTCACCCACTCCGACGCGATCTTCTCCCCCATCTTTCCGCCAATGATAGATGTGCCGCCGATGATGGCGTCGGCCTCGGCATTGTGACCGATTGCCTCGTGCGTCAGCAGGCCGGTAATCGAAGGATGGAAGATGATTGGAAACTTCCCTGCGGGAGGTGGGGTGGCAGAAAGAAGTGAGAGGGCTGTCCTTGCCGCCTTTACCGTAAACTCCTCGGCGCTGGTTTTCTCCACAAGCTCGAAACCGAGAGGCTGCCCTGCTCTCGCACTCGACCGCTGGAGCATCGCACCGTCCTTGACAGTGATCGACGCGTGCAAAATGGTCCTGATGGATTCGTTTTCTATGTATGCGCCGAAGGTGTTGCAGACGGTTTCTTTCTGCACCACGTCGGAGTAGCTGACGATTAAGTTGGCCAGCTTGTCGCCGGCAATCTTCACAGCCGCCGCGTCGTAACCTTCGAGGGCGGCCATTTTCCTCTCCACTCCCACGCTTCTGGGGTCCAACTCTACCACGGCGGCGACTTTGTCCTCGACGCCCTTCAGATGAGCGACGGACGACTCTTCCGACCTGACCGACGACGCTTCGGCCATGGAGATCGCCGCGGCAAGCGCCGCCATCGCGGTATCGGCGGCCACGTCGGAGACCGAGGCAAACCCCCACGCGTGGTCCTTGAGCACGCGAACCCCCAACCCGCTCGCGGCACCCTGGTTCAGTTTATCCGCGCGGCCATCCTGCCGGAGAATGCCGGTGTTCTCGGACTCGAACACTCGCACGTCCGCAAATGACGCCCCGCGCTTGATTGCTTCATCGCATATCGATCGCAAAAGACCTTTCACTGCCGTCTACCTTAGTCCGTGGGTTTCACCCTCTTAATCTCCCGCATTGTGATGCCCTATCCGAATAGCGGCTAAACGAAGCGGCAGCCGTTAGTGCGGCGCAAGATGCGTCAGCGGATAATCCGGAATGTTCCTGGCCACTCCGAAGCCAATAATGATTGCGGCTGTAAGCCAGCAGACCCTCTTCGATAGAGCGGGCAGTCTGAGCGGTTTGAAGCCGAGTAGAGAGCACAACTCCGCAGCGAACGCGCAAAGGAGGACAGGCACAGCGATGACCGCCAGCGGATTGAATGCCAGAGCGCGGCCCAGGTTCCCACGCGCCAGTTGATGAAGGCTCCGCAAGGTTCCGCAGCCCGGGCAAGCGAGACCCGTAATGGCATGAAACGGGCACGCCGGAAGCCAGCGCGCCTTTTCCGGATCTACAAGCCGGAATGCCGCGGCAATGAGCGCGAAAGACAATGCCACTGCGAGCGCGCGCAGGGGCGCCGGTTTTGACCTCATTTGAACTACCGGGTCCTGATCACAGCGGTTCCGGCGATGCCATCATGCCATCCTCGCTTGGTCGGGCTTACGGCTACTGAGATATACATAAGTCCGCAGGTCAATCCCGCCAGGATCGACTGCACCACGTTACCGCACAATCGCCGTGCCGATGCTTATTGGTGACCCATCTTCTTTCACGATCTTGAGCCCGAGGGCCATTTTGCCGAGCGTTGCCCCGCAGGCAGTGTTCATGCCGAATGCAATAGGCCGCGCTAATGAACATGTTGACGCCTGCAGCTCTCGTGCTGGTGCTCAGCACATCGGTAAGCATTTTCATGCTCTGTTGAGGTGGCATATTCGCGCCCGGGACAATGGGAGGTTGGCTCCAACCATTGCCGCGGCGATAAGACGCCGACTATCACGAGAATGATCCCATCGATAAGCGCGGCGGCCACGCGGATCCAAAAACCGGCGTAATCCATCGTGGGCGCCAAAAACCCGGCAGCGATACCGGTATAGACCGGCTGCGGAGCACCCGGCATCCCGGACATCTGAGTGGGAGGAGCTTGAGATTGAGCAGAAGGCCGCCGACATGCGGCCGGGGCGGGCGGCGGGGATTGAGAATGGGCAACTGACGTTTTTGTGGGGGAGAGGGCTCGCGGTCCTCCGATTTTCGGCGCCCTGCGGCGGAGCTTTGACGGGAACCTTTCCTGAACCCAGATCGAAATAGCATTTCGCGCACATGCATGCGTCGATCTTATTCTCATATCCACACTTCGGGCATTTCATCCGGATGATCCTCCAGTACCGCCACGTGAACATGCACATCATTCCATGCACTTCTTATCATACCAGATGAAGCAGGCGGGCGCAATGCTGAGATTCAGGCGTAGCACCGGACACAGGCATATTAGCTCACAATGCTCAAAATTACGCTCAAATTGCACTTGACAATGTGGCAATTGCGAGGTACACTCCAGACGACTGTATTATATTTGGTAGAAACCCAACAGTCAGAAGCTGCAAACATCAAATCACGAGGAGAGTGGAAAAATGAGCAAGCGGCAGTGGTACTTCGGAATCGCAAGAATTATGTCTCTGGTGATTTTGGTCTTCGCTTGTTTGTGTTGGAGTCCCTACGGGGATTGCGCGAACGCGAGCGGTCCCGTAGTCACCAACGTCAGCGCAACCCCGCGGACAGATGGATCAGACTGGTTGATATCTACTACGACGTCAGCGCCAGCGGCAACGTGAGCGTCGGCGGCTATATGGACTACTACGTAGGCTCCACGCTCTGCAGCATTGAGCTTCTTACCATGTCCGGTGATTGGGGTTCCAATGTACAGCCGGGAACCGGCAAACACATCGTCTGGAACAGCGGCGTCGACGCGCCCTGGATCTCCGGCACCGACTTCAGAGTGGACGTCAGTGCTACTCTGATGGGCTTTGGCGGATACGCGTACTCCGGCTATTTCAGTCTAGACAACTCAACGATGCCGAGGTGGCTAACTTGACGGCGAACCAACGAACTGACGGCTCCGGGCTTGTCGATGTCTACTACGACATAGTATTTCCGACTGCCGGGAGCGTAAATGTGTCGATGTCAGTTAGCGGCATAACAGTCCCTCCTTCACTCTCTACCTCCGGTGATATCGGGCCAACCGTTTCCACAGGAACAGGCAAGCACATCATCTGGGACTGCGCCACCGATCTCCCCGGCGCGTGCTCGACCGTCCAAATCGCAGTGTCCGTTGCAGACCCATTCTTCCCCTATACCGCATCATCACCTAACTTTCTTATGATGAACCATAACGATCGCCGCGGTGGCTGGTGGGGTCCTCACGGTGATTCGGCCTGTGACGGCCAGAGCACTGCATTCAGTCTGGGCACGCCAACCCTAAAGTGGAATACTGCGGTTAATCCGCAGTCAGGCGGTGTCGTAACGGCTGCTGATGGAACTGTGTATGCAGACGATGCAGTTGGATCTAATTGCGGAGTGATCGCGATCAATCCTGATGGAACAGTGAAATGGCAGAATACAACGGGCTTATCCTTTACGTCGGTGATGATGGATGCCGACGGGACGATATATGACTCGGCGATGTTTGCGGGTTGTGTTGCGCTTGATCCGAGTGGCGCCAAAAAGTGGCAAATGAACAGTAGTTATTGCTACTCTCAGGTCTCTGCCGATGGAATCCTGTATGTCGGAGCTTTGATCCACCTGATCGCGTACGGACCGGATGGGGTTTCGAAGTGGATGAATACTGCCATCGACAGAATCGTCACTCCTCCTGTGCTCGGTCCGGGTGGAACCATATACGCGACCGCAATGCCGGATATTACCAGTGGTGAAACGTACGCTTTTAATACGGATGGAACTGTAAAATGGACCGACAGTTATAATGGGCCAATCGTCGCGGTCGGCCCGGATAGTACTGTATATGAATGGATGTCTACCAGCAACAAACTCTACGCACGCAAAACAGGGAGTGGAGCTTCCCTGTTAGCAGCGCTAAT
>CAVZJH010000076.1:0-17616 GCA_963775535.1 uncultured bacterium | reverse complement strand
GGCGAACTGCCGGGCGCCAGGGACCTGGAGTGCTGGAGTGAGGAAATCATGGCTCACACGCTGACCCATGAGAACGTGAAGAAGTTCATGGAGGGATTCAATTACGACGCTCACCCGATGGGTATTCTGATCAGCACGGTGGCGGCGCTTTCGACGTTCCATCCGGAATCGCGCAATGTGAACGATCGAAGATCCGGCGCAGGCAGATCGTGCGGCTGATCGGCAAAATGCCGACGCTGGCGGCGTACGCCTACCGGCATCGGCTGGGCCTTCCCTACGTGGCACCCGATCCGGACCTGGGCTACGTGAAGAACTACATGAACATGCTGTGGAAGCGGCTGGAGCCGAAATACGTGGCCAATCCGGCGCTGGCACACGCGCTGGACGTGCTGTTCATCCTGCATGCCGATCACGAGCAGAATTGCAGCACCAGCACCATGCGCTTAGTCGGCAGTTCCGGGGCCGATCCGTATTGCATTACTGCCCCCGCCATCGCCGCGCAATGACCGCAAGCCGGGACGGATCAGAAACTTTGACATCCATGCCGTAAGGCAGAACGTTGAGAGGAAGACCGGCAGACTCGATATCGGGATGTTCGCGCTTGAAAATAGACCACTCCTTCGCTCAGGTCTCGAAGCGCGACACTCTGCACACGTCAATCATCGATTTCGCCGCGATAGACTCCGCTTTGGACTGGTCCGTGTCCGTGTTGTAAAGACGGCAATCTCGATTTGCCGATTGGGCCGCAGCGAAATTGTTCGCTCCCAGGGCCATGACAATGAACGCCCCCAGTACTCCGAGCGAGAGGGCGACGGTCGATATCGACGCGTAGGCCATAACGCCGTTGCGCCGAATGCCCGTAAACGCTTCTTGAAATAAGAATTTTAAGCTTCTAAGATTCACTGTTTTGGTACATGCCTTTATGTTCATCGCGGATGATGCGGCCGCTCTCGAGTTGGACAACCCGCCTCTTCATGCGGTCCACAATCTGGCTGTCGTGAGTGGCCACGAGCACGGTCGTGCCACGGAGATTGATCTGTTCGAGGAATTGCATAATCCCCCAGGAGGTATCGGGGTCCAGGTTTCCGGTGGCTTATCGGCAATGAGGACGGTAGGGTGGTCTACAAGGGCCCTGGCAATTGCCGCGCTGCTGTTCGCCGCCCGACAGTTGGTGCGGGAACGAGTCGCATCTGTGCGCCAAACCCACCAGGTCCAGCACCTCGCCGATGCGGTGCCTTATTCCTTTGGAGACACGCCGATCACGCGGAGCGCAAACGCCATATTCTCCCAGACATTTTTCTGCGGAAGCAGCTTGAAGTCCTGGAATACTATCCCCAGCTTGCGCCTCAGGAACGGCACTTCGGACGGCTTCAAAAGAGCAACGTCACTGCCATCAACGATAACGCTGCCTTGTGAAGGCAAAATCTCGCGGTAAAGAAGCTTTAGCAGTGTGGATTTTCCACTGCCCGTTGAACCCACAACAAAGGCAAAGTCGCCTTTGCCTACTGCCAGGGTCGTATCGGCCAGGGCTTGTACCCTGTTCTGATATTCGACGAACACTCTTTCGAGGTGTATCATGTTGTGGTAATCACATCCTTCTAAGCAATTATACTCAAACCGCTAAGCCAAGTGCAACCGCGAGACTATTCAAAATCCGGAATCAAAAACTCAAAACTGAGACTTGACCTGTGTTATAATCGAATCGAGCCCGGGTATGAAAACATTAGATAAATACGTTGCCAGAGAAATGATAGTTCCGTTCGCGGCAGGATTCTCAATCGTCCTGGTGCTTCTGGTCGGCAACATTATCTACAACAGCATAAGCATGATAGTCAGCAGGATTCACCAGTGGCCCGATCTGCTGTATTATGTTCTGCTGCAAACCCCGTACGTCGTCGTTATCGCGCTGCCATCGGGCGCGCTATTCGGATGCTCCCTTGCCATAAGCAGGCTCGCGCGCGACAGCGAGATAACGATGATGCGGATGGCGGGAATCAGCACGCGGCGGATATTTTTGCCGATATTCATAGCGGGCGCGCTTATCAGCGTTGCCGCGTACGCGTTCCAGGAGCAGGTCACGGTGTGGGCGGAACGCGAGAGTGTGACGGTGCTCAAGCGCCTCTGGCTTGCTCAGGGACCTCCGCCCGTAGAAGCCAACGTGATCTTCCGCGTAGACAACTACTCGTTCTACGTAAGCAGCGTTCGAAGGCAGGGCGATAAGCTGCGCCTGGGAGACATTATGGTCTACGAGTCCCCCCTCGGACCCGGCTACCCCACCCTGACCACAGCGCAGTCTGCCGAGGAGGAAAATCACGTTTGGGTGCTGAGGAACGGCACAACAATGCGCGTGGGCCGCGACGGAGAACCTGAACTGGTTGCGCACTTCGGCGCGATGAGGCTGGACCTGCGCCGCGCACTCGCCGATTACCTCGTTACCGAACAAAAGAAACCTGCCGCGATGACCATATCAGAGCTGCAGCAGCAAATGAAGTTCATGGACAAGAGTGGTCAGGACACCAGGGCATTCCGGCTGGAATATGGCTACAAACTCGCAATTCCGCTCTCTTCGCTGGTGATACTGTTCTGCGTCGCGCCGCTGAGCCTGCGCTTCGGGCGAGGCGGGGAGTCCATGGGCGTCCTTATAGGAATGGTGGTCCTGTTCATCTACTGGAATGTGATCCTGTTCAGCCGGGTGCTGGGAGAAACCGGAGGATTGCCGCCTATGCTTGCCGGCTGGAGTGAAGTGATTATTTTCAGCGTCATCGGCGTTTTTCTTATGTGGAAGGTCGAGTGAGTGTAAGATACCGGCGGCGGGTGGTAAGTAAGAGGTTGTAACCTTTCTTGCTCACAACAAGAAGGCGGGTGCTTGTCACGTTTGTGGATTATCCGAGGCCTTTTATCTTCCACCGAGGGCGCGGCCCTTGGAGAGCCAGGAAACCGAGTTTCTTCAGTCCGGAGACCTTCTCCCACAAGGTTGGGGGCAGAGCTCCCCGATTGTCCCCAAATCTCACATCACCCCAAAAAAGATATTCAATTTGGCCGGATTAGTATAAAATGGTGCCGAGGAATAAGCTTGGCCCTCAGAGTCGGTTGCGGAAAGAAGGAGACCGGGAAGGATGCGCGTGTTGGGGTGGTGTGCAACGCTGGCACTGGCATGCTTGGCTGCCAGCGCCCCGTACACCGCCGATATTCCGGGCGGAATTTACCGGACTCCACGGTAAAAACCGACACGGCAACCCCCTCGTCGCCTTCGGATATCCAGCCGGTTCCGCAAATCCACATATCCCCGGGCCAATTCCACCGGCTGTCGAGCCATCCAAGCCGCCGACAGGGTCCGTAGCGCCACCCCCGATTCCCCCGGTGCCGGAACTGACAACGAATGCGATCGAGCTGTGAGGGTCGTTCAGAACTACGTTCGAGAACGGGAGACCCGCACTCACCGTGTCGGAAGGCCCCGTCACAGCGCACTACAAAGACACAATAGTAACCGCGGGGGCGGACGCATCGATTTCACTACCAATATCGCAGTCTTCGAGGGCAATGTCGTATTCAGGATAGGCGTCGAGGAAGTTCACGGGGAAGAGATTACCCTGAACCTCAGGACTCACGAGTGGTCGATAGTTCAGGCGAGAACCACGATCACCCGGAATTTGCACGCGGCAACCTTAATGCGCCTGTGTTCGTGCAGGGAAGCCTTATAGATGGGCTTGGGCGTCAGCGGGTCACGGGATATTCAGTGGAAGCGACCAGTTGCAATCTCGCGGTACCGCACTACGACTTCACCGCGCGCTCCATTGTCGTTTATCCTGATGACAAGATCGTCCTGCGCCAAGTTACTATGCATGCTCTTGGCCACACCATCTTTCGGTTCCGAGGTTCGTTGTGCCACTGCGCGAAATCGAGAAGAACCCGGAGATCATACCCAAAGTCGGTCAGAGCGCTGAAGAAGGATACTTCGTCAAATCGGCCTACCCTTACATGAGCGCGGCGGGCGCGACAGGTTTTTTTCTCCTGGACTTGATGACTAAGAAGGGCATAGGCAAAGGAATTCACCAGACCTACGACACGCCTGGCGGCAAAGGTGACCTGCAGATTTACCAGATATTCGACCAAAACATACAGGAAAACACACTCACAGGCCGGCTGGCCCAGACCCAGCAGTTTGGAGCAATCCACGCCAGTTTTACCTCGGACCTGCGGGCAAGCAGCTATGTCTACGCGCCTCAAAGCACGACTTTCAATAACCAGCTTACCTTATCTCGCGAAGTGGGCGGATCCAGGACCCTGTTCACCTTTACCGACAATATAAACGACGCCATTACCAGAACGTCCCAAATCACAGCCACTCTAACGGACCGGCAGCAGTTCGACCCGAAAACCTCCGTAGACGCGTCGCTCAACTACACTGGTTACGACACGAGTGCTGAGAGCACGGGGCGTCTGGAGTCGCAGTTGACCGTGAACAGGCATGAAGACAAGTTCGACTGGAATATCTCCGCGCAGAAGCTGACCGACCTCACCGACGAGGCATTCGTGCAAAACGAGAGGTTCGCGGGAATAGAGAAACTCCCTGAATTCAACCTCCTCTCCGACAGCAGCAGGCTCGGGAAATTTTTTGCCGTTCGGTATACCGGCCAATGTCAAACTAAGCTACGGCCTGTATACCGAGCTTCCCAATCCAACTGCCCTCCAACGAACTTACCTGGAAATCAATACCCCGGTTCGAAAGGTTAGTCTGCCGGATGATTGGACGCTGGGCACCGGAGCCGGCTTCAGGCAGTATGTATACAGCGATGATACCGCCCAGTATTCAATAGATGCCAGTGCAGAGTTAGCCCGAAAACTTGGACCAACTTCGACATTTGCGCTCACTTACAGAGATCAGGACCCAAGAGGATTCACACCTTTTCTGTTCGATTTCGTGGGCAAATACAACATAGTAAACGCGAGTCTAAACCTGCAGACCAATTCGAAGTATAAGCTGAGCTTACTGACCGGCTACAACTTCGACCAGCCGCAATCCGCATGGCAGGACGCTACCCTGAGGTTCTCGGTCGAGCCCAGTAAAAACTTTATGTTCTACACTGCCACCAGCTACGACTTCAACCTCGGCCAATGGCGGCTGCTGATCAACCAGTTTCGCGTCAGGGCCGGCAAGACGTTCAGCCTCGACATAGGCAGTCGATACGACCCCGTCAATAACGTGTTATCGGAAGCCAAGCTGGACCTCGACACTGCGCTGAGCAGCAAGTGGCACGTGCGCTCGCTCGTCGGCTACAATGGGGCTACAAAGAGCTACGACTACCGCAAGTTTATGTTGACCAGGGATCTGCACTGCTGGGAAGCGTCGCTTATTTACACGGACCAGCCCGGCTTCTATTTGGACAAGAGCCTGATGCTGACCTTGCGAATCAAAGCTATGCCGTATTACGACAGCTTCGGTTCAGGAGCGTTCGGGCAGGCGCTGGATACCAGCGTTGGTCAGGTTTATTGAGCAAGCAGTTGCCGTCTTTTGTGGAAGAAAACAATGCTGAGGATTCCGCCGGTCAGGACGGCAAGTGACGCCGGTTCGGGAACAGCGTAACCGTCCACTCGCACGCAAAGCGCATACGGCAGCGGGGTCCAGTTCTCACCATCCGGACCGCCATAGCCGTAGTAACCCTGCTGCGAATAGGATATCGCACCGGCGAACGTGTCCGAGTTCGGGGTAAATACCAGCGTGTAGGATTTGTTCGCCTGTAGAAAATCGGTGAATCGGGCTGCACGTAGTAATAATCCAGGTTGACTGTGGTCGGGACTATGGTCCACTCGGCTATAGCCGATTCGGGAATATTGGACGATGAAGTAGTAAGATAGACATCGAAACCGGCGTCCAAAGGTCCGAACGCGCGACCAAGAGCCGCCCCGAAGCTGGTGGCGTAGCTATCGGTAGTGACGCTGAACGGAGCCGCTGCCCACGCAAAGTTTGTGCCGTCCTGCAGCATCGCCCCCAGCTGCTGCGCGGGGCCGCCGTCAAACAACCAGCCCCAGCAGGCTTCGCTCGGGATGATCAGCACAACAGCCAGTATAATGATGAACCGGGTGCGCAAACTAATGACCTTTCCACCGAGTGATCTTCACCCGCATTGTGCCCTATGATTGGCTGCTTGTCAAGGCCCCGCGCTGGATTACCCATGCTTGAACACGAAGTGTTCCTCTGGTATAATGCCCGCGAGCTTCACTGCCGATAGAGGGTACAATCACCTTGTGCAGCAAAAGCAGGTAAAACCATCTGTCTCGCGAATCATTGACAGTAGTAATCATCCAAACGTTCCTACTGACGACACTGGAGGGAAACCATGGGTAGATTGTGGCGCTATTTGAAGGCGCTGTTCCTCGGCAAGTTGGACGATCTCGAGAATCCGGAGATCCTGCTGCAGGAAGCCGCAAGGGAGATGCGCGAGAACCTCTCCGCAAACCGGCAGAGGGCTGTTGTCGCGATAACCCAAAAGAATAACCTGAAATCCATGCTGGACGAGCAGGAGAAAAGGGTGGCGCAGCTCGAAGCTCAGGCTGAAATGGCGCTGAAGCGGGGAGACAGAGACCTGGCACGCCGGGTCCTGAGAGAGAAACTGACTTTTCAGGATACTATTGGACAGACCCGTGCGAGCTACGAACAGGCGGTACAGGCCTCGGAAGCCATTAAAGTGGCAATCCGCAGGCAGGAAGAGACCGTTCGCCAGCGCACTGCTGAGGCACTCGCGAAGCGAGCGCAGTGGAAACAGGCTCAGATTCAAATCGAGATCGACAAGGCACTAAACGGGCTCACGTTCGAGGATGAGTCGTCCGCGTGGGAGCGAGCCGGCGAGAAGATCAGGACCGCGCAGTCCGAGGCGTCCGCGCGCGCTGAACTAGCGCAGGCCAGTATTCAGGCAAAGATAGCGAACCTGCAGGACGATACGGTCGATGCCGAAGCTGAGAAAGCCCTGCAGGAACTCGAGCAGCGAGTAAGCGGGACCGAGACAACCGCCCAGCCGCAGCAGACAGCGCAGGCCGGCCAAACAGGCGACGTCGAGAGCGAACTTGCCGAACTCGAGTCCAAGCTGGGCACGGGCACCCCGACCGAAGAGTCCACCCAAACAACTACGGAAGGTGCTCAGCCGGAACAAAAGCAGGAGTAAATGCCTGACTTGAGGTGGCGCAATTTTGTTTTGGTGGTGCGGCGTGCTCTGAGCACGCCGCTTTCCATCAGCCTGCTCGGCATAGGAGTGCTCTTTGCCCTTGTAATGCACAGTGTTCCGGGTCTGGCGATCCTCGGAGGAACTATCGCTGTAGTAATGCTGTATGCTCTTGCGAAAGTTCACGATGAGTCGTTCATGCGCGCAACAATCCAAGAGGCGTTGGACCACGAGCACAAAACTGAATTAACGAACAGGGTGTTTCGCATTGAAGAGCTTGATCCTGAGTGCCGCGTCAAGATGAAAACGATAGCCAGGCTGTTCTCCGAGATAGCCGAGGATGTTGCAAATTCCCCGATAGACGCAGCGGCGACAGGCTTGACTGAAATGGTAAAGCAGGCTGAGTCGCTGCTGGAGCGCGGCCTGAGAATGGCGCAAAAGCGGCGAGACCTAATGCATTATCTCACCGAGACAGATAGCCAGGCGATTGAAATGCGAATTCGGGACATACAATCAAGTTTGGAACGGGAAAGCGACCCGGCAAGAAAATCCCAACTCGAAAAGTCGTCGGCTTCCAGGCAGCAGGAACTGGACGACTACCACGCCATCGAACAGGCGTCATCGCGAGTCCTGGATCAGTTGGACAGTATCGAGTGTTCGTTCTCCGGACTAAGAGCGAGGCTCGTTCGCATAAAGTCCACGAACATCGACGAATGGACGGCGGCTAACGTGGAGCTTCTGACCGAACTCGGCGGGCTATCAAGGGCTGCCGACGTCCTGGAGCACAGCGTTGAGGAAGCGCTCTCGATGAGCAGGACCCAGCTATGAACATCCTCCACCGCATCTCCCTCGTACTCCGAGGTTATTTCGCCGGCGCAAGCGAGCGGATGGAAAGCGTCGCGGCGGAGGAAGAGCTTCGAGAGACACGCGCCAGGAAAGAAGCAATCGCGGAAATCCAGTCCCTGGACATTCCTTCGATACTCACCTCTACAAGCACGCTCAAGAAAGTTGAGCAGGCCAATCCTCTGGCCCCGGACTACCATTTGCTGGGATTGAATGCCGGCGCCGACCTCCAGGCAGTCGAAGCGGCATGGCGAAGCCTGGCGTCCCGCGCCGATCCCAAACGATTCCCTGCCGGCTCAGACGAAGAGAAGAGAGCGGGGGAGCTTCTCGGGCAGATCAACGGAGCCTACAAGCGAATCAGGGAGACACTCAATCCTGTCGAGGGGCGGTTCGGGCAGTTGGAACTGTAACGTGTTATCATATATCTGCTCACCCGGTATCAGGGATCGTGGCATTGAGATTGGGGCTTTGCCCCAGTACCGTTCAACTTAGTGCAGCAGATGGAAATTCTCATCACGAAAGCACGAAAGGAAGGAAACACGAAAGGGAATGTCGCAAAGTTTGAAAGTCAAAAGGTAGAGGATGGTGCAGGGTTACAGCGTCTCCACCCTCACCCCGGCCCTCTCCCTCGTAGGGCGAGGGAGCGCGTTCGCGTGGGATTACAGCCATTATCTTATCCATCCGGTCTCCCTTCTGTTTTCGTGTCTTTCCCCTTTCGTGCTTTCGTGATGAAACTACCTTCGCTCTGCCTAAATGAACCTTATGGGGCTTCACGGATCGCCACGAAGGAGGCTGCGCGGAATGCTCAGGACGCTATTCTTAACAACGCTTATTTCATTTGCCGTGAATGCCACGGCAAACAACATTATGCCCGGAGGATTTAACATTATCGGAGACGGCCTCTTGGAACCCGCTGCAAGACATCCATTCTCTTTCACCTACGGTGGTAAATCGAGCAGCGAAGTCCTAGCGAACTGGAAATTTGAAAAGACATCACACAAGCTGGATGCGGACAGAACTCTGACTACCGTCGCCTGGAGAGATCCCGATACCGGCCTGAAGGTGACTTGCGAGTCTATCCGCTACTCCGACTTCCCCGCTGTGGAATGGGTGCTATATTTCAAGAACGCCGGCAGCGGTGACACGCCAATCATCCAGGACGTTCAGGCGCTCGATATCGTCACAAGCAGCCCGTTCAAGATCGGCAGCCCGTATCGCCTGGACAAGTCCCACGGCGGGACTCCCGACCCCCAGCAGTTCGAGCCCGCTGTGCTGGATATAAATGCCGCGCATCCGCAAGTTCTCGAATCAGGAGAGATCCGCGGCTCCTCGGATAAAGACTTCCCTTTTTTCAAGATAGAGATGGAAAACGCCTCGCTGGTCATTGCCGTGGGCTGGTCCGGAACCTGGAAAGCCAAGTTGGAGTGCTCTCAGAGAGGTGATCTGCACGTCAGGGCAGGAATCCGGAGAACTCACTTCATGCCGCACCCAGGCGAGGAAGTGCGTTCGCCTCGAATGCTCGTCCTTGACTGGCAGGGCGACACGCTGGAGAGCAACGCGCAGTTCCGGCAATTGATCTACAAACATTACGCCGCCAGGCGAGACGGCAAAACTCCCCTGCCCATACCGTTCTGCAACACCTGCTTCACCCGCGGCGGCGGCTGGCTCAACGAGTGCAATGCCGAAAACCAAATTTCATTGATAAAGGCTTACTCTAAGCTCGGACCTCGAGGCGCTGCTCACGGACGCCGGATGGTTCGAGGGCGGCTGGCCGGGCGGAGCCGGGAACTGGAACCCGCGCAAAGATGCGTATCCCCACGGCATGGGGCCCGTCGCCGCGGCGGCCAAAGAAAACTGCAATGCTCTACGGGTTGTGGTTCGAGCCGGAACGAGTCGTGGAGGGAACCGAGGTGCATAAGACTCACCCTGAGTGGTGCCTGCGCTCTCAGGAAGCTCCCGAGGACACATACCTGCTCAACTTCGGCCTGCCGGAGGTGCAGGACTATTTCTTCAACATAGTCAAAGGATTCATGGACCTGCCGGGCTTTGGCATCTATAGGCAGGATTTTAATATGCCCCCCGAGCCTTATTGGGCTGTACAATGATGCCCCGGATCGCCAGGGGATCACCGAGATGAAGTATATCGACGGTCTCTACAAATACTGGGAGCAGGATTTCCCAGACGTGGCCGAGTTGTCTGATGGAGGAGTGCGCCAGCGGAGGACATCGAATCGACCTGGAGACAATATCGTGCCTGCAGATAGCCCAGAAGACCGATTACTGGTTCGATGATGAAGTTGACCAGGGCGCGCTTTGGAGCGTGAGCCAGTACCTGCCCAGCAATTGCATCGTCTCGCATGTCTGCCGCATGGACCAGTACACGTTCCACTCGTCGCTGCCGTCTTCGATGTGCCTGGGGTGGATAGCCGACGCGCCCGACTTCAACGTAAAAGAAGGCAGGAAGCTGCTGGATCAGTATCGAAGAGTCCGGGAACTCCTCGTCGGCGCGTGGTATCCGCTCCTGCCCTATTCTCGC
The DNA here is from genome assembly GCA_963775535.1 of uncultured bacterium. Taxonomy (GTDB): domain Bacteria; phylum Armatimonadota; class UBA5829; order UBA5829; family UBA5829; genus CAVZJH01. Next base: position 7,080 of record CAVZJH010000076.1, on the reverse strand, counting down.
TCTTTGAACGACTGGATCGCCTCCCAATACCACCGCCCAGACCTCAACAAGGGCATGATCCTGGCGCTGCGCCGGCCAGACAGCGCGTATCCGACAGCCGAGGTATCGCTTCACGGCCTGGACGCCAGCGCGACCTACGAGCTCTATTCAGAGGTCACCGGAAAGCAGACGCGCGTTAAAGGGACTGATCTAATGAATCATTATCTCTTGAGTATCCCCGATAAGCGCGCCTCGGAGCTGATTGTTTACCACAAGGTAAGAGAGTAAAGTCGATTCTTACGGTTTTCAACAGCAACCCGTTTGCTTCGGTAACCGAGCGAAGCGGCGCTGCCGGAGCCGCCACCGAAAGAGGCGAAATGCTACGATCTAACCGTTGTTGAGGCGGTTTTGAAATCCGCGCCCTGCACAACAATCTCGGGATTTGCAAATCCGGCCCGAACAGAGTTGCTGTCTGAACACGATTTTACGGATCAAAGGATTTACACGATGGGTGTGCATGTAAACGATGGCTGCGATCATCGCGCATCCATCCTGTCCATCTCCTAATCTCTTCAATCGTGTTCAGACTATGGCGATCTTTCCCTCACGCAGGACATGCCACCTACGCCGGGTAAGTCATCCCCGGAGGTAGTGTGTAAGATGAAACGCTCAGAAGTCATTGAGGCCGGAAGACAGGCAGTAGAGATGCTCCGCGAGGCAGGCATCGCCATAACCGCCGAAGAGGCCCAGAATCTGGAGGTCGCCGATTTTGGACTCGGCAGGCTGCTTAGCGAAGGGTTGGAGATCGTGACTTACGTAAACTCCGGTCGCTACTGCGCAAAGGAATTGATGCTGTTCCCCCATCAGACTTGCCCCCAGCACAAGCATCCACCGGTCGATAACAGGCCCGGCAAGCAGGAAACATTCCGATGCCGCAGGGGTGAAGTTTATCTATATGTTCCCGGCGAACCTGCCGCTTCCCCCAAAGCCGGAATACCGACCCAGTTCTACAGCGTGTTCCATGAAGATCGTTCTGCATCCGGGCGAGCAGTGACACGCTCCCGCCGGAGACTCTTCACTGGTTCCAGGCAGGTCCCGAAGGCGCGATAGTGTCGGAGTTCTCATCGCCGAGCGTGGATGAGGCGGATGTATTCAGCGACCCGAACGTGAAACGCCTCCCGGTTATCGAGGACTAGCAGCCTGCGAATAAAGTGAAGAACGAGCACAAAACGCCGGTGTTTCGGGAAGCTTGTTCCGAAACCTGAGCATGTATCGGGAATAAAGTTCCCGATACACCAGGCCTATGGCGACATTATCCGATACCCGCTAGGAATGCTCAGGTGTGTTCAGCGTTCCAGACCCAGCCCGGCATAGAGCTGGTCTACTTCCGTAGGGTCCAGTTTTGCTCCGGCATGGTTGGTCACGTAAAAAACGTCCCGGGCTTCGTGGCCCCACGTGGCGACGCGCGCGCTGTGAATGTTCCAGTGGAGCTCGGCAATCTTCTTGGTGAAATAGTGCAGGAGGCCGGGTGAGTCGATTGACCGGGCTTCGAGCACAGTTTCCTGATCTGAAAGGTTTTCCAGCACCCGAACACTGACTTTATCGAGCTTCGGCGGCTTAGCCTTGCCGCGCCGTTTGAGAAGATCTTCGACGCTGAGCTGCCCCGTCAACACGTTCACAAGGTCGCCCTCTAACTGCCACTTCTTCATCTCGGAAAGCTGACGTCCCTCGGAATCGATATAAAGGGTATCGATGGCAATCTCATCGGTCGAACTGCGGGTAAATATCTGGGCGGCGTGAATGTCTATGTTGATTGCGTGCAGCACGCCGGCGATGTCGCTCACCAGTCCGGGCCTGTCCATGGCAACGACCGTAAGCAGCGTGAACTCCCCTGCTCTGTCGTCCTTGATATCCACTGACGGCGACCCATCCCTTATCGCTCGCACGTAGCCTATATGCGCGGCGAGGTCCTCCGGCGGAGTGTTGAGAGGTAGCTCGCGGGCATCGAAGCGCAGTGCTCGTCTACCTCATCCGGCGGCAGATTGGCGAGACACAGCTCCCGGCGCACGCGTTTTCGGTGACGGTCCGGATCGGGCCCGGGAGCGCCCGGCGACCTCAGCGCGGCGGCGGTGCGCTCGTGCAGTTCCAGCAGGAACCTGATCTGAACCTGGTTCCAGTGATTACCACCGACCGAGCGGTAATCGGCCGCTGTGAGCAAAAGCAGCATATCGAGCAACTGCATATCCTTGACCAGCGCGGCGAAATCCTTGATCGTTTTCGGTTGATTGAGGTCCCGAAGGCGCGCTGTCTCGCTCATCTTGAGATGATTTTTTATCAGGAACTCTACCTTCTCGCGGGAATCTTCGGAGAAGCCTAACCCCGCGGCTAGTTTCGCGGCTTTGGCCGCACCGATCCTGGCATTATCTCCCTTGGAATCCAGCTTTCCGATGTCGTGAAGCAGAGTCGCCAGGAACAGCACTTCGAAGTTCTGCACGCGCGAAAACACGTCGGCGAACTGATCGCTGTCTTCGAGAAGCAGCGCCTCCAACTGTTCCACGGCGCGCAGGCTGTGCTCTCCCACAGTAAACTGGTGCGCCGCATCACCGGGAATCAAATACATAAGCTCATTGAAATGTGGCGCAACCGCCTGGAGGACGTCCATCTCCGCCATGTCCCGGAGGGCCGCCGCCGCGCCGGGGTTCGCTAGTATATCCACAAATGTGAGCCTGGCCTGCGACGACAATTTGTAGTTCTTGGCGACCCTGATCAGAAGATCGCTCGCGTCCATTGAAATGTCCAAATGATAGGACTGAGCGTGCTGGAAGACCCGAAGCAGCGCCGCGTTATCGCGCAGGACAGCCCCCGGTCAAGAATGTGCAGACGGCGGTCCCGAGCAACTATCCCGGCTCAATCTCCAGGTTAACCTGACGGGTGGCATCGGCAACCTTGCGGTAGATCCGCCATATCTGGTGAGCGCACGAATAGTAATGGGGAATGAACTCACTGACGCTTGCGTAGCCCAGGCGTTCGGCTACTTGCGAATGCCTCTCAACACCAAGCACATCGAGCCCCCGGCCCGCCACAAGGTGCAGCGCGTTTCGGGTCTTGCACATAAACTCTATTGCGTCGTGCGATGCCTCAATCTCAGCATCCGAGAGAATGCCGCGGGAACGCAGGCTGTTCCATACCATCTCTCCCGACAAACCGAATGCAACTTGTGAGATCCAGCGAGCAGCGTGCAAGTCACGAAGTCCGCCGTGTCCTTCCTTTACGTTCGGCTCTACCACGAACAAAGGTTCTGCCGAAGCGCCAAGTCCCCTCCTGGTATCTATATGGCCGGTCACAAAAGCCGCCGGCACAATAGCTTGCCTCAGCGCAAGCCCGAACTTGTCGCACAGGCCAAAGTTTCCGGTTATGCATCTGGCGTCCAGCAAGGCAGTCTGGGTCTCCAGGGGAAGGTTCTCGACATCATCGACTCGGCGGTATGAGTATCCCACCTTCAGCGCGGCAAACTCGAGGACATCCATAAGGATTCGGAACGCGCGCTTTACCACCGCGTCGATTTCCTCATCATCTTCGCCGCCGATAATAAACGCGCACGTCCACGTCCGAGAACGGGGCCATTTCGCACCTGCCGTAACCCCCGACCGCAGCGATGGCGATGTGACTGGTGGCAGCTTTCCGCGACGAAGGGCATACTCGCTCGGCTTCAGCCAGCGCGACTTCATACACCCGGCAGACCAGGGAATCAGTGAGGTCGCTGTAGGCCTTCATCATCTCCAGTCCGCCGATGTCGTTTGCCCGCGCGGCCAATTGTTCTCGATAAACGCCAAGAGCCTGAGCGAGATCGGAAGCAGATGTTAAGTTGTGGAAACCCGGCAGTGTGCCTGCCGGGTTAGTGATTGTTTGCACTTTATCAGTAATCCGTTGCTGCGTTCTATTATTGTAAAGATGGAATTGGCCATAGCAACTGGCCACTAGATTGCGATATCTCCCCGCTCGCCGGTTCTTATTCGGATGACTTCGTCGATTTTGCTCACGAATATCTTGCCATCGCCGATCTCGCCGGTGCACGCGGCGGCGATTATGGTCTCGATCGCTTTCTCGGCCATGTCATCCGCGACTACGGTTTCGATCTTCGTCTTATCCAGCAGATTGACTACGTATTCCTGTCCCCTGTAGTATTGCGTTCTGCCGCGCTGCTTTCCAGCGCCCATCACGCTTACCACTGTGATCCCCTTGACACCTATTTCGTCGAGGGCTTCTTTAACGTCGTCCATTTTGCCGGGACGGATTATAGCTTCTATCTTTGTCATTAGCTTCTCCCCCAAACGCCCGCTAGAGGCTGTATCCCGTTTCTCCGTGCTGACTCAGGTCAAGCCCGGTTTCCTCATCGTCTTTTTCGACTCTCAGCGGTGTAAATACTCCTGTGATTTTCAGCAGAATCCACGTAGCCACGAAAGAATACGCTCCCACAGCCACAATCGCAAGGAGTTCTACCATAAAGAACTTCGCATTTCCGTAAATCAGGCCATTATGAGTGACAGCCGGGTTGACCATCGCAGTAGCGAACAAGCCTGTCGCCAGAACTCCCCAAATACCGCCGACGCCGTGAACGCCGAACACGTCCAGCGAATCGTCGTAGTTGAACTTCGTTTTGAGCATGATAGCGAAATAGCATACTACGCCGACAACAAGACCGATTACCATAGCCGCAACCGGACCGACAAAACCCGATGCAGGGGTTACGGCCGCCAAACCGGCGATCGCGCCGCTGGCGGCGCCGAGAGCCGTCGGCTTGCCTCTGTGCCACCACTCGAGGAACATCCACGTTACCGCCGCCATTGCCCCGGAAGTGTTGGTTGCGAGAAATGCGCTGGCAGCTATACCGTTCGCCGCAAGAGCGCTTCCCGCATTAAAACCGAACCAGCCGAACCACAGAAGGCCCGCGCCTGTCAAAGTCATTGTCAGGTTATGGGCATGCAACTCCTCGCCGCCATTACCCTTTCTGTGTCCGAGCATAATCGCGCAGCAAAGCGCGGCGATACCCGAAGAAATATGAACAACCAGGCCGCCCGCAAAGTCCAGCGCGCCAAGCTGCCGCAGCCATCCGCCCGGAGCCCAGACCCAATGCGCCACCGGGTCGTATACAATTGTGGACCAGAGAATCATGAAAATCAAGAACGCTTTGAACCGGATTCTCTCCGCAAAGGCGCCGGCGATCAGGGCAGGCGTGATAACGGCAAACATCATCTGGAAGACAACAAATGCCTGGTGAGGTATGGTCGGCGCGTAGTCCGGGTTCGGCGCCATGCCAACGCCTCTAAGGCAAACCCACTGCAGCGAACCGATAAGGCCCCAGTGATCGTGTCCGAAGGCTTAGGCTGTAGCCATACAGGACCCACAGCACTCCAACCACACCAACCATCATAAAGCTTTGGAGGATGGTGCCGAGAACGTTCTTCCTGCGTACCATCCCCGCATAAAACAGCCCCAGCCCCGGGGTCATCAACATAACAAGGGCGGCGCTCGCCAGAACCCAGGCGGTGTCTCCGGTGTCGATCTTGCCGGAAGTGCCTGCAAAGGCTGCTTTTGAACTCAGTGACAGGCCAAGGACCAACGCGCCTATGGGCAAGCCGGCCAACCTGGTTCTTCCGATTAGTCTTTTCACACTACTCTCCTCTCGAGAATTACACATGAGTGTTACTCTGAGTTTAGAGAGTATATGTTTCCAGCTTGTTTCCGGCCCGTTTCCGAGTCATTTCGCACTTGTTAAGCAATAGTTGCCGACTTGTTTCACGAGCAGTGAGACAAGCAAAGTGTCCTTGAACCCTGCACGCAGTCAACTTCGACCTATCGGGATCCCTCAGATCGCTGATTTCTCCGCGCTCACCGGTCCTGATCCGAATGACATCGGCGACATTTGTTACGAATATCTTTCCGTCGCCGATCTCCCCGGTAAATGCGGCCTGTGTTATAGCCTGAATCACTGAGTCAACCATATCATCGCTTACTACGGTCTCGACCTTTACCTTGTCGAGCAGGTTGACCACGTATTCCTGTCCTCTGTAATACTGCGATCTGCCGCGCTGCTTGCCGGCGCCCATCACGTTTTCCACTGTGATCCCTTTGACTCCCAGCTGATCCAGGGCTTCTTTCACATCGTCCAGCTTGGCAGGACGAATGACTGCTTCAACTCTGGTCATCTGATTCCTCCTTCTGAAAATGCCGAAGGCTATTTTCATCCCTTCGCGGTGAAACCCCTCGGGGCGACAGTAGTTATCGCAAGATACTGCGAAAGCCCGACATTGACTCGCCGCAGGCGCAGTCGCGAAAGGTTTCATCCGCGATTCCTCTGAAAATGCCGAAGGCTGATTTTCATCCGCGATTCCCTCGGAAATCCCGCATTATTACCTGGGTGGCGATTCGGAAATCACCACCCAGAAGGAAAAGCTCCCTTGGTGGTGAGGCTGACTGCGTCGAGACAATCGATGCGAGAAGCCTCACCACGATCCGGCAGCGATTAGATGTTATAACCGACTTCACCGTGCTGGCTCAGGTCGAGTCCGGTATCCTCGTCGTCCTTGTTAACCCTGAGCGGAGTGAACAGATCCACCACCTTGAGCAGGATGTAGGTAACTACGAACGAGTAAGTAGCCACGCTGACAATCGCGATCAACTGTTTTCCGAGGAGCGCGGGATTGCCGTGAAATAGACCGTTCGCACCCGCCGAATTGATCAACTTCGATGCGAAAAGACCGGTCGCGATTGCGCCCCAGGTTCCACCTACGCCGTGAACGCCGAACACATCCAGAGAATCGTCATAACCCAGCTTGCCTTTGAGCATGATTGCGCTGTAGCAGATCAGACTCACGATCCCTCCGATTGCGATGGCAGCCATTGGGCCAACGAAGCCGCAGGCCGGGGTTATGGCAACGAGACCTGCAACCGCTCCACTGGCCGCGCCGAGCGCGGTGGGCTTGCCTCTGTGCCACCACTCGATAATCATCCAGGAGACCATAGCAGCGGCAGCGGCGGTGTTGGTGACCACGAAAGCGTTGGCCGCAAGCCCGTTGGCCGCAAGCGCGCTTCCGGCATTGA
>CAVZJH010000075.1:0-14222 GCA_963775535.1 uncultured bacterium | reverse complement strand
TGTTATGCCAGCCTGGACTCGTTGCGTATTGCCATGGGTTCCAGACTCTGGAAGATAATACCGAGCTGTTCTACCAGATGACGGAGTTCTACGCTCCGGAGTCGGCGCGAGGGTACGCTGGGACGACCCGGCATTCGGGATCGAATGGCCGCTTCCTGTTACGGTGATCTCAGATAAAGACCGTAGTTATACCGGCTTGAGCGACGGTTTATAGAGGCTTATAGTTGACTGGATCAAAAGTGTTTTTGACAGGAGCCTCAGGGTTCATCGGCGCACAGGTGGCGCGAGCGCTACTTTCGTCAGGGTGCGAAGTTGCCGCTCTGGTTGTTCCTGATGATCCCCTCTTGCGGCTCATAGATATAAAAGACCAGCTTACTCTGATCGAAGGCGACCTGGAGAATATGAACACGCTCCGGCCCTCGCTGTCGGACTGGCGTCCCAATGCATGTGTTCACCTTGCGTGGTATGCCGAGCCAGGTAAATACCTGAACTCGCCGAAAAACATTCGCATGCTCAGTGCAAGCCTCAATCTATTGAGCGAACTCGCCGCTGTGGGATGCGAGCAGATTGTGGCATCCGGAACCTGCGCGGAATACGACACGGATGTGGGCTTCCTGCGCGAAGACGGTCCCACGCGCCCGGCAACGATCTATGCCGCCACGAAGCTGTCGCTGTGTCTGGTCGGCCAGCAGCTTGCCGCACAAATCGGCGTTAGCTTTGCATGGGCACGTCTCTTCTACCCATATGGGCCGTATGAGGACAAGCGCAGAGCAGTACCGGCGCTAATCAATGCATTGATGAGAAATCGAACCGTTCGACGCTTCAGGCGGGCAGCAGGTGCGCGATTATATTCACACCGCAGATGTGGCCCAGGCGCTGTGCAGCCTTGTCGAAAGCAAAGCAAGCGGCATCTACAACATATCGTCAGGCACGCCAGTAACAGTGCGCCAGCTGATGGAAACCATTGGCGGAATATTCGGCCGAACCGACCTGATCAGGTTCGGCGCGTTACCATCGAGGGCTTGGGAGCCACCGTTTATATGCGGCGACAATACGCGACTGCGCGCACTCGGGTGGGCTCCGAAATACTCGCTTCACGAAGGTCTGCGACAGAGCTGTCGAGTGGTGGCAAAAGGCCAAAACGGAGGCGTGACAATGCTTCGAGGTCGTCACAATGACCGCGAGCGTGTTCGAATAATATGCTGCAAGACGTAACACAGCCGACATCCGAGATCTGTGTCGTTCATCTGGCAAGAGCAGCCAACGGCATTGAACCGTTCGCTCGGTTCATAGAATCATTCCGGGAAAATCCTGCAGAAATTGATTGTGATTTGCTTATTATCTTCAAGGGTTTCGAAGAACTCGCGGATGAAACCTCTCGCGACTGCGCCTGCGGCGAGTCACTGTCGGTTTCACCGCGAAGGGTTGAAAATGCCTTGGGCATTTTCAGAGGAGACCGATGCCCGGGCGACTATGCCAGGATACTCGACGGAACTGACTATAAATATGTTCATGTGAAGGACGTTGGGTATGACCTGGAGCCGTACTCACTGGTTGCCAAGACATTAAATTACCGATACTTTTGTTTTCTCAACTCGTTCAGCGTTATTCTGGACCGAGGCTGGTTGCGAAAGCTTTACGCGCATATCATTGACGAGGGCGTTGGACTCGTGGGAGCAACAGGTTCTTGCGAGAGCCCTTACTGCGACCTGATTCGCGAGTTAAGAACGCTCCCCGCGCTTCGGCGATTCCGAAGCGCCCTGAGACTGCTTCCTTACAAGATATGGTTTGACACGTCCCCAAACTACCACATCCGCACAAACGCCTTCATGGCATCAAGCGATCTGCTGAAGTCGGTGAGATGGAAGCGTATTCGCAGTAAACGAGATGCGCAGATCTTCGAGAGCGGCAGGCATGGCCTTACCAGGCAAGTCATTGCAGCCGGCAGAAAGAGCCCTTGTGGTCGGACGAGATGCAAAGGGCTATGTAAAGGAAGAGTGGGCTGCGAGCAATACCTTCTGCAGCGGAGACCAGGGCAATCTGCTGGTGGCCGATAACCGAACTCTTCTATACCAGCAGGGCAGCGAAGAAATGCGAGCCGAGCTGAGCCGCACTGCATGGCGCTGAAATGCCAATTGAACGGATATTGGGTAATAGAGTGCACGGGCAGCCGGAGATACAATCGTTCCAGGAGAAATGGACCCGATAATATATGGGCAACATAGAACTGATGGGTGAGCAAAGTGTCCCTGAACAGATGCCCCGGGCAGGCAGCCTGAAGCATAACCTGCTCGCTAACTTTGCGGGCAAGGGCTGGACGGGCGTGATGAACTTCGTCTTCATGCCGCTCTACATCGAGTTCAATGGGAGTAGAAGCTTATGGGCTGGTGGGGCTGTTCGCCACCCTGACTGTGCTGATCAGCCTGCTGGATATGGGGCTCGGCACGACGGCTAACCGGGAGGCTGCCGCCTTTCCACCCAGAAGGGCAAAGCGCAGGAACTGCGAGACCTGCTGCACACGTTCCAAATCGTATATTGGGTTGTAGCGCTTGTCGTCGGCGCCATTATCGTGCTGATCTCCCCTCTGATTGCCAACTACTGGCTGAGACCCGAAAAACTCTCACCCCAAACCGTAAAATGGGCCATTGTGTTGATGGGCCTCGTAATGCTCTTCCGCTGGCCTAATGCGCTCTATTCCGGCGGTCTGCTCGGCCTTCAGCAGCAGGTTAAGTACAATCTGGTTCTGTGCGTGGCCGCCACGCTTAGAGGTTTGGGAGTGGTGCTCGTTCTGCGGTTTATCTCGCCGACGATTTTGGCATTCTTCATCTGGCAAATACTCGTAAGCATAATCGAGACATCGCTGAACGCCTGGTTTCTGTGGAGATGCCTGCCCATTGCGGAGCAGCGGGCTTGTTTTCGCAGGAGTATACTCCTGCGAATATGGCGCTTTGCGGCGGGAATTACGGGCATAACACTGCTGTCGCTCGTTCTTACGCAACTGGACATGCTCATCTTGAGCAAGCTTCTGACCCTCAAGGATTTTGGCTATTATTCGTTTGCATTCACTACTTCAAATGTGCTCGGTTACCTCACTCAACCCATCTTCATTGCGCTGTTTCCCAGGTTCTGTCAACTGGTGACCGAAAAGGACGACAAGGCGCTCACGACACTTTATCACAATGGCTGTAGAATGCTCTCCACGGTAATAATCCCTGCGGGGATTGTCGTGGCGTTGTTCTCCAGGGAATTGCTTTCGTTGTGGACGCGCAACCTGCAGGTGGTCAGCCACGTTCACGTCCTGTTGAGCATTATAATCATAGGCACGCTGCTCAATTCCATCATGCTGCTGCCTTATGCGCTTCAGATAGCTAACGGCTGGACGAAGCTTTCTTTATATAAGAACATCATAGCGGTGGCGTGCTTTGTTCCGTTGCTGCTGATGATGATTTCGCGTTATAATGTCGTGGGCGCAGCCATAATGTGGATTGTCGTCAACGCGGGATATTTCGTGTTTGAAGTGCCCGTTATGCACCGGCGTTTGCTCAAGGGTGAAATGTGGACGTGGTTATTTAAGGACGTAGGCGGTCCGCTCGCAATCTCTCTCATCATCGGAGGCATCGCTCGCATTTTAATCTCCGAATCCGCGCACACAACATTTGTTGTGTCAATGATATTCCTGACCTGGCTGTCCGCCACCTTTATTTCCGCGATGGCGGTGCCGTCAATCAGAAGGCGACTGCTTTGCTATATTTCGGGCGGTCGCCGGATTGATTCCGCGTCTTGACCTGTACACGTGCCATGAAAAGCATGGGAGACTCAAACCAATGATTGGATACCTCAAACAGTTTATACCTGCGCGCTTATATACCACCATTTCGTACTGGATTGCTAAGTGGCGATGCGAGAAACTCTCCGTGGGAAAGAACTGCACGATTGTCAGGTCGTCATTTGGACGCGTTGTGAATGTCGACGATGATGTGGCCGTTCACAACTCGCACGTGGGAGACTACACCTACATAGGTCCCCGATCGGTGATATGCGATACACAGCTCGGCAAGTTCTGTTCGATTGCGCCGGAATCATATATAGGTATGGGCACCCATCCAACTGGATCTTTCGTCTCAACACACCCCATTTTCTATCTGTCAAAACCGCGCAGGAACTGGTCCATCGTTGACAAAGACCATCTCGCGCAGTTTTCCCCAACTAAGATCGGAAACGATGTCTGGATTGGGGTGCGAGCAGCCGTCAAAGACGGAATTAACATAGGAGATGGCGCCATAATCGGAGCTGGAGCTATTGTAACAAAGGACGTGCCTCCATATGCCATCTACGTTGGTGTACCCGCAAAACTCATGCGTTATCGCTTCAGTGAAGAGCAAATCAACTTCCTGCTCAGCTTCAAATGGTGGGACAAAGACGACAAGTGGTTTAGGGCGAACTATAAGAAGCTTCACGACATAGAGGAGCTAATGAGGGAATATGCCTAAGTGCACTGTCGCGATACCAGTCTTCGACCGCCGGGAGGTAGTGCGCGGAGCCCTAGAGTCTGCTCTGAGCCAGGACGCGGCCGACCTAGATATCCTGGTGGTTGAACAACTGTTCCACGGACGGCACGTGGGATGTTCTACTCACCTACAACGACCCCAGGCTCCGTCTGGTGCGCAATGAGAGCAATATTGGGTTGATCGCGAACCTGAATCGCTGTCTGAGCCTGTCTGAAGGCGAATATATTCGCATTCTGTGTTCCGACGACAGGCTTGCGCCCGGCTGCTTGAACCTTGAACTCGAAGATCATGGAAGCGCACCGGGAAATCGCTTTACTTTCCACTCGGGGAAGGCGAATTGACGAGACAGGCCGCGTACTGGGGCCGCAAGCCGATCATTTCAGGCCGGGTATCTACGCCGGAGAGCAAGCCATTTGCGCGTGGTTCTGGTTCTACGCGCATTATGCTTACAACCCGTTGAACTATCCTTCAGGAATGCTCATGCGCCGGGAAATCTGCGAAAAGACCGGGCTCTTCGATGATTCGATGGTCGGGGCTGACGACATCGGCTACTACTTGCGTATGCTCGAACATGGTGACCTGGCCGTGGTGGACGCGCTGGGCTGCGACATCGGAGTCCATGGCGAGCAGGCGTCGATAGAAATCTGGGAAAGCGGCGATTTCGTGCGTTGGACATTTGCACTTACGCGGATGTACTGTCCGGAGTTGGAGCGCAAGGGTTATTTCAAACGTGTGATGCGGCAATTTGCAGCTATCTCGCTTGCGCAGGCTATCAAGTTCAGAGTTGCGGGCAAAGTTCAGGCCAGCCGCACACACTTGGAACTGGCGCATTCGTCCGGATTCGGCTTGGGCAGCATAAGCGTTGGTCTGCTGCGGATTCTTGGGTTTCGGCTCTTGCTCAAGCTCGCTGGAAAGCGTAACACAGGCGTACGTCCGGTGAAGAGCCTCTAAGAATGTGTCCGGAATATGGCGCATTCTCAGAGACGCTCTAAAAAGCGACAACATCGCCTTTAGGAATTGTCTATGTCAGCAGAAGTATCCCTCGGACTTTTGGCTCTAGCGATTGCAGCGGCGGCCGCGTATGGTGTGCGCCGGTAAAATACCCCGCTAAACCCACTCACGGTTTTCGCCGTCTTTCAGATGGGAACGCTCGCGCTAATGTCCGGTGTGATCGCATATTCTCTGCTGTCAACAGCTCCCTGACTCGGAGCATGACCTGGCATATACAGCCCAGGTGAGCATAGCTTATCTGCTTGGCGCGGTGCTGCCGTACCTGTTCCACGGGAACTTCCTGTCGAGGCTGTTCGGCGGTGGTGTTCAGCTTTTCGGCTTGGGCTCGGAGACCATCGCCACTCGGTTCAGTAGAGTGAAGTTCGCATTGCTCATAGCCGGGGCAGTGTGTTCGCTTGCAGCGCTTGCCGCGGCGGGCGGCGGCGGAATGCTCTGGATAACCGATACAAGGACCGCCTACATGCTTTACCGAAAAGGCGCTGGTCCGTTCTTCGCCCTCACACAGTGGTTTCTGGTGTTTGCGCTGCTCTACTATCTGTGGGCTCGCAGGCCAAAAGGAGCGAAGCTGTGGATCATTACTTTCTGCTTTTGCGCGGGGGCTATGCTGTCCGGTTCGAAGAACAACGTGTTGACCATTGTGGTTATCTGCGTCATCTACCAGCACTTCCTTGTTAGGCCCGTCCGGACGGGTACGTTGATCATAATAACCCTTCTCATGCTCGCGTCCGTTTTGGGGCTGTTGGTGATTACGGACGGGTTTTCAGGCCTGGCAGAGTCCATGATCTACTTCAAAGACTACTTCGACACCACGGCGCGCTTTATGTCTCGGTTTCACGATTTCGGCGAGTTCCATTATCTGTACGGTCAGGGTTGGCTCTCATCGCTCTGGTCGTTGGTGCCGCGCGGCTTATACCCCGGCAAACCGTATGAATACGGGCTTACGCTGATACACGCTGTGCTGTTTCCCGGTGCGGCTGAGCAAGGCGCTACTCCGGGCTTGCTGCCATGGACGCTTTCCTACCTGGACTTCGGGGTTTTCGGCGTTCTGCTCGATGGGTTGATCTGCGGTATTTGGATGCGTATGGCCTACGAACACTTTCTACGGCGCAGGCGGAGTTTCTTCGCATTTGTGTTTATGGTGCACTTTGCGCTGTGGCCCATCTGGGTCTTCGTGCCCGTCATGCTTGTGTTCGTTTTGGGCGCCGCGCAGAATATCTACCTCAGACTGGTTGTGCGCGAACCACTAGGCTGCGGTGTGCAAGCAGAGCAGGCAACCCGACGATGAGACTATCACGTAACGTCAGACTCAACTTGTCTTTACGGAAGGCCTTGCCGGAAGGAATCGAGCTCCGAGTGGGCCAACTATCCATATAGAGCCAGTCGGAGACTCGCAGTGTCTCCCCAAGCTATGACAGGAGGTTGCTTGTGATTAAGATACCGGTCGCCATGCCAGACCTGCGCGGCAACGAAGAGAAATACATAGTGGAGGCGGTACGCAGTTCCTGGATATCATCTACAGGAGCATTCGTGGACAAGTTCGAGAAGGAGTTCGCGGAGCTGTGCGAAGTCAACTCGGCACTAACTGTGTGCAACGGCACTGTTGCATTGCACTTGGCTCTGCTCGGATTGGACGTGCGTCCCGGCGACGAGGTTTTGGTCCCTTCGCTTACTTATGTTGCCACCGCGAACGCAGTTCGCTACACTGGCGCGGAACCTGTTTTCGTGGACGTTGATCCGGACACATGGTGCATCGACCCAAAGCTCCTCGAGGACAGCATTACCCCGCGAACAAAGGGCATTATAGCCGTAGACCTGTATGGTCATCCGGCGGACATGGATCAGATTAACCACATAGCAGCAGTACACGGTCTGTGGGTTATAGAAGACGCCGCCGAGGCGCACTGCGCGCGCTACAAAGGTCGTCCGACCGGCAGCCTGGCTGACGTAGCTACGTTCTCCTTTTACGGCAATAAAATACTGACCTCCGGTGAAGGAGGCGCGCTCACACTGAACGATACGCAGCTTGAGAAGCGCCTTCGCACCCTTCGCGGACAAGGAATGGACCCTCAGCGGCGTTACTACTTCCCGGTGACCGGCTACAATTACAGGCTGACTAACGTGGCATGCGCGCTGCTTTGTGCTCAGCTTGAGAGACACGAACAAATCATCAGCCGCCGAGGCGCGATATTCAATCTATACCGGGAGCATCTGAGCGGCATTCCCGGCATCGGCTTCCAACCAACGGCCGAGTGGGCCGAGGCCGCTCCGTGGCTCTACTGCATCACAGTCGACTGGGAGCAGTTCGGACGCACGCGCGATGAACTAATGGAAATGCTGGCGCACGATGGTATTGAAACCCGACCGTTCTTCCTTGCCCTCCATAAGCTCCCGCCATTCCGTGAGGAATCTCGAAAACGCATGGAAGATTTGCCGGTGACCGACAGACTCAGCTCGTCGGGAATTAACCTCCCAACCTACGCGGATCTGACGAAAGCCGATCTTGAAACTATTTCGTCTGCGATCAGATCGGCGGCAAAGTGATGCCGGCGTTGGAGTTTCGCAAGCTGTGTCCCGACATGGCTAGCTGCTTGGCCGTGTTCTTTCGGGAACTCAAGAAAGCCGGGGACGACAGGACGTTTCACCCACATCCATTTACCGATGAAGAAGCGGCCCGTCTGGCGGGCTACAATGGCAAAGACCTCTACTATGTTGCGGTCGATGAGACCCTAGTTCTCGCCTATGGAATGCTCCGGGGTTGGGACGAAGGATACGAGATTCCAAGCTTGGGTATAGCTCTTCATCCGTTATCGCGCGGAACGGGGTTGGCTGCGGCGTTCATGGAGTTCCTTCACGCCGCGGCTCGCAGAAATGGAGCACGTAAGATCCGGCTGAAGGTCTATCCAGACAACATTATAGCTGTACGGCTTTATGAGGGTTTGGGCTACCGTTTTGCCTCACAGGAAACGGGCCAGTTGGTAGGAACGGTAAGCCTCTGATGGGTGCGTTGCGAGTATGCATAGACGCTCGATTAATGAGTGGAAGAGCCGGCGGGGTCGAGCAGGTGATCATCGGGCTTGCGAATGGTCTGTCAAAACTGACGGATGGTGATGAAGAGTACCTGTTTCTTGCTTACTCTGATTCGGATGAATGGATTAGGCCGTACTTATCGGGTCCTTGTAGTCTGCTGACGGGCCCCAGTTGCGGTAGTATGTCACCTGCAAAACGGTTCGCAATGCTTTTTTCGGATCGCGTCGTTCGGAATGCCGGTGTTGATGTGGTCCATTTTACCTCTCAGTTTGCATTCAGGACGAAGCTTCCAAACCTATACCACCCACACGATATCCAGCATGTGCATATGCCACAATTCTTCAGTCGGAGCAAACGGATAGCCCGTGAGCTTATCTATCGGTATTTTTGCAGGCAAGCATCCGTGGTTCCGGTGGTTTCCTCGTGGATGCGTCGGGAACTCATTAAGTATTATCACCTTGCGCAGGATAAGGTTTGCGTTGTACCCTTCGCACCTCCACTGGCGGCCTATCCTGTTCCGCAAGACAAAGATATACGTGAGACAATCGACAAGTTCTCTTTGCCCGGCTCATTCGTCTTTTATCCGGCACAGACCTGGCCGCACAAGAACCATCTGAAACTTATAGAAGCGCTCGCTGCCCTACGGGACCGCGAGGGTTTGCGGGTGCCGCTTGTTTCATCCGGCAGGATATACGAAGGCCATTTTCCTGCGATAAAGGCACGCATTGAAGAGCTAGGGATGCAAGACCAGATCAGATTTCTGGGCTTTGTGAGCCCTGTCGAAATGCAATGCCTCTACAAGCTTTGCAGAGCTGTTGTGATACCAACACTTTACGAAGCAGCGAGTTTCCCTCTGTGGGAAGCTTTTTCGTCGGGGGCTCCGGCAGCTTGCTCGAACGTAACCTCACTCCCTGAGATTGCGAAAGATGCCGCTGTCATCTTCGATCCGAACGACTTGGACTCCATTTGGGCGTTGTGAAACGCTTGTGGACTGAGGAAGCTCTGGGTGAAACGCTCGCCACAAAGGGTCATGCGAATGTCGAGCAGCTGTCATGGGATCGCACAGCCCGGATTTTTCGGGCGCATTATCGGAAGTTAGCCAACAGACCGCTCACGCGCCAGGACCACGACCTGCTCGAGTCTTCTACAGCTTACTAAGCCCGAAATCGAGTACGATCAAGCAGAGCAGGAAATCCGTGCGAAGATACTTAAGTTTCAAGAGGCGAGCCACAAAGTCGATTAAACGACCGGACTCGTGACCGCTGGATATTTCAGAGGAATCGCGGATGAAACCTTTCGCGACTGCGACTGCGGCGAGTCACTGTCGGGCTTTCGCAGTATCTTGCGATACTGCTGTCGCCCCGGGGGATTTCACCGCGAAGGGACGAAAATAGCCTTCGGCTATTTTCAGGGGAGCAACAATGAAACGCGCATTGATAATTGGAATCACGGGGCAGGACGGTTCGTATCTCACTGAGTTCCTGCTCCAGAAAGGCTACGAAGTCCACGGGGTGATCCGCCGGGCAAGCACGTTCAATACGGACCGACTGGATGCGATCTACCAGGACCCGCACGAGGGCCGGCCGCGGATGCTGCTTCACTACGGGGACCTTGCCGACGGAACATGCCTGCGGCGCATATTGGAAATGGTCCGGCCTGCTGAAGTCTATAACCTCGGCGCTCAATCGCATGTAAAAGTGTCCTTTGAGCAGCCTGAATATACCGCCGATGTGGTCGCTACAGGCACCTTGAGGGTTTTGGAAGCCCTCAGAGACTACATCAAAACCTCAAACACCGAAGTCAGGTTTTACCAGGCGGGATCGTCGGAAATGTTCGGGGCCGCCGCCCCGCCGCAAAACGAGACGACACCGTTCTACCCGCGCAGTCCATACGCGGCAAGCAAGGCGGCAGCCCATTTCTACGCGCTCAACTACCGCGAAGCCTTTAATATGTTCGTCTGCAACGGCATCCTCTTCAATCACGAGTCACCGCGCCGCGGAGAGACGTTCGTGACTCGCAAAATCACGCGCGCCATAGGCCGCATCAAGCTTGACCTGCAGCAGAAGCTCTATCTGGGCAACCTGGAATCGAAAAGAGACTGGGGGTTTGCCGGCGATTACGTGGAAGCGATGTGGATGATGCTCCAGCAGGAAACGCCGGACGACTATGTTATCGCCACGGGCGAGTCGCATTCGGTCAAGGAGTTCCTCGATCTCGCTTTCAGCCACGCGGGGCTGGATTGGCAGAAACATGTCGAGGTGGACCCGAGATACTTCAGACCTACCGATGTGGACTACCTTCAGGGGGATTCGACTAAAGCCCGGAAGAAGTTTGGCTGGGAGCCTAAGATCGGTTTCGATCCTCTGGTCAAAATGATGGTCGAGCACGATATGGAACTTGCGCGCCGCGAGCGGACCCTCGTCGACGCGGGACACACGATTGTTCTTCAGGGGCGGATACGATGAAAAAAGACAGCAAGATATACGTCGCAGGTCACACCGGGCTTGTCGGCTAATCCATATTTGAGGCTCTGCTCTCCGACGGCTGCACCAACATAGTTACACGCGAACTCGACGAACTCAACCTCACCAGGCAGGCCGACACGGATCGCTTCTTTGAGGAAGAGAGACCGGAATATGTTTTTCTTGCCGCCGCTAAAGTGGGCGGAATCCTCGCAAACAACACCTATCCCGCGGACTTCATTCGCGATAACCTGCTGATCCAAACCAACGTAATAGATGCGGCCTACCGCAATGGCGCCGAGAAGCTCCTGTTCCTCGGGTCCTCCTGCATTTATCCTAAACTCGCGCCGCAGCCGATCAAAGAAGAATACCTGCTCACCGGTCTGCTTGAACCGACAAACGATGCTTACGCACTGGCAAAAATCGCGGGGATAAAGATGTGCCAGTCCTACCGCAGACAGTATGGGTTCAATACCATCGCGCTTATGCCGACAAACCTCTACGGTCCCAGAGACCAGTTCAATACGCAGAACTCGCACGTTATGCCGGCGCTGATCAGGCGATTTCACGACGCGAAGCTAGCTCAAGCCCCCGAAGTTGTGGTGTGGGGAACGGGAACCCCGAAAAGGGAGTTCCTGCACGTTCACGATCTGGCCGATGCCGCGGTGTTCCTGATGCGCAACTACGAAGGCGAGGATATCGTGAATGTCGGGGTCGGAGAAGACCTGAGCATTGCTGAACTCGCGGAGATGGTCAAGGAAGTGGTTGGCTACCAGGGCAAAGTCGTCTTCGATCCGACTCATCCCGACGGCACCCCGCGCAAGCTTTTGGATGTTTCGCGACTTTTTGCGCTGGGCTGGCGTCCGAAGATCAATCTGCGGGACGGCATTGCCGCAACCTATCAGTGGTTTTTGAACAACGTAGAGCCAGTGCGAGGGTAGAAAGAGAGCCCCGATTGAAGATATGCCTTGTCACTGAGTTCTTTTACCCCGACTCCGGCAGCACGCCAAAGCTTCTGGCCGAACTGCTGCGGCAGATCAAAAGCAATCATCCCAATGTGGAAATAGATGTCATTACCACGCGCAACCTTTACCGGGGCAGCGCCAGGCTCGAGGGGTTTGAAGACTGGGACGGAATAAGGATCACACGCCTGAGTACACCGGCCTCAAATCGCTACCCCGCGCCGGTAAGACTTGCGGCGGGGTTCTACTTTTCGGCGCTCGCGCTTCTTCACCTCCTGGTGCGCAAGAGCTACGACGTTATATTTGTCGGCACCAACCCCCCGTCCGCGCCGATTGCGGCATGGGGTTACCTCCGGTTCAGAAAGAAACCGTATGTCTATCTGATACACGATCTGTACCCGGATATCGCGGTGGCGACTGAACTCTTCTCCAAAAACAGCCTTCCGGATCGTGTGGGCCGGGCACAGCAGCGCAGATGGCTGCTCTCCGCCGCGAGGGTGATCGTCCTGGGCCGCTGCATGCGCAGTCATCTGGAAGGAAACTACGGCATCCGCCCGGAGCAGATCGAAGTGATCAGCAACTGGGCGGACCCTGATGAAATCCGTCCTCTGTCCAAGGAAACCCGGTTCAGAAGCAAGCATAATATCCAGGGATTTGTGGTGCTTTACTCGGGCAACCTGGGATACAGCCACGGCATCCGCGATATAATCGAGGCCGCCAGGCTCGTTAATCAAACGCACCCCGACGTGACGTTTGTTCTCGTCGGCGCCGGAGCCCAGAAAGATGAAATAGCTTCAAAAATCAAGGAGTTGGGGATGCCGGCCATTCGGCTGTTTCCCCCTGTGGATTTTGACGAATATCCTGATCTCCTGGCGTCTGCCGACGTCTGCCTGGTTTCTTTGGGAGAGGGGACGGATGGTCTGGCGGTGCCTTGCAAGTTTTACTCCTACCTGGCATCGGGCCGCCCGGTCATAGGCGTCCTCTCCGAAGGCTCCGAAGTCGCACGGGTGCTGGGCGAGTGCGAGTGCGGCATCCAGGTTTCCCCCGGCAGCGCCCGCAAACTCGCTGATGCGGTCATCGAGGTGCGTAACTCTCCCGACAGCGCGCTCGTGATGGGCGAAAACGCGAGAAGAGCGCTCGAGGAGAAGTATACGCTTCAGCATATTTCCGAGCTTTACTACCGCGTGTTCGCCTCCGCGCAGCCGAACCAGGAAGAGATTAACCCGTGAGCGTTCGAGTTTTGCTTATAGGCAGATCGGGATTCGTCGGGTCAAACCTCCTGACGCATCTCCAGCATCCCAATGTCTGCGCCCCCAGCGAAAACGAGGCCGACCTTACGCAGCCCGACAGCCTGCGCCGGGTGCTTCAGCCGGGAGATATCGTCCTGAATGCGGCGGGTTACGCCAATGCCACCGATAAGACCGAGCGCGGCGCGGCGTTATTTCGCGCAATAAACGTGGATGGACTGAGGAACCTGGCCCAGGCCGCCGCCGAGGCAGGCGCGGCTCACCTCGTTCACATCAGCTCCGTTGCGGCGATGGGAAGGCTGAGATGCGAAAACGTGACCGAGGAAATGCATGTGCCGGTCGAATCCCCATACGCTGAAAGCAAACTCGAGGGAGAGCGGATACTGGCGGAGTATATGGACAAACTGCCGGTTACAATCATCCGGCCGACGTCGGTTTTCGGAGAAGGCCGGGGGTTGGCGCGAAATCTGTGCAAACTGGCGTCCAAAGGAACCATTCCACTGCCCGGCGGAGGGAAAGCCCGCATACCGTTCACGTATGTGGGTAATGTGGCGCGGGGCGTGGAGACGGCCCTCGGCAATCCCAAGTGCTTCGGCAGAACATTCATTGTTGGAGATGCGCAGTCTTACCGGTTGCGAGATATTCTGGTTGGGCTTGCTCGCGAGCTTGGTGTAAAACCTCGAATAATCTGGGTGCCCGTTGCGGCGGCGCGCGCAGGTGTTTCCTGCCTGGAACTGGCCGCGCGACTCCGAGGCTCAACCCCCATTTTGGACTCCGGCAGGCTCGATACACTTACGCACTCGGTTTCTTACTCCATTGCCGCGTTTCGGGAAGCAGCGGGGTATGAACCGCCTTATTCACTGCAAGATGCGATTAAGCGCGTTGCCACCTGGTATAATGAAGCGGGTGAGAAATAGAATGTCTCGTGCCGAATCGATCGACAGGCCCAGGATCATATCCGAATACCCGCTCAAGAACGCGCTCGACAGGGGACTCGCGGCGGTG
>CAVZJH010000074.1:0-3509 GCA_963775535.1 uncultured bacterium | reverse complement strand
CTGACGCTCGTCTTCGGCCCGCTGATGCTTTTCATCGCGCTGGCGATTCGCCTCGACTCGCGCGGCCCGGCGATATACAGACAGGCCAGAAAGGCAAGTTCGGCAAGACCTTCACAATGTTCAAGTTCCGCACGATGAAGGTGGGCACTCCCGTCTTATCCACCGAAGACATGCAGCGGCGGCAGGTGATCCCGTTCACTCGCCTCGGTCCGATGCTGAGAAAGACCAGCCTCGATGAGCTTCCTCAATTGTTCAATATACTCCAGGGAGAGATGAGCTTTGTGGGTCCCCGGCCGGCGCTGCCAACCCAGACCGACGTCAATGCCTTGCGAGAAAAGAACGGGGTAAACCGCATCCGCCCGGGCATCACGGGGCTTGCGCAGGTGATGGGGCGCGATGATCTGGATACCGAGACCAAAGTCGGCTACGACTCGGACTATTGCCGTCGAATGCACCTGGGCTTCGACATAAGATCGTGCTAATGACCGTGAGCGCGGTGATTTCCAGGCGCGGAAACAAGTGACAGGATCGCAGCATGCCCCTCATTGGTAACGACATCGAAAAGATATCCCGCGTCGGGCGGGTTATAGCCGCGTCTCCGCGCTTTGTTGAGAAGGTTTTCACCAGGGCGGAGCGCGATTACTGCAAGTCCAAAGGAAGCCCGGCCCAGCACTATACCGCTCGATTTTGCGCGAAAGAAGCCTTCGCCAAGGCAGTGGGGGTTCCGCTTTCGTGGCAGGAGGTCGAGGTCGTCAGGACGGATAGTGGACGGCCGGTTATCCGGACCTATGGCAGGGCCGCAGAGATTCTTGCGGGTCGGGAGGTGCGCGTTTCCCTCTCCCACGCCGGCGATTATGCGATAGCCACGGTGCTGATTGCGGATTGATCTTCCGCCAGCGCCAGCCCAATCTAACATACATCCACTTTTTTGCGTCTGCTCAGTTGACGTTCCGCAAACAGGTAGTATAATGGAGTTATAGAGAGGGCCACTGACGTGCTAGATGATCACAAATACAGCATAAGACGGCTCGTTGTCTACAGACACCCCGATCCCAAACTTCCAAGGCAAAGTTACGGGCATTACGGTCACGAACGGACTGTGGGAGAGATCGTACAAGTCGACATGGACCCGAATCCTGCGCCGCACTGGATATACACCATTCGCAACGCCAGGAACCAGGAAATTACGCGGGTAGAGGAAGACCAGGTCAAGTTCGCGACCGGAGTCGGTAGGCAGTGGAAGAGAAATCTGCGGGAGACTGCGAGCAAGATTGAGGACGGCGCCTTAGCCGAGATGATCGCCAAAGCCCTGTCGAACCCCGACCGGGCGAATCTGCTGCGATCCACGTTGAGAGAGTTCCTGTATAAGGAAGAGCTTGCCGCGAAGGCGTCTCGCGAAGGAACTGAGATGCCGGTGAGCTCGGGAGACTATGTTCGACTGCGCGGTGACCTGCGCAGAGAAATGGAAGTCCTGCACAACCACTACGCGAAAATCCTCTCAGTCGAGCCTGCCGACATCGCGGGTATCGAGAATCCGGAATCAAAACCCGGCCAGCCCAGGCTGTTCAGAACACTCAAGAAGTACAAGGTAATCTCCTCGGAAGGCTTGGAAGCGGACATCTATGATGCCGAGATCAAGCTGTTCTATACCGCCAACGGTCGCAAGACGATACTCAATTGGCGCGCTGCAACTCTTCTTTCCGAAGTATTCAAAGATCGGCCGCCATACAACCTCGAATACGAGTATCTGGCCGACCATATATTCACGCGCGACGAACTGAAACCGAAGAAGCGAACCGAACTGGCGGAAATGCTTGCCTCGATGCTTTATGTGAAGGGTAAAATGGGCTGGCGCGATTACCAACGCAGGGGACAGTTCTTTGCGGGAACACCCAAGAGCCACCTGATAGACAATATCCTCGAGACATCCAGGTTCGACTCCAGGCGCAACAGGGTTATGACTCCGGGGGAGATCGCCGAGCGTCTGCGGGACTGTTTCAAGCTGCGAAGACTGCTCAAGGGCTGATCGGTCTTTGATCGTGCCACTTTTGCAATGCCTCGGGATTTGATGATCCCGGGGCATTGTCCGTATCTGTCGCTGCCTGTTTTCAACACCCATTGAAGGATTGGTGGCAGAAGAACGGGTAATGATACTTGGTTCACACAAGGTAGATGGGCTTGGGACTGAAATTCCGCCATTACGCCGTAGTAATGGCCAGTGAGGAAGGTGAACTCGCAATGCCTAGGTACATTGAAGAACTGGTAAGTCAGCAGGTGCGCAGGTCGGATATTGCCCGGCAGAAGCAGTTGGAAACCGGGCAGGTCTGCGTAAACTCCGTAGTCACGATCTCGCGGACTATGGGCAGCGGGGCACGCATAGTGGCTGCCAAGCTGGCCCATGAGCTGGGATGGGGTCTGTGGGACCGGGAGCTTCTGGACGCGATTGCCGAAGACGCCGACGTGTCCAGGAAGGTCGTGGAGGCGTTTGACGAGAAAGCTATCTCGGAGTTCGAGCTGTTTGCGCGCGCGGCATTCGGGGACCATGCGGCGGGCAGTTTTCTTTACGCAAGGCACCTCGCGCACGCTCTAGCCGCTATTGCCAAGCTGGGCAACGCGATAATCCTGGGGCGCGGCGCGAATTTCCTCCTGCCGAAGGCCCTGAACATCCGCGTGGAAGCATCGTTTGACCGGCGAATCCTGAATATGATGAGCTACGAGAATCTCACCCGAAGCGAAGCCGAGGCAAAAATCAAATCATCGGACAGGGAGCGGCAGGAATTCCTTTACAGCATCTTTGGCAGGGAGAAAGTGGACGGCGCCCGCTATGACCTCACGATTTGGATGGACGGATTCAGCACCGACAATGCCGTGGAGATCATCAAGGCCGCGGTCAAAGCAAAGTGCATGCAGCACCGACAGGAGCCGACCGGGATAGCTTGACCTGCGGTCCCGAGGTAGAAAACGAGTCCCTTCCGGGCGGTGATTTCCCAATCGCCGCAAGCCTATCGGATTGCGAAGCTGCCGAAGCCGCCGGGGCTGGCGGCTGATGAAGTAAAGAGCGGTCAGTGAGGAATATGTGCAGTTGGATATAACGGATAAAGGCGGGCGGCAGGATTGGCGCCAATTGTGGCCTGCTGCCGGCTTGTTGTTTGTGTCGGCGGTGCTCTTTGCGGGTTACCGCGTGTATTTTCATAACCAGGCGCTTCAACTGCCCCTGGTTCACCTGATCAACGATCGTTCTTTGTATCCGAACGATCCGTTTGCGGCGACCCTGCCCTACTATGCCTCCGTGCTGTGGTGGCTGGTGGCCTGGGGGCGCGAATTGTCCCGCTTGAGCCGCTTCTACTCCTGCTGTTTCTTTTTGAGAAGCTTCTGCTGATCTATGCCGCAGGAAGCCTTGCGCTCGCGTTTGCTCCCAGGTCGAGGCTGGCGGCCATTGGAGCGATGGCGTTTTTCGCACTGGCCCCCACCCCTATCCTGGGCGGCGGCACGCTGGTGATGCCATACTT
>CAVZJH010000073.1:0-17282 GCA_963775535.1 uncultured bacterium | reverse complement strand
TTCCTTCGAATTCTTTGATCTCTTCACCCCTGGACTGGGCGAACTGCCTGAGCAGGTCTTTTTGCTCGTCGGTGAGCTTCGCAGGCGTCTCGACCTTGATCACCACGTTCAAATCGCCGCTTCTGCGGGTGCCGGGGTCCGGAATTCCCCTGCCTCTGAACGAGTAAACCTCACCAGGCTGCGTCCCCGGAGAGACTTCGAGCTCTTCGGCTCCATCAATGGTCCTGACTTGTATGGTGCCTCCCAGCGCGGCCAGCGGGAAGCTGATTGGAACCTCGCACCAGAGGTCGCTGCCTCTGCGCTCGAAGAAATCATGCTTGCGAACGTGCGTAAATATGTAAAGGTCGCCGCTGGGCCCGCCGTGCAGACCCGCGTCGCCCTCGCCCTGGAGGCGAATGCGCATGCCCGTGTCAACGCCGGCCGGTATGTCCACCGGTTTCTCGACGTTCTTGTGGATTCTTCCCTGGCCGCCGCAGCTCTTGCAGGGCGAAGTGACTACCCGGCCCTCGCCGTGGCACTTGGGACAGGTGGTGATCCTGATCTGCGTCCCGAAAAAGCTCTGCTGCTGCTGGCGCACCTGGCCGCTGCCGTGACAAAGAGCGCAGGTCTCAGCGTGCGTGCCGGGTTGAGCCCCTGACCCCGTGCAAGTTTCGCACGTTTCCATTCGTTCGAAGCGCAGCGTGCGATCGACCCCGTGCGCGGTTTCCTCCAGGGTCAGTTCCACGTCATAGCGCAGGTCATTCCCGCGCTCCACGTTGGGTCCGGTCCTGCTTGCCCCGCCGGCCGCCCCTCCGAAGAACATATCGAAGATGTCACCAAACCCGCCGAAGTCCCCGAAGCCTCCGGCGCCTGCCCCGCCGTGGCCCTGTTCCAGTCCCTGGTGTCCGTAGCGATCGTAGACATCGCGTTTTTCCTCGTCGGAGAGTATCTGGTAGGCCTCGTTGATCTCTTTGAAGCGAGCTTCCGCCTCGTCTTTGTGCTTGCTTACGTCGGGGTGATGCTGGCGCGCGAGCCGCCGGTATGCCTTTTTAATTTCTTCCTGAGATGCGCCGCGCGAAACGCCCAGCGTCTCGTAATAGTCTTTCTTCTCTGCCATGTCACCTTACTTGGAAAACCCAACGACCGAGGAGCTGACAATGCCGTCCTCGGTCGTGTGGTGAATTATTGCGTCTGCTTTATTCAGGAGACGTTACTCTTCTTCGCGCTCTTCGTCTTCCGTGTCTTCAACATCCGCAAAGTCGTCCGGGAGGCCGAGAACTTCAGCTTCTTCCACGTCGGCTTTAGCCTTGCGTCTGCCTCTGCGTTTGGGCTCAGGGGCATCACCAATGACCTCGTCAATAGCTGGCGACTCCTGATCCGTATCCGTTTCATCATCGTCTACAACACCGAGCAGAAGGGGCTCTTCTTCCTCTTCGGTCTCTTCTTCGACCTCTTCCTCTTCCCAGTCCTCGTGTTCTTCTTCAGCTTCTTCTTCGTCTTCGGTGAAGAGGACTTCTTCTTCCTGGTCGATGCGCGCTTCCTCGGATGCCGTTTCGGTCTCTTCTTCGGTTTCTTCCGGTATTGCCAGCAGTTGGGCAACTTCCGGTTCTACCACAGTGGTCAGCACAATGTCGTTTTCGGCGACTACGCAGGTCACCTTGCCTGCGGCGATTTCTTCAAGGGCTATGGTCAAAGGGTTCCGTGAATCTGTTGTAATCAGCGGGGGCGAACCGCTCTTGACCTGCTTGGCCCTCTTAGCCGCAAGGGTAACCAGGGCGTATTTGCTGCCCCAACTCTCGAGTTTGTCCGCGGATGGGTATATCATGTTTTGTTGCGATCACCTCGCCATATCTGATTCCTGCCGCGTCTATCCGGCCATACCCGGTACACGCCAACAGGCAGGAACCGCCATTACGATTCCTCTGATATTACTTTCCCAAAATACTATTATACAGTCGCACCGGCACACCGGTCAATGAAAATTGTGGGCATGCGCTGCGTTTCCCGAGGAAACGGACTTTTGAATCGCGGATTGCGCAGAAGGCAATGGGTGCGAAAACAAAGGCAGCAGCCGCCCGGCCACTGCCTTTAATTCATAATCCCGTTCCTACCGCGCGCCGCGATTTAAGTGGCGGGATACCACTCGAACGGGCTCTCTTTAATGACCATCTTGCCGGCGTCTTTGGGCGTGTTCTCTACGAGCACCACCTGGCCGGCCGATTCTTTTTCAACCTTGTAACGGCCGCCGTCGCCCTTAACCAGCGCGCCCTTGATAACCGACCATGCCGCGTCGAAGCTGCCTTTGTTGATAATGATCGGGTGAGACGAGCTTAGATTCTGGAAACCTATGCTGGCTTCACTGAGCAGCTTCTTTACCTCTACGAAAACCTTGCCTCGGGAACTGTCATTCTCAATAACCGCAACCTGCTCGCCCTTGCCAAAATGGGTCGAAGCCCTCGCGGTCTTACTGAGTTTACCTTTTTCAGCCAATTCATTCCTCCGCTGTAAATCTATAGCACCAGATCTAAGAGCGCACGCGCATGTTACCTCGCGCGCTGTTCACGATCACAATCGCTGGCTTACCCGCCAAAACACGGCGGCCCCGGACGCAGTCGTGCCCAGGGTCGATCAGCAGGCATTAGAATTATACCACAGTCGCACACCGAACGGCAACAGTGTTCAAAAAGTCTGCGCCTCCGGGCCAAATCCCTCGTTCAAATAAGCGGGGCCGGCGATCAATCGCCGGCCCGTTTTTTCTACAGCCCAGAATCGATGTACTCTTACTAGTGGCGGGGGCTGGCCGATAACTGGGTCCCCGCCGCCGCTTACATTATACCCAAGGTCCTTACTTTCTCCACACATTGATAGTAAGCTTATTTGCTTCCTCCAAGGTAATGTTCTCTATAAAAACCTCATACTGCTCACCGGGGAGCAGGTCGAAGTAGTTGTCCGACGGCCTTGCGAGCGCCGGCAGGTTGCTGAAGGCCACGTTGCGGGCATAGGCATTGGCGGCGAGGGCCAGCCGATGGCGCTTTTCATCTACCTGCTCCCGCTCGACAAGGAGCTTCGGCTCCGGGAAGCGCATCTCGCTCCAAAGCGGAGCAAAATAAGTCGCCTTGGCTATTATCTTCCCGCGGACTTCCAGCATTGCGACTATCGCCTGCCTCGTCGGGTCCACAAGCGCTTCACCCAGCTTCGGGCTCTCCCACAACGATGCCGAAGTATTCGCCCTGAGCTTCACCGCAACTTCCTGCATCTCGAGGCCGCAGGTATCGAAGGTGAGCACGCCGACGTGCAGCGTGCCGTCGATGTTGGGGACGCGCTGGTCCGAGGTCACGTAAGCCTGCACGCGGTCATCGACTGATTTGAACGAGACCAGCACGCCCGCGAACGCCCGCTTGGTGTAGTAATACGCCGTCTTCGGGCGCAGGTAATAATCCACCACGCTCCAGCCGATGGCTGGCCAGCAGTCGTCTGTACATCCAGAACAGCGCGCCCGATATGGCCCACTTCTCGCGCCTGTAGTGCTCGATCTCGGCTCTGATAAACTCGCCCTGCAGGATGCCGGCGTAGGCGGCGTATTCTTCGACACTCGCGGGCTTGCCGACCATCCGCTCGGTCATCTTCAGCAAGATCAGCGGATGCGAGCTGCGGTCCTTGCGGTCGTCGTAGGGGTTGTCCTTTTTATGGAAATCGTATACCTCGTTGTCCGGCGGGAAGAGCATCTCCCGGGGAATGAACTCCCTGAGCGACTCCGCCTGCGGCGGGCCCAGAGTTCCGAACTCGCTCACGAACAGCCCATGCTCGCCTTCGATCACGCCTCGCCATTTGGTGGGGTCGCCGTCGTAAACGCTGAACCAGCTTCCACCGTGCCAGTCGCCGACGCTCGGGTCGTTGCCCACCTCGCCGCCGAACGGACAGCATGGACGGTACGGCCTGGAGTGGTCCAGCCGCCTGAGCACGTTCGGTATGACCTCGTGGAAGAGCTTTTTGCCGCTCCACTGGGCGTCCGGCGGATAACCCATCTCGCACTCGTTGTTGCCGGACCAGATGACGATGCTGGGATGATTGCGAAGCTGCTTTATGATGATCTCGGCTTCCCGCGCGACCTCGCGGCAGAAGTCGTCGTGCTCGGGATAGGTGGCGCAACTGAACATGAAATCCTGCGCGATCATGATTCCCATCTCATCGCAGGCCTCGTAGAACGCGGGGTGTTCGTATATGCCGCCGCCCCAGACGCGGAGCATATTAAAGTTGGCGTCCTTAGCCAGCTTGACCAGTTCCTGGTAGCGCTCCGCGGTCACGTTGGAAACGAAGTGATCCGCAGGAACCCAGTTGCCGCCCTTGCAGAAGACCTCTTCGCCGTTCACGAGCAGGGTGAAGACATTGTCGCCCTTTTCGTTGTGCTCGACAATGGCGAGGGTGCGCACGCCGAACTTCTCCTCGGCCGCGTCCTGAACTTCATCTCCCACCTGAAGCCCGACCATGCAAGTGTAGAGCGTCGGCTCGCCCATCCCGTTCGGCCACCACAACTCGGGCTCCTCGATCCGGATTACCGCCTCTATCACTCCCCCGAACGGGGTGACGGTGTCGATCACTTCTATATTCTCGCTCATCTCGCCGAGGGAGACGACAATGGACGCCGCGACGTCCTGGTCTTCGGTGGTGTAGTTGTCTACCTCGATTGTAACCCAGGCGTTAGTATAGCTGCCGACGATCTCCGGCTCGACGTGAATACTTGCGATGCTGACCCTATCGTAAGACACGAGGCAGGCATCGCGCCAGATTCCCGCGCCGACGAACCGGTGGGTCCAGTCCCAGCCAAACGCGCACTGCATCTTGCGAACGTTCACCCTTGGCGTATCGAAGCAGCCCATGTACTTGGAATAGTCCATCCGCTCGGCAATCTTCGCGGTCGGAGCGAACTTCACGGCGACGGCGTTCCTGCCGAGCTTAACGAGTTCGGTCACGTCGAAGCGGTGCGGGATGAACATGTTCGATGCCTCGCCCACCTGCTGCCCGTTGACATAGACCGTCGCGAAAGTGTCCAGCCCATCGAAGACGAGGAAAGTCTTCGTCTGCAGAAAATCCTCGTCCACATCGAACGTGCGCTTATACCACCATTCCTTATCC
Source organism: uncultured bacterium (assembly GCA_963775535.1). Classification (GTDB taxonomy): domain Bacteria; phylum Armatimonadota; class UBA5829; order UBA5829; family UBA5829; genus CAVZJH01. The sequence goes on along the minus strand of CAVZJH010000073.1, from coordinate 12,170 downwards.
TCGATCCACTGCACGTCGTTCGCATTGAGCGCATAATACGGATCTGGAATAATCCCGGAGCGAAGCAGATCGACGTGCACTTCGCCGGGAACGTAGCCCTTCGCCTGAATCGCGCCTTCCGGCAGCAGACTTTCCGGGGCCGCCCAGTTGCCCTGGTTCTCCTCGAACCCGGCAAGCCGCCACTCACCGTTGAGCGAAATAGTGTTCTTCATTATAATGATGCCTCTCGAATTTCATTGCAGTTTATTGCGCTGTAGCAGTATAGCAATCTTGGGCGGTGGTATCAATACTGATCGCGATTCGGCGGTTAATTTGTCGCCCCTCCGTTTGGTATAATGAAACCCGCGCGGTCCCATGGTGCAACGGTTAGCACACGGCTCTTTCAAGGCCGGGGCAGGGGTTCAACTCCCCTTGGGACCGCCAAAAAGTCCGCAACAAACAGTCGAGGATCGAGTAAAATCGCCTCGACTGTTTTATTTTGACTATCCGCTTTTATCTCTACTACAAACCGCCTGAGCAGTTCTGCCCTGGTCTCGACATCGTCAGACTCGGCAATGGAAAGCAGTTCATGTTTTGCCTTGAGGATATGTTCAGGTCGGATTGTGGCAGGTTCTTCAGTATACTCCAGGCCTTCAAGATCTCTGATGGCCGCAGTCGTTTCGTTTATGCGCTCGACCAGCTCATCTTTCGCCCCGAGCTTGCCTACTGTCTCGTAGTAATTGTCCAGTTGAGACTTCAGGTCACCCAGCGACTTCTTACGAGCAGCAGACGTGCTCTTAAACTCGTCCCACTCCTTCTTCATTGCCTCATTTGAACGCTCTACCCATGCAGCGAGCGAAGCATCGTCAATTTGGATTCGACCGAGGATCTTCTTAAGGATCAGTTGCTCCAAGTCTTCTCTTGGGATGTACCACGATGTTTCGGCGCACCCTTCGCCGCGCCGGTAGATATAAGAACCACATGCATAATAGTCATTACCATGCTTGCTCGTGCCCGAGTAATTCGCGTCGCAGTGTTTACATTTGACAAGACCCCCGCTGAGAGTCCAGCGACTTCGGTTACCACTGTGGTGGGTCTTGGTCGGTTTGCTGTCCTTTATCATATTCCAGAGTGCGTCGCACTCGGCTTCGCTTATGATTGCCGGGTGAGCATTCTCAACCACGACCCATTCGGAAACGTCTCGCTTGCGCCTGTTCTTCTTGTTCGTGCAGTCCTCTCTGAACCAAAATCCATATCCAGAGTACCTATCCCAGTCGGCCAAGAGCGATTGAACGGTTGTATTCGACCAGTAATCCTTACCTGAAGGAGTAGGCACACCTGCGGCGGTTAGTCGCCCAGCAATTGCATCATAGCCGAGACCTTGTTTCAACCTCCACTCCAAGAACATGGTTCTCGCCCATTCCCACACCTGCTTACCGCCGAATTCCCTGTCGTCTTTCAGCCAGATCACCTTATACATATCCATGTACCTGGAGTTCTTTCCAATCGGAATCCGATGCTTTTTGTATCCGAATAGAGCCCATCCACCATTCTTGTAAGCCCAGTTGGTCTCTTGGTCGCGCTCGGTGAAGTTTTTCTTCATGCAAGGCACCACACGGTTCCTAAGCTTTACTGAGAACATGTGCGACAATGACCAGGTTAAACTGCTCATAATGATTCCTTGCTCAGTATCCGGGTCATAGTAACCCTCCGTTGCACTCTCAATTCTGATTCCATTTCTCCGAAGTTCTTCTTGCTTTGCCTGCGCCGAAGGCGAGCGTGAGAAACGATCAAAGTAAGCAACGAGGATTACAGCAGTCGAGGGATCATTCTTTGCGTCGGCGAACATCTGATCGAAGGCTGGACGTTCATCCTCCTCCCTAAATGCTGACCTTGCAAGGTCTGTATAGTAGTCGACTATCTTATAGCTCTTGCGTTCTGCATAGTCTTGTATGAGTTCCCGCTGCGTTTCCGGGCTGAGATTTCGCTCAGCCGACTTTTCATGAGATACACGTATATAAACGCGTGCAATCTCTGGTGAACAAATTGTGTCATGCTGTAATTGCTTCGACTGCAGTAAGTTCGATAAGGCCATATGACCTCTCCCTTCCTATACATTGTCCCGACTGAGTGATCCCAATATTGTTCAGTTTTATCTCTTGCGCGCGCCAATACTCGAGATTTTGCACGATATCACATGTGTAAGGTTAGGAGGCAAGCGCTTTAGCAGGCTCCAGCCTCAAACATTGGCAGGGATTGGGACAGTGCGTAATAAAATCAGAATCAATACAAAATGGAAAGCAGGCGACAGCCATGCAGACGCTGCCGATATACTGGCGACTGTTTTCGCACGTGTCCTTCGTTCCCGAAGTGTTCAAAGTAAGGAAAGATGCAGAAACAGCACTTGCTGCTGCCAACAAACTTATCTCTGCAGGAGACCGCACATTCAAAAACCAAAAGACAAAGACCATGAAGCGCATAGAAGTTCTCGAAGCCGAACTCGCTAAACTGCGCGTGAGTATGGTCGATGACCACTAATGTATTCTCCTTCCAGAGACGACCGACCTGCCCATTGCTGCGCAGGCCGGTCGTGTATTGTGCCGCAGGACTAACGTGCGGCGCTTGATGGGCTTGCGCCCGATTGGAGATACCTGTAAAATTTGTTATTGTTCCAAGAGGCGGATTTGTCCGCCAATGCTGTAGGCTGCCCATGCCGGGGCAGTCTACAGTCCAACCCTACAGGGTTTGCCCTCATTTCAACACCCTCTGCGCAGCCCTCTTTTGCTCCTGGCTTGTAAGCGGAATGCCGAGTTGGTGTTTGACATTCATGACGGCAGTCTCAACCGCCGCTCGCTGCCCACTCATACGCTCACTTACAACGACGTTGCCCTGCCAGAGGTTCGCGCCCCGCGACCAATCGACTTGGCGCGCAAGAGCTTCTATCAGCCTCTCCCGTTCCGGGCTGGGGTAGTTTCTAAGAAAAAAGGCGATCCGCCCCAGGATAGTTAGGCCCGTGCCGGTGAAGTGCACGAACTTATGCCTGAGCGCATTAGTATCCACAGCGCCAAGAGCGGGATCGCCAGCCCCGAGAAGTTCAGACCACTCATGGTTGGCCAGGCTGAATGAGTTGAAGAACTCCACCACATACCTCCTGTGCTCCTCCTCAGCCTGCTCGCTCCCCAGCATCTTAGCCATATCCTTTCTAAGCGACACCGTCGCCTGTGTGGCGTCTCCAGTCAAGATTTCCGCGATCCCCAACCTCAACTGGTTCAACGTGAACACGTTTATGCTCGATTTTCCAACCGTTTTACTTATCTGCTCGATGCGGCCACTGAAGACCGCAACCTGCTCATGCACATCGCGAACGAGTCGCGCCAGGGGGTCTCTCTTATCGTAGGCCGTGAGTAGACTCTGAGGCACAGGTTTCGTTTGCGCACAGTCAAAAAATAGTTGGTGGATTTTCTCCATGTCATCTTCAATGACTATGGTGACGCCAATGCCATCCTCTCCCAGTTCTTCTTTCTGGCTCAGCGCATCTCGAAGGGCCTTCACCCTGTGCTGGCCGTCGGTGATGTTGTATACGATAGAGGTCGGCAGTACAACAACCCCCAGTTTTACTGCCGAGGCGCTGCGTGGAATGTGGCACCGAAGCGGGTCTTGCACACATAGCGACAGCGGTGGCAGGACGTAGTCGTCTTGAGTAGTCAGATATGCTGTGATCGCACGGTGGTGCTCGGGAATAAGTGGGCGATTGTAATGCTCGTCCGCGTTGCCCCCGCGAGCCAGAGTGTCAATCCGCACCCGCTCGGATACGTAGCGCAATGGAAACGCGGTAGTCAGGTAACTCCGGTTGCCCTGGCAATACAGAACTGTCGATGCGATGGTCGCCATCGTCGTGGCTGCTTCTTCAGCCGCCGCTCGGAATGCCTCTTCATAAGTGTCGTGCTCGACCCGGATAAGCGCCGAGTTTTCAGAATGCATATCAAAATCCTCCTTGAAGGTACGTCTTTGTCCGCGCAGTTATCACACCAGCACATCCGGGGGCCTGTCTGGTCATGCCACCTCCTCTTGAGCATGTTGTGCTTGCAGTCCCTTTTTAGGCTGGCAGGCCTATCTGCGCGCGGTGGATCAATGATAGATCAACACTGTGAACAATGCAAGTCTTCATTTCGCGTCAGATCATGATATATGGACAGAGGAATTCTACTGATGACAATTAGATCAAGATATTTACTGATGGATGCAGGTGGAGAGCGCAAAAAGCTCGAAGAACGAGAATACCCCAATGGTGATGGAACAAGCGGAGGCAGGTCTAAAGGCTGGCTAACGCTCGATTTGAGCTCAAAGGAGGTGGTATGGACGAAGGTGTGGTTATGACGCACTTAAGACTTGCAATGTTTGCCAGCCACACCATCAGGGAATACTAATGAGCAAAGAGGACTCATCTATTATGAACAAACTCATACAAGAAGGCAACCTTACGGGGCTGCAGGAAACACCAAACAACATGCTGAGCGTGAAGATTTACTCCCGCAAGAGCAACAAGAGCGAAGGTCGAAGCAAGAGCATCGCTGAGCAGTCCGAACACTGCGAGCAGGTCTGCGATTTCTACGGATTCGACCCGAAGAACACCACCACCTACGAGGAAGAGGAATGACAAAAAGGAGACTGGTGGTGGCAGGACTCGAATGGCCGCAACCCCAAGCCATGGAGGCCAGAGCTTACAAAGCTGATGGCGGAAGTGGAGTCGGGCAAGGTCGATGTCGTCGTAGTGTGGCGCACCGACAGGCTTTATCGAGATGCGGGGGTGTGCGATGCCCTGATGAAAAGGTTCAAGGCCAAAGGGGTGCGCTTCATCGCCAATAGCAGGGACATGGACATAGACTCGGCTACGGGCCTCTACCAAGCCACGGTCGAAGCCGCAAACAATAGAAAGTGGCGCGACAGCATCAGTGAAGACATCTGCCGTGACCACGATTTCAAGGCGGCAATGGGGATGTTCAGCCGCAACCCAAGTTGCCTCGGCTACCGCTCCAAAGGAAAGGGAAGTCAAGCAGTTGAGGTTATATGGGAAGAGATTGAACTGGTTAACCGCATCTACAGGCTATTTATCGCCGGTGAAGGTGATATGGGGCCGATGGGGATTAATAGGGTAGCCAATTTACTGATGAATGAAGGGGTTCGGGTTGCCCGGGGTGCGAAAGGGCACAAGCCCAAGAATCCCGAGAAAGTGCACACGTCCCAGATACGGACAATCCTCACCAACTGCATGTATATAGGCAAATGGCGGCACAAAGGTCAGGAATATGAATGCGAACGGCTCCTTGTTCCTGCAAGTGACGGCGGCTGCAAGTCGGACACCGCTGTTCCGATTGCTCTTTACGAAGCGGCCCAGGAAAAGTTGAAACTATCCGATAGGCCAGGAAAACGTTCTCTCAGTGACGAGCACCTGCTGACGGGTCTTGTAGTCTGTGCAAGATGCGGGCGACCATTGCAAGTTAACTACAGGCAATATAAGGACAAGGGCGATGGCGCGGATCGTCCCGCGAGAAAGACTTTCATCTGCCCCCATTCAAGTCCACCTGGCTACTGCAAGCCTTGGGGCATCAAGGCAATCCAGGAGCCAGTCCTCGACGAATGGGTGTTGACGCAACTCGCGCCCCTGCTTTCGTCGGAAATCACGGAAATGCGCAGCGCCCCAGGTAGGGAAGCCGACGGCCAAGCCCTTGCCGAGACACAGAGGAAGCTTCAAGAGGCAAAAGTCAAGGAAACCGAGACGCTGACCAATCTTATCGGGGTCTTTGACAAGGAACAGCTTGGCAGAGTGGCGGAGCAACTTCGCGCCGAGCGCGAACGACTTCAGCGAAAGGTCGATGAGATACAGTCGCGGCTCAAAAAGCAGGATAATCTGGTGCCAGAGCTCTGCTCGGATGATCTCGCCAGTTTGCCAAAGAGCACCATCAAAGACGCGCTCCGGCGCGTGATCCAGTGGATAGCAGTCGGAAGCGAAGGAATAGCCGTTCTGACGAACTGGGGCACTTACATCGGTGCCACATTCAACGAGATTGAGAAAGGCGTCTTCTTAACCGATATACAAGGCGAACGCATTAATCATCCGAGCCAGCTCTGCCCTAAGATGTTTGGGCTGGCTTCCCTTACCGATGACTTCATAAAGGGAAGACGAAGCAGCATATGGCCGCAGGAGCGAGAGACTGACTGACGAGGAAATCCTGCCTGGGGTTTCGGAAATTGGCGCAAGGCTGCTCGTGGACATCCAGTTATCCGTGGAGACGATAGACCTTACAAATTAGCATAGACATTATCATTGGGAGAGATAAAATGAAAAAGTCCAGTTCAACAATAACGGCCACTGGGCCGTTATCGCCGGAAGAAATCGAAGAGATCCGCCTGGCTTACGAAGGTGGCTGCCGTGGTGCGGTCATCATGGGGCTGCGTGGAAGAGAGCGAGTTGTGGTGATGTTAGTTCCCACGCGGGCCGGACAAGACCTGTCATCCGATAGCCTCGCAGCAAAACTGCGCGGTCTAGGATGCGACAGGCTTGTGAGGATCAAAAGCTCGCAGCCTGATTGACTTGCGGCCAGCCAGACGAAAAATTTCCTTTCAATTCCAGAAAAACTCCGTGCAAAGATAAAGCAAGCGAACGATTTAATAACTGCATTAGCAAAAAAATCCCTACACAGGGAGAGAATTGAAAGGAAGTAAAATGAAAAACCTCGAGTTGAACAACCACCAGACAACCGTGACCGAGCCGGTCACTGGCGAGAGAACTGCAGTTATGCCGATAGATGACATCGTTATCGGCGACCGCTTCCGAAAAGACGTCGGTGACTTGACGGCTTTGATTGCCAGCATCGCTGAAGTCGGGCTTCTTCACCCTCCTGTAATCACACCTGAAAAGACGCTCATCTGCGGGTATCGAAGGATGCAGGCCTGCAAATCGCAGGGATGGACGGAGATTTCCGTTCGCATAATGGATATCCGAAACGCTCTGGCCGCCGAGCACGACGAAAACGTGCTCCGACTGGACTTTACCCCCTCGGAAAAAGTCGCCATTACCGAAGCGATACGTGAGCACGTTGAGGCCGAGGCGACAACCCGACGCCTCGAAAATCTCAAGCACGTCGGTGACTCTGTCGAAAGGGCAATTTGCCCGGACGATAAGGCGAATGGCAGAACCGACGAAATCCTTGCCAAGGCCGTTGGCACTTCGCGCAAGACACTGGTAAAGGCCAGAGAAGTGGTGAAAGCAGCCCAAGAGAACCCCGACAACCGCGACCTGGTGGAGAATATGGATGCCACCGGCAAGGTCGATGGCCCGTACCAGGAAATGAAGCGGCGGCAGAAAGAAACCGAGTCTCGCGAAAATGACGTCATAGTCCCTGGCGGCAATGTAGAAGTTCTCAACTTCGACCCTGTTGATTGGATGATATGGCACGAACAGGAATTCGACTGCTTGATAACCCAGGCTCCCGTCCACGCGACAAAGGATTTCAGGGAGTATACGAAAGAATGGCTCAGCGCGGCAGTTGACTGCCTCAAGGAGGAAGGCATCGGGTTCGTTATCTGCAAGCCCAGCCGTGTGTTCGATGTCGAGGATGTGCTTTCGGAGATTGGGTACAACGTCCAATCGGTGACCGCCTGGCACCGTCAGGCAGCCACACGGAAATCACCTGAGGGCATTTACTCTGTTCGCTATGACCTAATCCTGCAGTTTGGTTCTGAGAAACTCCACTCCCTCGTTGGCTTGGGGGATGCCTGGGAAACGAAAGATGCTCTCAGGGCCAGGGACGATATCCCCACAGCGGTGATGGAGCGCCTTGTCATTGCTGGCTGCAACCCTGGTGGAAGAGTTCTGAACCCGTTTGCCTGCACTGGAAACACAGGTCTCGCCTGTAAGAAACATGGCAGAAACTGTACCCTGCTGGAGCAAGACCCTGATGCGCTGAGAATAATGAATCGTGAGGGCATGCCACTGTCGGCGATAGCCCAGGAATGCACTCTTGCTCTCGAGAAAAAGCAAAGTGGCGGCAGTAAAGAAATGGTCTGGCTGCCTGATTCCACGGATATATACGCGCTGGAAAGGTGGCTGGAAGCGAACTACCCTGAAATCGAGTTTGATTTCTTGAACGTGGAAACGGTCGATGATATAGCCTTTATTGTGGAGTTGATGAACGACGCGCTAGCGGACCCCACCGTGGAGTCGATAAACTCTGTCGCCACTGACGTCATTGATTTCAAGCTTACGCAAGAAGAAATCCAGCGGCGGCGGGAGGAAGATGAAGCTTTCTCTAGGGAATAAAGGCCGCAGCCTGCACTGCAGGGGAGGCCGGTAGTGCCTCCTCTGCAAGCCACGTCAGTCCGGCTCGCGACAGCTTTTCAGCTACACCGTCCGCCGCTCGAACTTGCTTTCAAAACACGGCATGAAGAATGCCCGCCAATAGCTATGGACTTCTTGCATATCCGCTATTTCTTGTATTTCTTGCCCCTGAGTTGGCCACCAAGTTAATGGCTCCTAGCGTTGAGTCCTGACGAGTTCATATCTTCCGATTGTCAACTAGGCTCCACTATCTCCGATGTCACAGTATAAATCAACTGGATCGCCCGGTTTGTGTGTGGTATCGTAAGTGAGGTGAAACATATACTTTTTCACTGCCAGCGCGCCAGGTTCCCCTCATGATCGTGGTTCCCCAAACCATTGTTCTGCAGACAAACGTCCTATCAGCATACAGCGACAAACCGATTGAATTGTTGGAGTAGAAAGCCTTGGCCAACTCTCCGCCATTTGCATTTCCCTTGGTTTGCCCACAACGTGGTGCATTTCAGTGTTTATGATAGAGACGATACGACAAACAATACCATTGCTTGTTTTTTGAAACCCAGAGTATAATGTGTTTGTCTACTACAGACCGCAATGAAAAGTGAGGAACCATGCGCGGATTCGGAAACATTTGAGCAATATAAGAGAAAGCGATACGAAACAGAGCTGAACTGGTACGACGACAAGTCGATTGCGAACCGAATGTGGGACAGGGTCACAGCCGGACTCATTATAGTGTTTGCCGCAGCAGCCCCGATTATCATCCTCTTTCCCTCGTCCCCTGAGCTCTGGACTCGTATCATAGGAGCGGCTATAACTGCTCTGATAGCTGTCATTTCGGGACTTCGGAGCATATTCAAGTTCCATGAGCTATATGTCAATTATCGAACCGTGGCAGAGACTATGAAGAAGGAGATCCACTACTACGAGGCGAATCTTGAACCTTACTCAAGTGCTGCGGATAGAGAAGGTTTTTTCGTGCAGCGGATTGAATCTCTAGTATCCAGAGAGAACACGCTTTGGCAGGAGATCGCCCAGCGCAAATGTCTTGAAGTGGAAAAAGGGAAGAATGTGGGTAAGCGCGATTGAAAACCGATCAAACTGGCTTGACTGACTCAAATATGTTTAGCCTGCGCGCTACATGTTGTCTCTTCGTGCGAGCCACATTGTGTGCTCACGAGAGATTGCGTTCTCAGCATCTGAGACGAACGCAGATAAATCATCCTCGGTTTTTATGCTTCGACCTTTCGAAAGAATTGCCGTGAGTTCCTGTGCGGCCGATCCGTACGCCTGCGCCAGTTCCTGGAAACGCTTGAGTTGTCGCCAAGCCAAGAGGGCAGCAGCGATGCTAACAAGAACAGGCGTGAAATTGATAGGGCAGAGGTAACGCACTCTCAGTATAGCGGAAACGAGTGCACAGAACTGCGCAATGATCAGAGCGACAAACCACGCAATCTCTTTCCTCTTGTTGATCCTGGTCCCATCCGAATACCATTTTCGCTGCTGTTTGATCCGCTGATTCAGATACGTAATACCCCTAATCTTCCTGTTCGAGTTTCTGACGGAGCGCATGCATTCAGTTATGTAGTTCGAACTTGATTTTCCACCAAGCTCGGATAGGAAATGTCTGCGCTCCAAAAGTATCTGTGACACGCGGCGGCAGAACAGGTTGTCGGCATCTTTGGTTTGTACATCGAAAGGGACTGAGCGCGTCACGTATCTCCACGCCAGTGTCCTAATGGACTCAGCCACGGCTCTGCCAACAAACCAGGTTCTGTCCAGAGATAGCAACTGCAGCACTATCGAAAGAGCAAGGCTCAATGCCAGGAGGATGGCACTTATAAGCGTAGCCAGCCCCTGTGTCTGAATCGACGAGAATGAGACAGCGCCGAGGACTGCCGCACTTATCAACACGATCAAGTTCGCACCGGCCAAGAGAAAGTCACCACTGCCGAGCACGCATGGATGCGTCATTTGCTTCCACATACGGACCAGGCAGATCTGCGTCTGCTATGATGATCTCCGTGTTATCGCTGTCGTTCATCTCAGCCAACCACCTGATCAATGATGTCGCGATAGGGGCGTGTCGCCTCTATCCGCCATAGTAGTGCTGGCGGACCCTAGTCTGCCACTTCAATGAACACCGCATGGAGAGCGGCGCTGTTCTGCTTTGAAAGGCGCGGGGCAGGCATTTGGTGGATATACATCTCGGCGGTGCCCAGATCGAAGACTCCGCCTGACACGCCTGTCTCTTTGAATACCAGCATGGGCAAGCCAAGAGAGAAGAGTATGCCTGCTTCGAGTTGGTTCCAGGGAGTCGGAAGTGGTAGCGGTCGGACTATGTCATCCGACTTCTTGATGTCGTGGGTCCACCTGACATCATCCGCGATCAGTTGCTCAAAACCGAGAATCACCCCACCAGCGCAGTGCTTCGCCAATGTCAGCACCTCCCCAAGAGGGCAATCGGTTGGATAATCGGATCTGCCAAGAGATCGCCACTCCAGCCCGAGTTGCTTCAATTTGTCGTGGACGAGTCGCCTAGATTCATCCTGCTCATCGCTCAAGCTACTGGGACAGGACACGAATACCGGTATTCTCACTTCATAGGCCTCCGTTCCCAGATCAGCTCATAGGAATGCCCAGCCTGGCCACGATCTCAGAGCATCGAGAGAACGCTCACGCTGCATCGTCTACAGCCTTCTTGATCGATGCCAAAGTGAACGACATTGCCCACGACGCTCCAACCCCCATGATGTTCGAGGGCGACGTGTACTCGCTGTCAATCTTAACAGCCACAATTTTCTTCTTCAACTCGACAGCCTTATCTATCTCCCACTTGACCCAACCGCACTTGTGCGTGCTCTTACCGATGATGCAAAGGAAGTAGGTCATCTTGTTGATCTTGGCGGAGATGGCTCGCTTAATCGTGGCATCGTCGTGGGATGTGATCGATATGTCTGCCGACCCATCCTCAAACTCGAAGGGAATGCTGTCAACGGCATTCCACGCGACCAGAAGGTTCTTGTAGGCTTTGTCATTGTCATAGTCGTAGCTTATGAAGATTTTCTTCGCCATGGTTCTTTTCCTCCTTGTTGACTCGTATCCGGGTGTGGAGCAGCGCCTGTTCTCCCAGAACCGAACGCGCTGTACTCTGAGCCCGTGTGCGCCTTGCGGGAACGCCAAACAGTAACGCCGGGGTCCTCACCGCAAACCCGCGTCCGCCTGCTTCATCATAACAACATTCGCTTACATTTTGCAAGTCAGTTTTGGGTGAGGTAGTGAAATTGTCCCATCCAAAGTTGGAAGTTGCGGTGGCTCCATCTGAGTGTTATGCGATTTTCATTCTCTATCAACACATTCTCTAATAGGTAGCGATTTTCGCATCACCACTTCGCTGATAAATCGCCACCCTTCAATATCGCGGTACTAATGACAGCAGTTATAGCGACCAGACTAGCATCCCTACTGATGCGTCGGCAAGACATGGGGCACGCGACTAGGAACAGCTCAGCAGCCGGACAGCATCCTCGGAATCAGTCCCGGAGCATATGGTCCCATGGGCGAGGAAAGACCTCACGCAAATCGACGCGGATGTCTAATCATTGTCAGTGCTCGTCTAGTTCTTTACTGATCGCAGCCAACGGTGATGGTAGGACCCTTGATGCGGGCCAGAAAGCCTTGTATTCGCTGCGTCGATAGCCTAAGCGGTCTCGCGACCAGGTGGTCATTGCGGGGGGCGGCACAGTGTTCGCTTGTTTGTTGGGTTACCCAAGCAAGACACGAAACGCAAGGCTGCTGAGCTCTTGCATATTCCGTACATCACAGGTGCTTAGTTAAAGCCAAGGGCGTTTGT
>CAVZJH010000072.1:0-10193 GCA_963775535.1 uncultured bacterium | reverse complement strand
TGCTGGCCACCGCAATCTCGGGACCGGCATAGGTATACAGCACGCCATCCGATTCACGCGCGGCCATGCTCCCCACCACATTAGTGATCGATATCACCTTTGCGCCCTTGGCTTTGACCTCACGCAGACCAACGACGGTATCCAGAGTCTCGCCGGACTGGCTGATCACTATGCCCAGGGTATGCTCGTCTATGATCGGGTTTCGGTATCTGAGTTCGGAGGCCACGTCCACTTCCACCGGTATCCTGCACAGCTCCTCTATCGCGTATTTTCCACCGATTGACGCGTGGTAGGCAGTGCCGCAGGCGATCATGACCACCTTGTTGATATTTCGGATCTCCTCATGGTCAGGTTGATACCCGGAAGTTCGACAAGGCCCTTTTCCGGGAGCAGCCTCCCCCGCATGGTCTCGCGCAGTGCGCGCGGCTGTTCGTGAATCTCCTTGAACATGAAATGCTCATAGCCGCCCCGCTCCGCCATTGCCGGATCCCAGTCGATCAGCACGGGCATCTTCTCCACGGGGTTGCCGTTCAAGTCGGTGATGGTAACGCCCTCGCGTGAAACAACGGCGACGTTGTCGTCATCTACATAGATCACCTTGCGCGTATGTCTGAGGAACGCGGAAACATCCGATGCGAGGAACGACTCACCTCTCCCAAGCCGAGGACCAGCGGGGAGTGCCGGCGAGCGGCGATGATCTTATCCGGCTCATCCTTAGCAATCACTACCAGCGCAAACGAGCCTTCCAGGTCGCGTGCAGCCCAGCATACCGCGCCCGCCAGGTCGCCATCGTAATAGGTCTCTATAAGATGCGCCGCAACCTCCGTGTCGGTTTCGGACCTGAAAACGTGACCTTTCTCGACCAGGCTGGTTTCAGATCCATATAGTTCTCGATAATGCCGTTATGGACAACCACGATGTTGCCGGTGCAGTCGCAGTGCGGGTGAGCGTTTTCGTCCGAAGGCCGGCCGTGGGTTGCCCACCTCGTGTGCCCTATTCCCAGCGACCCGACCGGAACCTGTCCCTCTATCGCCTGTTCGAGGGCTTTCAGCTTACCGACACTTTTGCGGACGTCTATAGCGCCGCCCGCCAACACGGCGACGCCCGCCGAGTCATAGCCCCGGCTATCAAGCCTCTTCAGAGAGTCTATGAGGATTTCGCACGCTTCCCGCTCACCTATATAACCGACTATACCACACACTTGGCGCCCTGGCCCCCTTTCATAAATGCCTGTATATTATAACGCAGCCCAACCGCCGCAGGTTTCAAACAGCTTCACGTGCGAAGACTCGCGTATTAAGATGAGCCGCCGAACCTGACGTCATAGATCCCCTCGACGTGGAATGAAGAGGGGTCGGGCGGAAGGGGGTCGGAACCTGCCGGTTTCAACAGGTCCGGGTTGCAAGTCATTGCGTTTTCACCCTCACCCTAACCCTCTCCCTCAAAGGGAGAGGGAACAACTTCAACTAAACCGTAAGCTCGGTTGCATATTCCCCGGGATTGAAAAGCAATCAGGGTTTGCCCGTCTGAGGCCTTAGAGGCTCCCACCATCACCTCCGCTACCTGATTGAGCCACTTCACCAACTTCGGCAAATCCAAAAACCCTACCACTCTCGCTGCGTAAAGGATGTGCTTAGACTGGTCGTAAGCAACCGCCGCGTAACCCGGCATTCCCAGGCTCCGCGTATATGGCCACTCCACCCGGGGCATCCATCACCCTGCTGAACGTGCCTGTCTTGACGAGGCCTTTCTCGAACAGCCCCATCAGCTCGTCGCCGCTGCGCTGGGCAGGATAGCGGATAGCAAGCAGCCGGATGTTCTTGACTCTCCCGCCGATTGCGGTCGCCAGCTCGTTCCATCTATCTGCTTAGTCCCCGCGGAAATGGCCTTGCCTTTTTCCCAGTTCGCCTTAACATCCCACATTCTGGAAATAAGCGCTCCGATACTGAGGAATGGCCTGCTGGATCAGCGCAAGAACGTCTTTGTCGCTAAAATTGATCTCGCCGATAACTGAGCCGCCGGATGGGGTGTAAATGACAGGGGGCGGGATCAGGCCCGATTTGGTTCAGCGGCGCTCGCAGCCGCCACAGCCGCGAACGCCTAGGCTCCCAACGAAATCAATACAACGCTCACAACTATCGATACCAGCGGTTTCTTCACTCCCCGACCTCCGTTGCTTTGCTCCAAGGCTCGCTCTTTACATCGACGAGCGGCCATCGGTGCGCATGGATATCTTTACCGACCGAGCCAACGATCTCCTGCGAAGTCCATGAAAAAAGCCCCTGGATCTCTCCAGGGGCTTAGGTCTTTCAGCTGTTTGGTCTAGAAGTTCGCGCCAAACTGAACGACGCCGAGTCCACCCCCGGTATCCGCCACTATCAGCCGTGTAGTACGGCTGGTGTCGGCGGGAGCGTTGAGTCCGATGAACTGGTACGCAATCTTGACGCCAGCATTCGGATTCATCTGGTGACCGACTCCGATCGTCAGATAGCTCTCAGTGCTCTCAAACACGCCAGGGCTGTTAGGATCGTACTTGATCCACTCATAGCTGACGTCCAGCGAGTTGTTCTTGGTGAATCCCCAGTTTACACCGCCTTCAGCCTTGGCGACAATGTCGCCCTTGACCAAAACCGGATCGATAGGAGTAGGAGCATAGTCGTCCTTGGCCTGCAGCCACTCACCGTCCGCCCTGTAACTTCAGGTTGCTTGCGTACGGATAAATGACGTCAGCATAGGGACCCTGAACGTCGGTCGGGTCTGTCCATCGCCCGATCTTGTCCCAAGCGCCGGCAGCGGCAAAGTTTCTGCCGATGCTCTTGTAACCTGCGCCAACACCAAGGCCAGGAACGCAGGCGTTTCCGCCGAATGTGTAGTTCAACTTGGCGTCCCACGCCTGGTTATCGTAGTTGACGTCAGTGAAGTTGGAGAACTGAGCCGCCAGGGTATTGGACTGAGTCCAACTGCCGACTAAGCCGAGTCCTGACAGGAACGGCAGTTGCAGATTGAGGTCAGCACCATAGACCTGAGCCTGGTCAAAGTTCAGAGGCAGACCGGTATTCGGGTCTATCCCAGAGCCGTCCCATGCCTGATAGAAAGTGCCGCCGAGGGTGCCGTTCCAAGGTGTGCCAACAGTAAGGCGCGCACCAGCGGACTGGGTAACCTGGTTCAAACCACCGACTGCCTGGCCGACTGCCAACTGATGGAACCCGTTGTAAAGGCCATCAATTGAGAAGAGGCCTGAATTCGGCTGACCGGTCAGACCGTTGCGCAGGTAGTCGTTCTCGTCGTTCTTCGCCGCGAACAGGGTAACGTCGACGCCACTGAAGTTAGTGCCGACCTTTACGCCGTCCATCGGGTAATTGCCATCGTTCGTCTTCAGAATATCGGTGTAGCTGTCTACGTCGATCTTCTTCAACGTATAAGGAGTGAACTGCAACGGGAAACGACCAACGGTCATGTCACCCTTGCAGAAACCCGTATTTATGTACAGGTAGTATGGGAAGAACGTGTCGGACAGCGTGTTTCTTGAAGCTGTGCCGTTGTCACCGCCGATGATGGTGTTGTCGAAGTTGTTTCCGCCCTTAGTAGTCGGACGAACACCACCCGCGTAGTCATCAACGAACCCGAGGTAGTTGAGGTAGTTGCCGTAGTCGATTGTCGCGACTGCGGTCGTCTTGGCGTTTACGCGACCAACAATGTTGAGATCGTAATCCTGGACGACGCCGATGCTGTTCATCAGGGAGTCCTTAGGATTCTCTATTCTGCGGTTGTCAAGGTCGAACGCCGCATTCTGGCTGGTCACAGCACTCGCGATTCCGAACACGTTCGCATCGCCAGTGATCTTCACACGCCGGGCTTCGGCTTCAAGAGCGTCAACGCGGCAGCCGAGAGCCTGAACGTCTTTCTTCGCTGCGTCTACGTCAACGCCGAGAGCTGCGATCTCGTCACGGAACTCGTCCACGAGTTTGCGGATAGCTTCCACGTCGGCCTTGGTAGCCAGACCCGAGATACTCGGAATCTGAGCCTTGACCGCATTGAGCTCTTCCTTGGTCGCGAACTTGCTTGTGTCCATGTTCGTCTGAGTCGGCGGAATCATCGGGAGAATGCGGGCAATAGCTACCGCAAACTCGTAACGGGTGATCGTTCTCTTGCCACCGAATGTTCCATCGGGATAGCCGATCAGAATGCCGTCCTTCTGCAGTGTACTAACTGCATCGTACGCCCAGTGATCGGTCGGCACGTCGGTAAAGGGACCCTGCGCGAAGGCCGGAGCCGCGCACGCAAGGACCGTTACCATCAATAGAAACGCTAGTTTCTTCATAATAAGATACTTCCTCCTTGAACCCGCGTCACTCACGATAGTTTGAGTTTACCGCACCAAAGCATGCGGCAAATGTTCTCGTGAATAAAGCGGCTGTTTTGGTTGCCCGGCAGGAGGACCTTTCTAATCACGAAGAATCCGGCTTGGATCAGTATCCATGTTGCCTAACCCTCGCCCGAGCCTTCGTCTTATTCCAGCCTCATCCTGCCTATGCTATCACTTGCAGCTCTCACAGGCCCCTTAAGGAAGACACCTCCTTTCTTGCCTGCGCTGCTATCAGTGTGACAGCCCGTTAACCTCGGAATCTTAGCATACACTCACAAGCGTGTCAATAGCTTATGACGCGACTAAGAGAGCCCTATTACCTGTTATTATTACTGGGATGTAAAAATCCTGCGTCTGCCTGCTATTTTTTTATCCCAGCCTGCTATCGGCCCCGTTTTTACCTGCCGAAAGCAAACAAGCTCTAACAGCTCTGCTTTTAGTAGACATTCCCAAGTTATGCGAATGAGTAAACGTCAGGGAGTCGAAAGCGAGGCAAGTGTGCTATCCGGCGCAGAGGTAGGTCTTAGCGAATAAGACGGCGACATAGTCGTCGTAGGGGCGAGACGGAGTCTGAGGAGGTCGGTATCAGCCGGCGAAGCCAGCGAGGAGGGTTTTCGCGGAAATATCTCTTTCGCGCGAGAAGCGTCGTGGACCTTTCGTCCACAAGCTCGACGCGCGCAGCCTGAACTTCTCGACATCGCGACGCGGCCTGTGAGGACGTGGTGCCGTTGCCTATGATAATCACGTCCGGAGCAAACACAGAACAGAGCCCGGCCACCGTCTCACCAAGCGCTGAGGTGTCCGCAATGCTCTTGTGAAGGATTTCCACCGCCGGCGAGGCCGCATCCCTGCGCGCGACCGCGATCCCGCATTTCAAGCGTCCCGGATCGACCGCCAGCACCACACGGACCTGGTTAGGGCTCATTGTATTCTCCTGCGAGGGACATCTTCCCGGCTCGTGACCGAATGCAATCCAGCGCGCCGATAACGCACTGACGCAGTATGCTGAGCTTGTCGAAGTATGCGGTCAAATACTCGATCGCATCCGAAGCATAGCACCCGGCGCTTCTAGATCTTGGTCACGCTGAAGCGCATGTTGGTCATATTGAGAACATCGGAGGCATAGACATCGGCGCAGGCATACACTTCGACTTTCACTCGCGCGTTCTTGGACCTGATCTGGTCGACCACGGTCATCAAACCCTCGAACTGCGTCTGCGGGTTCGGAGAAGTATTCATACGCGGATCGGGGTTCGAGACAGGAACAATGCCCTTGTTAAGCCCAGCCTTGCTGACATCTTTTTGCAGGAAGTCGATGACGGAGAGCAGCACACGGCCTTCGGATATTCTTCCGTCCATCTTCGTGCTCGCGATCTCGTCGCCCTTCCGGTAGACCAGGGAATTGGAGTAGAGCATCAGTTCAACGGGCACCTGTTCCCCAGAGATGGAGTTCGTGGCGCAGACCACCCTCACCAGTGCCTGATCCGGAGCGTGCCCCTGCACCATCGCCTGCTGCGCATTTTGGGCGATTGCCTCCACCGCCATTTTGATGCACTCATTTTCATCGTCGTTGTAGACGCCCAGTTCCCTGGTCAGCACCCGGCGGAAGATCAGATTTACAGCGCGATTGTTGGGGCCGTTTATAGCCCCCATTTCGGCGGCCTTTGAACTCGCCGTTTCCAGAAGAGAGACAACATCGCTCTTAATGCCGAAGGCGGACTGATCGGGCGAAATAATGCCACGCGCGACCTCGTCTCCCTGCCTCAGAATAAGATCGTGGTTGCGCAGGTCCGAAGATTGCTTCTGGAATTCCAGCTTGTCCATGCCTACCTTTTTCAGGGTACGCGCTCTGGTCCTCGATGTCTTTCTTCTGTTCTTCCAGTGCAGCCTGCTGCTGCGTCAGAGTCGTGTTCGCGTCTGCAAGCAGCTTCTGCGTATCCTCAAGCTGAGCGCTGGCCGTCGTGAGTCGCGCTTGTGCGATAGTGCGCCTGTACTCTGGCGGAAGCCACATTCCGCTGCGCCTCAAAAAGTCTCTTACGCGCTGTGGTTAACTGCTGCTGCACGTTATGCAATCTATCCGTGCTCTCCAGCAGATCGTTCTCCGCGCCTTCCGCCCTGTTCTTGAGGTCTTTTAACTCAGCCGTGCGAGAGGCGATCTCGTTCTTCAGCCCCGCAACGATTCTTTGGGCCGCGTCCCTGGCCTTTTTCGCCTTCGCGGCATCGGCCTGGGCGGCATTAAGTTCCTTCTGCCGCTCCTTGACCAGCATCACCATTTCTTTGCTGCGCTGAAGAAGAAAACCGTTTCTGTCGGTGAGAGCCGAATTGTCTTTGCGCAGCGAATCGTTCTTTGCGAGTATCTGGTCGCCCTCGGTAAAGACCTTGCGAAACTGGCTGTCTATACTGAGCAGGGTGGCGAGGACGAGGGCGGAGATGATCATGCCGGTGATGGTCGTTACTACGATAGCCGTGTAGCGCGGGCGCAGGTTGAAGATGGTCAGGCGTTTCTTGCCCATCTTCCGGCCCAGTATGTCGCCGAAATAGGCAATGAAGCCCGACACCAGTATCAAGATGATCACGAACAGGATTGAGTATTTCATATTCGGACTACTTGGCCGCGCGCCTCAACAGCACAACGGCTGCGACGATCCCCAGAATATCCGCAAGAAACGCCCCGATCACGGGAGCGACGTTTCCCTGTATCGCAAGCGATGAAGTGTAATGCCATACCATCCAGTAAAGGAATATGATCCCCACGCTGAGCCCGAAGCCTACACTCGACGTGCTTCGATGCGGGCGTATTCCCATCGGCGTCGCCAGCATCGCGAAGATCAGGCTCGATATCGGGAACGCAAGCTTGTTCCATTTGTCGACCTCAAGCTCCCGTATCTTTTCGTCCTGCCTGTCCGGGCTGGCTTTAAGGTCCTTTACCAACTGAGACAGCTCAGCAAAACTCAACTGATCAGAGTCCTTTTGATAGCTCTTCTGATACAGCTTGAACTGTTCCGGCGTCTTGCTTATATCTACTTCCTTGGTTCTGGATTCGGTAAACGTCGCATAGGCGGGCGATTCACCCAGGAGCTGCCACCAGCCGCCGTAGAGCTTCCAGCGGTATCTCGCAGCCGGATCGGTCATTCCCGCCCAGACTGCGCGCGACGCGAATATAATCATATACGGGTGCTTGTTCACAAACCGGGTGACGGTAACGCTCTTCAATATGCCGGTATCGACGTCCATTCCACCGTTAACATCCACCCGCGAATCGGTGGCATCGTCCTTCACCGTAAACGGCTGGTCCTGCGGCGCAATCTGCTTAAGCATTGCGGCCTCGATCTGATCGTATCGCGCCTTAGCCAGCGGCGCTACCCCCTCATCGAGCACAATCGCGGACACGCTTACGAGCACACCCAGAACGATGACCGGAATCGCCACCCGATACAGGCTCACCCCGCCCGCAAAGAGGGCAACGATCTCGCTGTCTCCGGAGAGACGCCCCATCCCCAGCAGCACTCCCAGCAGGATAGCCATCGGCAGAGTATAAAACAATACGGGCGGCAAAAGGAGCATGACCGCCTCCACCGCCGTCACGAGCGGCATCCCGTCCATGACCCAGGTGGTCAATTTGAGCAGGTATGTTCCCGCGAAAAAGACCGACGAGAACGCCATCACCCCGAACACGAACGGTCCCGTGAGCTCCCGCACGATCTGTTTATCAATGAGCTTCATGCCGGCCTCACATCTCGAACCGGTCGCCAAGGTAGAACTTCCGCGCAATCGGGTCGTTCGGCATGTCGACCGACGGCCCGGCGGTCTTGATTTCTCCCTCTGACATTATATACGCTCGGTCGGTGATGGCAAGGGTTTCTCTCACATTGTGGTCGGTTATTACTATGCCGATTCCCTTGTCCTTGAGGTGCCTGACTATGTCCTGAATATCACCGATAGCTATGGGGTCAACACCGGTAAAAGGTTCATCGAGGAGGATGAACCTGGGGTCCGTGGCCAGCGAGCGAGCGATCTCCACCCGTCTGCGCTCGCCTCCCGAAAGGACCATTCCTTTGGACTTGCGCACGCGAGTAAGCCCGAACTCCTCCAGCAGCGAGTCCGTCCTCACCATCCGTTCCTTTTTGCTGATTCCGGCGATCTCCAGGACGAGGTGGATGTTCTCCTCCACCGTGAGCTTGCGGAAGATGGAAGCTTCCTGAGCGAGGTAGCCCAGTCCGTACCTGGCCCGGACGTACATCGGCTTCATCGTTATATCTTCGCCGTCCAGCAGCACCTGGCCCTCGTCGGGGTGGACGAGTCCTACCATCATATAAAAAGACGTAGTCTTTCCAGCGCCGTTGGGGCCGAGCAGACCGACCGTCTCCCCGGTCTCCATGGACAGGCTGACGTCATTGACTACCCTGCGTCCCTTGTAAACTTTGACCAGATTGTGGGCTTCCAGCTTCACCGCTTTTTTTTCGCCTCTTCTTTGGGCTTGGGAGTCACTTCGACCTTGCTGGCTCCGGAAGAACTCTTTATGCTGAAGCTGAATTCCTCGGGGCCCAGGTTAGGCTTCAGGTTGACGACCGCTTCGTCACCCGTCATAACGGACGGTTCCACAAACATAGCCGGATTCTCGCTCACGATTTTCACGTTTCCTGTCAGGTACGCCATTTGTTCCTTGCCGTCATAGCGGGTCGTGTCGCTTGTAGCGGTAGTGGTGATCGTGTTGCCTGTCTTGTCGACGCTCGTATATATGATCTTCGGCGACCCGGTCAGTTCGGCGGACCTGACTGTCGCCGGCGCGTTCTTGCCCGCGGGGAACAGGTTGAAGACTATCTTCTCGGCTGATGCGTCCAGTGCCGTGCCGGCGGCCTTGTCGGATAACTTGATCCGGGCCCGCCCTCGCAGAACGCACGTTTCGGTAGACAGATTCGTCTCAATCACCGCCGCGTTGAAATTCTATTTTACTGCCGTCAGCGTTTTTGAGCTGTCCTGTCGCGGCGAATGCGCCGGCCCCGATCCCCGCCGTCAGCGCGGTCAGCAGTATCAGAAGTGTTGCCACCCTGCGTTTCATATTTATAAAGCCAATCCTTTCGCCGAACTGAGTATCCTTATATTCTTGAGCCCTGTATCCGCTACGAATGCCGCCCCGTCCATTGTTCCCATGGTGGATGTGGCCTTGACACCACCGTCGCCCACTATTTTCTGCTGCTTTGCATACCATTTTATCCACGACGCGTTGACCACCGTGCTTCGCTCCATGGATTTGACGACGACTCCGCCGGTGGCCGTGACCACACGGTTTGCGGTGTCCGCCACCGCTTTTGGGGCGCGGACGCTGGCGGTCATCTTGCCATTCTCATAGAGCTGGGCGGAAAAGTCAAGCAGGGTTCCTACCTTGGCGACTTCGTTGCCCTGAAACTCCCTTGCGGTGGCGCTCATGCGCACGTTGCCGTCTTCTATCCAGCGCAGCGTAACCCCTTTCTGGCTCAGTTCGAGCTGGGGGCCCTGCTGGGGCGGCGGCTTGTATGTTGGAGCCTTGCCGGTCTTGTTCGGCTCGGGGTCACTCACCTTTTTGTTCGGATTGTCGACTTTGCCTTGAGCCCGCGCGCCTTTCACGGCCCGGTCCGGGGATGCCTTAGACGTGTTTATCTGCCTATGACCGCAGCCTCCAACAGCAACCAGGAAAGCCACGCTCAAAATGAGGAACAATGCGGACCGCGGCGAGGGTCGGATAATCGAGTGCATACCTCTTACATGTCGACGTAGATCAGGACCGATTCTGTCTACTCAAGTTTAGCACAATGCTGTGGTGTTGGCAAAAAGGAATGGCGATGGGTAG
>CAVZJH010000071.1:0-14123 GCA_963775535.1 uncultured bacterium | reverse complement strand
GCCGACCTGAAGCAAAGACTGAAACTGCGGGCGTCTCGGGAACTCGGGTGTTGTGTTCAGACCAGCAAGCGGATGTGGCGAAATGGATGGGCCTGTCGGTGGTAGAGACCTATCCCAGAGCCGAGGAGTTCACGCCGTACCTTCTGCATTCCATGACCAACCTCGGTCGAAAGAAGAGAATCCGGCTGTGCATCGACAACTTGCAGAGCGGCGCTGAGGCAGGCAGCGAACTCGCAAAGGACATCGGCGCAGTGCATGTGACGCTTTCCAATTTCCCAGGCGGCTTTGGTGGAACTGACACTTGGAGTAAGTGCGTTCGGGACAACGTCAGCCGAGTGATCAAGGGGATTAAACGCGAATGAACCCGCAGCCCACCACAGTAAAACTCGCTCTCGTCGGCACCGAGGCTACAATGTCTCTCGTGGGGCCTTTCGGCTGCGTGCCCGAGGTCATTAGAACGGCGGCCTGCGCGCTGAATGGATGGTCGCAAACCACGGCTAACTCCAATGAGCGCGAGGAAATCGATATCACCATCGATGAGGTCCAGGCAATCTTCTTCTGGATTGATGCCGATGTTTGCGACTGGATAAAAAACGAGCTGCCTGGACTGATTGCCGCGCGGCGCATGGTCGAGCAATGGTTTAGCGAAGGTGGAGTCAGTTGAATCGTGCTGTCGAGTTTGCCAACGCCTGCTCCG
Organism: uncultured bacterium; assembly: GCA_963775535.1. GTDB lineage: Bacteria > Armatimonadota > UBA5829 > UBA5829 > UBA5829 > CAVZJH01. The sequence goes on along the minus strand of CAVZJH010000071.1, from coordinate 13,426 downwards.
GGTATCACAGCGGAATCATACTCAGGAACATCACGCTAAGTATCGAGACAGGCCAGATAGTGGGTATCTCCGGCCCGAATGGTTCCGGCAAAACGTCGCTCCTGAGAGTCATTCAGGGACTGCTGGGGATCAGCTCAGGGTCAGCTAGCGTCCTGGGATTCGATCTCGTTGCCTCCAACTACACAGAGATTCGACGAAAGACGGCCTGCGTGTTTCAGACCCTTAACACCGACCCGAAAATGCCGATCACGGCGGGCGAGGTTGTTATGATGGGAAGATATGGCCGAATGGGCCTTTTCAGGCATCCCGGTCAATCGGACAGGGACGCCGTGCAGCAAGCATTGACGCTGGCGAATGCTGAGCACCTTGCTGCAAGGCCATTCGGGCAGCTTTCAGGAGGCGAGCAGCAGCGCATTAACCTGGCCAGGGCACTCGCACAGAAGCCGGACCTCCTGCTTTTGGACGAACCCACCACTTTTCTTGACTCCGAATCTCAGCAAAGGGTGCGTGAAATCATAAGAACTGTGCACAAGCAAACGGGCCTCACGACGATTGTGGTCTCGCACGATGTCGGGATGCTTTCCGAGATATGTGAGCAGATAATTGTCCTTAAGCGCGGCTCGGTGGGTAGGGTAATGTCGTCGACGGAGTTTGCCAATGCTTGAAATGCTGCGCGAACCATTCCTGCAGAGAGCGATATTAGCGACGCTATTCACCGGAATTGCCTGCTCCCTAGTGGGCGTTCTGGTAGTGACAATGCGCATATCATTTCTCGGAGTGTGCATTAGCCATGCCGCATTCGCCGGTGCGCTTCTCGGACTGGTGATAAGCAAGAACCCGACGTGGCTCGCGATCGCCGTGAGTCTTGTCGCGGCGGGAGCGCTGGGGCCGCTTGCGGACCGTGGAGACTTTGCACCTGATACGGCCATAGGCATCGTGTTCTCATCAGCATTGGGAGTATCATTCCTGCTGCTGTCGATCATTCCGGGTCCCAAGACGGAGGCGCTCAGCCTGCTATGGGGAAGCGTGCTCACCGTCACCGCCGGAAGCCTCTATCTGCTGGCTTCAGTCGCCATCGGCGCAATGCTGCTTATCGGCCTCTTCTTCAAAGAGATTCAGACGGTGATTTTCAACCGAGAACTTGCTAAATCGCTTGGGCTGCCCGCGACATGTGTCTTCTACGGGATTCTGATTCTTAGCGGACTTACAACCACCGCATCACTGAACGCGATAGGCGGGCTGCTTGTGTTTAGCCTGACAGTCAATCCGGCAGCCGCGGCGTATCAGCTTACGTACAGCTTAAAGAAGATGTTCGCTATCGCGGCCGCGTTCGGAGTGCTGTCCGGTTGGATTGGTCTTGCGCTTTCCTGGCAACTGAACCTGCCGACTGGGGCTCGTATAATACTCGTCTCCTGCGCGCTCTTTGTTCTGGCGAATGCATTCTCGCTTAAGAGGCGCGCTAATAAATCAACTGCGAATGAAGTTGAAATATGATAAGCCAAGCTGAGTTTTTCGACTCCTATGCCGACAGATGGGACAGCATGGAGCGTGATGATATCTGTGTCATTCTGGAACGAGTCGTGCGCGAATCCGGTATTGCGCCGAGGATGGATATTCTGGATGTGGGAACGGGCACGGGAGTGATCATCCCTTGTCTGCTAAGAGCTATGGATAAGATCGGCAGCATAAAAGCCATCGACATTTCTGCGGGTATGCTCCGGGTAGCCCGTTCGAAGGGATTTCCTGATTGTGTTGAATTCCAGACTGCAGATGTCGAGAGCTTCGAATGTCCCAATGGTTCGTATGACAGGGTGATCTGCAATGCTGTCTTTCCACACTTCACGAGCAAGGCCGCAACGCTCTCGCGAATCCATCGAATGCTCAAACCAGGCGGACTGATAGTCATTTCACACCCAACCGGGCGAGAAGCCGTAAACAAGATACACCGAGAGGCAGGGCTTGTGGTTGCCGAAGACCGCGTGCCAAATGCGCAGAAGATGCGGCAGATGCTAGAGGCTGCCGGGTTTGTCGACGGGAATGTGACTGACGAACCGGAGTTCTATCTGGCATTAGGTCGTCGTCTGTCGCATGCATTTTAACATAACGCATTCCTCAGGACGTGGTGAGGAATTCCTACCTTCGGTCGTATCGGACCCATTATGACGTACCGCAGAGAAGTGCGTATTCGTCGTGCTCGCTGCTCATGCGCAGTCGGCCATCAGCAGCCAGACCCTGGAATAAAATATAGGCTATCGCGCCGAACGCCTGAGCAGGAGACATCGCCCCTCCCCATCCATCACTACGACCTTAACTGACAACCTGAACGGCTTAGACATCGGGGTTCTCTTCTACTCGATCTCGATATCTGCGACGGAGGCAAGCACCATTGTCGGGCGGTAAGGGAAACGCGTCACATCTTCCTGCCTCGCAACTCCGGTCAGCACCAATATCGTTCGCATGCCGCTTTCCATACCGGCGACTACATCCGTGTCCATCCGATCGCCTACCATTACGGCTTCTTCTGAATGCGCGCCGAGGAATCGAAGCGCGCTTCTCACCATAAGCGGGTTGGGTTTGCCTATGAAGTATGGGGCGATACCCGTGGCTTTCTGAATTAGTGCCGCCATCGCGCCGCATGCGGGTTCGATGCCCTTTTCACTGGGACCTGAAGCATCAGGATTTGTGGCGATGAAGCGGGCGCCCGCCGCAACCAGCCTGACTGCCTTGGAAATGCGCTCGAAGCTGTAGTTGGTTGTCTCGCCCAGCACCACGTAATCCGGGTCCCGCTCGGTGAGCACGTATCCGACCTCGTGCAATGCGGTCGTCAGGCCGGTCTCTCCTATTGCGAATGCCGAACCGTTAGGCATCTGGGTCTGAAGAAAATGGGCTGTGGCCATTGCCGATGTAAACAGACAATCGTCAGGAACCTCGAGCCCGACATTCTTTAGCCGGTGCTGCAGGTCGCGCGGCGTATGCATGGGATTATTAGTCAGAATCGCAAATCGCGTGTTGCTCTTTACGAGTCTTTCGATAAACTGCTGCGCACCGGGGATGGGCTGACTACCTCTCACCAGCACGCCGTCCATATCTAGAAGGTAACTCTTGTTAGCGCTCATATTCGTTATATCTTGTACCTTGCAAACCCTGAAACCTTTCTCCAGGAATCAAATGTGCAAACGCCTCGCGAAAATCGTCGTTGGGCGTGTCCAGGCAGGGAATAGCGTCTCAAACAACTAAGTGAACAATAAGTAAAAGTGCCAACCAACCGCCGTTTGAGGGGTCCCAATGTCACTCGAAGCACGGGATTCCTGTTCAGAGTGATATATCTGCCGCTGATAATATTGCTTGGAGGGCAGCAAACTGCGGAACAAACGTCTTGTGTGATTATACAAATACCGGAACCGGGAGAAAACTAGGATGCGATGCGTTCTCATTTGTGCGGCTTTTCTATTACTGATATGCCCGCCATTACAGGTGGGAGCACAACAAGCCAGCGATGCTGTCGTAAACGTAACTGGCGAGGGCTCCGCTGTTGTCGTCAATGGTGACATTGCCGGCGCCGCGGATGAAGCCATAAACGCTGCGAAGCGGGAAGCGGTAGAAAAAGGTGTCGGCGTATGTGTAAAGTCGGAAACACTGGGAAGTGACTATCAAATCGTCGAGCAAAACATTCTTACGAAGTCCGACGGCTTTATATCATCCTGGTCGGAGATCCAAGGTTCACGCCATGTCGAGAATGTCGATGGCGACGAACTCCTCACGCTCAAGATCGACGCTAAGGTCAAGCTCATCAACCTGGTGAACGCTCTCAGCGATTTCGAGGCCATCTACGCTTCCATGCAGCGCCCGAAGGTAATGGTGATCATTACTGAAAAGAACATGGGAAGCAAGTGCGCAGAGCTGCCGGCAAGCGCGGCAGCGATAATGCGAGTGCTCCAGGAACGCAAGTTCGAGCTGGTCGACCCCCAGGTTGCGATGCGCGCGATGGAGGATGAGTCGACCCGCAGAGCGATCGAGAAGGGCGATACCCCGGCCCTGGCATCCCTGGCGAAGTCTGAGGGCGCTGAAATACTGGTTTTAGGAACGGCATCGGCCTCGGAGCAGTCGCTTCCTGACGATATCGGCGACACCGTAAAAGCCGCCGGCGCGTTGCTCAACGCCCGCATCGTATACGCAGACACCGGTGAAGTGCTGTTCACGTCAGGGCAGATCGACGGTCGCGGCGTAAGCACGAGCACAGCCCTGGATGCAGGAGTAAGGGCGCTGGACAACGCGGGCAGCAAGCTCATTGCTTCCGATTCCGACCGGTTCACTTCACAGGTCATAGCACGATGGGCGGCAGAAGTCCAGAATGGCAGAACCTACAAAGTGATCATCACCGGCGTCACTTACTCGGAATTTGAAGCGCTGAAAAAGGCCATCTCCGAGTTCAGAGGTCACGTTGAGTTTTCGGGCCCGAAAAGATACGAGGGCAAATCCGGCACGCTGTATGTAAAATCGACTCTTGCCATAGAACGGTTCAGGGAAAGACTGCAAGAGATGAGAGTTAACGGGAAAAAGGTGGAGATATACGCGGCGGCCGGCACCACCACCACCCTAAAGCCATTGGAAACTCCAACTTCCAAGCCTAAGGTCGATGCAAGGTCGGGCAAATAGGTCCTACAGAGAACAGTGATGCGCGAAATCGGCGTCGGAATGATAGGTTATGGTTACATGGGCAAGATGCACAGCTATGCCTATGCCTCGCTGCCGTTTATATACGATCCGCCTCCCGCCAGGATCAGACTCGTTGGAGTATGCGCGCCGTCGGAAGCAAGCAGAGAACTTGCGCTGGAGCGCGCGGGCTACGAGTTTGCAACCAGCGATTATCACGAGTTGCTCAGCCGCGGCGATATCGACGTCATCAACGTCTGCACCCCCAATTACCTTCACAAGGAACACGTGAAGGCGGCACTGGAAGCCGGCAAGCACGTCTACTGTGATAAACCGCTGGCTATGAATGCCCACGAAGCCGCGGAAATTGTGAGACTCGCCAACTCCGTAAATACCACCTGTCAAATGAACTTCCACACCCGATTCTGCCCGGCAGTCATGAGGGCAAAACAGATGGTTAGGACGGGTTCGTGGGCGAGGTTACCGCTTTCAGAGGAGCTTATTTGAACGGAGGGTACACGGACCTCAATCGCCCGATGACTTGGCGGCTGCAGAAGGAGAAGAGCGGAGGAGGGGCGCTGCTGGACCTCGGTTCGCACGCAATAGACCTGGTTTGCAGCCTCATCGGCGGCTTTACTCGGGTCCAAGCCAGTCTAAGAACAGTCATAACGAAGAGGCCGGTCGAACCGGGCAGCGGGACAATGCAGGCGGTTACCGTCGACGATATCGCCATAATGCAGGCTGAACTGCCGAGCGGCATAATCGGCGCCGTCGAGGCCTCGCGCGTTTCGACCGGGGCACAGGACGATCTGAGGTTCGAGATCCACGGAACCAGGGGCGCGCTTACGTTCAATCTTATGGACCCTAACTGGCTCTGGGCTTATGATGAGACAAAACCGCGAGCAGCGCTCGGCGGAGACCGGGGCTACTTGCGCATTGAATGCCTGCAGAACTATCCCAAGCCGGCTTCGCTCCCGGGCGGAAGGGCCCCCGTGGGCTGGACCAGGCTGCACATAGCAAGCATATATAACTTTGTATCCAGCGTTGTGCAGTCGCGCCCCGGCAGCCCGTCGTTCGAGGATGGATTGCTGGTGCACAGGACTATTGACGCGGCCCATAGATCGTCAGCATCGGGACATTGGGAGAATGTATAAGCGATTGGACCTCGATGCGGTTTTCCCTTTCGTGATCGTGGATGCTGCCACCATTGACGCCGGATGGTTTCGCTACTAACATATAGACATCCAACTACCTCAATATCATCTCGAATGACGGGGAAAGAATGCGCAAACTCCTGCCGATAATCCTCATAGCGACAGTAATCGCCGCAGTGCTCTACCTAGGGTACTCGGAGCTCGCCGAAAATCGCGAATGCCGAGCGGCCCTGTGCTGTCAGCGAGCTTTTTAGAATCCGAACTGGGTAATGCAATCGTTTTCAAAACCCCGGAGAAGAAGTTCGTGGTTGTTGATCCCGGGCCAGCAAGAACGGCGCATGCCCTGGTGGATTACCTGGAGGACTCCGGCGCCACATCAATTGTGGTTGTGGTGACTAACCCTACGCTGGAGCACATCGGTGCTTTGGAGGACGTTCTAAGGAGCGTGCGCGTCAGCAGGGTGATCCATGGCGAGGAAGATAGCGGCTACAGGACCTGGCACAAAACTCTTGAAGAGCTGAAAAGTCAGAAGATTCCGGAGTCGATTTTTCATGCCGGAGATAAGATCAATCTCTCGCAGTCCACTCGGATGGAGGTTTTGAATCCTCCGGCCGGTTTGATCGAAGACGCTGATCCCCAGGATAATTCCCTGGTGGTAAAGGTATCCTACGGACGCAAGAGTTTCCTTCTTGCATCCGATGCCGGGACTCAGGCCGAGTCTTCCCTGATCGCATCGGCGGCGAATGTTGAAAGTGACGTTCTCGTAGTGGGAAGACACGGACGCTCAGGCAGTACGAGCCTTGAATTCCTGTCGCAGGTGCGTCCGAAATGCTGTGTGGTGCTGTGCGGAACAGGCGCCAACCGGCCCTGCAGAGCCGTATTAAACCGTATAGCCCCGCAGAAAACCGGCGCAGTCATATATAGAACGGACGAAAACGGCACGGTTGATATGGTCAGCGACGGCAGCTCGATCACGATCGAGGCGAGGGAATAGGACCGTGCCTGAGACTCGATTCCTAAATACACACGGACTTAGCAGACCGCTGACATAGCGGGGAGTAGACGTGACCCCCCGCACAAACGCACGGCGCGGGGGTAATCGGATGCAACTCAATGACTCAAGTTCTTCATCTGGCAGGCAGGGCTCGGAATCGCCTAAGTGGGTCGTGGTAGTAGGAGCAAGCACAGGCGGTCCGCAGGCCCTGGCCCAACTGCTCCCGCAATTCCCTTCCAATTTCCCTGGAGCAATCATCGTCATCCAAAAGATGAGACCCGGTTTCACACGTGTCCTGGCAGACCAGTTCTCTCAGACCTGCGAACTCCCCATTTGCGAGTGCCTGGATGGCCAGGCACTTCACTGCTCTCGCATACTGATGGCGCCCTCCGGATCGTCGCTGTCCATCATTAATGTTGGCACGGCTGCCGTACCTGTTTACAGCATCGTCAGCGAGGATATCGCCGATGCAGCGGAATTAGAGAACTCCCGAGTCGATTTCACGATGACGTCAGCGGCAGGTGTTTTCGGCGAACGCGCAATCGGGGTGCTGCTCACAGGCATCGGTGTTGATGGCAGAGAGGGAATGCGCGCGATCGCCAACGCGGGCGGTACAACCATCGCGCAGGACGAGGCAACGAGCGTAGTCCACAGCCTGCCCGCATCAGCTATCGATGCCGGAGTAGTCAATCAGGTACTGCCATTGTGGAACATTGCGGAGTTTATAATGGAGCTGACAGGAGGCAAAGTCGATGCAAACGCTGCCTAAGACCAGACTCGGCGATATGCTTGTGGCTGCCGGAGCGCTCACGGAAAAGCAGCTCGACTGGGCACTGCAGCAGCAAAAGACGAGCTATCGCCGCCTGGGCGAGATCATACACGATTCCGGACTGGCCTGTGATGAAGATATCGCAGAGGCAAGAGCCCTCCAGATGGAAATGCCGTACATTGACCTTGGGAGCTTTCCCGTTGCCCAGGCTGTAACTCAACTGGTAACGGAGTCCATCAGCAGAACGTACGGTGTGGTGCCCGTGGCAGCGTCCGGAGGCCGCCTCGCGGTCGCGATGGCGAATCCGATGGATGTCGAGGCCATCGACGCGGTACAACGATTCACAAAAGAGGCGAGTTGAACCGCTGCTCGCAAGCAGTTCGGGCATTCAGAAGTCCCTGGACCAGATCTTCGGGAGCATGGATGGCGAAGACATACTTGCCACCATAGAGGAAGCCATCGGTGACGTTCAAGTCCACAGCGCGGATATTGGAGCAACTGACGACATCGAAGAACAGCGTCGGCTGAGCGGTCAGGCCCCCGTGGTTAAGACCGTGAACCTCGTTCTGCAGGAGGCAATCAGTCAACACGCGAGCGATATTCACTTCGAGCCAAGAGCTAACTGTGTGGAGGTTCGCTACCGCGTCGACGGAGCGCTCCAGCCCATTCGAAAACTGCCGAAACAGATTCAGGCCGCGGTTACAAGCCGCATTAAGATCATGGCGGAGCTGGATATCTCGCAGAAACGGGTCCCGCAGGACGGCAGAGTTACGGTAAGAATCCGTAACAGGAACATTGATCTGCGCGCATCCACGTTCCCGATTCAATACGGCGAGAGGGTTGTGCTTCGCGTGCTGGATAAGTCCGGTGGTCTCGCGTCCATAGACAAGATCGGCTTTACCGAGCGCGATCAGGCGATCTTCGAGAACCTGATACGCAAACCGCACGGCATTATCCTGGTCACTGGACCAACCGGCAGCGGAAGACGACCACTTTGTATTCCGCGCTCAGCCACATAAAGTCTGTAGAGACGAACATAATGACCTGCGAGGATCCAATTGAATACGAGTTGGATGGAATCAACCAGTCCGCAGTCAATGTCAAAGCAGGGCTGACTTTTCCCAAGCAGCTTCGAGCGATCCTGCGCCAGGACCCGGATGTTATTCTGGTGGGTGAGATTCGAGACGGCGAAACCGCCACGATAGCGTTCCAGGCGGCGATGACAGGTCACCTGGTCTTGTCTACACTGCATTGCAACGATGCCCCTTCGGCGATAACGAGGCTTATAGACATGGGCATAGAGCCGTTCTTGATTAGTTCCTCTATTATCGCTGTTTTAGGACAGAGGCTGGTCAGGTCGCTGTGTCCACGGTGCAGACTGGCCTACGAACCTGAACCCGAAGAACTCGCAGTGCTCGGCCTGCTGGATCAGGCAGGCAAAGTGCAGCTTTACAAGCCGGTCGGCTGCGAGCAATGTGGAAATCGAGGCTACCTCGGGCGGATAGGGGTATTCGAACTGATGCCGGTGGACGAGGGCATGCGCCGCGTTACGCTCCAGCGCCCAAACTCCGACCAGATACGCGAGCTGGCAGCGGCCGCAGGCATGAAGTCAATGAGAGAGCACGCCATAGAGAAGATCCTCGCCGGCATCACTACGACAGACGAAGTCGCGAGAAAAGTCTTCATGGGCGACGATGAAGCCGCCTAACTTGTAGAGCGCGGGCATAGGGGATCTATATCCGTTGTCGTGTGGCTGAACACAGAGGCAGCATGCTGAGCTCCGTCGAAGCATACGGGTGTCACTACGAATGCTTCAACTATACTTGACCGCGTTCTTCGAACACGCTCAGCTTCCTGTGCGGGGTTACGAACCGTCTGGTCCTTACGGCGTAAGACCCTCCCCGAATACCAGACACTTCTGTGTGCTATACTATGAAGTGTCATGGAACTAATTGGACTCGACAGGGTCGAGCTTACATCCTATTGCATGAAGCTCGGCCATTCACCTTTCAGGGGCAGGCAAATCGCGGAATGGATCTATAAGGCAGGCGTCCGCGATATCCGCGCTATGGCCAACATTCCGGCTTCCTTGCGCGATGAGCTTGTTGGATCCACAACACTTACGCGCTCCGAAGTGATCAAGGAATCCAGATCAAAAGACGGAGCCACCAAGTTTTTGTTGAAGCTTGGGGACGGTGAAGCGATCGAGACCGTTCTTCTCCCCTACCCCGATCGCACCAGCGTTTGTGTATTAACCCAGGTCGGATGCTCAGCCGGGTGCAAGTTCTGCGCGGCCACCGAGCGTGGGTTTGTGAGGAACCTCAGCGCGGGAGAGATCGTTGACCAGGTGATTACACTGCAGCAGCGCAGCGGGTCTCGCGTCACACACGTTGTCTTCATGGGGATGGGCGAGCCGATGCTCAACTTCGATAATGTCATCAAGGCCATCTACCTGCTGAATGCCGAGGTAGGGATAGCCATGCGGCATCTCACTATTTCTACAGTGGGCCTCCCGGCAGTGATCCAGCGGCTGAAGGAAATGGATTTGCAGCTCACACTCGCGCTGTCGCTGCATGCGCCTGATGATAATCTTCGCCGGCAAATTATCCCGCTTGCCTCCCGATACCCCCTTGACGAACTGATCAGCGCCTGCCGGGACTATGCGAACTTCACCAAGCGCAGGGTGACGTTCGAGTATTTGCTTCTGGCAGGTGTCAACGATAGTATCAAGCAGGCCTTGCAGCTCGCCCGGCTGCTCAAGCACACGCTGTGTAATGTAAACCTTATCCCGTATAACGAGGTCGCAGGCAAGCAGTTCTCCCGCCCAACGCGCGCAACCATCGCCGCGTTCAGATCGGTGCTTGAACGCGAGGGAGTAGAAGTCACTCAGCGCATGGAACGAGGACACGCCGTTTCCGCGGCCTGCGGGCAACTGAGGAACAAAGCTTGGCCCCGAATGGCTGACGACGGACCACTCTGACAAATGGGTTCTTGTCAAACTTGCGGAGATTCAGGGGCTTTGCCCTCGAACCCCTACCAAGGGTAAAACCCTCGGATAGTCCGCAATTTTGACCAGCACCCCTGACATACCTCACATTTGACAGCGCGACTTGCAGTTGCTACACTTTGCTCGTGGAAATGGCAAAAACCGCCATTTTCAGGGACACGTGGCAAGAACACTTTCGCGACTGCTGCACAGCGCTGCCGTGTTCGCCACGAAGGGATGAAAATGGCAAAACCGCCATTTTCAGGGAGGATCCACATTTACGTAGGACGAATCGTGGCGGTCGGTAAGACGGACCGGCCTTTTGCGGCATATCGGGTTTCATCGCGGTCGTTTCCGAACCGCGTGGCGCGCGTAACCGATGGCAGCGCAGCCATTTAACCGCTGGACCCGGAAGATATGAAGAAAAACCCCTATATCGCTTATACTTGCTTGCGCATCTCACGCAATGGCGTGGTAGTTTCCAACGGTTCTCATACAGATCCGATATTCGAGCGCCTCGAGCGGGGGGTTTCACCGGATGTCGCGCTTCAGCAGGTCCTTACTGAGATGGGTTACGAAAAGGACGAGTTCAACACCCCCCGAATCGCCGGTGTAGTCACGGAAACTGTAGGCTTCCTGGGAACCGTGCGCGCGGACGGGGTGGAAGTATCGAGCTTCGGCCTTGAGGATAATTCCTGCAGCGTAATCTGCACCTACGAACTGGATCATATAGAAAGCAAGAGCTATCCTTTCGTGGCGCTCTGTGCTGAGGAAGCTGCAAAATACGTCGTGGACGGTGGCACATTCAGGGAACTCGAGAACCCCATTTGCTCGGCAGCCTGGATGGGCGAAATTGCTGTGTGCAATCCGCACGAGTGACAGAATAATTCAACAAGGGCCGGTGTCGACGCCGGCCCTTGTCTTAACTGAGATTCAGAAGCGCAGGTCTCTCTCCCCGGCTCGTATCCTGCCCAGATATTCCTTTGTCTTCTCCCGCATCTTCGGGTTTGGAATCGACTCGATCTCCCGTTCTATTGCCTGCCCACCCATCACCCGCAGTTCATCATCGCCATAGTCCTCGAGATATTCCTGAAGCGTGAGGATCGCATTTGGCTGGCAGACATTTGCTATCTGCCCGGTCTTGGCCAGGCGCATAAACCGATCACCGGTGCGGCCTTCGCGATAGCAGGCTGTACAATAGCTCGGGATGTATCCATCGCGGATCAGGTCTTTCAGCATAGCGGTAGGTGACCGGTGGTCCTGGGGTTCGAACTGCGGAGTCTGCTCTTCTTCCCCGAGCTTACCTGTATGGGCATAACCACCGACCCCGGTGCAGGAACCGGCGCTCACCTGAGATATTCCGAGCGCGATCACTTCGTCGCGGTAACCTATGGGCTCCCGTGGAAAGAAGCATCCCGGTGTAAGGCACCGCGAGCCGGAGAACCGCTACAATCTTTTTGAAGTCATCGTCCGATACAAGATACGGGAAGCTGCCCGCGTCCACTCCCTGCGCCGCTCTTATCCTGGGAACGGAAATGGTGTGAGGACCCACTCCAAACGCGGCTTCGAGATGCTCCGCGTTCATGAGCATTCCTATTGTGTCATATCGCCAATCATACAGACCGTAGAGCACGCCCAGGCCGACATCATCTATGCCCCCCTGCATCGCCCTGTCGTGGGCTTCGGTATGCCACTCATAGTTGTGCTTCGGACCTGATGGGTGAACCTCGAGGTAAGTAGGTTTGTGATAAGTCTCCTGGAACAGAACGTAAGTGCCGATGCCGACGTCCTTGAGTTTTCGATAGTTCTCGACGGTAGTCGCGGCGATGTTAACGTTTACCCTGCGAATCTCCCCATTGTCAAATTTCAGGGAGTAGATAGTACCGGATGCTCTCCAGGACATATTCAATGGGGCAATTGACCGGGTCCTCTCCGGTCTCCAGTGCCAGGCGCTTGTGTCCCAGGCTTTGGAGCACGCGAACCTCCTGGGCCAACTCCTCCTGATTGAGCCTTTTTCGCGCGATGCAGTTGTCGTGGTTGTAGCCGCAGTAAGTGCACCGGTTGACACAGTAATCGGACATGTAAAGCGGCGCGAACATCACTATCCGGCGGCCATATATGTGCTCCTTGATGCGCCGGGCCAGCGCGAAGACTTCTTCCATTACTTCCGGCGACTCGACATTCAACAGCACTGCCGCTTCACGATGAGTCAGCCCCCCAAACCCGGACGCCTTATCAAGGATCTCTCTGACACGCTCCCGGTTCCCTGCTTCGGAGGGCGCCTGTTCAAGGGTCTGCATTATCTCGTCGTGAGAAATGAACTGGTTTGAATCCATAGATCCGGGGTCATGCATACACTCTGCCTCCATCATTCACGCACCGCGCCCGAGGCGCCCTGCGCCGCCTGACATTCTTTGGTCAAGGCGGTTTTTACCGATACATTTCGCACCCGGCCGAGTTGCCCCGTCAGTGCGCTTATTTCATCGCCCGTGCCGTCGACGATTATGGAGATCACCGAGACTCCACGCTCGCGATACGGAATCCCCATCCTGCCAACTACAATTCTCGCGAACTCGTGGAGTATGGCATTAACATCTTCGGCAGCCGAAATATCCTCCACAACTATTCCAACTACCCCCAGGCGTTTCTGCACAGCGACCTCCAAAAACCAAAAGCCCTCCCGCGAATCTGCAGGAGGGCGCAATATGTGCATATGGATATCGCCACGCTTTGCGCGCCTTCCGCTCGGGTAACGATTGCCTTGCGGTTGGGTTGGACGTTCAATCGGCGGCAGGACTCATCCCGCCGCCCATTGATGTCATTTTAGACCAGGTAAGCTGCATTGTCAAGTGGTTTGCGTTATCCGGTAG
>CAVZJH010000070.1:0-34351 GCA_963775535.1 uncultured bacterium | reverse complement strand
TAGGACGTGGCTACGACGCGGACAGGATCAGTGACCTACCAGATGGAGACCAGATCAGTCTACCAGACCTACGCCTTCAGACGAGGACACTGTTCAACTTAACCGCTGAGATCAGATTGTTATTATAGGAGGTGGAGGAGGATGATCACTACGTCCAGACTGGAGACCAGAGGAACAGGAGGCCCGAAAGGGGAAATGGCTTTAAGTGAGCTGATAGAAGACGGCATTCTGCAGGAAGTTACTTCAACGCTGGTATGGCTAAGGGATCCCGGCGCCAAACTGTTACCGGAGAATATCCGAAGGTTTGCAAGACGGCACTTTGATAAAATTTGGCCTATTTTGCAGTGTCTCCATCATGAGCCGCCTGTCTCGGAGTATAATATAGAACGCATAAAGGCGCATCCAACGAACGGTAAGTGCAGGTGCTGGAGCACCACAGCTTTGAACCATATTTATAGAGCCTGATGGCAAGGTGTGGGAGTCTTATTACAAGCCGGCATTCAAGGCAATCAAACAGACTATTGTGTTTGATGGAATGTAGCCTTATAGGTAAAAGCTTTATAAAGGGAAAGGAGATTGATTCGATCAAATTGTTGTCCCTTTAAAAGTAACAGGCATTGGGATATTGATCCTTTAAGGGTTTTTCAGTCATGGTACAAATACAATGGCCAGCGGATTTTCAAGTCTCCTATCATCCTGTATCAGGAGAGCTTCTTTTTGATATAGCAGGTGTCCACCATGACACAATGATCCTAAACAGATGGGCAAAGGAAGTTCGAAGATTATGTCAGGGGGATATGCTTTTGGGATAAGAAGAGCATCTATCTCCGCGGTCATGAAAATGAGCGGTGGTTGAAAATCACCAAAGCAATGCTCAGGAAGAACGGGATTCCCGCTAGTTACAGGATCATATGGGAGAAAAGGCAGCCGTAGAGCTGGCAAAGGATTTGCACGGGTTATAGATTTTGGAGACGCAGGCCTGTCGCCAGGGTGTTTTATAGTTAAATCGTATTTAATAATTCGGAGGGGTTTATGACTGAACGACAATACGTCGTAATCAGTAGATACATAACAGGGCGGATCGCTCCAGCGTGGGTTGGGCCACGGCACCGAATAAAGGTACGTATATGGGTTTCGTGCGCTCCGTCCTCCGGAATCATTACGCCTTCCAAGGCCGTGACGTTCTACGAGACGGTCGTCTGGCCCGCTACATCCAATATGGGCTCAGGTAACGCGCACAGGATGGGCCCGGCGGCCGTATTCTTCGACGGCCATGTGCAGTGGTTCCAGGTCACAATGCGCATGGCGACCTCGGCTCCCACTTTATGTGTTGGGGTTGGGACAGCAGATACGACATTGGAACCTGGTGATTTGTACGTTCGCCGGCTGACAGCTCAGGAATGATTCTTCCAAAGGCTCGACATTAAACCGCCGGGCCTTTACTGCTGCTCGTAGTCTTCTATTTGCCGCGTATTGGCCTCGTGCGCGCAGGCTGCGCACAGGATTTCGTCGCGCGCGTAATCGTCGCTGCTCAACCTGACAGGCTTACCACAGCGTTCGCACTCGGGCAGGTCCTTATGGCCCGCGCCCGCCCGTTTAATGAGTTTTTCTTTGTAAAGTCGCTCCAAAATCGGCACCTCCGACAGTGTTTCCTCGGAACAGCAATTCAGAAGCCGGCGTCGCACGTTGGCTCACCGGTCATACTTCTTTACCCCCGGTCTGCCGCATCAAACCTGCGTATTCTAAGCGTGGCGATTGAATGCTCGGTCTTGGGGGCGTTCAGGCAATCACAAAAAAAGTTCCGAATCCTGACCTGCGTCAAATTAAGACCGTCGTAAATGAGATAGAATAAGGCATCTAAGAAGGGAGATTGCAATTATGAGTATGTTCTGCTACCAGTGTGAGCAAACGGCAATGGGAACCGGATGCACCCTGCGAGGGGTCTGCGGAAAAGACGCTACAGTCGCTACTCTTCTGGACCTGCTGTTATATGCAACCGAGGGTATCGCAATGTACGCGCACCGCGGGGCGGATCTAGGAGCGACGGACCGCGAGATCGGCGTGTTCACCATCGAAGCGCTTTTCGCCACGGTGACCAATGTGGATTTCGATCCTGAACGGATCCGGGAACTCCTCACCAGGGCCGCGCAAATCAAAGACAGGGCAAAGAAATTGTACAGAACGCTTGCGCCAAGGCAGGCAAGGCCCCTGAGACCCTGGGCGGCCCCGCCGCCTGGACCCGCCCCCGATCTCGAAGGGCTCCTGAAACGGGGTGAAGAGGTCACCATTCTCAAGCGGAAGGAAACCCTGGGCGAAGACATTACCGGTCTCCAGGAACTCCTTACCTATGGCTTGAAGGGCACGGCGGCGTATGCCGACCACACTC
The DNA here is from genome assembly GCA_963775535.1 of uncultured bacterium. Lineage (GTDB taxonomy): Bacteria > Armatimonadota > UBA5829 > UBA5829 > UBA5829 > CAVZJH01. The sequence continues at coordinate 31,965 of CAVZJH010000070.1, read as the reverse complement.
AAATATTGGGCAAAGAGGATGACGGCGTATATGCGGCGTTCTACGACCATCTCAACTATTTAACCGATCCGGCGCCGACTGTCGATGAGCTTGTTTCGCGGAGCCTTAAGGTCGGCGATCTGAACCTGAAGGTTATGGGAATGCTCGATTCGGCGAATACTGATACCTACGGCCACCCGGTCCCGACCAGCGTGCGCATCGAGCCGGTCAAGGGCAAGGCAATCGCGGTATCGGGTCACGATCTGAAGGATCTCGAGGAACTCCTGAAGCAGACCCAGGGCAAAGGGATCAACGTTTACACCCACGGCGAGATGCTCCCTGCCCACGGCTATCCCAAGCTCAAGAAATACAAACACCTCGTGGGCAACTATGGCGGCGCGTGGCAGGATCAGGCCAAGGAATTCGCCGCTTTCCCCGGCGCCGATCCTGATGACCACCAACTGCATCCAGAAGCCCAGGGAGAGCCTACAGGGACCGCATCTTCACCACGCGGTCTGGTGGGCTGGCCCGGGCGTGCAAGCATATCGCCGGACCGACGACTTCGCGCCGGTGATCGAGCCAGGCGCTTGCAGCCGGGTTTCGCCGAAGACGGCCCTGACAAGACGATCACTGGTCGGTTTCGCGCCCAACGCGGTGCTGGGCGTGGCGGACAAGGTGATCGAGGCGGTCAAGAGCGGCGCAATCAAGCACTTCTTCCTGATCGGCGGCTGCGACGGCGCCAAGCCGGGCCGCAACTACTACACGGAGTTCGCTGCAGCAGGTGCCCCGAAGGACTGCGTGATCCTGACCCTGGCCTGCGGCAAGTACCGCTTCAACAAGCTGGAGTTCGGCGACATCGGCGGCATCCCGCGGCTGCTGGACATCGGCCAGTGCAACGACGCCTACTCCGCGATCCAGATCGCCGTGGCCCTGGCCGAGGCCTTCGAACTGCGGGGTCAACGACCTGCCGCTCTCCATCGTCCTGTCCTGGTACGAGCAGAAGGCGGTGTGCATCCTCCTGACCCTGCTCTACCTGGGGATCAAGAACATCCGGCTGGGGCCGTCCCTGCCGGCGTTCGTAACGCCCAACGTTCTCAAGGTGCTGGTGGAGAACTTCAACATCATGCCCATCACCACACCCGAAGAAGACCTGAAGGCCATCCTGGGCTGAGATTACCTCTAACGCCGGGCCCGCGTGCTCCCACGCGGGCCCCGACGCGAAGCGCATCACGGGGGATTCAGGGGCAAAGCCCCTCAATAAAATAGCGCGTCCTGCCCTGGGTGAGAGTCATTGGAAACGTGCGGCCGTTGACCGTGACATCATAATCCCCATAGAAGCCCTTGAAACTGACCCGGCCTCGGGCATCGGTGGTTAAAGCGAGGTCGGTGGTCCATATCGGCACACCGGCAATGCCCCAGTCGTGGATACCCATTATCTGTTCGTAGACCCTGCCGGTCTCGGTGAGGTTCCAGTTCTCGTCGAGCATCGCTGAGCCGTTCATCCACATTTGCCGCTTCCAGAAACCCCAAACAAGAAACGATGTCATGCGGTCGCAGCCGAAAACCATTGGCATGGTCTCGGCAAGATACCCGGGCGCGTAGGAGTCGCAGCCGGTCACGGTCGCAAACTCGGTGAGCGTGAGAGGAAACCCAAGCACGGACAGGTTCTGGAGCACCTGAGATATCCTGAACGGGCTGTGAGGACAGTTCTTGAGCGCGTCGGGGCCGGCGTCCACATAATATTGGACTCCTATGCCGAGCCTTTTGCGCGCGTCCGAGCTCACCCCGGCGTTTAGGATAGATTCGATGTGGTTCTTGTACCAGTTGGAGTAATCATCCTCGCAGCCGAACTGCCGGTTGCCCTGCAAAACGCAGTATTCGTTGAAGTAGATGCCGGACTTGCTGCCTGCCGAATCCAGAGCGGATGCGATATCGTTATAAATTCCCGCAACCCCTGCCGGGCCGTAGATGTCCAGGAAAGCAGGCTGGTGCAGGCTTTCGTTGATGCCGTCGAGTTCCACGTAACGGCTGGCTCTGTCGCGCACAAAGTAGTCGATCCGGTTCGTGATCTGCCGACGCAGATCGTTCTTCGCGGTGTCTCTCTCCTGCTGCGTAGATCCGTTTAGAGCCTGGTTCTCCAGAGCGGTCACCCACTGCGGTTTGTCGCCGTTCCACAGGACCCCGTGCATGCGCAGCCGCATATCGTGCGTCCGGGCGTAATCCGTCATCCTGTCCAGGAACCCCATAGTGACGTCGCCGCGAGTGTTCTCATTATATGTCCACTTTCCCGCGTTCTCCGGGACGATGGTGTTGAAGTGCGCGTTCAGAAACTTTTGATAGTGGTCGGCATCGGTCCCGGCAGGCGGGTTGTCTTGAAGCCAGTCCGCATCGTTGAAACCATAGACAGCGGCGCCGAAGTTGAACGCATGTCTTTTGAGCCTTACGCGCACGATGGCGCCTGCCGGCAGATGCTTCCCGCAGTCAGACCCCAGCGTGACAACGGCATCCCCTCTTCTGTAGTTGGCAATGTAGGTGTCCGCCGCATCGAGGGCATTCCGGTCAGTGGGCTCGTTTCTGGTCCGGACACCTTCGCCCGATACCGCGAGAGATCGCACTTTCAAGCCGGCAGCCGATTTCGGGCCCGCGTTGGTCAGCTCGACTCGCAAACAATAAGTTCCCGGGGGAAGAGTCAGCGCATAGGTATACGTGCGGAAATCTTCGTGGTTAACGTGCTGCACGAACGTGCTCTGCGCCACGTGAACGTGCATCTCAGCTTCATGACCGGCAACGCGTACGCTGATTGTGACTGCGGCACGCTTGCTCAGGTAAATAAAAGTCCCAACGTAGCTGTTGGAAGCGAGGTTCCATCCGCCGGAGCCATCCTGCGTGCCCGCCGAACGAAAAACCAGGTCCCTGGCATCGATTGCCGCCGGCGCTCCGGCGGCCGGAACAAGCGTCGCGGCTATTATGAACAATGCCGCGATACACACATCCGGCACTTTCTGAAGAATATGGATCATTCGGATACTACCTCGGGAATTGGGGTCGGACGATGGATGTTGCTGCATTCCGAACGTTAAAACGACCGGCGGACGCTCTCGGTCCCACGGTTAGATTATACTTCAACGCCAAACCCCACGGCAACCGATGAGGTATGCCCCGTCATTCTGACCGCGACAATCGCGATATCGTCAGGAACCGGTCCTCCCACCGCTTCCGAGACCTTCGCATAGATGGTATGCACGAGGTCGCCTGGCCCAAGATCGGTGTCACGTATCAGAGCTTCCAGGTTTTCAATTCCAAACCATATACCGTCTCGATGCGCTTCTACCACTCCATCGGTGAATAAGATGAGACTATCACCTTCCTGCAGTTGAGAAGTGGATTCTTTGTAGTCGGCTTTGTCGCTTATCCCGAGTGGAAACCCGATGCCGTCTTCCAGAAGCTCGGTGGCGCCGTCGACGTGTCTTAGCAGGGGAGCGGGATAACCTGCATTGGCATAGGAGATATTTCCGGAGACAGGATCAACTATAGCGAGGAACAGGGTGACGAACGTCTCCCCTCCCTGCTCCGCGAGAAACACCGTCATTGAATGGTTGACCATAGTGAGCGCTTCCGCGGGGTTCGTGAAGTGTGATGCGAACCCTTCCAGCATATATTTGGCCATTGCCGTGTGAACCGCTGCATTGAGGCCCTTTCCGGAGACATCCGCAATGACGAGTCCTACCAGCCCACCGGGCAGGAGCATTACGTCGTAGAAGTCGCCACCCAGTTCGGCTTCCTCCAGTGCCGGGAAATATGCGGTAGCCATTTCCAGCCGGCCCACTTTCGCCGGAATTCTGGGAAGCATGCAGTTCTGCATGGTGCTGGCGATTCGGCGTTCCCGCGCGTATGCCTGTCGTAGAGCCTCGTCGCGCTGCTGGATCGACTCGGCCATGGCGTTCATGGTGACAGCCAAAGTAGCAAGCTCCAAGGTGTTCGACAGCGGTGCGCGAACGCTGAGCTTGCCTTGCCCGAGCTGTTCTGCAGCGTCCGAAAGATCTTTCACCGGGCCCGTGAACTGGCGCGCCGCGACGGAGCCGATGATCAACGTGAGGACAGCTACGACGACAGTCAACAGCAGATCGTAGAACAGCCTGGTGCGCGCCGGGGCGATGACTTGTCGCAGCGGAACAAACACCCCGGCGGCCCATTTGAGGGACAGAATCGGCACTATGGCCCCGGTCAGAGCAGGCGCGCAGGGCAGCATCAGGCGCGGCACTGTTTCCTTCGATCCCTGCAGCGCTGAGTGCAGATAGGAGCATTGGCTCCAGAGCCGTTCTTCACGCGCCGGACGCAGCTTTCCGCTCTTCATAGCGATGCGCCCTTTGCTGTCGAAGAGCACAAGAATGGTTCCAGGTCGGGCGGGAACGTGCAGCGCCCCCATCATCTTGCGCTCATCTATGGAGGATAGGACCACACCCAGCAGATTGCCCCGGCTGTCGCGTATGCCGGTGGCGACGATGAAGCCCGGCTGTCGTTGGGTTCCGGTTACCGCAACATCGCTCACCGACCAATCCGCGCCACCCACAATCTTTCTGAAGTAATCCTTGCCGGATACATCTTCCTGGGCGAATGATGATGGGGCACTTTCGATAATCCGGCCTGCCGATGATGCTATGGCGATGCTCCGTATATAATGGCTGGCGATCAATACCGATTGAAGATACGATTCCTGCGCTTTATGATCGGGCCACTGGGCTTTTACCAATGCCTGCCCCACAGCTTGTTGGTTGCTTACAGTCCTCGCGACAAACACTACCGCTGCCTGCGCTAGCGCAGAGGCGTTACCCATCTGCATGGCCAGCGCGGCACTGCGGTTTGACGAATACTGCCGGTACCGGAAGTATGCGTGATCTGCCACAAGAGGGATCAGCAGGATAATAAGCCAGGCGATCAGCTTTGTCCTGAAAGACATGCGCACAGCATCCTTTCATTTATTGAAAAACATCCAATTTCATTACGGACTGGAATCGTCTGCGGGGTTCCGAGTCTGCTGTGTTTTGTTTGCGAGGATATCCAGCTAAGCGCGAATCGCGGTTAGCCGCTTGATCCATTGCGTTATGCCCAGGATAGTAAGCGCTTTACTCGCGGCCGGGCGGCTTTGGCCTTTGTTCTTTGCTTTGTTGCTTCGGCAGGACACCGAAGCAGCGGCGCCGTTTCCTCCCGGGACACCTTTCCCTCCCGCATCAAAAAAGACCCGGCGCATCTACTGCACCAGGTCTTTATTCACGTTACGAACCGACTCAGATACCGTGACTTAAGCCATCCCGGGCTCCAGCCTCGGGTTCGGCTCCGGTTTCACGACGTCGCCGGCCTTTTTCTGCGGCTCGCTGTCGGCGGGTGCTGTCGGCGCCGGGGTCGGTTCCCGGTCTACGCCGTTTACGCTCGCGCCTTCCATCAGAGCTTCGAACTCTTCGCGCTCGAGCGTCTCCTTTTCTAGAATGACCTTCACGATCACATCCATCTTCGCGCGGTTTTCTGTGATGATGGATCTTGCCCGGTCATAGCCGGCATCGATAATCGCCCTGATTTCCTTGTCGATAGCCTCGGCCATCTGCTCGGAGTAGTTCCTGTCTTCCATCATATCGCGGCCCAGGAACGGGTTCCCATGGCGCTTGCCCACGGTCAGCGGGCCGATGGCATCACTCATACCATACTCGCACACCATAGCCCGGACCAACTCCGTCGCGCGTTCGAGGTCGTTTCCCGCCCCCGTCGATATCTCATCGAAGATCAACTGCTCTGCGACGCGCCCGCCAAGTAAGCCCGCAATCCGGTCGAGGAGTTCGCTCTTGGTGGTCAGGTACTTGTCCGCCGTCGGCAGATGCATCGTATAACCGAGCGCCATTCCGCGCGGAAGAATGGACACCTTGTGCACCGGGTCGCTGTTCGGCAGTAGTTCACCCACTATCGCATGCCCGACCTCGTGGTAGGCCACCATTTCTTTTTCTTTCTCGCTGATGATCCGGCTTCTGCGCTCCGGGCCGGCAATAACGCGGTCCACGGAGTCCTCGAAGTGGGCCATGAATATCTTCGTCTGCTCTCGCCTTGCGGCCAGAAGCGCGGCCTCGTTTACCAGGTTAGCCAGGTCGGCCCCCGAGAACCCCGGGGTCCTGCGGGCCAGAGAGTTGACGTTTACGTCCTCCGCCAGCGGCTTTCCGCGCGTGTGGACCTTGAGGATCGCCTCGCGTCCGATGGCGTCGGGATTGTCCACAACCACGCGGCGGTCGAATCGCCCCGGCCTCAGTATGGCGGGGTCCAGAACGTCCGGCCTGTTGGTCGCGGCGATCAGTATGACTCCCGAGTTCGGGTCGAACCCGTCCATCTCCACCAGAAGCTGGTTAAGTGTCTGTTCGCGCTCGTCGTGGCCACCGCCGAGTCCGGCGCCTCGCTGTCTTCCGACCGCATCGATCTCGTCGATGAAGATCAGGCTCGGGCGATTGGCCTTGGCGGTGTCGAACAAATCCCTTACGCGAGAAGCGCCGACTCCCACGAACATTTCCACGAAGTCAGACCCGCTGATGTGGAAGAAAGGAACGCCTGCCTCACCGGCAATCGCCCGCGCAAGCAGCGTCTTTCCGCATCCGGGAGGTCCGAGAAGCAAAACGCCCTTCGGAATCTTCGCGCCAAGAGCCACGAACTTCTTCGAGTTCCTCAGGAACTCTACTACTTCCTCAAGCTCCTGCTTGGCTTCTTCCACTCCCGCCACGTCGTCGAACGTGACCTTCGGGACATTCTCATTCACCCGCTTGGCACGGCTGCGTCCAAAGGACAGCGCCTGGTTTCCGCCGGCCTGCGCCTGCTTCATAAACAGCATCCAGAGCACCACCAGGAGCCCGATGGGCATCAGCACCGTGAGGAGCACGGACCATACAGAATCGGACAAAAACGGCTTCGGTGTTCCGAACTTGACGTGGTTTGCTATCAGAGTATTCATAAACTCTGTCTGAGCCTCCGGCTGAGGCGGCAGGTCCACGGAATACTTATCGCCCTTCTTCATCTCAAAGCTGAACTGGTCTTTGTTGATGGTGCCCTTCACTACGTCACCACTCTTGACCAACTGCACGGCGGTTAAGTAGTCGACGTTCTTGGTGGCAGCCACGCCCTGGTTCAGCGATCCTCCGCCCTTTATCAGCAGGAGGACTATCAGCACTATGAATGCTACTACAGCGATGTTCTTAAAATGTCGGTTCAAACGTTCCCTCCGGTGCCAGAGCACTAATTCACATCGTAGATTATACCACGTTGAACACCCTCGGGCAAACGAAATGAGCGCCAGAGGGCTCAGCTCAACAATGGTTTGTCACGCCCATTTCACCTTTCTCTTTGACGGAAGCAGGCGCCTTGGTGTTCCCATTCAGGGGCTTCGCCGAACGCGAAGCGCATTATGGGGGTCCAGGGGCCACTCGGCTCCTGGCGGGCTCCAAGGGCAGAATCCTTGGTCGGAGCCCGAGGGTGAAACCCTCGGATCACCCCAACTAATGCGCGATATTATCCACTTCTTCTTCGCTCGTGCGCAGCGCGTTCAGGTGCGAAGTCTCATTCAGAAGCCACAGCCCCGGCCTTTCGCCCGCATCGAGCATCGAAAGACTCGCGTTCGAAAAATGGAGCATCCTGTAAGCTTTTATCGGCAGACCGAGCGCGGCTATCACCAAACCTCTGAGCGACCCGCCGTGTCCCACCACGAGGATTTTCTCACCGTCGCGGTGGTTCCTGAGCGCCTGCTCCAGAAAACCGCCGACGCGCTCTACTACTTCCTCCAGTGTTTCTGCGCCGGGCGGGCGAAAGAGGAGCGGAGAGCGGCGCCATTCGTGGAGCACCGCCGGATAACGTTCTTCCATTTCAGCACTGGTTAACCCCTCCACGACCCCCAGCCTCGATTCCCGCAGCAGTTGTGTTTCATTTACCGGAAGCTGGTGGGGCCCGGCTATGGCGCGGGCTGTGACAGAGGCTCGGCTGAGGTCGCTGGCATAGACCGCGGCAAAGCTCTCCCGTGCCAGGCGAGCGGCCACTGCCTCGGCCTGCCGAAGCCCGAGATCGCTCAGCGGAGAGTCCAAGTGACCCTGAATCCGCCCCTGGGCGTTATAGGTTGTCTCGCCGTGCCTGACCAAATAGAGCGTAATCACAATTCACCTTTCATAAACAATGCGGGCTGAGACTGCCGAGTTCCTTACCGTCCCTGGTAACGCGCATCGAGCCGAACTGCACCACGCGAATGGGAGATATCGTCTTGATCGGCGACAGGACGAACATGAACCTCTCCTTGAAATCGATCGATTGAACCAGCCCCACGTTGATGGTGCTGCCGTTCTCGTCGGCCAACCCCACGAGGAGGTCTTTGAATGTTTCTCCCGTGGTTACGGTTATCTCCTTTGTCCGGAACTCCTCTTCAAGCAAATTAAGGCCCGCCTGAGAGCATAGTTTTTGAGAAACGATAAAGACGCCGTTTCCGGTTATTTCGGCGTGAAGGACGCGGCACTTTAGGGCGTCTTCGATGAATTTCATATACTGCCACTTCATCGGGCGGCCCGTGCGCAACCGAGTGTTCCACAGGCTCACGTCATCGAGGCGGATAATGTGGCCGGGCGCGTCGTGGAAGTGAGAGTAGAAGTTGAGCTGCCGCCGGGCGGTCCTGAACTCGGGCGGCTTTCTGCGTGCAAGCTCGGAGGTGGCCAGCTTTTTTACTTTAATCCACTGAATCTTTGCGAAAGGGACCAGCAGGTGCTCGATCTCGCGGCGTTTCTGGAGACCCACGAGGTAGTCCGGACGCACGAGGTCTGTCTTGTAGGTCTTGAGTTTCCTGCCGAGGGGACCGCCAACCATTCCCGTCGTATCGACAACCACCAGCCCGGCGCCCTGGTTCAGCGCGGCGTCGACCATCTTCTTGGTTCCGATGGCGCATTCCAGCATGTGAGACGCGGGGGTGGTAGCGCCCACGAAGTAAAGCCTCCTGGCATTCAGCTCGGAAAGCGACTCGATCTCTTTATCGACTATCGCCATTCCGATCGTGCCGGGCGCGCCGACTTCGGACTGCCCGACGTCCGCGTCAACGACGGCGCTCGGAACCCCGGCCCGGAACCCGGCACTGCACAGCTCGGCGCAGAGGTGGGATTTGCCGGTGTCCACCCCGCCGATGATCATCACGACTCCTGGCGCGGATACAATATTCTGGACTGCGTCGGTCCATTCGGGAGTTACAGTCACAATCCTAGTAATACCACAGATGGAACTAAATTCCTGCCTAAACAAGTCTTGTAGGTAAGGCTGTTGAACCTGGCGACCGAGTTGGGGCGAGGATTCGGAAGTCCTCTCCCAGGAGAGATTCCATTTTCAAAGGGAGGCAGCGATGATGCGTCTAATGGTTTGGGTCGGAATCCTGGCTCTTGTCGCGACCTATGGAGTGTACGCGTTTACATCCGTTGACCGGCACTCCGACGAAGTCCAGATAAGGTCGTTGATTTCGGATGCGCTCGGGGCCGTGCAAAAGCAGGACCTGAGTGGGGCGATGCAGTGCGTTTCAAAGGATTACAAGGACGACAGCGGGCTGGATTTTGACCACCTGCGGATTGTAGTGGCTCAGGCGCTCAGGTCCGGGTCCGGATTCTCCACCTCCGCGAACATCGAGCGGGTGGCCATTACCGAAAAGACTGCGCAAGTGCGCCTGCACGCCGAAGTGAACGCTCAGTCGTGGAAAGTTCCGTATAGTTGTAATCTCACCCTTGTTTTCACCAAGGAGCATTCCACACGGGCGCTGTTTATCCCGGCGGAAGCATGGCGGGTGACAAGCAGCAGCGGTCTCGGGCTCGATCTCGCGATGTGATGTCAAAGGTGTCAAGGGCAGCACCCTTGAATTACGCGGCAGGTCACTTCAGTGTGGTAAGTATCCAGTCCGTGAGGTCATTTCGCGCTGCGTCTCTGGCTTCGCGAATATCGTGGCCGGTGCCTGGGTAGACTATCATCCGCCGGTTCTCATCGGCCTCGGCATATACCTGTCTCGATACTTCCACCGGAGAAATGTTGTCAGCGTCGCCGTGGAGAAGGAGAATGGGCTTGGTCCGCAGCCACCCTCTGGGGCCACCGGCGGTGCTCGCAGTTGCTATGGTCGCCACGCCGCATACCGTCCTTGCCACCGAGCCGGTAGCTATTGCCACCGCTCCTCCGAATGACCAGCCGACCAATACTACCTTGCGCACGGCTTCATCGTCTAGATACTGAAGGGCGAGCAGGGCATCGATTCCACACTGCGCGCAGTCGCGGGGGACTCTGTAGTCGAGCCGGAGAACGGCGATTCCGTCGAGGCAGAGTCTTTCCGAGAGGTCTCGATACAGTCGGCTCGGCCCGTCGAACCCTCCGTTTGCGCCGCCCAGCATTATGACCCCACGGGTCATGCCTTCGCGAAAGTGCGAGAGCGCGTCGAACTCTCCCCGATTTGTCCGAAACGTCAGACGTTGTAAATCCGGCGCGTAGCGCTTCTCTCGAATACCAATGAGATAAAGTTGCTCATCGCTCCTGCAAACTGACATGCGGTTCGACCTCGCAGTAAAAGCCAAGATCAGTAGTTAGAGCGCGTTATTCGTGATAAGACGGCATTCGCCGAACTGAAGATTGCGGTAAATGGTCTTATGAATAAAGCGACTTTTATTACCCAGTGTAATTCTACGACGAAACTACACCTCGGATGTTCCCACTTTATTCTTAAGGTCCTGGACGACGCTGTAAGGAACGGTGACCAGGCCGATGCCGCCGTGGTTTTCGGGGGTTATGGAATGCGCATCCGAGCCACCGGTCGCGATGAGCCCCCGGCGTTCGGCGAAGCGCTTGTAGAATTTTGTGCTGGTGGGACCGTGGTCGGGATGGGACGCTTCGACAGCCACAAGCCCTGTTTCGATCAACTGCACCACCAGTTCATCTCTTTTGAGCTTGGCCACGTGAGCGCAGCACGCCACTCCACCTGCGCCTATGATCATCCTGATCGCTTCCTGGGGCGTGACCTTGTACCTGGGCACGTAGCCCGGGCGTCCTTCCACGAGGTATTTGCCGAATGCGCAGTCCATTGATGAAGCTACGCCGATCTCTATCAGCGCTTTGGCCACGTGCGGCCTGCCTACCGCGCCGCCGCCGGCGATCCTCGCCACGCGCTGGAAGTCCAGATCAACCCCCACTTCGTTCAATCGCTCGACTATCCGGCGGCCCCGCTCAAAGCGCGCGTCAGTCAGGACACTGAGCCACTGGAGGAAGCCGGGATCGTGATGATTGATGAAGTAGCCCAGGATATGCGCTTCCACACCGGCCTCATGAATGGCGCTGATCTCGATCCCGGGAACTACCTCCACGCCGAACTCCTCACCCGCGGCCAGGGCTTCGTCTATACCTGCTGCGGTATCGTGGTCCGTAATGGCGATTGCGGCAAGTCCCACCTCCGCCGCGGCACGAACGACCTGGGACGGAGTGAAAGCGCCGTCTGACGCCGTGGTGTGTATGTGCAAATCGGCGCGCGGTTGGGTGGAAGCTGTTTCATCTATCATATCAGGGTAGAGTTAAGCGCGGCTCTTCGATCATCCTGCACCGTTGAGCGTGACAATTCTCTGATGGTCCGGCGGATTGAACCGATTCTATGGGAGTGACGTCAAATGTCATGAGAGCGGTTAACTGAAAAATAACCTTGGATTAGTCTTACAATGCGTGACACGCAGAGGTTACTCTGGTAAAATCATAATTGATATGCGTATAAACAAGCTCTACCTTTTCTTTATTGTCGCTGTCATGACGGTGTCTGGCGCTGCTTACGCGCAGATGGGCCCGTCAAAGCCAATCGTATCGACAAAGACTGGACTCTCGGTCGACAAACTCAGACCGGGTGACAGCTTTGTCCTGGCAGTCCAGGCCGTCATTCGGAAGGGCTACCACCTGAGCGCGCACGACAAGGATGCGCTTTACCCTGCCAGACTGACAGTTCAAGCTCCCAAGGGAGTTACTTTCGACGAGCCGCAGTTCCCACCCGCCCAGCACATCAGCCTGAAAATCGCCGGCAGCGAAAAACTCCCTGTCTACGAGGGTACCTTCGTTGTTAAAGTGAGAGGGCACGTTGCCCGGAATGTGAAATCCGGCAGAGCGGTCATAACCAGCGTGCTGGATAGCCAGGGCTGCGCGGCGGACCAGTGTTTCCCACCGAGCAAGGTTAAGTCGAGTGTCGCGGTAAGTATCGTTGCATCGGGCGCAAAGATCACCAGCGTCAACACAGCGGCCTTTGCGCCGGCAGCGGGAACGGCCGCTGCCTCAGTGACGGTTGACCAGGCGATGGCTTCCAGGCTTGCCAATATGAATATCTTCGTGCGATTTCTGTTCCTCTATATGGGAGGACTGCTTCTGGCCTTTACCCCGTGCGTTTACCCGATGGTCCCGGTCACGCTGGGATACTTCAGCAACCAGAGCGGTGAGACAAAGAGCCGGAACAGGGTGCTTCTTCTCGCAGGCGTCTATGTGCTCGGCCTCGCGCTGACATACTCCGCGCTCGGCGCAGTCGCGGCAACCACAGGCGGCATGTTCGGCGCGGCTATGCAGAGCCCGAGAGTGCTCGTCGGAGTTGCCGTGGTCCTGGTGCTTCTGGCATTGTCGATGTTCGGCGTTTATGAGCTGCGGGCGCCCTCGTTTATTCAGAGCCGGGCCTCGGGGAAGAGCGGAGTTCTCGGCGCTCTGGGAATGGGACTGGTGTTCGGAATAGTCGCGGCGCCGTGCGTCGGGCCGGTGGTGCTCGGTCTTCTGCTCTTCGCCGCAAGGCTTGGAAGCCCCCTCATGGGCTTTTCGATGTTCTTTGCCCTGGCGCTGGGGATAGGCACGCCTCTCTTCTTCCTCGCCGCGTTCTCCGCAAAAATGCCGGTGCCGGGGATGTGGATGGTCGCGATCAAGAAGGTCGCAGGGTTCCTTTTGATCGGCGCTGCGGCATACTTCGTGCTGCCGCTGGTTCCGGAGGCGTTCGGGCGATTCGTGATCCCGGCGGTAATAGCAGCGGCCGCTGTTTACCTCGGCTGCTTCGAGGAATCCATTCGATCGAGCAGGACCGCGACAGGTTTCAGCAAGGCGTTTTGTCTGACGGCGCTTATCGCCGCGGGGGTCATGGCCGTGGGACACGCGGATGGGCCGTCGATGAAGTGGAAACACTACAAACCGGGCCTTGTCGCAAAGACAATCCAGTCCCACAAGCCGGTTATGATCGACTTCACAGCCGCCTGGTGCGGCGCCTGCAAGGAACTCGAGCACGGACCGTTCAGCGATCCCAGGGTGATCGGCGCAACAGCCGGTTTTACGAAACTTCGCGTCGACGGCACCAACCAGAACGACCCCATCGTTTCGGCGGCAGCGAAGCGCTATGGCGTTCAAGGCTTCCCTGCGGTAATCTTCATAGACAGCTCAGGGCGCGAAGTCAAATCCGCACGCGTAGTGAGCTTTGTCGATACTAATGAGATGATGAAGCGGGCAGATATGGTAAAATAAACAAGCGCTGCGTCCAGTCCGAGGGCTTTGCCCTCGGGCTCCCACCAGAGGCCTCCGCCTCTGGACTCCGCTGGGCCCAGACCCCTAACTCGCTTCGCGGCTGCCCGCCTTTGCCAAGGTGGACAGCCGCGAAGCGAGTCGGAAGGTCCAGGAAACACAGTTTCCTGGCGGGATCCAAGGGCAGCGCCCTTGGTAGGGGTTCGGGGGCGAAGCCCCTGACTGAGAAAGGAACCTTGAATGCCGAAACCTATCATTGCAATCACTGCCGGAAGGCAGAATTTGGCCAGCCAGCGCCGCGAAGTGCAGACTGTCTGGGCGGGATGTGACGTCGATTATATCAACGCGGTCCTGAGATCGGGCGGCGCGCCTGTGCTTCTGCCGTTTCTGGCGGACAAAGAGTCGGTCAGCGCCGCGTTGGAGGTTGCCTCAGCAGTGCTGCTCACGGGCGGCGGGGATATCCTTTCGCTCAGCTACGGAGAGGAGCCGCATCCCAGGAGCATTTACCAGGACCCCGCGAGGGACGAAATGGAGGTTGAGGTAGTTCGGGTGGCGTTGGAGATGAAACTGCCGATTCTCGGGATATGCCGGGGCATTCAGATCCTCAATGTCGCGCTGGGTGGGACTCTGGTGCAGGATGTGCCCTCACAGGTGCCCGGCGCCGTCAAACACTACTCCGCCGGGCTCGCGCCGGTCCTGTTGCACACGTGGATATCGAAGCGGGTACGCTTCTCGCGCGGGTGCTGCAGGCCGGGGAACTGGCTGTGAACAGTTGGCACCATCAGGCGGTGGGCGAGATTGGCACGGGACTAAGGGTGAACTGCAGGGCGAGAGACGGCGTCATCGAAGGTGTGGAATCCGCTGAAGGCAGGCCTGTACCTGGCTCTTCAGTGCCATCCGGAGGAGATCGCGCAGGAATATCCTCGTTTCCAGGCCCTCTTCGATTGGCTGGTTCGCGAAGCCCAGTCCCAGAGATGAATGAACAACGCCCCGCGGTTACTAATAACCGCGGGGCGTCCGGTCAGGCAGGGCGAGCCCTTCTCGGGTCAGATCCAGCCCGCATTATTCATTAGATCTCAGGTGAATAAAGCGGGTTACGTTGCACCGGCTCTCTCGATAAACTCGAACTCCTCCCATTGTGCATTTACAAGGGAATCGTAGGATTTCGCACACTGTTCGCTGCAAAAGCCGACTGCAACCTGCGTTTCCCCCGGCCACTCCGACACGTGATAAACCACCTGCTCTTCCGCTATGCGCCTTCCGCAAAATCTGCAGTGATCTCCAAAACCTTCCGGAGCCGGGTTCTTGTCAAGCATAGGAGTTCCTCTTCACTCTTCAAACTGCACATAATATGTATACCCTACTTGCGCTCTGTGAAACTATTGTGGCAATGCGCCGTGCAATTACTCGCACATTCTGCTTCTGTAATCCTGCCTACCCCGGCCGCTGACCATGCCGCTTATGATTGCAAGTAATGTAATTCCGCACCTAACCTCACACGTAGATCTCGATGAGTGTTTTCCGGAGGTCACCTGTTGAGAGCCGTAGTTATGGCCGGAGGAGAAGGCACCCGCCTGCGTCCCCTCACCTGCCGCTGTCCAAAACCCCTGATCAACGTCGTTAACAAGCCCGTGATGCTGCACATCGTTGAGCTGCTCAAGCGCCACAATCGTCTCAGACATCGTTTCCACGCTGCACTATCTGGCCGATGAGATTGTCGGTTACTTCGGAGACGGCTCAGACTTTGGCGTGAACATGACCTACTCGGTCGAAGACACGCCGCTGGGAACGGCGGGAAGCGTCAAGAAGGCCGAGCATCTGCTGCGTGACGGCACGTTCGTAATCATAAGCGGCGATGCGCTCACCGATATCGACATAACCCAGGCCGTCCGAGTTCCATAAATCCAGAGGCGCCGCGGCCACGCTCATTCTCAAGAGGGTGCCAAACCCTCTGGAATATGGGGTGGTGGTGACCGGTGAAGACGGGGCGGTCCAGCGTTTCCTCGAGAAGCCCTCGTTGGGGCGAGGTGTTTTCCGACACCGTCAACACCGGAATCTACATACTCGAGCCCCAGGTGTTCGACTATATGGAGCCCGGCCGCAGCTACGATTTCAGCCAGGATATCTTCCCGCTCCTGCTCAAGAACGGAAGGCCGGTCTACGGCTTTATTTCCGACGGCTACTGGTGCGATATCGGAAGCCTGGAAGCCTGCCTGCAGGCTAACTACGACGCGCTTGAGGGCAGGGTCGACGTCCAATATTCCCGGAGGTGCATCCGGTGACAATGTCTGGATAGGGGAAAACGCCCAGATCAGCCCCGCGGCTCAACTCGAAGGCCCCTGTCTTATCGGCAACAACTGCCGCATAAAAGACGCGCGCGAGTGTCGTCGTTTTCGGTTATAGGCAACAACACGCTCGTAGACGAAGACGCCTCCGTCGAGAGGTCGGTAATCACTTCCAGCAGCTTCATCGGTGCGCGCACCAAACTAATGGCGTGCTTCCTTGGAAACCGTGTAACGTGCAGAGAGCAGGTAACGATTGACGAGGGCGCGGTGATCGGCGACAGATGCCATATCGACACCGGCGCCAAGATCAGGTCGGGCATTAAGCTTTGGCCGGAAAAAGTAGTCGAGGCGGGTTCCACGGTAACAATGAGCCTCATCTGGGGTGGAAAGTGGCAGGGCTCCCTGTTCCGAAACCTCGGAGTGTGCGGGCTCGCGAACATCGAACTTACCCCGGAGTTCGCCACCAAACTTGGCGCGTGCTACGGCAGCTTCCTGCCCCCTGACTCGACAGTTGTAACCAGCCGGGACCAGTATCCGGTCTCTCGCATGCTCAAGCGCGCGATCATTTCTGGCCTGATGTCGGTCGGGGCGAACGTTATCGACCTGCGAACCATGCCGCTTCCGGTCGCGCGGCACGCGATTCGAGCTTCGAACGCCGCGGGAGGCCTGCACGTCAGGATGTCGCCCGACAGCCCGGCCCTCTCCGTTGTGGAAGTTCTGGACAGCCATGGAATCAATATATCCACCAAGTCTGAGCGCAAGCTCGAAAACCTTTTTTTCCGCGAAGACTTCGGCAGGTGCGATTATGAGCGCGTCGGCGATATGGAGTTCGGCTCTCACGCAATTATGGAGTACTCCCAGGCCTTCCACTGCGCGCTGGAACACACCACCGAGGCCGGTGAAGCTCCGAAGATAGTCATCGACTATGCGTTCAGCCGCCTGAGCACGGTCTTTACCGCGATGCTCGGCAAGCTCAAGTGGGACACCGTGTCCCTGAACGCCTACGCAGACGTAACCAGGCTTCCCCGAAATGCCGAGCACGAAATGGCGCTGCTGGACAACCTTTCCAGGGTCGTGGTGACTCTAAACGCCGACGCGGGAGTGATAATGGATGCCGAGGGCGAGAAGCTGACCGTGGTGGACAACCTCGGGCGCATCGTGGACGACAACACATTGACTACGGTGTTCGCGACGCTCTACTCCAGTTGCTGCGAAAACGCGTCTATCGGAGTGCCCGTCACCGCGCCAAAGGCCCTGGAGAATATCATCGAGGCCTGCGGCGGCAGCGTGATTCGAACCAGAACGGACATTAGAGCGCTGATGGCAAAGGCAGCCGATGGAGACGTTCAGCTCGCCTGTGACTCGCGCGGCGGATTCATCTGTTCCGAATTCCACCCCTCCCTCGACGCGATGTATGCGTTCGTGAAACTGATGCGCCTCGCCGGGTCAAGCGGAAAAACGCTCGCCCAACTGGTGGACTCGACCCCCAGGTTCGCGCTTCTCAGTGAAGATGTCTATTGTCCGTGGGAGCGCAAGGGCCGGGTCATGAGAGTGCTCGCGGAGGAAGAAGGCGGACCGAACGCGGACTACACCGACGGCATCAAGCTCGCAAACGGAGAGAGCTGGGCGCTGGTCCTGCCGGATTCGTCCGAACCCTGCTTCCACATCTTCGCGGAAGCTCCCGACAAGAAAAACGCCAGCGAACTGGTGCGGCGTTACACTGAGCGGGTGAAGAAGCTGGCAGCTTAGGCTGTCGGGGGTTTCGCCCCCGAACCCCCTACCAAGGGCGCTGCCCTTGGATCCCACCAGGAGCCGAGTGGCCCCTGGACCCCCATAATGCGCTTCGCGTCTGTGCTCTGGGGCCCGTGGCCCCAGCGGAGTCCAGAGGCTCAGCCTCTGGTGGGAGCCCGAGGGCAAGGCTCTCGAACTCACCCCGCCTCGCGAACGTGTCGCATCATCTCCGGGCTGATCGCCGGCGGCTCGCCGCGCAATATTCGCTCGATCTGAATCTTCGAAACGAGGTCGCCCGGCTCCAGCGCTTCCATCTGCACCCAAACAGCCAGGGCCTGGGCGATATACCCCGCGCATTCGTAATCATGAGCCAGCAGATGTGAAACCATTGATGGCGCGTTGAGGCTGACCGCGGTCTCGAGGTATGGAATCGCTTCATCAAAACGCTCGTGCATATAGAGGAAATAGCCGAGGTGGAAGTACATATCGTAGACCTCGGGATTGTTCCAAAGGCCCTGGAGCAGGAATGCCTCAGCTTCGTCATCGTGCACGTCATTCTGCATCAGCCATGCGGCGGTATCGTAGGAATCGCAGTCCCCGGGGTCGATCTGAGTCATCAGCCGCAGCGCAGCTATGCACCGTTCATACTGCCCCGAATGCCAGTATTCCTCGTTTGTCGAGTTCAACTGCTGCAGCACCATGCCAAAGACGCTCTGCAATTTATCAAGGGAAGCAGCCGGAATCCGGTCTTGAGCGCTCGCGGGCCCACACGCGCACAGCAACACCAGGATTGCCAGAGCATACCAAGAACGGAGCGCGGAGATAGAGATTAAAGACTCGGGCATCACGTCATTCGACCGACGGGGTGCCGATGCATCTTTCCCCGTTAACCGTGGTCAGCGTACCCTGAGACAGTTGCCGAACTCCCCTCCGCGCGCGTCGTCGTGGTCAGAACCTTTATTCCCGATCGCGGCGAGGTCTCCGTAATGTAGAAGCTGCTGGCAAACTCAGCGGAGATAACAGCGCTTATGCGCACTATGGCGCCGTCAGCCATGCCTCTGGCCTGCTTGATCGATGAGGTCGCTATCGGAGTCAGCGAGAATTGGAGCGGAGTGGCGTAATCTGCCGACCACCTGGACGCTCGGTACCAGTTGAGGTGCTGTACCCGATCTTCGCTGCGGTAACGGTATAAGCTGTACATAGGCACATTTGCCAGCGTGTATGAGCCGTCAGAAGCGCTGGTGGTTGTGTAGCCTCCGGTGCTGGTACTGTATCGTTGCCCCGGTGATTGCCTGGCCCAGGTGTTATGGACGCTTCCCGTAATGGAACCATTCGGGATCGCGGCAAGCGTGGGATACGCGGCTCCGTAGCCGATCTGGCTCATGCCGGTTTCCATGCCGCATATATCCGCTCTCGCCCCAATATGTGCCCCAGGAGTTCTTGATGAACCAGACGCCTGCCGCGCCCTGGTTGTCATCCCAACCTACGATTGTGACACCGTGGTTAAGCGCGCCGCTCTCACTGGTATCGAAAATGCCGCCCTGGTAGGCCTGAAACAACGGCCCCACGTAGAGGGCTGAAGCGACAGGACCATAGTTATATATGGCCTGTTTGATGGACTGCACGCTGGGGATGGATGAACCATTTCCCATGTATGTCCACGTCGAAAGGTGATAGGGATAAGTGTAGGGTCCGCCGCAAGCGAGGTTCTGCGCGGCGTAGGGAAAAGCGGATCCAGCACGGCGCCCGGGTTAACGAACTGATTCGATCGCCCACCATCCGCCATTGCAACTGGACCGCCAGGGATTACACGATATTAGCCACTGCTCGGAGAGATCGACGGCGATTCCCGTAGCCCGCATAATATCCGCTTCAACAGGTCCTACCGTCGCGAACGCCCAACAGGCTCCGCAACTGCCCTGGTTGCGAACCGGTGTAACCGCGTTCTGACTTCGCCAGTCGAAGCTGCTTGGCAGCGACGAGCCGAGGGGACTCATTATCCGGGTTTCGTATCGAGCGCTGCTCTGCCAATTGCTCGGAGGCCGAAGCCCGCAGAGCTGATCTATCGAGAGCTGGGTGGCAGGGTTCTGGGAAACCGTGAAATGATAACCATTGGCGGCTATTTCATTTTGCAGGTCCTGTATGTCAGATGGCGAAAGCTGCGCCAGAGCAGGAGTCCAAGCCAACACGAAGACTATCAAAGCGACTACAAAACAGAGGCGATGAATATAGTTATACATCCGCAACTCCACTGCACCGGCGATCTTTCGCCGCTATCATGCGACCGGGTAGTTCAGGCGCAATCCACACCCTACTTGATTATTAGTCATTAATGATGAGTATCCATCCTTTTTATTATGGTGCGCCACAAGATTGTCCGGTAGATGTTTACCCATTATATCGTAACCAAACGGAAATCGCACCTCGTGTTTGGTTAGTTTGTGGTGAATGTTGGATGGGGCCTGGGCTTCGCTCGCGAGGCGCCCATTTCCAACATCCGACACCCAAAACCCAATTCGGGCGGTTGCTTAATGGCGCATGATCGAGGTATAATAAAGGTGTCATAAAGTGCTTTGGTCATTTGTTTTTCCTTATGGGGGCGATTGGTGTCGACAGGGAATGCGTTGGCTTAAGCTGCGAGCCGAGGCGCCGCTGGCCTCGTAAAAAGCGGCAAAACAATAAACGCGAATACAAATTACGCACTCGCTGCCTAAATGGCGCGCATTCGCCCGTTCTCAGCCGGTGTGAACGGATCCGGGTGTCATTAGAACCGGCTAGCTCGACAAACTAAGTCCGGCGGCTGTCGAGGACCACCTTACGGACTGGGGCCAGGGTATCCATCCTGTAAGAGACCCGGGCCCGAGACCCAAAATACAGGATACGCTCGTAGACGCTTTCGTTGACATTCTTCTGGACCCGGGTTCGAGTCCCGGCGCCTCCACCAAACAACTAAATACAAAGTTTCTCTCTACCAAGAGCTCCGGTGATGTAATTGCCGGAGCTCTTGTGGTTTTATGCGTGGAACCTGAGCTCAGAGGGCAGCTTTCGAGCCAATCTGTCCTATGCCCATCCTTTGGACTCGATCACCCTCCAGAACCGCCGATCAGGCCTGATCATTCTCTGTTTGCGCCTGTTTTCTCTGAATCTTTTGGAACTCACGCATTTAGGTCCAAGAGATTGTCGAGCACGAATTCAGGGGTGCCTCAACCGTTTATGGATGGTTACGATTGGAGCAGCTACCATCCAACTGCGCAAAGGAATAGGTGCATGCCTGTAGAAGTATATAGAAGGCCGCCGGACGCATTCATATCCAAGGGAGGATAGTACATTTTGTTTTCAGTCTCAGGGTTTACGGCTCATCAACGGCGGTGGGCGGAACACCGAAACAAGGGAGTGTCTCCGCTAGGCTACCTGCATTCGGTGCATGACAACCTGTGCCAGCCTCTGTCCAAATGTGCTCAACTTGCCTTCGAAAGAGGCCGTGGCCAAGAACTCCGTGACACTGGTTATCGGTCGGCGAAAATGAAGGCGCTTCATTCATCCTCAGCACTCGCAGCTCAATGTGTTCGACTACTGGAGCTTACATGACAAATCTCCCTTAGCTCATGCCTTTGATCTACCCAAACCCGTTACAAAGCTGAGGTTCGAATACACCACGTGCTTGCCGATGGCGCTACGCCGCCGCACCTCGACCTGGCACTTTATCAGACTAGAGGCAGGATTATTGCCATCGAGTCAAAGAAATGCTTCTTCCTCTTCACGATGCTTCTCAGGCGGGAAGTTATGGAAAGATTGCGGGTTGCCGAATTGCCAAAAGCTCACAGAAAGCATTCAGGCATCGGACGAACGGGAATGCTGCTCTCATCTCAACGTGCCACAGCTTCTAAAGCATGCCCTGGGACTGGCACATATGCATGACCATGAAATTTGAACTCTGGTATTCGGAAATGCGTTTTCGGTCGCTGACGTATCAGGATCTGTTCGGTCGCATCAAGCATGAGTGCGGGTCCAGGCATTCCGGCAACATCGAATACCTGGAGCAGCGCTAATTCTCAAACCTATAGGAGTGTTGGAAGGGTGTTTTGCGATGGGTTTTAGGTGATAGGTGTTGGGTGAAGGGAAGCTGGCGTTCGTTGCTCCGGCTATCGCAGTTCCTTCGGAACAACTGTCGCTGCACGCAGCTCCGCATTCGCTACGCAGTCCGAAGCCACGGTCTGTTCGCTGCAGTCTTTCGACAGCAACTCCTCTGAAAATGCCGAAGGCATTTTCATCCCTTCGCGGTGAAACCCCTCGGGGCGACAGTAGTATCGCCAGATACTGCGAAAGCCCGACAGTGACTCGCCGCAGGAAGAATGCGAAAGGTTTCATCCGCGATTCCTTTGATACGCACCCGGGTCGAAGCTTTGCGCTAAACACCGCTCACGCCTCGGAGTAGCTGAACGATGAAACGAAGCAGCTATTATGTATTGACACGGTCTGTCGCGAACCACGCTAGGATGTAGTAATCCTAATTGTAAGTAACGCAAAGGAAGCTATCGGCTTCACAGACGCCATATCCTCATTCCTAGCGAAGCGGGAGTCTCCGGTCGCCAGGTGTTCGAATGAGCCCACAGATTGTAATCCACTCTGCGCCTCTCTTCCGTAGATGCCAGCACATATTCCGCGATCTTCATTATAGTGTCGTATGTCCAGTAATCGTTATCCGGCAGGCTTCGGGTGAGCTCGAGCGCGCGATTTACGTCGAGGCCGGTCATCGCGAGCGCCGCCTCAGCAAATATCCATTTATTGTCCGGCGTCGCCACTGAGCGCAGCACTACGGCCTCAAGCATCAGCCTGCTCCCTGCGGGGTCTGCCCAGGAGTAATAATAAGCGTAGTCAGAAGCGTGCTTGTCTTTTTCCCTTTCGGCGTCCAGTCGCTGCCAGGCGGCAGAGAAAAGCTTTTGACCCGTGGGCTGGTCCAGCTCGAAAGCCCTGGCGGCAGCCTTTGACATTCTGTCTACCGAGTCGTTCTCGTCGGGTCTCGCAGCATCCGAGGCTTCCCGCAGCGCTATAAGGGCAGTGTCCGTGGGTTGGAACAGCGCAGCAGCCATCAGCGAATCAGGTTTGTATCGACTGTCATTGACCTTGCGGGCAATCGCCAGGGCGTCGGCTGGCCTGGTTTTTCCTATGGCCCTTATCACCGGGGTTGCGGCTATCCCATAGGTCCCGCCTCTGTCGTTGCCTCCAATCTCCTCGAGCTCAGCCAGGAGCCGCTCGGCATACGCGAGATCGTATGGAACCGCGGCGCGGACAACCTCGGCGAGGGCCCAGTCGTGGTCGTGCTCCGGAAGCTGCATCACGAGTTTCTCCGCCAGCTCAGGAGAGCCCTTGGCTACGAACTCGCCGATCTGCTCGCGCGCTTCCACGACCTCGCGCACACTCTTGCCCTTGTAGTATGGTTCGGCAGGCCTGATGTCGAGCGTCTTTTCCACAAGCGCCGCGGCTTCGCCATTCTTGAGCCTCCCCGCAAGGGCAGCCAGGCATGAGTAGCTTATGACTTTCGCGAAGTTGGGGTTTTCGCGGTCGACCAGTAGCTTCGCCCGAGTGTATAGCTGGGAAGCCAGCGCAGGATTTGTGTCCACCAGTCCCGATGCCAGCGAGAACACCGCCCAGCTCTGCATGTGCGGGTCCTTGATCTTGTCGATTTTGGGCATTCCCCAGTCGGCGGCACGGGCTGGGTCGAGCGCGGCAAGTGTCGCTATCGCGCCCGCCATAATGGAATCGGGGACGCTGCCGTCCTTGCCCCGGGCGATCTCCAGTGCCTTGTCCGGGTCGAACCGCACGAACTCCAGGGGAACATAGTCGCGGATAAGGAAACCCTTGCCGTGTGGACTTGGCCCACACATCGGAAAGAATCCCGTAGCCGCGCGCGGCATCGTGCGGCTGAGGCACATCACCCGGCTGAAGCGCCACAACGATGCCTTCGGTTCCTGAATGTGTTTTGGCGCGGCCGGCATCGAAGCCCTTTGCCGCCATGACGTCCACTTCGCCTTCAGGGGCCTTTGTGATAACGAAATTGCCCTGATCATCGGTCTTTGCCTGAGAATCCGGCCATCCCTGGAGCGCCGCGACCAATGCGCCGGAAACCGCGGCGCCGGATGGGTCCACCACGCGGCCGCTGATCTTGCCCGTAAGCGGGGTGACCACGATATCGGAGATGCTCATGTGTCCGTCTTTGGAGGTAACAGTTCCGCCGGAGAGATAGGCATAGCCGGATTTGCTGGCCCCCTGAAGCTGCACCGTGTTCTTGGGCGGAATCTTGTCAAGCGTAAATCTACCTTCGGGGTTTGTGGTCAGCCTCTTCCAGAAGACCGGCCCGCCCATGCCATCATCTCCCATCGGGCTTGCGACCTCGAGATCGACCTGCACGCCGCCCACCGGCTTGCCGGATGGAGTAACGGCGCGCCCGATCAGGGTGTTGTTGTCAATTGCTTTTGCGACCACCTTTATCGGCGTCAGGTTCGGCAGATCGAAGCTCTTCGGCTGAACGACCTCCCAATCATCACCGACATGTCCCGGCCCGCGGTAATCGTGGCCTTGCCCGCCACCAGGTTATGAACGACGAACACCCCGGCCTGGTTGGTCACGGCGGTGCCGCCCATATTGTTGTTGTGCTCGTCTACCACCACGATTATCCTGACGCGCTGCCCGGCTATCGGGTTGCCCTGCTGGTCGAGCAGCCTCCCAGTTGCGATTACTTCCTTCCGAAGCTTTATCGTAACTCTCCGCGTCTCGCCCTTAGCCAGAGTAACGCGAACGGGTTCTTCCACCCGTCCATAGCAGTCCGGGTCGAACACTTGAATGACTTTCTTGCCCGGAGCCACCCTGGCGCTAAAGAAGCCGCGCTTGTCCGCCTGAGCCCGCACGGAAGAATCACTCCACCAGTCTCCGCGTTCGCCGCTGATCTGGATCGACATATCCGGCCTGGCTCTTCCGGTGCCTTCTTCGATGACCTGCCCCACGATTTGGGCGCCGCGAGTCAGCACGATTTCGGGTGCCTTGGTCGTCGTCCCCTCACTGACCCTCAGGTTCCTGACAGGCGGGGCCACCCAAACTCTGGAGCGGTCCGTAGCCGATACCTGAATCGAACCGCTTGCCAGACTGCGCACCACATAAGATCCATCAGGCTTGGTCAGTCCATAACCCGTTCCCAAATCAAGGTCGCCGGCTGTGATCATTATGCCAGGGGCAGGTTTACCGTCTTCATAGATCACTTTGCCCGTGACCGTTGCGCCAGGACGCGCGATGATTGGGGGCGCCGAACCGGCCTGCGTGCCCAGTTGTGCCTCGGACCATCGGCTGACAAAGCGGGGGTCGTTCAGGCGGACCATCGCAGTCCCGAAGGTCGGAACTCCGCCGACTCTCCAGCGGCCGTCCGCCGTAGTCTCGATGAGAAAGTGTTCACGAAACGGATTACAGCTATAGTTCACACGGCTTCCGTCGGGCATGTCGACACTAATCAGCTCCAGTTTCGCTCCCGAGACTGGCTTGCCGTCCCTGTCCACGACGCTTCCCCAGAGCTGACCAGCCGGATCGAGCGTGATCGTGTTCCGACCAGACTTGAGCCGCACCCCTGCCGGAACATATCCTGCGAAGTACCGCGTACGCGTAGGCTGCGCTCGACGCCTGGGGAAGCTCAATAACGAGGCTGCCGAGCTTGTTTGTGCGCGGGAAAACAGTCCCGGGCTTCGGATATGTTCGGCCACTGATCACAGCGACCTGCGCGCCGGCAACGGCCTTCCCCGCGGCGTCCACAACCTTGATGTCGACTTTTTTCGCTTCAGCGGCAGACAGCCCAAGTAATAGCAGCGCAATAACAAGACTAAGAACCCGCATGTTTGTATCCTCCCCTAATCACCAACCCGTCGGCGTACCGGGTATCCACGTATCTGACGCGTCCCATCTGTCGAAGCTCATGCCGCGCCTGACCGGCTTTGACGCAAGTATGTACTGGGCGATTTTGCGTTGAGCATCGAATTTCGCGTTCACGTCCGAGATAGACTGCGCCATTTCGAGTGCTCGTTGGGTGTCGAACGCGCACATCGCAAGCGAAACCGCTATTTGACTCCAGGCGTCCTCAACCTCAGACATTCTGAGGTCAGCGTAATAGACTCGAGCAGGAGCCGGGCCTGAGCCGCGTCTGCCCGAGCGTAGTAGTAAGAGAACTCCGGCACAAGATTCGTATGCTCGCCAAGAGCCGCTCTTGCTTGTTTGAAGATGCCTGCGCCGATCTCCCGGTCGATGTCGTAGGCAATCGCCGCAATCTCGGGCAGCTCTCTCACGCTGTCGGGATCCCGGCCTGCCAGTTCTTCCGCTTTCCGCAGGAGCCGCGCCGCGGTCTTGTGATCCTGGAACCTCGCGGCCATCGCAAGCGCCAACGCCTTCGAGCCCCCGTGCTTGATGCTTTCCGCTATACTCAGGGCCTTTGCGGGATCATCCTTGCCTGTGGCCTCTACGACGTACTTCGCCGAACGCCCGTAGGCCGATGCCTCAGTGTCAGTGTTTGTATCGGCGAGCCTGGTCAATTCCTCGCGGGCTCCTGCCGGGTCATATCCCGACAACTCCGTGACCGCCCTGAAGCGCGCCTCGCCACGCTGCGCCTCAGGGAGCGCAGATATCAAGTTGTCTGCCAGTCTTGGGCTCCCAAGCGCCGCTATCTCGGCCACGGCCGCACCCATTCGGTTAGTATCATTTCCCTTCATTGCCTGAAGCAATTTATCGAGATAAGCGTCGGCTCGGGCGTCACCCAGTCTTTCAGCAAGTGCCGCGAGCCAGACACTGTCCGTAATGGTCTCATCTGGCGAACTTGAGAACGGCAGCGATCTCGATGCCCGCGCAAGGAGGTCGGCAGCTGTTGCAGGCTCTGACCGGGCAGCCATAATCCCCAAAGCTGCCATGCTGCAGATGTCCAGGTGCGGGTCCGTGATCTCACCAAGCTTCGGTACACCCCATTCCAGCGCCCGTGGGTTCTTCAACTGCACGAGCGTCGATATCACACCGGCCACGGTTCTGTCCATAGGCCCGGCATCCGAAGCCGCGAGTTTTACAGCCAGGTCGGGGTCTTGCACCGCAAGCTCGACCGGCACAGCGGGACGAGCATAATACGAGGTTCCCCTGGACTGCTTTAGGACATCCTCGAGCACAGCGTATCCCTGTGCGGCATCACCCGGAGAGGCTGCCGAATTCTCTGCCATCCTGATGTTCACGACGGCATCTGATTTGCTCGTCGCCGAGCCGTATTCGCCTCCCATGGCCGCTGCGATGACGGCGTCCGTCTCGGGTAGACGATCGAGGAGAAAGCCCCCGGATGCGTCCGTAGTCACCGGAGAACGATCGGTGCTGAGAGTATTGACCAGCGCCCCTGCGGCAGGCCGGCCTGCCGCATCCATCACCAGACCGCGTACCGTGCGAGTCAGAGGAGAGAGAACTATGTCGGATACCGTCACTATGCCGGCCTTTGCGGAAGTCTGGCCTCCGAAAACGAAAGCAAAGCCATTCTTCGACGCTGATACGCTCTCGACCTTGGCCTTTGGCGGCAGTGAAGCAAGTTTGAACGTTCCTTGGGCGTTGGTGGTTACCTGCCGTTCATCAACCGTGATCATTTCCCCAGGCATCGGCGATTCGATGCGCACCTTCACAATAGCTCCGCCGGTCGGTTTGCCATCAGCAGTGACCACGCGGCCCGTCACCGACACCGCTGCTTTCTCTTGAGGACGGCGCACTGTAATCTTTATCGCTGAGCGGAGCGGCACATCGATATCCTGTGGCTCGACTATCTGGTAGTCACCTCCGACGGACACCTCGGCCTTCCCGGGCATCAGACCTGTTACGGAAAACCTGCCCTGGCCGTCGGTCTTTGCGCCGCGCGATGACGTCAATGTCAAACAACCAGGCACCTTTGGCGTAATGGTAACGTCTGTGTTCGCTACCGGCTGGTTTTCAGTACTAACCACAACACCCGCCGCGGTAAATCCCTTTGATAGCTTGAAAGAGACTGTTTTTACTGCCGATCGAGCAACCTGCACATCAACACCATCGTCCGACTCCAAATACTCCGGAGGTGAGTACGAAAATGTAGATATAATTCTTGCCCCCAGCTACGCGCATTTTGTAACGACCGAGGCTGTCGGTTGCCGCAAAGACTATAGCCGCGCTGGTCTTTGGTCTGTGCGGGCCATAGGACCCCACGTGCGCACCCGCGATGGGCTTTCCGGTCTCGGCATCGGTCACCGTTCCAACCACCAGCGACCCGGGAGTCAGCCTCAAAAGGGGCAGCTTCGCAGTGTGACCTTCTTTTGCTTCAACCGACGCAACCGCCTGAGCAACTCGCTTTTTGGAAGGGTCGTCAACCATAACATTGTACAGTCCGTTGGCTAAGCCTGCGAGCGTGTACGAGCCAACGTTGTCTGTGGTAGAGAGTGACCATCCGGGGGTATCGCCAACCCCCTGCGCAAACACATAGATACCCGCCGCCGGCTTGCCGTTTTCAAGGACGGCCTTGCCCTCAAAACCAGCTCCCGGGCGCGCGATGAGCGGCGGAGCAGCGACCGCCTCGGGTCCAAGCTGGGACTCCACATCCACGCGCACAAACCTGGGGTCATCAAGAAAAACATGGGCCGCACCCGAGGTCGCCACGTTGGATATGGTCCATCGTCCGTCGGCGGTAGTTCTCACCCGGAAATACTTCACAAGTGCTTGTGGAATCCACACCATGCCTTTTTGATCGCCGCTCTCGACATAGCCGAGCGTCACAACGGCGCCGGCGACCGGGTTGCCTTTCTCGTCCGTCACGCTGCCCCAGGCCTGGCCCGCAGGCTGGAGTCGGAACACCATACCCGGCTTCAGCACCCCACCGGCAACGGCAAGACCCGGACGAAAAACCACTACCCGTGTCACCTGGTTTGAGGTTGAACAGTAAGCGAACCGGCCCCGGGCATCGGTCTTTAGTATTGCGGGCTTGGCGAACGGAACCCCGTTCGAAACCACGACGACAGCGCCTGCGACGGGTTTGCCGCCCGGACCGAGAACTCTCCCGCCAGCCATGTCGGCTCCAGCCGGACAAAAGGCGAGCAATGTGACTATCGACAAAAAGAGAGCACGCATGGCAAAAACTCCTTCACCCGAATTATTCAACTTAGACAGATACTGCAAGCACTACTGCAGGATCTCAACCTAATCAGGAATAATGCGGGTCAATCAAAGGCGTAACTCCGGGAAGGTCGCGGTGCAGTGACTTCCTCAGGGAGGGCCTGAACGCAGTAGGTTGGACTGAGATTGGTCGTGACCGGATGACGGACTTCCCTGGGGACGTCCACAACGGTTGTCGTCTGCGCGCAAGGTTTCTCAAGCTCGGAGAGCTCCCGCTTCGCCACACACACGCGTTTATCAGCCACAGTCCAACGTTTTACATGACCTCTCCGGCAATACACCATCCTCACCGTGCGGACGGGACGATATCTCAGTTTCTGCGCAACGCCCGGACAAGCGTGAGGAGCCGTGGTCGTTGCATGAGCCACCCTCTGCTGTTTGTGACTTGGACGCTCTGCCTGTGTGTTGACTTGGCGAGCGGGTCTGAGTGGCGCTGGCCTTGCGCTGAGGATAAACATAATGGCCGCGGCCAGCACCAATAATCCGAAACCAAGGGACGGGACCAGCCGGTTCCACGTCCGGTCCCCGGCCACTCGCGCCCACGCTTTCTGCGTCGGGTCCGGGGCCGCAACCCTGCGCAGCACTGCAAACCCCTCCACAGCATTCTCTAACCGCGCCAATTTTTCACGGCAAGCCGCGCACTTGGATAGATGTTCACTTAGAGAAGGCGAGGGTATGCCGGTCTCCGCCGCATCCCATATCAGGCTTTCGAATTGGCTGCAACGACTCATGGCTTACTCCATATTCTCGTAACGTTCACGGAACAGCTTCTTGGCGCGCAGCAGGCGGGACCGGCTGCTCTGAGCCGAACAACCCAGCACCTGCGCGATCTCCTCGTGGCTCAGTTGTTCGACAAACTTGAGGATGATAATCAACCGGTCCGTGGGAGCGAGCTCGTGCAGGACCTTCTGCACCTTCGCCGCGAACTCAAGCGCCATCAACTGCTGTTCGGGATTATCCTGAACGTCGGCATCGAGCAGTTCAGCGTCGTCCAGTTCCTGTACGGGGCGGCGGGATGCGCTGCGCTTTCTGGACAGGCACAGGTGGGCCGCTATCGAATAGACCCAAGTGATGAACGACGACTCACTCCGAAAACTCCTCAGCCTGCGGTAGGCCAGCACGAAAGTCTCCTGCTGAACGTCCTCCGCATCCTCTCGACTGCCGAGCATCCTGAGCGCCAGGCGAAACGTCCTCTGCGAGCAGCGATCCATCAACCGCTCGAAGGCAAGGTGGTCTCCAGCGACGGCATCTCTGATGAGGTCCGCCTCACCGCTCATGACCACTATCGTTTCCAGTGCGATCGTCTCGTGCATGTTCAATAGATTTGACGTCACGGGGGAGCAAAATGTGAAACGTTGTTTGCGCTGACATTTTACCACAATGAGGAAGTCAGGGTCGGTCATGGCCAACGAGTCAGATGAGCTGCCGAACCTATAGGGACAACAAGAGCCCCCGGGGATTCGCCGAAACCACCGTAACCATCGCCAGGTAGCGTCAAGTGTTGTGTGTAAATTGCCTTGGCCGGTAAGGCACAACCCTGCGTATAATTGCAAAGGAAAAATGTCCCCTGCGGCTAGGATGTCCAGTTATATCGTAACGCGTTACGATATAACGCTAGTAAGGCACCTCGCCCAGAGAAGCCAGAACATCCTGGACGGCATCAAGTATCTCAGTGAAACCCTCGCCCCGTTCTGAGGACTGCCACTCTTCTGAGCGGCTTTCGAAGTAACTTTCCATCTCGCACGCGGCCTGATCGACAAGCAGCGTTGCGTGTTTTAGCAATCCGCGCCATCTCTTGTGTCCAGGCTTGGATGATACTGCCGCAAGAGGCGGAATCGACTCTTGTGCCGCTTGACTGCCGCTGCATAGCTTGTGTCTGTAGGCAGCCTGACGCTCCGCGTTGGTTGCATATATTCGTCTTCTCGGCATGAGCGTCTCCTTTCAGGCTACTCGTTTCGCAGCTGATGTTGTTTGCGGGCCAGAGTTCTTTGGCAGGTAAGACTCATCCCAGTGTCGATTTTGGTATGCAAACACTGCGTAGAGCATGCGGTCGACGCTGCGTCGGTTCGTGAAGCACGAGATTGTCCTGGTGCGCCGCCGCACTTCTCTGAACACCCTTTCTATTGGATTGGTGGTTCGCACTCTGCGCTGGAAACATTCAGGCACATTGAAGAACTCCAGCAACTCTTCGATGTCAGCTTCCAGGCAGGCGACTGCTTTCGGCTCCATCTCGATCCACTTCTTCCGCCAAGCTCGAAATCTCTTTGCCGCCTCAGTGCGCTTTGGCGCCAGGTAGATTAGCTTGGCTCCATCCAGGCAAGCCTTCTCATTGCACTTCTTGAGCTTGTTAGCCACGTTTCTGAGCTTGTGCGCCCAACATCTCTGACGTGGGATGTGCGGCCACATGTTTTCCACAGCAGCAATGAGCCCAGTTCCGCCATCTGTCGATATCAGCTTCAGGTTCTTGCCCTCGAAGCCGCGTCTGTATAGACTCTCAAGAAAAGAGCTGCAGCAAACCTCAGACTCAGACTCCACCTGCTTAAATGACAGGATCTGTTTCCTACCGGTCCCGGATATCCCCATAGCGACTAACACGCAGCGCTTCTCCGCACCGACAGCAGATCGATTCTTGACAACGACCCCATCCAGCAGCAAATACTCCCAGTCATCGTCAAGCGGTGAAGACCAATATTGCCTCACTAGATCGTCCAGACCCTGGCAGATCGCAGACACCGTGCCGGCGGAAACCTCGTAGCCCAAAACTCTGCCAAGCACTTCTCCCACTCTGCGCGTTGACGGACCTGACAGATATGTCTCCAGTATCAAATCCCGCGCTTCGCTTGTCAGCAGCCCATGAGCGTCCCAAAGACCGTGCTCATAGCTTCCATCTCGCAGTCGTGGAACCTCTATCTCTACCGTTCCATACGGAGTTACCAGAGTTCGCAGGTAGACACCGTTACGATAGCCCCGACGGCCCTCGCCACGCTTATACCAGCCAATTCCCAGCTTCCAACTCAGCGCATCTCGCAGGCTCGACTCCACAAAATGCTTTAACCCCCTTTGCTGAAACTCCCTGTATCGACCCCAAGGACAATCCGCAGCGCGAACCTCTGACCAAGCTTCTATTGCTTCCTCGAACTCTTCGACGTATACTTCTCTCAAGGCGCGTTCCTCCTTCTGTTGGTCTCGTTAACCTCATATTAGAAAGAGGGATGCGCCTTACCTACCTCAACTTGATTTTACACACTCCATT
>CAVZJH010000069.1:0-21924 GCA_963775535.1 uncultured bacterium | reverse complement strand
AGAATCTATACATCCAGCCTGGAGACACCATACATGTACTCGCTGGAACATACACCTATACCCATTCGCTGCAACTGACGACGAATGGAACCGCCGGTAACGTGATTACCGATCACGCAGAGGTACCGGTTACTGTCAGCTTCACGAATTCCGCCAGCTGCGGGTTCAATATGTTCGGGGGGCTTCAACTATGGCGTGATCGACGGCTTTACAGTCGTTGGGTCAAACGGTGCTGTCGGAAATGCCGGATCTTCCATTGTCTGGTGCAACTCCAACCACAGCACTCTCAAGAACTGTAACTTATCCTCGACAGCGTGGTGCTGGTCGGCCGTTGATTTACGAAGCGACGACAGCATTACCGTCGAGAATAATGTCATTGGTCCGTATCCCTGGAGCGCCACTTACGAGGAGTCCACGGGTATACGGATGGCCTACGGGGTCACCAACAGCAACGTCTACAACAACACGTTTGTTGGTATTGGACAAGATGGTATCTGTCTTGATGCTTCGGGTGGTGCAACGACAGGAACTGCGATCAAGAATAACATCTTCACCCAGTGTAGTGGCGACGGTATCGACCTTCAGAACGGCGCAACCGTCACACACACCAACAACCTGTTCTATGAGAATACTGCTGACTTCTCAGGCACGACAGCCGACCCGACTGAGATCACCGGTGAAGATCCGCTGTTCGTGAATGCGGCTGCCGGTAACTATCAACTGCTATACGGAAGCCCCGCTATCGACACTGGCGTTAACGTAGGTCTGCCCTACTTTGGCTCAGCACCGGATATGGGCGCATTCGAATACGCGGGTGGTATCATTTATGGCACAGTCACATCAGGTGGCGTTCCATTAGCAGGAGTGACCGTAAGCATTACGAGCGGAACTGCGACAACCGGCGCTGCCGGAACGTATACTATCCACACTACAGCAGGCACGTACGACGTGACTGCTACCTTGAGAACCTATACCCCACTCACCCACGCGGCGCAAGTTGTTCCTGCCGGCGGTGGAGTGGAAGTCGACTTCGCGCTTTCACCTGCGCCGCCTACGACATACTACGTCGCAGGTCTGGGTGCACCGGGAGATGGCGGCCAGAGCGATACCAACGATGGTCTGGCTGCCGTATTGGGTGGCGGCCACGGGCCTTGGGCCTCCATCAACAACGGCGATGTCAAGGGAATACTCAATCCTGGTGACACTGTAATGGTACAGGGCTACTTCTCACCGTCAGCTGCTAATGGGTGAGCTGTGTGCCCATATCGGTCTGCTCGGGAACCGCTTCCAAGCCGATCACTTAACATATGCCCTGACGCTCAGCCAAATGAGGCTATGATCGACATGTACTTGACAGGAAATGGTCCTGAGATCACTGCCAACTACATCGTTCTCAACAATCTGTGGATCAATGGAACAGGGAACCCTCTGGAACTCCTGAACACCACGGGCTGTATTGTCCGGAACTGCAACCTCACATCCGGCAACTATGCCCCGCAGGGTTTATGGCTCAGCGGCAGCACCAACTGCGAGATTGACCACAACTACATATCAATGAACGGCACCAGCGGATCCAGCGTATCCTGGGGCATAACGGATAACGGCGCCGGCAGCGGCGGCAACATAGTTGTCAACAACACTATTTATAGTGGCACTGGCGGCGGCTATTACTCCCCGGATGATCTGACCGGTAGAGTCTTCGAGAACAACATAGTCTACGAATGTGGCTATGGCGTGTGTGCCGGCAACACTGGCATTACTCACGGATACAACATGTTCTTTGGGACGACCGGCAATGTTGTAACACCTGGAACAGACAGCACATACGTGCTGGCTGCCTCAGAGACTACCAACGTCGATCCTCAACTTAACAGCGACAACTCGCTGCAATCAACCAGCCCTGCGATTGATGCAGGTGTTTATGTCGGTCTTCCTTTCCAGGGAAGCTGGCCTGACATCGGTGCTTACGAGTATCCCTCAACAGTACCTGCTGGTTTTGCTACCGTTACCGGATCAGTCCTTAATGGTTCCGCTCCGGTCAGCGGTGCTCTGGTTACCGCGGGTCCCAATTCACAGGCTGCGACTACAACTGATGTATCCGGCAACTACACATTGCTGCAGATACCAGCGGCAAGTCAGCCGATGACGGCAAGCCAGGGCGCCAATTCCAACTCAAAGACAGTGGTCTTGAGTGTTGGCGCCGACACAGTCAACTTCAACTTCCTTCCTTCGTGCACCGCCACAGGGCGGATAACCGATGCCTATACAGGCGCTGGTATCAGCGGCGTAACGGTTAGTTACGACACTGCAACAGCGACTACGAACAGCAGCGGCTACTACACGGTCACCGCATTCACGGGTTCCCATGTGTTCTCGTTGAGCGAGACCGGTTACACGAACCCCGTGGGAGGTGGAACATTCACGCTGGTTGCAGGTTCCAATATTCATAATGGAACACTGCAGCAGATTTGCGTAGCTACCGGCCAGATAACGGATGCCAATGGCGGCGCGGGTATCAGCGGAGTAACGGTTAGTTACGACGCCGCTACCGCGACGACAGACAGCAACGGTAACTACTCGGTCACTACTGTAACGGGTTCGCATCTCTTCTCGTTCAGTGAAACTGGTTACACAAGCCCAGTAGGCGGAGGAACCGTTGTGCTGACCGGAGTCAGCAGCCCCGGACACAACGGAACCCTGCGGCAGGTTTGTGTGGCTACCGGCCAGATAACCGATGCCAATGGCGGCGCTGGTATCAGCGGAGTAACAGTTAGTTACGACGCTGCTACGGGACGACAGACAGCAACGGTAACTGCTTGGTCACCACTGTAACGGATTCGCACATGTTCTCGTTCACTAAGACCGGTTATACGAACCCCTCAGGCGGAGGAACCGTTACCCTGACTGGAACGAGCAGTTCCGGACACAACGGAACCTTGCAGGAGGTTTGTGCAGCTACCGGCCAGATAACCGATGTCAATGGTGGCGCGGGTATCAGCGGAGTAACGGTTAGTTATGACACTGCTACCGCGACGACAGACAGCAACGGTAATTACACAGTCAACACTGTAACGGGTTCGCATGTGTTCTCGTTCACTAAGACCGGCTACACGAACCCCGTCGGAGGGGGAACTGTTAACCTGACCGGATCCAGCAGTTCCGGACACAACGGAACCTTACAGCAGCTCTGCACCGTTAGTGGAACCATAACCAGTTCCAAGGACGGCAGCGCGATAAGTGGCGCAACGGTTAACTTCGGTGGTGGCATCTCAGCGACCACTGCCGCTGACGGCACTTACTCAATCAGCATGACAACTGGATCGTATACACTGACAATCACCAAGTCCGGCTTTGGTAAGGATACCGAAACCGTTTCGCTGACGTCCGCAACGAGTACCATTAACAGGACGTTGGCTCCCGCGAATCCAGTGACAAGACTATCTCAGCTTAAGGCTATGGCTGACAACACTGTTGTCCAGATAACCGCTGCTAAGATAGTCACAGTGGCCTCCGGTGTGTTCGCCGGAAATGCTATCTACATCGAAGAGTCCGACAGGACTTGTGGCATCAAGGTCGTGCTTCCCGCTGGTCTCTCAGTTACTGCCGGTAATGGCGTAACGCTGACCGGAACCATCATGACCGATGCTAATGGTGAGAGATATATCAACTGCACTTCCATCGATAGTAACGATGGTTCGACCACTGCTCCCAGCGCTATTGGCGTTGCCAACAATGGCATCACCAACCTCGTGGGAATACTGGTCAAGGTCTGGGGTTCCACGACCGCAGGATCGGGCTTTGTCAACGTCAATGACGGCAGCCTCTTCTCTGACGGTAACAACGATGGAGTAAACGTTTCCACTGCTGGCATAACCAAGACCATCGGCAGCTTCGTTTCCTTAACGGGAATCGTAAGCAAGACAACCGGTGGAGCACTGATTGTGCAGCCAAGAGGAGACTCTGACATAGACTAAACGTCTACACTGATGGGCCCCCGAAAGGGGGCCCATCTTTTTTTATGCCGCGGGATAGCCCAACTCACCAGTCCGACAGCCGCAATCCGTTTGACAAAACCCGGCATCTGTGGCATAGTGCAAAATAAGATGAGGCAGTTTATCAAACGATGCAAGCGGGTGACCCCTGGTGAGGATTCGATGGTTCGAAATACGATGCGAGGGTTGGTATGCGCGCTTGCTGCCGCGCTGTATTTGTCAGCGACTGGAGGAGTTATGTGCACACCAGGACCCCGGCAAACGAAGCCAATATCCTACGAGCCCATGGCGGACCCTTTCATCTTCCGCGACGGTTCGGACTGGTATGTGTTCGGGACGATGCCCTACCTGCTCGAGGGCAAGGCGCTCACTCCTGAGTCGCTCAAACGGGTGGACCTGCATATTGATTTCGGTCCGACACCCGTGCAGATGTGGGGCTTTACTCTTTACAAGCACACCGACGGCAGCTACCACGCCTACGCCACACTCCACTACGGCCACTTCAGGACGGTAATCGGCCACCTGGTTCCGGATAAGGATCAGAAGTGGTCTCAAGGACACCCAATCACCGACTGGCGCCTGGATAAGATCCTGGTGGGCGATGTCGCGAGCGGCTGGGATGCATATGACTCGAAGGTAATAAGAGACGGCGATGGAACGCTTTATCTGGTTTACGTTGCGCACATGCCGGACTCCACCGACAACTGCATCTGGGCTCACCGAATGCTGGACCCGGACAACCTGGACCCGTCCTACAAACCCCGCATTCTTCTCCACCCCGACGGTTACCGGTCCGAGGACCGCAATCCAGGCTACATGCAGCTTGTGGAGGGCGCTAATTTCACCAGAATCGCTGGAAAATACGTGATGTGCTACTCGGTGGGAGACTACCTCCAGGACAACTACAAGCTGGCTCTGGCTTACTCCGACTCTCTTATCCCGCCGGAGGGCAAGTATTATCATAAGGTCCTGGTCCCCGACCACAGGAACCTTTGGGGAAACCCCTCCCCCGGCAAGGAAGTCAAGTATCTGCTCCAGTCTCAGATACAGGGCTGGCCCAACTACTGCAGAAGCATCGCAGCCGGGCCCGGGGTCGGCAGCATTGTGAACTCAAATGGACGCTACTGGCTGGTCTTTCACGGTTATATGCCTGTCCAGAACTCTCCAAGAAGCGGCAGCGACCGTTACTCCTGGATACTTCCGCTTGAGGTGGATTTTTCCGCCAAGACATGGATCGAGGACTGGATTCGCCCCTTGCTGCCCGGCACGACCGAGGCAAAGGGTGACCACCGATGAGCTTCGCTCTCGCATTGCGCAATCGTCGCAGGCTTGTCCGAGGCCTCACTCCTGTCACAGCCATAGCTTTCTCGCTGTGTCTGAGTCTACCTGTCGAAGACATCCGTCGGCTCCCAAGAAGATGCGAATCGCTGATGAGAATGCCTGCGAGCATTTTGAGGGGGATATTATCATATATTTTCTGGAACGGCTTCACTGGCCCTGGCTCACATGATATTCAGAAGATGGTGGATGGCTCAACACCAGTCACAAAGGTCAAGATCACATTAATATGTGGATCATGCTCTGGGCCGACTATTATGTAAACTCCCCCTGTCTATCAAGGGCAGGATGCCGCCGCCGGACTGCGGGGTGGCGCACATAACTCAAGCTCGGGAGTTTGCGCGCGCGGGCATGCTCGTGCCCGGTCCAGGTGGTTAGGTGAAGGATCTGGACCCGGCTCATTTTTTTCCTCAAGCGTGAGAGCGTCGGGGACCATTGACGACACCGTCTCTCCATCCCGCTGGATATGGTGCCCCTCGTGCCTTACTCGAAACAAGGAACTCTTCCACCGGGCGGGACTCGACGACGTCCACCCTCCAACCGCCGGGAGACCCTGAAAAGATCTATCGCGAAAAAGCCACCAGAACACCAATGGCGACGGCAACATATATATGGGGCACGATGTGTTCCCATCGTGCCAGCCGTCACATGACCTACGAGATCCCATAATGATGAGCGCCGGCGGCGCCCTTTGGTCCCGGACAAGAAGACGTGCCTGTGCGATAGCCCGCAAGGGATCAACGCTCTGCAGTCCTATGGCCGATCTTATATGGAATATAAAGTCTCGCCGCCAATGTGGAGGTGGATTGCGGACGCCGAAGGATTTGTCAGCCGGCAAGTGCGCAATGGAAATCAACAAGCATGTCTGATGCTTCCGCAATTCTGGGGCGCGAAGGGCCTTGACTTCGGCTGCGTGCTACCTCCTAGACCTCGGCGGTGGCCAAGCATTCGGGTGGTGACTGGATCACACAGACATGATCGTCTTTAGGACGCGCAACTCGTCACCCAGCGAACGGCGGCCTGCGTCACATTCTTCACGTATATGAGCGATCACACCGCCGCGTGGGCGGGCACCGGCTCACTCCCTATACGCAAGTCGATCTCCTCTCGGGGCAGCTTTCTCACCTGCCACACATACTCTCGGTATACAAGGATGTGCGCGATGCCGCATTCCCGACGCGCAGCCTTGCGGTGGAAGAGGCGACTGCGCCCGTAAACGATGCCGTCACCAATGTTCTTTCCGGCAAATGCAGCGCCCGGCCCGCGCTCAAGAAAGCAGCGCGCGATGCCACCACGCTCCTGGGACAGGATCAGGACTAACACTATGAAGGCACGCAAGAAAAAGTTTAACTGGGCCGGAGCAAGGAAGGGAGTGGTCCCCTATGCATACATGGCACCCCACGCCGTGTTTTTCTCGATGTTCGTCGTTTTTCCGTTCTTCTACGGCTTCTGGATATCCCTGCACCGATGGGGACTTTACACCCAAAAACCGGAGTTCGTTGGCCTGAAGTATTACTGCACGCCTGTTCCACCCCGATTTTATACGCACGCTCTACTACTGGAAGGCCATTTTGGTCACCCTGAGGTTTGTAGTGTTCAGCGTGCCTCCATTGGTCGCCGTCGGCCTTGGCCTTGCGCTGCTGGTCAACTCGAGCGACCTCAGGAGCTGGCAGCAGCGACTCTTCCGCACTCTGTTCCTGCTTCCCGCGGCATTGGCAGTCACGGTCATTGCAGTGGTGTGGCGCTGGCTGCTTCTCTACGACAACGGCGTCATCAATTATCTGCTGGGGCTGATGGGAATGACCAGGCTCCCATGGCTGACCGAGCAACCCGGGGCATGGAT
This sequence comes from uncultured bacterium, assembly GCA_963775535.1. Lineage (GTDB taxonomy): Bacteria > Armatimonadota > UBA5829 > UBA5829 > UBA5829 > CAVZJH01. Next base: position 14,751 of record CAVZJH010000069.1, on the reverse strand, counting down.
GGCTATAGTGATGGCGACGGTGTGGTGGACTGTCGGATGGAACATGGTGATACTGCTCGTCGGCCTGCAGGCAATACCAAAGCAGATATACGAAGCGGCTTTGATGGACGGCGCGAACCGGCTGCAGTCACTTCTATATATCACGCTGCCCGGATCAAGAACGTTCTGCTTTTCGTTCTGGTGATGCAGGTCATAGCATCGTTCAACCTCTTCGCGCAACCGCAGCTCATGACCGGCGGTGGCCCGGATCGCAGCACAATGTCAGTTATGATGTGCATTTACGCAGACGCATTTAATTCTTTGCCACCCGCGTGTGGGAAGTGCCTGTGCAATGGGCTTCATGACCGGCCTGATTATGCTCGCTTTCCTGCTGCTGCAGTTCAGGCTCTTCGTAAGGAAGAGGACGACTGATGTTAAGGAAGACCGCTGTTTTCTCTCTAGCGCTGATCCTCGGCATGGCGTTCTTGTTCCCAGTGTACTGGGCAGTGACAACGTCCGTGAAATCGGATGCCGACACTCTGAAAACCCCCCTCCCTCCTCTCGTTCCGGCCTACACTGGCCAACTTCCGTGACATCTTCGCGCATCCCGAGGACACTCCTGTGCTCAGGTGGTTTCTGAACAGCTCAGTGGTGGCAGTCACATTTTCGGTGCTCGCGGTGACTATCTGCGTCCTCGCGGCATATCCCCTGGCGCGCTTCGAGTTCAGGGGACAGCGGATATACACCATGGCTATGCTTGTGACCATGGTGGTGCCCGGGATCGTGCTTCTGGTACCGAATTACGTAATCGTGGACAGACTCGGCTGGACCGACACCTATGCGGCCGTTATCTTCCCCGGCTTGGGAGGAGTGTTCGGGGTATTGCTCCTTAGGCAGTTCTTCCTCAGCCTGCCTCGAGAATTGGAGGAAGCCGCGGTAATGGACGGCGCATCTTCCCTGCAGGTGCTTCGGCACGTCATAGTGCCGCTCTCGAAGCCGGTCGTCATCACCCTGCTCGTAATGAGTTTCATGGGCTCCTGGAACGATTATTTCTGGCCGCTCATTACTCTTTACTCGCCTCAGATGCGCACTTTGCCCGTAGGTATGGCCGCGCTCCAGGGGCGCTACATCCACAGCTACGGCGCGATGATGGCGGGCGCGGTAATGATCGCCCTCCCGTCGATCCTGCTGTTCATCCTCGTTCAGAAGTACTACATCCAATCCATCGCACAGACCGGGATCACGCAGTGAACCAATTATCCCAGGGCAATGCCCCCGAACTTAGAACTGCGTCGCGCTGGAGAACCTGAACTTGCCGACCTTGAGTGCGGGAACGAGGACTCCGCCGTGGAGCTCCAGGTCTCGCCCGATCATGTCGACACAGGAAAGCGCTTCCAGAACACTCTGGGTAAACCTCATGTTCTTAACCGGCCCGACTATCCGCCCGTCTTCTACAAGGAACGTGCCATCGCGCGTCATCCCGGTGATGGTCGCGGTCATGAGATGCGCAACATTGGTGTAGTGGAACCGCGTCACCAAAAGCCCACGCTTTGTGTTCGAGATCATGTCGTCGACGCGGGCGCTTCCCGGGGCGAGAATAAGATTCAGATCGCTGCCTGATATCTCGCGCTCTCCCCCGAAGGCGTGTCCGGTAGACTTTTTGCCTTCGCGGTGCGCTGTGTAGGAATCGTCAAAAAGTCCGGTCGCCACGCCGCTCTTGATGAGGTCCACACACTGCTTGGCTACCCCCTCGGTGTCGTAAACTGCGACGAAAGTCCGAGGGTCGAGCCCATTGTCCCAGATGTTTATGTCTTCGCTCACAACCTTCTGCCCGAGCTTGCCGCTCATAAAACTGCGATTCTCCTGATAGGAGAGCGCGCCGAAACCCATATACGCCATCATACCAACCATGTCAGCGACCGCGTTCGGCATCAGAATGCACTCATATTCCCGGGCTCCATGCCCACCGGATTGCGGCTTCTTTCCGCAAGCCCCGCCGCCTTTGTGCCAATCGCCCGGGCATCGATCGTCCCCAGGTCACAGGCACTCGCCGATGCGTAGCCAAACCCGCCATCCGGTCCGGTCACAACCGTCACAACATCCGATGCAGTTCCGCGATAATACGAGTCGATCCCGAGGCTGTTCATAACCGCATGCTCATATCCTCGAACGAATACAGAGCCTGCCGCTGTTGAGCTCACTTTGTCGGATTCCGCAACAATGGCTTCTACCATCTCCGCGCGACGCTCGGGTGCGCTCTGCGCAGTATCCCGTGAAAAAGCCTCCACGATCTCGGCTGGCGCGATGGGCTCGGGCAGCGAAACGAAGTCCGGGTTCTCGTCCTGGAGCCGCGCCATATTGACGACATCATCCACAAGAGCTCGAATACCCGCTTCATCGATCTTATTGCTGCTTCCGGCCGCCACTTTCTTGCCGAACACCGCTCTTACGCGCATCGAGGCGTTGCCGCCGCCCATGTTCTGGTGAATTGTGGAGTTGGCGAAACGCGTGAGCGCCCATTTTCCGGCAAACAGGGCTGCCTCTGTCTGGTCGGCGCCTGAATGATCGAGCGCAACCTTGAGCATCGACCTGACTTTCTCCGGCCCCATCCCAATGATGTCACTCATTTCGCGCCCTCCATTCTCACCTGTCTGAACCTTGCCGGTGCAACGCCGTGGCCCACGTGCGCTACCTGCATCGGCTCACCCTTGCCACAGTTCGGAACTCCCCATAGATGCCAGTCATCCTGGCCGCAAACTCCGTCGCAGCTTCCCCAAAACTCCGGGGTGATGCCGAAGTATATGGGGTTCTTGAACATTCTTCCTATGGAACCGTCCTTGATCTCCCACGCTATCTCGGTGCCGAACTGGAAGTTGAGGCGCTTATCGTCGATGCTCCAACTCTTCACATCCGCTGCATAGATGCCGTCAGGCGTATCGGCTATGAGTTCCTCGAGTGTCCAGTCTCCTGGAAGCAGATTGATGTTAGTCATCCTTATTAGCGGGATGCGGTCCCAGCCGTCCGCGCGCATGGCTCCCCCACTCCGCCAACCCATTTCCCCGGCGGTTTCCCGCGAAGTGAGGTATCCGCTGAAGATGCCCTCCTGCACGATATCTGTGCGCTGGGCAGGCACGCCTTCGTCATCGAATGCGAAACTGCCCAAACCTCCGGGAAGCGTGGCATCCGCAGTGATATTGACTTCCCGGGAACCATATCGAAAATTGTTGAGCTTGTCGGTAGTAAGGAAACTGGTGCCGGCATACGAGGATTCCATTCCCATCACGCGGTCGAGCTCTATCGGATGCCCGCAGGACTCATGCACCTGCAGCGCGAGTTGGCTTCCTTCGAGGATAAGTGTCTGCTCACCTGACGGGCAAATCGGAGCGCTGAGAAGTTCTACCGCCTCGCGCGCAACCTCATCCGCGTGATCTATCAGCTTGAGCGATTGCACAAACTCGTATCCAGCCGAAGCATAGTCCCCGCCGAATGAACAGGGATATGACCTGCGCTGAACCTCATCCCCCTCGATGGCAGTCGCCGCGATCCCCGAACCGCTCTCGATCTTCTTTTGCTCGATGTAGGCACCTTCCGTGCTGGCGAAAACCTGGTCAAACCGCCAGAAGTCCATGGAGCAGTCGGTAACCCTGATTTTCTCATTTTGCCGGAGCGCCGCGTCGGCTTCTTTCAGCAGACTAATCTTCTCATCCAGCCCAACATCGAACGGGTCGACCTTGAAGTCCATAGTAATAAGACCTTCCTGCACATCGACAGGGGCCAGTTCCACGCTCTTCCGCTTTACCAGAGATGACGCCCTGGCGATGCGAACCGCCTCGTCCGCGACTCTTTCGGCGTGCTCATTATTCACCATATGGCTGCTTGAGAACCCCCAAGACCCGTCTACAATGACCCGCACACCGAACCCGTAACTCGATTGCCGCTCCAGATGCTCGACCTTACCGGACCGCACCTGTATGCCCTCGGAGTCTCGATTCACTACCCGCACGTCCGCGTAATCCGCGCCTTTCGCCCGGGCCAACTCCAGAACGCTCTCGCAAAACTGCCTTACATCCATATTTTGATCCACGCTGCTACCTCATCCCGTACACTGGTGGCAATTCTCCGGGACATGCTACCCATCCTGCGTATAAATCCGTCCATTTGTAACTTCTTGATGCGTGGGATTATTCCTGTGAGATCTTTGTGGTCGGCCGCTATTCAGTCGTGGATTTCCACATTCAGCCCGTCATAGGCGAGCTCTACACCGGGTGGCAGGGATTCGTTGGTCTTCTGGTGATCCAGGCGGTGTGTGATGTGGGTAATGAACGCCTGTGTGGGACGCAGTTCCTGTATTACGGCGAGGCATTCACTTATTGAGAAATGAGTCTCGTGTGGCTCGTGGCGGATGGCGCCGACAACCAGAACGTCCAGTGACCTCAATGGTTCCATGGAGGACGGGGGGATTGCACTGCAGTCGGTAACGTAGGCGAAACTTCCGATTCTGAACCCGAGCACGCGCATCCGGCCATGCAGAACGGGAACCGGGACAACATCGACGCCTGCGGCTTTGAACCGACCATCCACCGGTATCAACTCCAGAGACGGTTTCCCGCCTCCAATCTGTGTCGGCACGAATACGTATTCAAACGCCTGCCTGATGATCCTCAGTGTCTCCGTCGAACCATAGCACGGCATCGTCTTACCGGATAGATCGTTAAACCTGCGAACGTCATCGAGACCGAAGATATGGTCAGCGTGGGCATGCGTAAAAAGAATCCCATCTACTGCCCGCACGTTCTCCCTAACTACCTGCAGGCGAAGCTCAGGAGGAGTGTCTATAAGAATATTCGCTGCCTGCGTTTCTATCAGGACGGAGCAGCGGCCACGCTTGTTTTTTTGGTCTTCTGATCTGCAAACGGGACAATCACAGCCTATCATCGGCACCCCGTGAGAAGTGCCCGTGCCCAGAAAAGTGATTTTCACGACTTCTCCCGGTCCCCGGGCTCAGCCTCACCGCCGAATAATTGCGCCATCCCCTGATAAGGATCAATTGGCCCAGGCTGCTTGCTTTGCGCTTCCTGTTCCTCGTGATATTCATCGATCCTGTGCGAAAGCTCCCGGGCACGCTTGATAGCGTGTACCGATCAACAAGGCTATGAATGGAATCGATATAACTATGAGTGCAACGCTGATTATATTTATCACAATGGACTCTACAGACATGTTATCTGTCACTCGCGATGGGTGTCAAATTGATGCAGGACCTTACAAGCGCCCGCTATACTCAACCGACTTGATTTTCACCGCAAAGGGCAGCTTGCCTGAGTTGATCTCATTTATAGCGGACCGAGCCTTTCAGCCGTAGCGAACCCGGTCAGAAACGCCTCGCCGCCCTGGATCGGTTCGTCCACCTTGGGCGCGGAGACCAACACGCCGTTATAGAACACCGCGAGGTATTCACCTCGGTTGTTCCTGGTAAAGTTGTAAAACGTTTTCGCCCCGTCGGAAGTGAAGTGAACCACAATCGCCCAGGTATCTCCTGCTTTTCTGAGCGACGCATCCCGCTGAATCTCTCTTCCGGTAAGAATCGGGTTATTAGCGGGATACTCCACTACGTTTTTCAATAACTCGCGGGGATTTGCCAGACTGTCGACTCTTTGGGCATCAGGCCCAAGGAACAGGTAAGCCGATCGATCTTGGGTCGGAAGCATCATCTTCCAGGCCCGCTCCGGATGCTTCTCGGTAGCAACCGAACTCAGATGGAAAAGCTGAAGACTGGTTTCCTGCAAGAGTTCCGAAACTTCTCTAAGCGGAACTCTCTTGTTCGGCAGTAACAGGACCAGCGTTTGATCTGTGACAGAGTCCACTCTCGGCCTGTCAACGTCAAGCACAGAAACACTTCTGGAGACGAGATAGCGCCCAAGTTCGGCAATCTTTGCCCTCGTAGCGATATTTGATTGAGGCAAAGCAAAGACTACCCGAGTCCCGGCCTGCGGCTGCACCTGAGAACATCCGATTATGAATATAGCTGCGCAGCAGCACACGGCTATACAAGCACAACTAACAAACCAGCGCATTAACTCACCTCCGCGCATCTCTTCTCCACAAGACGGCGCTAATCCTGCCGCGGAGAGCCGGAGTAGAGCACGCAGTTAGACAGGAGACTATGCTCAACTCATTCAACAATCCGCCACCGGAATATCGCCTCACATCGTCGCAGGGCTGCCGAGCGACCGATGGCAGTGTGAACCATCTCTCCATCGAGCAGATAAAGGCGGACTTTGACCGCTGCAAAGCGTCGCCTCTTGATCTATCATACCATGACGCCAGCTCCAAGCTGCGGCCGGAGACCGATATTCAACATCCGCGGGCTCAGCCGCCGGCCTGCTCGCCTGGCTATGCGGAGTTCTCCAGCTACACCGCGCGCATTAATTATGCCCTGGCGCAGGGAAGATACGTCGCACAAGCCGCCTTGTTGCAAGCTGCCCAGTCGTGCAGGACGCCATATTCGCAGGCGTATCACGAAGCCCTGATCAGATCTCACCTGGGCTATGACGTGTTGGACGAGCCGGGACTTGTCGGCTCCTGCTGTGTGGATCAGCAGTTGCTGACCGACGGGCACAGCTACGAACTGCTCATCATCCCACCGCTCAGTGCGATCAGCTATGAAGCCGCGCTGAAGATCATGGAGTTCGTAGAAGACGGCGGAATGGTCATTGCGACCAACGTGCTCCCGGAATTCGATGCGCACGGAGATCCCAGCCCACAGATCCGGGACATCTTCTTTTCGCTGTTTGGCGTTGACCCGACTGATCCAAGGCAACAAGCCGGTGCGTCAGTAGTCTCCCGCCACCGGCACGAAACATTCTTCCTGCGCCTGAAAAACCCTGCCGAACTCGCCTCGCACCTGCATCATGTAGTCTGCGAAGCGATAAAACCGGAAGTCAGCATCCGCTGGCACGGGAGTGAATGTGACGATATATTGTTTCATCACCGAGCGTTGAACAGCGGCGAGATATATTTCTTTGCCAACACCGCAAACGAGGCCCGAATTGTTCGATTATCCATCAGATGCACAAAGGCGCCCTGCGTTCTCAATCCGGAGACCGGTCAAAGAACCGCGCTGCCAAACTGCACCCAGATAGGAAGCCGAACCTTACTGCTTCAGGAATTTGAACGCCACGGTTCCATGCTCATTTCATTTGATGATCACCCCTCACTCGCAGTGCCTCCGCCAGTTCCCGATGAGATCTATAAGCGCTCTCTGCCCGGAGAATGGGGGTGCGTTTCGGATGGGTCGGGAGACGCGACATACAGACAAACGGTTATGCTTCCAAATCTTCTTCCGTCACAACGAGCCTTTATTCGCGTCGACAATCCTTCCACCACAGTGGAGTATTTCGTCAACGGACGATCGGCGGGATTGCGGGCCTGGCCGCCGTTCGAGGTGGATGTTTCTCGTCTCGTCAAACCGGGGCTCAATGATATCGAGCTGAAGCTATCCCATCCCTGCGAATTCGGGGACGCCGGTGTCATGATAATCTAAACCCGCCGGCTGCTCTGCGCATCAATCCGCGTTTTAGCGACCTACCCTAGGGGGTATACAAACCATGGTGTTGCCTAAAACAATCCCGCTAGGACGGGTGAATAGGAGAATGACCATGAGGAATATACATACGCCCACGTGGCTCGCTGTAGGGATATTGGCAGTGGTCGCATTGTGGATGCTGCCGTCGGCGGCAAGCGCTCAGCCGATGACGCCGATAACGATATCCATAACAAACAATGGGATCGTAAGTGATGCAACACAGCCGCTTGGCGGCCTCTACCTGGTTACCGTGAGAAACGATTCTTCCAGCTCGCGCGGTGTAGTGCTGAAGGGCATCGACAGGGGACCGTCGCCGTATATTCGATTCAGCAGGGTATTGGCTCCCGGTGAACGATATACGTTCCGCTGGTATTTCCCAGCAGACAGGACAGTCCAATTGAGGGACTTGCTGCGATGCGAGCATGCGAGAAGAACCTACATGCTGGCGGGTTTCGGAAGAATGACGTCTTCCCTTGTCTTCGGTTAACGAGATTGAGCGGCGATTAAAGCTCCACCAGGGCGCATGCTGATACTGAGGGAAGTCTGCGCAGACTTCCCTCTTTATATTGCCTGCCAACTTGCGCTTGCGAGCACAATGACTCGCTAATGGCGCCAGGCGCAGTCCACCCCGTTTGTTTGGACATGTCACAGGGTAGTAATGGTTCAAAGCCAATGCTTCCGACCCCCAGTGGGGATCGCCCACTCAACGAACGGAGGGATGCTCGAGATGAGAGCTTACCGCAGAAAAAGACGCCATGCCTCTACGTTGGCTGTCGTGCCGGCACTGGCGGCTCTATGGCTGTTCCCGGCAAGCGCTTCGGCTCAACAGACAGATCGCGCACTCAGCCCGGCGTCAACAGCCGGAAGCGACATATCGAAGGCTGTGGCGACAGGGGCGCCTGCGGCGTACACTTCCAGCCGCGCGAGCGAATCGTACATTTACACCAGCGATTTCAACTCGACCTCTCCGCAGCAGATCACCGGAACTCTCCAAATGAGTGCTGTCGACGCCACCGCCGGCGATATCGCCAACAGCGGTGACAGGGCAACCGTCGCCGCCACATTCAACTATCCGCCAGGTGGATCCCAGTATACGGTTCAGTTCACCGGTCTGGAACCGGTGGGTACAGACTTCACTCACTTCGGCGGCGTGGGAATACTGCGAGAGCATGTTCGGCTCGACACAGTATTGGCGGGCTCGATTACCGAGAACAACTGCGTATGTAGTCGCCTTCGGAAGATCCACAATAACCAGGGATGGACAGACCATCGCTGATAGCCAGCCGGCTATGGCGATGGTAACCGATGCCATCCACGGAGCCGACCACATGCTGATGAGCGCCAGTGACTCGAGCAGAAAAGAGATTCAGCTTATTGTGCCGGGGCCGCTGTGGCCGGGCGGTGCCGCGGTTTCGGGTTTTAGCCACGGCTTTATCTATGTGTATTGGCCTGAGGTGGCGTTCGATCTTCACAGCGTTGGCGGAAAGGTTACCCTGCTGGAAGGCGAGGCTGCCACTAAAGCAATTGCTAGAGGATCTATTGAAGAAGTGGAGACGCGCAACCTCACCATTTCCGTTGGGAACGATCGCATAACTCAATCGGGCAATACTTCCGCGGGTCCGTATGTGATTACGATCCAAAACGACTCATCTATGTCCCGAGGAATAATGATGTCGGGAATCGATGGCTGCGGCTCGCCGTATCACAGGTTCTCTCACATCCTTAGACCCGGCGAAAAAATCTCATTCAGATGGTATTTCTCACCGGGACAGGTTACGGTAAAAGATGTTGAAAGCGCACGGCGCACGGGTAGATCCTTCAGCGACGTTCGCTACGGATTGATGTCAACCACTGTCAGCTTCCAGTAAAAAACATTGCTGTGAATCCTCGTATTATCCATCGACCCCGCCGACGTTATCGCTCCTGGCAACGATCTCGGAGAAGAGCGACTCCATCCGATCCCGAGCCTCGTCCAGCGAACAGGCCTGCTCCCATATCCTTCCCCACAAATCGCCGCGCTCGTCCAACCTGGTAAACAGGTTCCGCAGCGTGAACTCTCGCGGAGTCAGATTAACATCGCCCAACTCCTGCCAGTCCAGCGGCATGGCCACCGGCGCGCCGGGAAGTGCGCTATCGAATACGGAGCAACAGAGGTCTGCCCGTAAGCATTGCGCAGGATGTCTATATATACGCGGTTCTCGCGTTTCTCAATACGCTGCTGGGTTGTTACAAGCTCGGACCGCCGATTGGCCAGCACATCCGCCACATCCCGAGCAAAGGGCCGGATTTCGTCGAAGCCCTCGCTCCGAACCAGGGGCACAACCACGTGCAGTCCACGTGACCCTGTGCTCATAACAAATGCCGTCAAACCGAGTTCGTCTTCCAGCAGCCCCCTGAGAGATGCGGCAACCGAGCGCACGAGCTCGAAGCCAACCCCATTCGGGTCCAGATCGAAAACCATTTTGTCCGGAATGTCTATCTTGTCAATGCGGCTCGTCCATATATGCTGGGTGATGCTGGCGAGGCTGGAGAGGTATACCAGGGTGGCGGCATTCTCGCATACAGCCATTGTTATTTCCTCGCCATCTCTCGTATCCACCGATACGCGTTTCACCCAATCCGGGAAGTAATCCGGAGCCTCTTTTTCTATGAAGCCTTCCGTTCGTATGCCATCAGGATACCGGCACATGGTTACGAGTCGCCCTTTGACGTGCGGGAACATTGTCTCAGCAATGCGAGCATAATAATCAACCAGTTCAGCTTTAGTGATGCCGTCGTCAGGGAAAAGAACCTTATCCTTGTTTGTTATTTCCACCGTATACTGATCGATCGTGATCTTGTCCATCGCCTATTCCTCCACTGCCAACTCATCGATTGTTCGGCCGCTCAGCACCGATTCGGGTTTTGTCTTCAACGCATCGCTCGCAGCGTTCGCGTATTCATCAGCCATCTTCATAAGCAGCCACGCCTCATCATCACCAGTCTTGAAGCGCCGCAGCGAAAATCCGCCATTGAGTTTCTTTCCGCTCAGGCAAAACGATATGTGCCCGTTTTCTACCGCGCGCTCAGCAGGCAAAGGCTTTCCATTTTCTTCAGTAATGTTGTGGTAAGTCCCTGTATCCCAGACTATCACTCGTCCCGCCCCGTATTGCCCTTTGGGAATGACACCCTCGAAGTTCGCGTAGGCGATTGGATGGTCTTCCGTGGGGACCGCCAGGCGTTTTTCTTTAGGGTTAAGGGATGGCCCCTTCGGTACCGGCCGATGACTTCAGAACGCCCTCAACTTCCAGTCGAAGATGGCAATCAAGGTGGCTCGCATCGTGCTTTTGCACGACGAAGATCGGTTGGTGCGGCTCCGGCGTCTGATTGCCAGTTGTGGATTGCTCCGGCATGGTCGCGTGTCCTCCGTCTTAGAGTTATTCCCAACGCGCCGTGGACTAACCGGAAGGGACAAATCAGGGCGAAGGTAGCGTCAAGTGTTGTGTGTAAATTGCCTTGGCCGGTAAGGCACAACCCTGCGTATAATTGCAAAGGAAAAATGTCCCCTGCGGCTAGGATGTCCAGTTATATCGTAACGCGTTACGATATAACGCTAGTAAGGCACCTCGCCCAGAGAAGCCAGAACATCCTGGACGGCATCAAGTATCTCAGTGAAACCCTCGCCCCGTTCTGAGGACTGCCACTCTTCTGAGCGGCTTTCGAAGTAACTTTCCATCTCGCACGCGGCCTGATCGACAAGCAGCGTTGCGTGTTTTAGCAATCCGCGCCATCTCTTGTGTCCAGGCTTGGATGATACTGCCGCAAGAGGCGGAATCGACTCTTGTGCCGCTTGACTGCCGCTGCATAGCTTGTGTCTGTAGGCAGCCTGACGCTCCGCGTTGGTTGCATATATTCGTCTTCTCGGCATGAGCGTCTCCTTTCAGGCTACTCGTTTCGCAGCTGATGTTGTTTGCGGGCCAGAGTTCTTTGGCAGGTAAGACTCATCCCAGTGTCGATTTTGGTATGCAAACACTGCGTAGAGCATGCGGTCGACGCTGCGTCGGTTCGTGAAGCACGAGATTGTCCTGGTGCGCCGCCGCACTTCTCTGAACACCCTTTCTATTGGATTGGTGGTTCGCACTCTGCGCTGGAAACATTCAGGCACATTGAAGAACTCCAGCAACTCTTCGATGTCAGCTTCCAGGCAGGCGACTGCTTTCGGCTCCATCTCGATCCACTTCTTCCGCCAAGCTCGAAATCTCTTTGCCGCCTCAGTGCGCTTTGGCGCCAGGTAGATTAGCTTGGCTCCATCCAGGCAAGCCTTCTCATTGCACTTCTTGAGCTTGTTAGCCACGTTTCTGAGCTTGTGCGCCCAACATCTCTGACGTGGGATGTGCGGCCACATGTTTTCCACAGCAGCAATGAGCCCAGTTCCGCCATCTGTCGATATCAGCTTCAGGTTCTTGCCCTCGAAGCCGCGTCTGTATAGACTCTCAAGAAAAGAGCTGCAGCAAACCTCAGACTCAGACTCCACCTGCTTAAATGACAGGATCTGTTTCCTACCGGTCCCGGATATCCCCATAGCGACTAACACGCAGCGCTTCTCCGCACCGACAGCAGATCGATTCTTGACAACGACCCCATCCAGCAGCAAATACTCCCAGTCATCGTCAAGCGGTGAAGACCAATATTGCCTCACTAGATCGTCCAGACCCTGGCAGATCGCAGACACCGTGCCGGCGGAAACCTCGTAGCCCAAAACTCTGCCAAGCACTTCTCCCACTCTGCGCGTTGACGGACCTGACAGATATGTCTCCAGTATCAAATCCCGCGCTTCGCTTGTCAGCAGCCCATGAGCGTCCCAAAGACCGTGCTCATAGCTTCCATCTCGCAGTCGTGGAACCTCTATCTCTACCGTTCCATACGGAGTTACCAGAGTTCGCAGGTAGACACCGTTACGATAGCCCCGACGGCCCTCGCCACGCTTATACCAGCCAATTCCCAGCTTCCAACTCAGCGCATCTCGCAGGCTCGACTCCACAAAATGCTTTAACCCCCTTTGCTGAAACTCCCTGTATCGACCCCAAGGACAATCCGCAGCGCGAACCTCTGACCATGTCAATGGCGGAGTGAAAATGTACCAATTACGGCGGAGTGAAAATGTACCACCCGGCGCCACGACTGTTTCTCAATCACCTCCATTCAACGATTGTATCTGAGGGTCTGATGCGTAACGCGTTACGCATCGGGCAGGTGTGATGGGATTTCCCTGGCCGCTTCGACTATGTCCGCTAACGATTCCATCATCTCGGTGAATGCTTCCCCTCGTTCAGAGTCCTGCCAGGCTTCTGAGCGTTGGTCATGATAGGTTTCCATTTCACAGGCAACCTGTTCGAGGATACTCAAAGCTTGCTTTCGCATTGTCTCCCATCGACGATATGCCGACCCCGCCGTGACCGCACTCATCGGCGAGCCGCCTCGCGTCTTGCATCTCAGCCGATAAGCAGCCTGTCGCTGGGCTGCGCTTTCATACTTCTTCGCGGCAGGCATCTGGGGCAGTCCCTTCCGCTCCCTCGGTATCTCGTGTCGTTACGTCAGGGGCCACCGGGAGCTTTCCCTTGAGTCGGTAGCTGTTGCCCTTGATGTTCACTACCACGCTGTGGTGGAGGAGCCTGTCCAAGATCGCCGCTACGATCACGGAATCATGAAAGAGCTCGCTCCACTCGTCGAAAGCCTTGTTCGAGGTGATGATCGTGCTCGACCTCTCGTATCTCATCGCCACGAACTGATAGAACAGGTTGCATTCCTCCCGGTCTATCGGCGTGTATCCAACCTCATCGACTACCACCAGGCTCGAACACTCGTATGGTCGTCGCCTCCTGCCGGCGCGAGGGGCATCACGGTCCTGCCTTAGCTTGTAGATGAGCTCGGGCATAGTCGTGAAGTGAATACTCTCCCCGCACTCAGCCGCCTTCACCAATAGCGCCGCTGCCAGATGAGTCTTGCCCACTCCTGGTGGACCAAGGAAGATGACGTTCTCACGCCGCTCCAGAAACTCGCAGTCGAACAGGTTCATTACCTGTCGCCTGTCGATGCCCGGTTGGAAGGTGAAGTCGAACTCGTCAATGGTCTTTACATAGGGCAGTCCTGAACTTCTTAGCGCCGAGGATATTCGCTTCTGTTCCTTACCGGCGACTTCCTCGCCCGTCAGCCGATCAAGCAACGTCAGATAACTCCAATCCTCACTCTGGGCCGTCTTTATCATCTCCGGGAGAATGTCTCGGGTCCTGGGCATGCGAAGGCGCGTCAGATTATCAGCAAGCCTCTCCATCACAAACTGCTCAGACATAGCCAACACCTCCGCCTATTCTCGCGTAGACTGACAATGGACGCCGCTGGACATCGACGGCATATTTGCCGAGCCTTGGACTGATGGTGGCTTTCCCCTTACCCTTCGGTGGGCGTCCGTACTTGCGAGCGTTCATCTCCCTGTCAGCGGCAATAGCAGCCCGAAGCCCAGGAAGCTGCACCAGTTTTCCCTTCAGGGGCGATTGAGCAAGCGTCGCCATAAGCCGGTCGCCATCGTAGACACGCAGCACACCATCCTTCAGGCGAACTATTATCTTCTTGCCGACAAGCGTGTGTGGAACCTCATATCGGCTTCCCTCCACGCTTATGGTGCAGTCCTTCTCGACTTTGCGGTAAAGCCGCATCGACACGTCGCATGTTGTGGGCGGCAGCGGCATAAGAAACGGCTTTTCGGTGGCGAACATATCGCAGACCTTTTCGCCGGTCGTGCCGTGGATGCGGTGGGACTTCTCCTCAAGAAACTCAAGCAGGTCCCGGTTAGCCGTCTCAATGTCCGTGAAGCTGTAGCCCCTCCAGAATCCCTCCCGGATGAAGTCCATAGGTCGCTCGACCTTCCCCTTCACCCACGGCGAGTATGCCGGAGCCACCTCGGGTGTAAAGCCGTAGTGGTCAGCAAGCGCCATCAAGGCTTGTGTGAACTGAGCCTTGCCCGCGAGTTTCCTGATGAAGACGTTCCGCATCCGGTCATAGAGGATCTCAGCCGGAACACCGCCGAAATGGGCAAAGCCGCGCTGGTGAGCATCGAGGAAGCTCGTCATGTCGCAGCGGGTGAGAAACTCACAATACGGAGTCCTCGAGAAGCCCAGTATCATGGCAAACTTGTAGAGGGTCCTCTCGAC
>CAVZJH010000068.1:0-25395 GCA_963775535.1 uncultured bacterium | reverse complement strand
AGTTTTGTCTAAGAGCGGAACAGGGCAGAAACAGACGGCTTATGTGTCGTTTATCACTGGTCCCAGCCGCACCACGGACATCGAAAAAACGCTGACCCTCGGAGTGCACGGACCCAAGGAACTGCATATTGTATTTGTCGACCATGGCCCGGAAAGCAATGTTTGCAGACGCGGCCTGCGCTGAAGCGGCATACTGCATCAAGTGCGGCGCTTGTCTCAATATGTGCCCCGCATACAGGTCGGTTGGCGGCCACGCGTTCGGGAACATTTACATGGTGGGATAGGCGCAATATTCAGCGCTTTTCATGGAGATTTGGACGCCGCTCAGGACACACTTGGCCTGTGCACCGGCTGTGGGTATTGCACGAGTGTTTGTCCTTCAAAGATCGATACGCCGAGCATGGTGGTTGAGCTCAGGAAGCGACTGCTTGAGCGGCACGGGATGCCGATCACCGGAAAAGCGATGCTTTCGGCGTTGAAGCGCCCCAAGTTCTTCAGGAGCGCGTTGCGCACCGCCCGCACGTTTCAGCCCGCGTTTCTTGAGGGCGACGGATACGTGAGAGTGCTTCCGTTGTTCGCTGCGGCGGCGGGAGGCAAGAGATTGCCGGGTCTCGCACGCGAGTTTCTTCGCGAGAAGCTGCCGGAGCGCGCGGACGCGTCAGGTAATGTTACGGTCAGCTTGTACGCCGGATGCATGATCGACTTTATATATCCCGAGATCGGCGAGGCGATTTGGAAAGTGCTTCAAAAGCATAATGTTAGTGTTTTGTTTTCGCAGGAACAGGCGTGCTGCGGGGCTCCTGCTTTGTATGCGGGGGACAGAGACACCGCGAGAACGCTCGCGGTGGAGAATATCGCCGCGCTTGAGCAGGGCTCGCCCGATTATGTCGTGACGGGGTGTCCCACTTGTGCTGTTATGCTGAAGAAACACTTTTCTGAATTGCTCCAGGGCACGCCGTGGCAGGAACGAGCGGCACGTTTGGATGGTAAGGTGATGGACTTTTCGGAGTTTGCGACAAAGGTCCTCAATATAGAGCTGAGTCGCGGCGCCGAGGGCACGGCCACCTATCACGATCCCTGCCACCAGGCTCGGAGCCTGGGAACGTCCGAGTGCTCGCGTGAGCTTGTGAGGCAAACGGGAATGGAATTGGTTGAGATGGAGGATGCGGATCAGTGCTGCGGGTTCGCCGGAAGCTACTCCGTAAGCCAGCCGGGCGTTTCGGAGTCGATCCTGAACCGTAAAATAGCGCGGGTCCGGAAAACGGGTGCGGGCGTGGTTGTGACCGATTGCCCGGGGTGCATCATGCAGATTGCGGGCGGACTGGCGAAACATGGAAGCTGCACCGAAGTCCGCCACAGCGCACAGCTCATCGCGGACCTGTTGGAGTAGCGCATGGCATATTCGGACCTCCGTGACTTTATCTTGCGCCTCGAACGTGAGGGCGAACTGGTGCGCATCAAAGAGCGCATCAGCCGCGATCTCGAGATCACCGAGATCGCTGACCGGACAGTGAAATCCGGCGGCCCGGCTCTTCTTTTCGAGAACGTCGAAGGTTCCGGTCTTCCCGTGCTTATCAATCACTTCGGAAGCGCCAGGCGAATGAGTATGGCGCTCGGGGTCGAGCACCTGGATGATGTCGGAAACGAGATAGATTCTCTGATGCGTTCGGAGCCGCCCGGAAGTTTCATTGAGAAACTGATGATGCTTCCCAGGCTCGCGAAACTGGCTTCCGCATTCCCGAGGACCGTGAAAAGCGCTCCCTGCCAGGAAGTGGTGAAGCAGGGGGCGGACGCGAGCCTGGATGAACTCCCAATACTGAAATGCTGGCCCGGCGATGGCGGGCGCTTCGTCACGCTGCCGATGGTCTTTACGAAAGATCCGGAAACGGGGAAACGGAATGTGGGCATGTATCGGATGCACGTCTACGATTGCCGAACCACCGGCATGCACTGGCACATTCATAAGGTTGGGGCGCGTCATTATGCGGAGTATGAGAGACGCAACCAGCGCATGGAAGTCGCGGTAGCCCTCGGGGGAGATCCAGCGATTACCTATGCCGCCACCGCGCCGCTTCCTGAGGATTTTGACGAGATGATCTTTGCGGGCTTCCTGCGCAAAGCGCCGGTGGAGATGGTCCGGTGCAAGACGGTGGACGTGGAGGCGCCCGCGCATTCGGAGATCGTTTTGGAGGGTTACGTCGATCCCCACGAGAGGAGGATCGAGGGCCCATTCGGAGATCACACGGGTTATTATTCGCCTGCAGACGAGTACCCGGTCTTCCACCTGACGGCGATAACGCATCGCCGAGACCCCGTGTATCCCGCGACTATTGTAGGAAAGCCTCCTATGGAGGATTGCTTCCTGGGAAAGGCGACCGAGCGCATATTCCTGCCGCTTGTCAAGTCACAATTGCCGGAGATCGTGGATATGAACCTGCCCGTAGAGGGCATATTTCACAACCTGGCGTTCGTCTCCATAAGAAAACGCTACCCCATGCACGCGCAGAAGGTAATCAACGCGCTGTGGGGACTCGGACAGATGATGCTCACTAAGGTAATTGTCGTCTTTGATGAGGATGTGGACGTGCAAAACTTGAGCGAGGTTCTGTGGCGGCTCGGGAGCAACATCGACCCCAGGCGTGACATTACTTTTTCTCAGGGACCGGTGGATGTTCTGGATCATGCAGCGCCGCAGGCGCTGTACGGCTCAAAGATGGGTATTGATGCCACAAAGAAGATCGCGGGGGAGAATCACCACCGGGAATGGCCGGAAGACATTATTATGAGCCCTGAAGTGGTGGAGAAGATCGACGGAATATGGGGTAAGCTGGGCATTGGATAAGCCGAGACGCATAATGGTGGCGATATCCGGGGCAAGCGGGTCTGTGTATGCTCGACGGCTTTTGGGAGTGATAGCCCAGGCTTACGACACCCTTTATCTGACCGCTTCGGATAACGCGGTTGGGATAATGCGCGAGGAGCTTGGAGGTCCAGAGCCTCCGCGATCTGGTTGCGGGTATTGACGAGCAAAAGGTGTCGCTCTTGGATTCTACGGACATGTTCTCCCCGCCGGCAAGCGGATCACACGATTACGAGGGTTTGGTTGTGATCCCGTGCTCCATGGGAGTCGTGGGAAGAATAGCGTCCGGAGTGTCGAATGACCTCGTGACCCGTGCCGCCGACGTGTGTCTCAAGGAGCGTCGTAAGCTGATTCTGGTTGTTCGAGAGACGCCTTTGAGTCTGGTCCATCTCAGAAACCTGACAGTGCTTGCCGAGGCTGGCGCGACGATCCTTCCTGCGGCTCCGGCGTTCTATGGGAAGCCGGAGAAGATCGAGGATCTGGTGGATTTCGTCGTAGACAGGGTTTTGCGTGCGCTGGATCTTGATCTGCGCCTGACCCGAGGTTGGGGATAATGAGTGTGGAAGTCAAAAGGGTGGGGTTTGTGCGCAAGCTGCTCATCATACTGGAGATGATCAAATTCGAGCACACTCTTTTCGCCCTGCCGTTCGCTCTGGCGTCCGCGCTTGTTGCGGCCCGCGGGCTTCCTAAACTCCCAATCCTCATCTGGATACTCGCCGCGATGATCGGTGCAAGGAGCGCGGCCATGGCATTTAACCGTATTGCCGACGCGAGAATTGACGCCCTTAATCCGAGAACGGCGAGCAGGGCGCTGCCGAAAGGGCTTGTCTCAGCGGGCGCGGCATGGTTGTTTACATTGGCTGCGGCTGCGCTGCTCGTTTTTTCGGCATATATGCTGAACCCGCTTGCGTTCGCTCTCTCACCTGTGGCACTCACGTCGGTCTTTACTTATTCGTATTCAAAGCGGTTCACCAGCCTTTCGCACGTGTGGCTGGGGCTGTGCCTCGGAATTGCTCCTGTGGGCGCTTGGATCGCGGTGACCGGCAAAATGGGGTTTCCCTCGATGGTGCTGAGCGCCGGCGTCATTCTCTGGACTGCGGGGTTCGACATCATATACTCTCTGCAGGATGTCGATTTCGACCGCAAGATGGGCCTGTTCTCTCTTCCGTCGAGGATTGGGACACCCTGGGCGCTTGCAGTGTCCAGAGTTTTTCATGCGATCATGATAGGGATGCTCGTCTGGTTCGGCCTGCTCACCGGCAGAGGAATAGTCTACTACACCGGCGTGGGACTGGTAGCCCTGTTCCTGCTCTGGGAACAGAGTCTTGTTTCGCCGCGGGACTTCAGCCGGGTAAACACGGCGTTTTTTACGCTTAACGGCTGTGTGAGCCTGATGATACTGGGATTTGTCGCGGTGGATGTTTTCTTATGATTGATCGAATCATTGAATCAAGCAACGTCGCGGACGTTTTGCGCCGTGCGCTGAATGGTGAAAGGCTTAATGCGGAAGATGGTGTGCGGCTCTTCGAGTCGGACGACATTCAGGCAATAGGCGCCGCCGCGAATGAGATACGCCGCGCGATGAACGGCGACCGCACTTACTATGTGGTAAATCGCCACATCAACTACACCGACATCTGCGTGAACCGCTGCGCTTTTTGTGCATACTCCAGGAGCGAGGGCGAGGACGGCGCGTATGTTATGTCCGTGGATGAGGTGGTCCAGCGCGCAAGCAGTTATTATGAAGAGATGAAGTTCACGGAACTGCACATCGTTGGCGGCCTCCATCCGAGCCTGCCCTTCGGATACTATACGGGAATGCTTTCGACCCTGAAATCGCTGTTCCCTGGTGTGCACATTCAGGCTTTCACTGCCGTTGAAATTGCGCATATTGCAGATGTGGCGGGGATGAGTATTGGTGAGGCGCTCAGGGATCTGCGCGCGGCCGGGCTGGACTCGATGCCGGGTGGAGGCGCGGAGATCTTCAGCCCAAGAGTGCGCGCGGCGGTATGTCCCGAGAAGCTGCCGGGAGATCGGTGGCTCGAGGTGATGCGCGAGGCGCACGCTCTCGGCGTAAAGACCAACGCGACCATGCTCTACGGACACATCGAGACATACGAGGAGCGCGTCAGGCACATGATTGCGCTGAGAGAGATGCAGGACTGCACAGGTGGGTTTATGACATTCATTCCGCTCAAGTTCCACCCCGACAATACGCGGCTTGCGCACCTCGCCGCGCCGCAGAACTCTCTCGATGATGTAAAGGTCTATGCCGTGTCGCGGCTAATGCTCGACAACATTGAGCATATAAAAGTGTTTTGGATAATGCTTGGAGTAAAGCTTGCGCAGGTCATTTTGAGCTTCGGCGCTGATGACTTCGACGGCACCGTGGTGGAGGAGAAGATAACCCACCGGGCGGGCGCGACCACACCCGAGGGAATGACGGTTCCGGAATTGGTGCGCCTGATCCAGGAAACCGGCACACTCGCGGTTGAGCGTGACACAATCTATAACGAGGTGGTGAGAAATGAAGCTGGGCTGTCTACCATATCTCAACGTTAAGCCGCTTGTCTATACATTGGAGAGAGGCGGATTGCCCCGGGGGTATGAGCTAGTCTATGCTCCTCCGTTCAAACTGGCGCAGATGCTGGCGACCGGAGAGATTGCCGCCGCGCCCGTTTCCAGCTTCGCAACGTTTATGCAGCCGAACCTCGACATTTGCCCCGGCATTTGTATTGCGGCCGATGGCCCGGTGGAAAGCGTCCTGCTGCTGTCTAAGATTCCACCGGAAAAGTTGAACAGAGTTGCACTGGATACAAGCAGCTTGTCCGGCGCGAATATGCTGAAAATAATCCTCGATGAGATCTATGGGGTCCATCCTGAGTTCGTACGAATGCCGCCCGACCCTGTCTGCAGCATGCTGGATGAATGCGGCGCGGCGATGGTAATCGGAAATCCTGCTATGTTATATCCGAAAGATGGGCTGCATGTTCTGGACCTGGCACAGGAATGGAAGCGCCTGACTGGTCTTCCGGCTGTGTTCGCGGTCTGGGCGGGCAAGGGGATAACCGACGAATTGGTGGAATTGCTGCACGAAGCGAAGCATGCGGGAATGGCGAACGTGCACGAAGTTGCCCGGGAGGAATCGGAAAAGCTCGGGCTGCCGTTTGACCTGTGCGACGATTACCTGTCCCGGATCATGGTCTACGACCTGGGCGAGCGAGAGGAACTGGGTTTGAGGCTGTTCAGGGAAAAGGCACTGGCGCACGATTTGGTTGCGAGACAACACGAGGAGGCTGCGGCCGGATGAGTGTGCAGGATATCCTGGATGCGGTCCTGGATGGCGCTAGGGTTGGCCCGGACAGCGCAGTGAAACTCCTGGGCTCAGCAAGTCTGCCTGAACTGAGCTGGGCGGCTGACCGCGTTTGCGAGCGAAAGCATCAGGACCGGTTAAAGACCTACGTTATAGACCGCAACATCAACTACACGAACGTTTGCATTTCCGGCTGCGCCTTCTGTGCTTTCTATCGCAGACCAGGCGAGCCAGGGGGCTATGTTCTGACAAACGAGCAGGTAGACGGGAAGATCCGGGAAGCGGTCGAACTCGGCGCCACCCAAATCCTTATGCAGGGAGGTCTGCATCCTGATTTGAATGTCGGTTACTTCGAGGCCCTTTTCCGCAACATCAAAAGCAAGTTCGATATACAACTGCACTCGCTTTCGGCGCCTGAAATAGTTCATATCGCCGGGATGAGCGGCCTAAGTATATGTGATACACTGGTAAGACTCCGTGACGCAGGGCTGGACTCGCTGCCGGGTGGGGGCGCGGAGATTCTCGTGGGCGAGGTCAGAGGCCGTGTCAGTCCGCATAAGTGCGCCGTTGACGACTGGCTCAGCGTAATGCGAACCGCCAGTGAGATCGGCATGCGCGCCACGGCTACCATGGTATTTGGCATGGGCGAATCTTTGGCCCACCGCGTTTCGCACCTGGAAAGGATAAGGTCTCTTCAGGATGAGACCGGTGTGTTTACCGCTTTCATCCCCTGGACTTTCCAACCCGGGAACACCGCGCTTGGCGGCTCGGAAGCGGGCGGACACGATTATCTGCGCACGCTCGCCGTCTCCCGTTTGTTCCTGGACAACGTCGACAACGTACAGTCTTCGTGGGTGACCCAGGGAAGCGCAATAGCCCAGCTTTCGCTTAGGTTCGGGGCGAATGACATCGGGAGCACAATGATAGAGGAAAACGTGGTTGCTGCCACTGGAGTCGCGCACAGGATGGACGAGGCAGCGCTGATCAGGCTGATCCATGGCGCGGGTTACGATGCGGCTCAACGGACGACGCAGTACAGGACTGTTAAGGTATACCCGGGAAAACTTATACACGGAGTGAGAAGTGACGAGAGCTGACGCCGTCTGCAAGCTTGCAATAATCGGGGGAAGCCAGGGGTTCCGGTTTGTCTGCGGGCTCAGTGAAGCGAAATCGCCAGGCGCGGTCGAGACGCCGTTCGGCCCTTCCGCACCAATTCACTTGATAAGCGCATCAGGCACGCAGGTTCTATTCATGTCGCGCCACGGCGAACGGGGCTACCATGTAGCGGCTCCATACGTGAACTACCGCGCTAATATCTGGGCGCTGAAGGAGTTGGGTGTCGAGCGGATTGTCGCGTGGTCGGGTCCGGGAGCAATTGACCCGGCAATTCCTATCGGGGATATCCTGATCCCGGGCGATCTGATAGATGAGACTCAAAGTCGCCCGCGCACGTTCTACGAAGGTTTGGGAATCGGATTTATCCGACAGAATCCGGTGTTCTGCCCCGAACTGGCTGCGGGTCTAAGAGTGGCTGTTCGCGACCGGCTCGGACACTGCCGTATGGATGATGTCTACGTTTGTACCCAGGGACCGCGGCTCGAGACTCGATCGGAGATCAAAAAGTTTGCTACTTACGGCGGGACGCTCGTGGGCATGACCCTGGTCCCGGAAGCATTTCTAGCAAAAGAACTGGAGATGTGCTATTGTCCCATTTGCTATGTTACCAATTATGCTGAGGGCGTTGTCGAACGCGCTTATAAGTCCGGGGAACTTTTCGAAGGTCTATCGACGCAGGAAGAAAAGGCGATGGTTAAGTCGGCAGTCGAAGTGCTGCCTCTGATCGCCGTGGAAGCACTCAGTAAAGCGGGCGCGACGCGTGACTGTCCGTGCAGCGTTTCGATGGAGCGTTATAGGAAGCGTGGAGACATAGGAGAGGATTGGCACAACTGGATCGCGTAGGAAGCTGATATAGCGTCGCGCTCCGGGGCACACAGAATAGATGAATATACTTATCACAAATGATGATGGAATCCATGCCGAAGGAATAATGGCGCTGAAAACTGCGCTTGATGGCGTAGGAACAGTCCATGTGATCGCACCCGACAGGCCGCGAAGCGCGTGTGGGCATTCGATCACACTTCACAAGCCGCTGCGCGCTGATAGGCTCAGACTGAGGGATGGTAGTTGGGCATATTCCACGAACGGCACACCGTCTGATTGCGTAAGCCTGGGCCTGCTGGGGGTAGTGGAAGGGCCCGTGGACCTGATAGTCTCAGGCATAAACCACGGACCGAATCTGGGTTGGGACCTTACCTATTCAGGAACAGTTTCCGCGGCAATGGAAGGGGCTATCGCGGGAATTCCATCGTTTGCAATATCGGTCGCGTCATACGAGACGGACGTTCATTATGCGCTGGCGGCCAGGTTCGCCGCGCATCTCGCTGAGATCCTCAGGCGCAACAAATTGCCTGAAAGCACGCTATTGAACGTGAATATCCCTGCGCTCCCGACTGAGGATATACGGGGAATCCGGATAACGAAGCAGGGTAACAGGCGATATCCGGGGAAACTCGTGAAAAGGCAGGACCCTGCAGGCCGGGCGTACTGACTGGCTGGGGGGCGATTCGCCTGAGGACTGTCTCCTGGAAGGAACCGATGTAAGGGCCGTTGCAGATGGCTTCATATCGGTAACTCCGGTCCATCTGGACCTAACGGACTACAATGCGCTCAGCGAGATCAGTTCCTGGTCGATCGATCAGATCATTCTGAAATAAGAGCATTTGGGCAAAGGAACCAGCAGTTGAAGATCGACATTCAGCAAAAGAAACCTGTAAGTCCCGTTCTGGCCGCGCTCTATGGAGCGGTTATATCTCTATTGATCGGCTTCGCGGGCAGTTACCTTTTGACGCGTTTTGGCTTCGGAGTGATTTCGTGCCAGGTCAACGCGGGGCCGGCTGTGTTGCCTAGAGCGGCTTTGAACTTATATGCCATTCAGCATGTGACTCTCAATGGGTCCGGGGTTGTGCAGGGGGCGAAGGTGGCTGCGCTTATATCTCTGCCGCTTACCGTGTGGATTGTCGTGCCTGTGCTTGCGCTGATGGCAGGTGGTTATCTGGCCGCGCGTTCGCGGGAGGCGGAAGGTCAGTGGAAACCCCTTGCAAGCGCGCTGGCAGCCGGAATCCTTTATGCGGCGGTGCTGACCATCGCCGCGCCATTTATCCGAGCCACGCTGGATTCATACCTGATGCCTGAGATCAATGGCGCCAGTGCTAATCCTCCGTTGATACCATTTATCCTTCAGCGGCAAGCACAATGGTATACGCTGGCTTATTTGGGGTTTGTTTCAGTTATTTGGGGGCTCTAGTAGCAGTGCGGGGTCGGGTTCGGAGCTTGCCGGATAGATGGTGGGCCTGCGCAAAAGCCTGCATCGGAGCCGCTGTTTTGCTCCAATTGATAATGGCAGTTGCTTTTGTGGTGATCGTCCTGCCCAAGGCGGGAAGCGATGGCGAGAGTCCGAGGATAACGGAGATGCTGCCGACCGCCGCGGGGATCGGCTATGCCTTGATGAATGGAGCGACGCTGGAGAGCGGAGTGGAGTCGCGCTACTCGTTCGAGAGCGGCAGCCAGCGTCCGTTCTACGCAAAAGTCAATCTATACCGGGGTATAACACGCCGTGACCAGGCGGAAAGATCGCACAAGCCCGTACCGATGAAATGGATGCTGATCGCGGCCTTTGTAACGGCAGTGGTTATGCTGCTGACAGGCATTCTTGCGACTCGGTTTGGCTCCAACGACGGCGCAGCGAAGACAGCGCTGCGAGTTTTGGTTATCCAGGCGCTGTACCTTGCAGCTTTGATGGGCTTGTGCAGTATCGGACTCGCAGAAAAAAGCGCCATATCGAGCATCAGGTACTTCATTACCCCGGAGTTTAGCTATCTCCTTGCGCCGGCGATGATTATAGAATGTTCGCTTGTTATGCTGGGCGCGCACTCAGCAAGACCCAGACCACGATGATCATTGAGAACGCGACTGCATTCGATATCGCTGCCGCAGTAGATGCCGTGGCCCAGTTTCCGACGGATGGGCTCGTTATAGAGTTGAAATACTGTCCGAAGGGATCTCGCCGGTATATCTCAGGCACGTATTACCGAAAGACAAAGGACCGTGAGGATGGTCGACTAATCCGCTTGCGGATCAATCGCCACAATCGCTACCCACTCGACGTTCAGTTCAAGACCTCGGAATATTATCGGAAGAGCGACGCGCGGGGTGATGAACTTACTTACCAGAAGATGCGGACTATCCGATTTCACACGGCGCAGGACCTGATCATCGCGGTGTTTTTGCACGAGTTCTCCCATTACCTCGATCACATTCAGGGGCTCAACGGCAGGTATAAACAGACCAAGGCGGACAAGTTTGCGCTCTCCATTCTGGAAAAACTCGACATAATTTGAAGGGGTCCAAAATTGCATGAAGGATTTTCGAAAGGTCTCAATAATAGACTTGTAATGTCCCTTTAGGGATGCTATAATCTCGCATTAAGATCGGAAACGGCTCTGATAAGGGTTAATCTAGCGTTGAACAGCAATTGGTCAGGACAACCCCTACAGCGTGCGAACTGGTGCGGTAAGACCGTTTGCATAGTGTTATGTGTGCCTGTGAGATCGGCGGGCACACGTCAGGAGTCGGATTCGAGTTATACGCATTATTTCAGGCAGGGCCCTTAGGCTCCTGCCTTTGTTTGTATTTGGATTGCTGAAAGTCATTAATCCTGGCACGGATGACCGGAGGTGTGAGATGAGTTATTGCTACGGAGATGAGATCGAGGTAACCATTGACAGGGACGGACTGGGGATGGACGAAGGCGTCGGCCACCTTCCCGATGAAACGATGGTCATTGTCGCGGGTGCGGGCGGCAAGGTCGGCGAGTCGATTCAGGCGACGATTGTGGGCATCGAAAGAACATATCTTGGACCCTCTGTGATTGCGAACGCCAAGCTGTAGCCGGGAGCGATGCCGGAATATGCTGAAGACCAGGGGGCAGTTTGCTGTGCCTGTGCCCAAGGTCTGCATTAATCACTCGCCTGCATTGCTTCGCGGGTAACCACGTCGCGCAGGTCTTCCTCCACCATGAGGACCTCGTGGCCCTCCGAGTCTGCCACAGCCTTCCAGCCTTCACTTCATAATCCTCTCTTGCCTGCTGCAGCGGAGCTTGTCGCGGCCAAGCCTTACCAAGGGCTGGCGGGCGGAGAAAGCCCGTGAATATTCAGGGTAATTCTCCCAGCCCGGCTCAGTTACCGGGAATGGCATAAATAACAGGACGACAAAAAACAATCTCCACGGAATCGGAGGGAAATCTTTATTATGAATACAAGGCGTCGCGTTGTGTGCGCCGCATCTGCGCTTGTGTGTAGTTTTATGGTATGCGCGAGCTCGGCATGGGGCGTATATTCCCGAGATGTAACCCAACAGGACTTTGCAGAAGGCATAATGCAAGGAATGTTCTATTCATCCGCAGATGGAGGTCTGCTCCTCAATGGATCAACAGGTTGTGTTCCATATCTGTGGGTTCCCAGCCCAAATGAAAATGTGGTCTCAAAGATCGATGCTCGAACAGGGCAGGAGCTCGCGCGGTATCGCATTGGGCCGGCCGGTGAGGACTGGGAGCCATGTTCGGTGGCTGCGGACCCCGAAGGCAACGCATATATAGCGTGTCGCTGCACGGGATCGACCGGCAAGGTCGTTCGGATTCAAGCGGCAAGTTCGGCCACCAGCTACGGTCAACCCACAGAGAACACTTCGGGGGATTATGACGGCAACCATCAGATCTCTAACACTGAGGTCCTTGCCTGGGGGCAGGACGACAGAGTGACGCTTCTGCTTGAGGTAGGTCCTGTCAACTCGATGCCATCAAGCATTATTATGGACCGAAACGGCAATGCGTGGGTCACCTTATGGGGCGATGGAAGCATAGCAAAGATAGACACGCCGTCCGGTACGGTTGTGGCGCAGATTCCGCTGATGGGCAGGCCCAGTAATGCCGTGGCCGATGGTGTGAACAATGTCTGGGTCGTCAGCAACGAGGCGAAGACGCTGTGTCAGGTTAACAGCGGGCTGAACACGCTGGTCGGTTGGAACGATCTGGGTAATTGTGAACCTGGCGGCATGTGTCTGGACTCCACCGGGAGAATATGGATTGCTGACCGTAGTGACGGTCTCATCAGCTTCCAGACGGCCACAGGGGAGTTTGGAAGAGCGGAGACCGAAGACGGCATCGGGTTTTCCAGCGTTACCATGGGTAATAACGGTGATGTCTGGGCCGCCAGCCCCGATAGCAACGAACTCGTGAGGTTCTCGGGTCAGGATGGCACAGAGTTATCAGCGACCGCCATCGGCGGATCTCCCACCTGCCTTTGCACCGACGGGGACGGGTATATATGGAGTCTTAGCGAGCAGACCGACAGCGCTGCTCGCATCGATGCCTCTGACGGGAGCCAGGTTCTTACTGCTTCAACGTGCGCTCAACCGTTCAGCGCTACGCCGTTCGCGTCTTGTGTTACGCAGGAGGGCGTCTGCCCGGATGGCTCGTGGCAGATGATTGTGGATAGTCAGTTGGTCGGCGCGGGCTGGGGGCTGATCAGTTGGAACGCTTTGGACCCGTCAGGGCACGTGAGAGTCGAGGCAAGAACTGCGGAAGACACGGCGGACCTTGATTCGCAGCCTTTTCAGAGCGTTGAAAATGGCGTCCGGTTCGCGGCGCCGAACGGTCGCTATCTGGAAGTCAGAGTCAGGATGCGCAGCGGCGGTGAAGTCTCCCCGATACTGCAGAGCATGCACATTGAAGGCACTAATCTACCGCCTGATGTTTCTCACGCGGTGCCATCGGTTGACAGGATCCTGGCAAACGACCACAGCATGCAGTTTGTCGAGATCACGGGAGTTACCGATCCCGAGGGAGACGATTTCGCCATCCAGGTGACGGGCGTTACGCAGGATGAGCCGGTCTCAGGTATGAGCGAAGATGGCCCGGCTCCCGATGCGGTAATATCGGACCAGGGGGTGTATCTTCGGGCCCAGTACCGACGAGGGCACGCCGGATAATCCGGGCAACGGCCGTGTGTATTGGGTCACGTTCAGGGCGACCGATGCTCTGGGGGCGAGCGCGGTAGGGAAAGTGAAAGTCATCGTTCCTCCTGGTATTTTACCGACTGACACGGCCATTGACGATGGCCAGAAATACAATTCACTGCGCTGTGCAGCACAGATGGCAAAGAATGGCTGAGATGATCAGGGGTTGAGGGGCTGAGTCCTGGAGTGATATCGGGCGGGCCGCGATAACCCAGGCATGAGCGTAGAGGTCCATTCTCACGGATACAGCGTGAGGATGGACCTTTTGCCGGCGGTCGTGCGGTGCCGTATTGTGAGAGATAGCACAATAGGTCAGGCGGATCGGTTTGACTGATGGGTTCGTTTCCAATATAATGTTTTCGGCTGCTATCAGCATGCGGATAAAGCCCAAAACGAGCACCGAACGCCGGTGTTTCGGGAATCTTGTTCCCGAAACCTGAGCGCCTATCGGGCCTATGGCGACTTTATCCGACGGCTGCTAGCCCGCATAATTGATCATGATAAACCGGGTGAGCCGCCACAGATGATTTTGGACTATGAGCGAGTACACTGTAGAATCTGACAAAGAGGCGTACGTTGAAAGCCTTTTCTCTTCGATCGCTCCCAGGTATGACCTGCTCAACTCGGTTCTGAGCTTGTCCATGCATAAGGCGTGGCGGCGTTATGCCGTTGAGAAGTCGGGCATTGGGCCGGGTGGGGCTGCCCTCGACGTGTGTTGTGGCACGGGAGACTTCACCTTCGATCTGGCTGGCAAGGTAGGTGTGTCGGGCGCAGTGATCGGTGTCGACTTCTCGCTTCCCATGCTCCGATTGGCTGGACAAAAAAGGAGTCGCAAGTGTGGAGGATGGGTAAGCTTTCTAGCAGCCAATGCGTGTCGACTGCCGTTTCAGGACAACTCATTTGATTGCGTAACTGTAGGTTTCGGCTTACGGAACATTGCAAACGTCGGCTCAGCGCTGGCGGAGATGGCTCGCGTTGTGAAGACCGGCGGCAGGGTCGTGTGCCTGGAGATCAGCAAGGTTAGATCGCCGATTATCTCATTGCCGTGGAAGCTGTGGTTTTACGTTTTGACGCCATATACGGCGAGGCTGTTCCGGGGAAGACGCGAAGCCTATGAGTATCTGCCGAGGTCGGTTATGTCGTTTATGTCCAGAGAAGAGCTCGCATCTCAGTTCGTAAGTAACGGGCTCACGGATGTTAAATATTACGATCTGATGTTCGGCGCTCTCTGCGTGCACGTCGGCACTAAGGGCTCATGCTGCGATTCCCGAGAATCCGTCGGAGGATAGCAATAAGGTCGGCGAGTGCCATACAAGGTTTTGTTACCTGGATTATTTCGGAGTCATCTACGAATGAGCGTTCATATCGTCAATATGCCGCCTGGTGAATCGCGTACAGCATGGGCGGATCCTATAGCTCAACTGCTCGCTGCGGTGGATTAGAGGATGCTGGCTCTTTGCGCTTCAGATGTTACGGCCGCGTCCGAGATTTCCATACCAGTGCTCTCCGCCGGAGGAAAGCGCATTCGACCCGCGTTAGTTATACTCTCCGCCCTGGCTGCGGGCGCATCAATTAGCCAGCACCTCCTCGATCTTGCTGCGGCGACCGAATTCATGCATACTGCGTCACTTATACACGACGACGTGGTAGATGAGACGACTGAGCGCCGTGGAATGCCTACAACTAAGTTCGAGTGGGGAAGCAAGCTCAGTGTATTGGGTGGAGATTTTCTTCTCGCGAAGGCGTTTTGCCTGGTCTCCTCGGTAGGTGATCCGGCCATTCTGAACGTGCTGTCTTCTACGGGGGTAAAAATGAGCGAAAGCGAGATCCTTCAGGCGACCTGTGAAGGACGGCTGGATGCGTGGGAAGAAAACTACTGGCGCATAATCAGGGACAAGACTGCGGCTTTTATGGGGGCCTGCTGCGAATGCGGGGCGCTGCTTGCGAGTGAAGATGACGCAGTTCGAAGTGCACTTCTGGGGTACGGCACGCAGTTGGGTCTTGCATTTCAGATCACAGACGATCTGCTGGACATAACAGGGGATCCGGTCGAGACGGGCAAGGACGTTGGAAGTGACCTTGTGCACGGCAAGTTTACTCTTCCTGTTCTGCTCGCGCTAAAGAATATCGACGAGCAGCACCGCCGGGATATATTATCGTCGTTCTACAAAGGGCCGATATCGCACGACAATGCGAGGGAAATAGCCGGCTTGGTTGTGGAGAGCGGAGCAGCAAAGATGGCGCGTGAGGTAGCCTGCGGCTACGCCGACAACGCCTGCAGGGCTTTGGATGCGATCCCTTCGTCCGAGCACCTCGGCTGCTCTGGGAACCCTCGCTGCTGCGCTTGCTCACCGCACGGTGTGACCCTTGCGGGCTCAGGCGCACTCACTTAGTGCGGGTTAGATGTGATGGAGCTTCTTCTTGATCCTGTCGAGAGCTTCCTGAGCCTTGGCATAGTTCGGATCTATTTCTAACGCGCGCTCATATTCGAATTCCGCTTCAGACGGGATGCCGTCTGACTCGTATGCCTGGCCAATGTTGTAATGGATACTGGCGACGTTCGGTGCAAGCTGTTCGGCGATCTTGAATGCGCCTACCGCTGCGTCGAAGCGTTTCTGAGTCGCATAAGCTGCACCGAGATACGTGAATGCTTTGTGGTTTGAGCGGTCGAGTTGGGTAGCTGCTTCGAATTCCTGGATTGCCGTGTCGCAATCTCCTCGCTTAAAAGCATCCACACCGAGTTTGAAGTGTTCCGCTGCATCCGGCATATTACACCACCAATGGAGTGATTGGAACGTTGAGGTCATTCATTGTCAGTATAGCTGGGTACAGCGGCATGTCAACAACCAGTGCAGGCCGAAACGTCGTTCAACCCATGCGCGTCATCGAAAATGCTTGCGGAGTTCGGAAAAGTACTGAGTGCCGATCCAATCGGCATTGTCTTTAAGCCAGTCACTCAAACGCGTGGAGGCTGTTGACGGCTTGTCGGAAGCCAGCAGATTCGTTTCCAGTCCCAAAACCTCATCCGGGGTAAGGACCACGTCGTTCAGCAGGCGACCTATGATGCCTGTCATGATCGAGTACCAGGGCAGGCGGCAGATGCACTATGTAAGTGCTGCTGTGGACGGCGTCCGCAATCCAGCGCAGCAGTTCGTTGAAACTTGGCGCTTCGGGCCCCGTTGCATCGATTATGGTGTTGTCCTGAGATTGTCCGGCTTCCAGCGCCAGTTGGGCCAAATCATCTACATAGATCGGCTGCAGACGATAGGCGCCCGAGCCAGGGACAGCAAATGCCGGCATTCTTCGCAGGAACCAGGCTATGTTGTTAATGAGAATCCCGTTGTCTCCGAAGATTATAGCGGGCCGCAGAATCGCGTAGGACAACCCCGAATCGGCGATAGCCTGCTCAACTATCGCCTTCCCCTTGAAATAGGGGAGTGGCGAATCAAGAGAGGGGTTGGTAATGCTGATATGGACGATTCTTTGGACCCCCGCGTTCCGGGCGGCGCGAATCAGGGTTTGTGTGTTCTGAATTGCTTTATCGAAGGTCATATCGCTGTGCGAGAAGCGTATCCAGTAGGTATTGTAGAGTGTCGCTGCCCCGGTGAGGCTAGTGGTAAGCGCCTCCAAATCCTCGAAGTTGAGAAAGGCAGACTCTACCTGGCTTCCCCACTCACTCCGGCGGTCCGGATGCCCCGTGAGGTTGACGACTCTCTGCCCTTGCCCCAGCAGCCTGCGCGTTATGTACCTGCCGCTAAAGCCCGATGCCCCCGTAACGACGTTCAAGTCCGAACTCGCCATATTCGCCCTCGCCCCCTGTGCTCGCGTATTGCCAGAAGTATAGTTCCATCAGACGAACAAGTCAAACCGGCGTTCTAGTCGCTTCGTTGCTTGTCGGCCAGGTGTGATAGGCTGCTTACGCGCTGGGCCGGCTTGATTTCTGTCACGAAAGAAACTATAATTCCTTCAAATGAAATAGTGCTTGGTTGAGAGGGCGGTCTGCTTCGTTTTGTGCGGCGGCCGAGAGATCAGCTTAAGCCGCGCGGAGGAGGCATTCGCAGAGTATGAAGATAGGCGTGTTTACAGCTCTCTTCGGACAGCTTACGCGAGAACAGGCATTAGATTATATCGCAGAGTCCGGCGTTGATATGGTCGAATTGGGGACAGGCAACTACCCCGGGGCTCCGCATTGCGATCCCGATCAACTGCTGGGAAACGCTGCTGCTCAGAAAGAACTGCTGAAGGCTGTCGAGTCCAGGGGACTGGCGATTAGCGCTTTGTCTTGTCACGGCAACCCGCTCCATCCAAACAAGGAGTTCGCCAGGAAGAACCATGAGACTCACCGAAAGACCGTCCAGCTTGCCAAAGAGCTCGGCATAGAAATTGTCGTCAATTTCTCGGGCTGCCCGGGCGACGGTCCGAATGCCACCAGGCCGAACTGGGTTACATGCGCCTGGCCGCCGGACTACAGCGAGATTCTCGAGTGGCAGTGGAATGAATGCGTGATTCCATACTGGAAAGAAGAAGCCAAGTTTGCCAAAGACCACGGCGTTAAGGTTGCCTTTGAGATGCATCCTGGGTTCTGCGTTTACAACGTAGATACCATGCTTAAGGTTCGCGAGGCATGTGGTGATGCGATAGGCTGCAACTTCGATCCGAGCCACCTTTTCTGGAACGGCGTCGATGTGTGCGCGGCAATTCGGAAGCTCGGCGAAGCAATCTACCACGTTCACGCCAAGGACTGCAAGGTCGATCCATACAACACGGCTGTTAATGGGTGCAACGACGCCAAGCCATATGGCGATGAGATCAACCGCAGTTGGATTTTTAGAACTGTTGGTTACGGCCACGGCTACGAGACATGGAAAGACATCGTAAGCAGCCTCAAACTCATCGGGTACGATTCGGTCATTTCGATCGAGCACGAAGATAGCCTGATGTCCGTTAATGAAGGCATGCAGAAGGCGGTGTCGTTCCTGAAAGAAGTCGTCATAGCCGAAAAGGCCGGAGAGATGTGGTGGGCGTAGGGGCCTGCATTTTCAGCGACAGGGGCTGGTAAATGCCAGCCCCTGTCGTTAAGTGGCTTGAGGTCACTGGCACACGCATCTGCTTGAACAGACTGTGTGCAAATGGTATACTATT
The DNA here is from genome assembly GCA_963775535.1 of uncultured bacterium. Lineage (GTDB taxonomy): Bacteria > Armatimonadota > UBA5829 > UBA5829 > UBA5829 > CAVZJH01. Next base: position 6,949 of record CAVZJH010000068.1, on the reverse strand, counting down.
GACATCTGGAGAGCTAAGTAATGGACAAATGGGTTTTCTTGAACGACGGATTCGTGGCTTCGGACAAGGCGTGCATTTCGATCTACGACCATGGATTTCTATACGGTGACGGAGCCTTCGAGGGCATACGGGCTTATAGCGGCCGGGCATTCAGGCTAAGGGATCACGTAAACAGGCTTTACAGCTCACTCAAGGCGCTGTGGATAGAACTGCCATATTCGAATGAGCAGTTTATTGCGAACGTCGAACAATTGCTGGAAATGAATGGAGTGGGCAACGGCTACATCCGTATAACGGTAAGCCGGGGTCTTGCGCTTGGCTTGGATCCGAAGAACATCAAAACGAAACCGACTGTGGTCATTTCGACGGATAAGCTTTCGCTCTACCCCGAGTCCATGTACGAAGGCGGTCTGGAAGTAGTGACCGTGGCTACCAGGGTAGCAAACCCGCAGGTACTCGAGCCCAGAATCAAGTCCCTCGGTAAGTACCTCTGCAACATACAGGCCAAGCTGGAAGCGAACCAGGTCGGAGCCGGTGAGGGTCTGATGCTCAGTGAAGATGGATATGTGGCGGAGTGCACGGGAGATAACGTGTTCTTCGTCAAGGATGGCGTTGTGTATACGCCTTCTGCATACGTCGGGATCCTTGAGGGCATAACCAGGCAAACGGTTATAGAACTGCTTGTGGAGAGCGGTATTAAAGTCGTGGAAAATGTGTTCACCCGTTTCGATCTGTACACCGCCGACGAGGCGTTCCTGACCGGCACAGCCGCGGAAGTGATTCCAATGGTGAAGCTGGATGCCCGCAGCATAGGTGACGGCAGGCCCGGTCCCGTGACGAAGCGGTTGATGGATTTGTTCAGAGAATACGTTGCAAACTGGCGGTGATGTTGATGCGAGCATCGCAGAGCTACGTTTGCCCTTGGCCGATCTCATGAAACACGATGAGACGACAGATCGTCCCTGCGAGATTTGCTCCAGCCGGCCGGCGAAGCTGATGATAGTTCGCCGGCGGCAGGAGGATATGTGTCGAACGTACGTTTGCCATGAGTGCGCCCAGGAGCAGTCTCGGCTGTATACGAAGGCGAGCGTCGACCTTCAGCGAATGGTAGTGCAGCTCGATGGAATGCCGGATGCATCCCGTGCGACCCGCAATTTCGGTTGTAGATTATGCGGCGCAACTCTGGCCGATGTAGTAGCCGACGGCAGGCCCGGCTGCTGCCTGTGCTACTCGTGCTACGCAGAGGACATGGAGCAGGCCATCAGTCACGCGCAGGGCAGCACTCGCCACATCGGCAAAGTGTCTGCTCGATGAGCGAGTGCGAGTCGAAAGCCCCCGAATGGGTCAGAGGCGATGGACCGGACGCGGACATTGTGCTTTCTACGCGAGCAAGGCTTGCCAGGAACCTGGCGAGCATTCCGTTTCCCTCCCGTGCTTCCAGGGAAGACTTAGACATGGTGACGCGGGAAGTCGGCATTGCTTGCACCGGTCTAATGAAACAGTATCCCGGACTCAGGACAATCAAGGTAGAGAAACTTGGTTCTGAGCAGAAAAGCTTTCTCCTCGACTCGCACGTGGCGAGCGTGGAACAAGTGCAGGGCGGCGCGGGGCGTGTGGTTATCCTCGACCTTAGTGGATCTTTGTCCATTATGGTGAACGAGGAGGACCATCTCCGGCTTCAGTCGCTCATGTCCGGGTTTGTGCCCGAGACTGTATGGAAACAGTTGGACCAGGTGGACGACACGCTCTCCGCCGGGCTGGATTACGGTTATTCCGAGAAATACGGTTATCTTACCGCCAGCGTTACAAATGTGGGAACGGGCCTTCGGGTTTCCGTATTGATGCATTTGGCGGGGCTTGCCCTGACAGGCAAGGTCAATGCCCAGTTGAGGGCTGCTTATGACCTCGGGGTTTCGATTCGAGGGCTGTATGGAGAGGGAACACGCTTCGTGGGCGATCTGTTCCAGGTCTCAAACGAAGTTACTCTCGGCTTGAGTGAGAGCGAGATCGTCGAGAAGATAAGATCTGTTGCTCAATATCTTTTGAATGAAGAGCGCCTTGCGCGGAAGGAACTATGGAACGAACAACGAAGTCGTTTGATAGGCAATGCTCAGCGAGCGCTCTCCAATTTGGTTTTTTGTGAATCGATAGATTCCACGGGCGCGTTGAATTTGATGTCGCCGATAAGGCTGGCGGCAGCGCTGGGGTTGGTGGAATGCTGTCCGTGCGCCGTGTTCAACGAGTTGTTGGTTGGAATGGGCGTGTGCGCTGGTGAAGAAGCCGATCGGGGACCTGAACGCGCTGCGTTCATAGCAAAGAAGCTGGCTCAATTACACATAGTAACCGACTAGCTCGGGTATAGTAAGTATGGGAAACAAGACGCAGCATTGATGCGTCTAATACGTACGAAAGAAGTTGTCATAATCGTGCTTCCAAGTACGGCAATTATAACTGACTTCATCGGCGATTAGTGCCGAATACTAAAGTGAAAGATAAACCTTTGGTTAGCCTATAAGCAAAGGGGGGAAACGAATATGTGGCAGAGGTTCACAGAGCGGGCACGAAGAGTTGTGTTCTTTGCGCAGGAAGAAGCTGGCAGGCTGGGAGAGAACTACGTTTCCACCGAACACCTGCTGCTTGGCCTTGTGAGAGAAAACGACAGTGTTGCCGCGAGGATTTTGGACCGTATGGGAGTTAGTCTCGGACGGATACGCTCTGAGGTAGAGCGCCAGGTTACGAGAGGTGACGGGCGGCTCGGGCAGGACATGCAACTTACTCCCAGGGCAAAGCGCGTCATCGACCTCGCTTATGATGAGGCAAGAAGCCTCAATAATAATTATATAGGAACCGAGCACCTGTTGCTAGGACTTATCCGTGAAGGAGAAGGACTTGCGGGCCGCGTGCTGCAGAAGCTCGGAGTGGATCTTGAGCGGACGCGAAGGGAGGTTATGAGTTTGCAGGACGGTGAGCAGACAGCCATCACATCTACGCGCACGCGCTCAAGGACTCCCACGCTTGATGAGTTTGGAAGAGACTATACGGAGCTTGCCCGGCAGGAGAAACTCGATCCATGCATCGGCAGAGATACTGAGCTCGAGCGAGTAGTCCAGATTCTGTCGCGCAGGACCAAGAACAACCCCTGTCTTATAGGCCAACCCGGTGTTGGCAAGACGGCTATTGCCGAAGGCCTGGCGCAGAGGATTATTTCCGGGGACACTCCGGAAACCCTTAAGGATAAGCGCATCGTTGCATTGGATCTAGCCGGACTTGTGGCGGGCACCAAGTACCGCGGTGAGTTCGAAGAGAGAATGAAGCGAGTCATGGATGAGGTGCGCAAAGCCACGGGTGAGGTTATCCTGTTTATCGACGAACTGCACACACTGGTTGGCGCAGGCGCCGCAGAGGGTGCGATCGATGCTTCCAATATTCTGAAGCCGGCATTAGCGCGTGGTGAACTGCAGTGTATCGGCGCGACTACCATGGACCAGTACCGCAAGTACATTGAGCGTGATGCGGCTCTCGAACGAAGGTTCCAGCCGATCCAGGTTCGCGAGCCCAGCATCGACGAAACAATCGAGATTCTGAGAGGTCTTCGCGAGCGTTATGAGAAGCACCATTCAGTAACGATAGATGAGACTGCGCTGATTTCCGCGGCGAGACTGTCGGACCGATACATCACCGACAGGTCGCTCCCGGATAAGGCTATCGATCTTATCGATGAAGCTGCTTCACGAGTCAGGCTCCGGCTCTCAATGCCGCCGGCCGATTTGCGACTTGCCAAGCAGGAGTTGGCCAAGGTCCAGGCGGACCTGGTTTCGGTTCCCGCGGGGTCGAACTACGACCGGGCTCCGGACCTGCGGGCCAAGGAACACGACCTCGAGGAAAGAGTTTCGGATCTGGAACGGCAGTGGCAGACGCAGAAGGCTGAACTGCCTACAATAGTCGGCGAGGATGAGATCGCTCAGATCGTATACAGTTGGACAGGGATTCCCGTGTCCAGACTCGTAGAAGGCGAATCTTCCAAGCTGCTCAAGATGGAGGACGTCTTGCACGGACGCTTGATCGGACAGCACGACGCGGTGGTTGCCGTATCGAAAGCCATTAGGCGTGCGAGGTCGGGTATGAAGGATCCTAAGCGACCTATGGGAAGTTTCATATTCCTCGGCCCGACCGGCGTTGGAAAGACAGAACTCGCGAGGGCGTTGGCTCAGTTCTTGTTCGAGACGGAAGACGCACTGATTCGGATTGACATGTCCGAGGTACATGGAACGGTTTGCCGTTTCGCGATTGGTCGGAGCCCCTCCGGGCTATGTCGGCTATGATGAGGGCGGCCAGCTCACGGAAGCAGTGAGGCGCAGGCCGTACTCGGTCATTCTACTTGATGAGATCGAAAAGGCGCACCCGGAAGTCTTCAATATCCTGCTTCAGGTCATGGAAGACGGCAGATTGACAGACTCCCAGGGTCGGATTGTCGATTTCAAGAACGCCATTATTATCATGACCAGTAATATCGGCGCGCAGTCGATTCAAAGTGGCACAGGTATCGGCTTCAGGGATGCGAGTTTTGACGTCGATACGGAAAAGAACTACGAGAAGCATGAAGAACCGGATCATGGACGAAATGAAGCGGGTCTTCAGGCCTGAGTTTATGAACCGCGTTGATGACACCATAGTGTTTCATCAGCTTACTAAGGGCGAGATCATACAGATCGTCGATCTCATGGTGGACAGAGTTCGGCAGCAGATGTCGTCTCAGGGCATGGACCTTGAAGTTACTCAAGAAGTGCGCGAGCTCCTTGCCGCTGAAGGCTTCGATCCGCAGTTCGGTGCGAGGCCGCTGAGAAGAGCGGTGCAGCGCTTGATTGAGGATCCGCTCTCAGAGGAGATTCTGCTGGGGCGGTTTACTATGAGTGATACCATACGCGCAGAACTTGAGGACGGCAAGATATTCTTCACCAAAGCGGCCGACCTGAAGTCTCTGCCGGTGGAATCGCAGCAATCTCAGCAATCGTGAGAACAATCAGGTCAGATACATTGAACGCCCCGCCTGTAAAGGTGGGGCGTTTCTCGGTATGCCGGGCATGTGCCCGTTCTCGGGGGTGCAAGTCCCCTACGGTAAAGGAAGTCGGAACCGTTAAGCGAAGGCAATTGCGTCACCGCGAGGTGGGGTCTGAAAGAAGCCAGAGCCACAGTCACGACCCGACGAACAGAAACCGGATAGTTAGGCTTGAGGCGGTGGGTGAGCTGGCCGAAGGCAGTGAAACCCGTGACTTCCAAGACCGGCCTGAAGTAGATCCGGCGGGTGCGGGGCGAAAGAACGAGCGCTTATCCCGGGAGGTCTGTCATCTTGCCCTTAGGCTATGGTTGCAGTGATGCAGTCAGAAGAGGTGACAGAAGTCAGCCGAGGCCATAGTAGTTCCGAAAGCTTCCGGAACGAAGGGCCGAACACGATGACAAGGTGGCAGTTTGGACTTCGAGGATATGATGCAGCAGAAAACTGAGCAACTCAGCCTCGACTTCAGCGATAGGGGTGAAGCCCGGAAGCGCTGGAGTAAAGGGCGGCAATTGTCTTCGGCACCCGAACCAGAGGGGCGAAAGCCTGTCGCGCCGACCTTGGCGGAAGGTCTCATGGAGGCGATGGTATCAGGCAAGAATCCTGACGCCGCGCTTCGCAAAGTGGAGTCAAACAAGGGTGCTCCCGGTGTGGATGGAATGGGAACGGAAGAGCTTCGTCCCTACCTTATGAAGCATTGGAAGGCCCTGAAGCAGAAGCTGCTGGATGGGAAGTATCGACCGAAGCCTGTCAGGCGGGTGGAGATACCAAAACCGGACGGAGGGGTGCGGGAGCTCGGCATCCCAACGGTGTTAGACCGGTTCGTTCAGCAGATGATCCTGCAGACAATGGAGCCACTGTATGAGCCCACTTTCTCCGAATCAAGCTACGGTTTCCGACGCGGCAGGAGTGCCAAGATGGCACTTGAGGCTGCACGGGAACACGTGGCAGCCGGAAATAGATGGGTGGTGGACATGGACCTTGAGAAGTTCTTCGACCGTGTAAACCACGATGTGCTGATGGGCAGATTGGCTGGGCGAATAGGCGACAAGCGGCTACTCAAGCTGGTACGCCTGTATTTGCAGGCTGGCGTCATGCTCAACGGCGTCGTGGTGGAGCGGTACGAAGGCACTCCCCAAGGTGGCCCGCTCTCTCCGCTGCTCTCCAACATTCTCTTGGATAAACTCGACAAGGAGTTGGAGAGACGGGGACACAAGTTCTGTCGATATGCGGACGATTGCAACATCTACGTAAAGACAGAGCGAGCAGGGCAGCGGGTGATGGAATCGGTGACGAAGTTCCTGGAGACGAAGCTGCGGCTAAAGGTCAATCGCACAAAGAGCGCGGTAGGCCGACCAGTGACGCGCAAGTTTCTGGGGCTCCGGATTATCGGCGGGGCAAAAGCGATAGTGAGCATAGCCCCCAAGAGCATCAATCGGTTCAAGCGACAGGTGCGACGGCTTACCCGACGCAACCGCGGCGTGAGTTTCTCCAAGGTCCTCTATGACCTCAAGAAGTTCACCGATGGTTGGGTCGGCTACTTCCGCATCGCCCGGACTCCGAGTGTGTACGAGGAGTTAGACGAGTGGGTGCGTCGCCGGCTGCGCTGCTATGTCTGGAAACAGTGGAAGAAACCCAAGAATCGTGCGCGTCAGTTGCTGACGCGTGGGATTGGTCCCTGGTTAGCTTGGGGGGTGGCTTGCAATGGGCACGGACCTTGGAAAGTAGCTGGTAGCCCAGCTATGACGCGGGCCTTTACCAATGCCAGTCTCGAGTCTCTAGGCTACTCCAGCCTTCACGCGAGGTTTCTTGCGTTAACATCGTGAACCGCCGGATGCGGACCCGCATGTCCGGTGGTGTGAGAGGTGGGGCCGGTGACGACCCCACCTACTCGAT
>CAVZJH010000067.1:0-14684 GCA_963775535.1 uncultured bacterium | reverse complement strand
AATGGCAGCGACGAATGGAACTGCACATAAGACGGCAAGCGCCATAAACACAGATGAGATGCTGATCCCGCCTGTTCTCTTCTGCCTCGCTTTGTCAGAGTCTTTCTCTTGAACAGCATCGTATACGCTCATGTGGTTGCTCCTCTGAAAATGCCGAAGGCTATTTTTCATCCGCGATTCCTTCGACATTAGCGATAGTGTTTTAAATGGGAACTACCTCAACTATCCGCATTATACCACATGGCTGAAAGCAAAAGCCATCGAACCGGAAGCGTTGAATAATAAATCGTTCAGTCCTAGTTATACGTGCGAACAAACTTATTCTTATGCAGATCTGAGGTAGAATCCTACTGTTCAACAGCGCCGGCGCTGTTGTGGGGGCCGTTTGGGCCTTATTGCTCAGCTGTCTTTAGGTTCTATTTTGAAGAGAGTAGCGCTGTCCCCTTGTTTCCCCGTCCAGCGTCCAATGCACGTGATTGATGGCGGCAGCTCAGTCCCGTCGACTAACGAATTATAAGCCGGAGGGAATACTTGCCAGCTAGGGAGCAGGATATAACGCACACCACTTTTTTGAGCGTATCGAATTGCATCTTCCAGGGACTCGCCGTGGAACATCGTGAAGAGGTGTCCGGAGTAGAAAACATATTATTGGATTGAGGGTCATTATCATAGATTGGTCGGGCGCCGCCTCTCGCACCCAGGCCGAGACTGAAATCTCTCGCAAACTGTCATAAGGTAATTGCCGGTGCGCCTGGCTCCTAACGGACGGGGCAAATGTCAGCAGGATCAGAACCAGAGGTAGAACTGCTGCCATCCGAGAGCGAGTAGCCACGTCCTGGGTTTCTGAACTCGGAGCGAAGTGAACTACCAGGAACCAACATCCCAGCATAAGTAACGGAATGGCCGCAACGTACACATACCTGGTTTCGACGTACATTAATGGCAGGAAAACAAGCGGCGCCCCTATGCTCACGATTATAGGCAGCGCACTCAATAATTGTTTTCTGCGCGCTCCAACTGCCGAGGCAATTCCCAGAGCTGTGCAAGCGCAGAGGAGGATGCCCATGATCTCGCGAAGAGAACTCCCTTCCAGCCTCAGATTATGCCTATAGCGCTTTGCCATATGCGTAATCGTTTCGTGAGTGTATTTCTGGCTCGTTTCAGGCTTGCCTAACTCCCTCAACAGAACGTCCCACGGTACACCGGCAGAACGGCCGACCGCGAGCTTGCGGTTTATGTCGAACTTTGTGCTGAGTGTCCATTTTCCGGTTTGCCCGTGGATATACACGATATATGGAGATACAACCACGAGCATTGCAAGGACGGACAGCAGCGTTGAGCGTCGAATTGGCACGTTGCACCAGCGCCGTATCAGCAGAGATAGTGAAAACAGCACTACTGCGCAGAGAAAGCCTTCAGGCCTCACCAGGTAGGCAAATCCAAACAGGCAGCCGACGGCGATTGCGCGAATCAACCGGTGTTCTTGAGTCTCACGTATCCACAGCCATGCGCCCTGCATAATAACCAGAACGTAGAGCGATTCGGTCATTACCATGTTGGAAAGGACTAGTCGCGTCGGGATTATCGCATACACCGCGCAGGTCCACAGGGCGGTTTTCCTTCCGAATAAATGCCCAGCTATGAGGAATAGAGGAATCATGGCGAGTGCGGAAGCGAACACGGAGACAATTCGCCCGGCAAGTATGGGGTTTCCTGTCATCTTGTTGGCCATTCCGATCAAGATCGGGTAGCCCGGTGGAAAGCAAGTCTCCGGTTGACCGTCGCATCCCATGTATCCCCTGCCGCTGATCAGGGAAAGACCACCGTCGATGTAGCTGCAACTGTCCGGTGTCAGGGTCGCAGCGCCCCGCCAAACGAGCCCTGACAATAACAGCGCCAGGAGAGGCAGCAGGAGATAGACTAGATAGCGGTCTTTGCGTGTCGGCATTAGCTCATTCCTCCAGCTCGTGGCGGCGACGGATGTGATCCCGTCGATACGACCTCTTGTTTGGACACCTGATCATTTAGTTTTATTATACGTGCGTACCACCTTAAACGTTATGGCAATTCCGGGCAAACTCCTGCATTTCGCCCAAAAAGCACAGCCATGTCCAGTGCAAGGAGGAGTATCCGGACGCGAGTTTAACTAGCGATTAGGGATGCCCAAGGAGACAGACTTGCGCAACATAGATACTGCACGTCTTATTCGTCTGACATTGGCCGCGGCAATAGCCGGGTTGTTTATCTTCATCATCTTTAACCCCTTCGATTGCCGCTGAAGAAAGTGCTGTCAAAGTGGATTTGCAGCAACTGTTCAATGACCCTAAGGCTCTGGATAGGATCAAAGACATTCTGCAGGGCAACTTTCATAAGGGACTTGTCCAGATGACATTGCTCGGCGGCGCATTTGCGGCGCTGGTGGGCGGGTTCATTTTATTAGCCGACGAAATAAGCTCTCCTTCAAAGCGGATGATCACAAAAGCGCTCACTGCCGCGGGCGCGGGCGCTGTTCTCGGAGCGACAGCGGGCTTCCTCGCGCAGCTATTCTTCTCCTGGCTCGCTTCCCGAAGCGTATTATTCCTGCCGGTCGCCAGAATGGGAGGCTGGGCGATTATGGGATTGGGGGCAGGCGCCGGAGTAGGAGTTGCCGTAGGGGTGTGGAAGCGGGCGAAGGTCTGCATCATCGGTGGGCTCATCGGCGGAATTGTGGGCGGTGCGTTATTTGACTGGATCGGAATTGCCTTTGGCAGCGGAACTCCGAGCCGATTCATCGGGTTCATCGTGCTTGCGGCGGGAGTCGCGGCGGCAATGTGCTTCGCGGAGGATGCAGTCAAGCGATGCTGGGTGACGTTATTGTCCGGCCCGAGGGAAGGCAGGAGTTACATTCTGGCAAAACCCGTTACTACGGTCGGCAGGGACGAACTTGCGGACATCCCTTTGTTTGGAGATATGAGCGTGGCCAGGCAGCACGCAAACCTGGTGTCGGACGGTTACAAAGTGGTGCTGAGCGGCATCGGCGGACAGAGCGTGATGGTGAATAACGCCCCAGCTCACGATGCCGAACTTAAGGATTCCGACCTGATTCAGATCGGGAAATTCTCTCTGCGGTTCCATCGAAAAGCCTCCAAGTATGCGTCTCACGCTGGGGCATACTCCGCTCAGCCGGGGACTCCGATCTATGGTGTGCAGTGCCCGCCTCAATATGCGCAGCCCTCGTCACCATATCAAACTCAATATGCTCCGCAGCTTGTCCCTCAGTCCCTGGGCACGCTTGCGCTGACCGTGGTGGCTGGTCCGCACACGGGGCTTGCCTTTCAGTTGACTGGCCCAATGGTCAAGATAGGGCGAGAGGCCGATTGCGGCATTCTTCTTGCGCAGGACACGCTGGTCAGTCGATATCATGCCCAGATCGCCTGGGACGGGAGTTGTTGGCAGGTTCAGGATACCAACAGCAGAAATGGGACGTGGGTGAATGGAGTGCGGATACAATCGGTGGCTCTAATCGCGGGTTACCAGGTAGGTATCGGGCAGAGCGTTATACGCGTCGACACCATTTGAGCCTGTGGGTGCGCCCCACGGCCGCGGTTGAGCACATTGTGACGTATATCACAATTGTCCTTGACGCTGGCATTTTGCGGTGCTACCATGAATGTGATAGAATTGGTCGCCAGTTTGTGCCAGGCTGCTGTCAGAATGAGGCGCAGGCCGGAATGGAGAGCGCGTTGAACACTGAGGCGAAAGAACCATACTGCCCGCTTTGCATGGCGGATTCGCCGATCGACCCCAACTTCAGGACCCAGATAAAGGACATCTGCGGCGAGAACGTCCTGTCTTGTTATCAGTGCGGCGAGTGCACCGCGGGATGTCCCGCTGCGTTTTCTATGGATATTGCTCCCAACCGGGTGATGCGAATGGCGCAGCTTGGGTTAAAGGATGATGTGATATCCAGTTCCGCTATATGGCTGTGCGCCGGATGCGAGACCTGCGCGACCCGCTGCCCGCGCGGTGTTGCGCTGTCTAAGGTAATGGATGCCTGCCGCCAGTTGGCCGTAAAATCCGGCAAGCCCCTCAAAGAAGCAAACGTTCTCAAGTTCCACGAAGAGTTCCTAAGGCAAGTCTCCATGTTCGGCCGCGTGCACGAGATCAGCCTTATAGGTTTGTATAAGATTAGGAGCAAAAAGTTATTCGATGATATCTTCACGGGTCTCCAGATGTTCCTCAAGGGCAAGCTGGGGCTGATACCCAGTAGAATCAGGGGACGCGCGGAAGTAAGGAAGCTGTTCGAGAAGTAGCTGAAGGCTCGTCTTTTTGAATCGCGAAGGGCGCGAAAACAGCGAAATGCGCGAAAGGGACAGCCCGCAGGAGGTCGTTCCTTGGGCCGACCTCAGTGAAGGCTGGGACGAAAAGCAGATTCCTCACTACGTTCGGAATGACAAGATTCTGGCGTCCTGCTCGCGTTGCGGAGCATGGCCGGTAGCTCTAGCGACTGTTGACTGACAAAGGACTTATTCTATGAAATACGCATATTTCCCAGGCTGCAGCCTGGAATCCACGGCTCGAGAGTTCGAGGAGTCCACGCACCTTGTGGCCTCGGCTCTCGGCATTGAGCTGCAGGCGATTCCCGATTGGAACTGCTGCGGGGCTACCTCCGCGCAATCTGGACGATAAGTTGAGCGTCGCTCTGCCCGCTAGGAACCTTGGCATCGCCGAAGGCATGGGCCTTGACGTGGTTGCGCCGTGCGCGGCGTGCTACAACCGCATGAGGTCGGCGGAAGTCGAACTCAAGAGCAACACAGAGCTTCGGGAAGAGATCAACGCGCAGTTGGAGAAACCGTTCACCGGCGCCGTCACAGTCAAGTCCGCGCTGGAGGTATTCACAACTTCCGAAGCGCTTGCTCTCCTCGGCGAGAACGTTCGCAGGGAGCTCAAGGGCCTGAGATCGGCCTGTTACTACGGCTGCCTGCTCGTGCGCCCGCCGAAGGCGCTCGGTTTCGATGATCCCGAATCTCCACACAGCCTTGATAACGCGATCCGCTCGGTTGGTGCGGAGCCGGTCGAGTGGTACTTCAAGAATGAGTGCTGTGGCGCCAGTTTTGGGCTTTCCAAGAGCGAAATTGTGGTGAAGTTGGTCGGTGATATTGTGTCAAACGCGAAGAAGCACGGCGCGAACTGCATAGTCACGGCGTGCCCGCTGTGCATGACGAACCTCGAAATGAGGCAGGGCGCGGCGGGGCAGAAGCGCGGCGAGGATCTGACTATGCCGATCTTCTACTTCACCGAGCTTCTGGGACTTGCGATGGAGGTCCCGGGCGTGAAGAAGTGCTTTGCGAGCCACCTGGTGGATGTGAACCCGGCGCTGGACGCGATCGGACGGGAGACTGCGGCCGCGGAGAAGTAGTGCGATGAAAAGAGATTTCACACTCGAATACTGGATGGATGAAGACTGGTACGTGGGCCGGCTGAGGGAAGTTCCGGGCGTGTTCAGCCAGGGAGAAACCCTGGATGAGCTCATTGCGAACGTGCAGGAAGTCTATCATCTTATGCTGGAAGATGCGTTGCCCCCCGTAGCGACTGAGACCAGAACGGTGGAAGTCGGGATCGAGGCGTGAACCGGTTCTCGGATTCGCATAAAGATCGTGCAGTGCCGAGACACCCGGAGATAAAGGAATCTCTTTGTGAGTTGATACTTAAGCAATTGGGGCTGAAAATAATAGGCCGGTTTCGGGACGGGGGTGTCCCGGACAACTGAATCTTTTGACTTTTTGAATTAGGAACTAATTATGCGAATTGGCGTTTTTGTTTGCTGGTGCGGATCGAATATAGCGAAGACCGTGGATGTCGCGGCTGTCGCTGAGGCGGCGCGCGACTTCCCGGGGGTGGTCTATAGCACCGACTACAAGTATATGTGCTCCGAGCCGGGCCAGAATATGGTCAAGGACGCTATCAGGGAGCAGAAGCTCGACCGGATAGTGATCGCGTCGTGCTCACCGAGGCTCCACGAGCCCACGTTCCAGCGGTGTATTCGCGACGGCGGCCTGAACCCCTATATGGTGGAAATGGCGAACCTGCGCGAACACTGCTCCTGGGTGCACGAACGGACCCCCGAGACCACCGAAAAAGCAGTCGAACTGGTGCGGATGGCGGTTGCCAAGGTCGCGAAGAACGAGCCGCTCTATCGCAACAAGATAGGTGTCACCCGCCGTGCGCTGGTTATCGGAGGAGGTATCGCGGGCATTCAGGCCGCGCTCGATATCGCCGATGCCGGTCAGCCGGTGGTCCTCGTCGAGCGGACGCCGAGTATCGGCGGGCACATGGCCCAGTACGACAAGACATTCCCGACCCTCGACTGCGCCGCGTGCATCCTGACGCCGAAGATGGTGGACTGCGCGAGTCACCCCCTGATCGATATATGGACCTATTCGGAGGTCGAGGAAGTCGCAGGCTTCGTCGGCAACTTCGAGGTGACGATCCGCAAACGCGCGAAGAGCATCGATGAGACCAAGTGCACGGGCTGCGGGCTGTGCCTCGAGAAGTGTGTGGTTAAGGGCGTGCCGAGCGAGTTCGACGCGGGCGCGGGAACCCGCCGGGCGATCTACAGGCCGTTCCCCCAGGCAGTTCCAAACAAACCCGTTATCGACCGCGAGCACTGCCGGATCTTTAACGACCAGAAGTGCGGCGTCTGCCAGAAGATGTGCCCAGCGGGGGCCATAGATTACGATCAGCGCGACGAGGTCTTGAAAGAGAAATTCGGCGCGATAGTGGTTGCGACGGGTTTCGACCTCTGGGACCACTCCGCAATGGGCGAATACGGCTACGGCAAGTACCCGGACGTGATCTCAGCAGTGCAGTTCGAGCGAATTATGAATGCTTCCGGCCCGACCGACGGCCACATCGAGCGCCCGTCCGACGGCAAGCAGCCGAAGTCGATTGTCTTCCTGTCATGCGTCGGCAGCCGCGACGAAACTCACGGCTATGGCTACTGCTCCAAGGTCTGCTGTATGTATAATGCGAAGCAGGCGCTCTTGGTGAAGGACAAGCTGCACGACGTCGAGACCTACGTTTTTTACATGGACATCCGGGCGAACGGCAAGGGTTACGAGGAGTTCGTCAAGAGGGCCATCGAGGATTACGGCGCGAACTATATCCGCGGGCGCGTCTCCCGGATCTACCCGGACGGTGATCAACTCGTGGTCAAGGGCGCGGACACGCTTCTCGGCAAGCCTGTGGAAGTGCGCGCGGACCTGGTGGTCCTTGCGACCGCGATGCGCCCTCAATCTGATGCCAAGGAGCTTGCGCGGAAACTGGGTATATCGACAGACCAGTATAACTGGTTCTCCGAGGCGCACCCGAAGCTCAGGCCTGTGGAGGTTCTGACCGACGGCATCTACCTTGCGGGCGCATGCCAGTATCCGAAGGACATTCCGGACACGGTCGCGCAGGCGAGCGGCGCTGCGAGCAAGGTGATCGGCCTCTTCAGCAAGGAAGCGATCCTGAGCGAGCCGATGATCGCCTACATCAACGAGGACACCTGCATCGGCTGCGGACTGTGCACCGAGGTCTGTCCGTTCACCGCAATCGAGCTTGTCGAAGTTATGGACCGGGAGAAATCGACGCGCGAAAACCAGGTGATGAAGAGCGTCGCCAGGGTAAATGAGAGCATCTGCAAGGGCTGCGGAACCTGCTCCGCCGCGTGCAGAAGCCTGTCCGCGCGGCTTCGAGGCTTCGAGGGCAAGCAGATTCTGGCGGAGATCGACGCTTTGGCGGATATGACGAAGGGACGGAAGTAACTCAGAACAGGGCACAAGGTGTTTGTTCGCGTTGCACCCTGCTTGCGTAACCCATCCGCGTCGAAGTATGCGGTCAATATTGCACGAAGGCTTTGGCTATAGCTTATCGCACCCTTCGACAAGCTCAGGATGCTGCGTCAGTGTTCGCGGCGGGCATGGCAGGCGTGAGAGACCTGACAGTTTGATATGCTGCGGGAATGGCGGTTACCGCGCAGGCATCGAGTTTCACGCAGTTCAATTCCCGCAGCATAGCGAACGGGGAACTCGGGAGGTAGCAGTGGAAGACCTAAAGAGTCGACAAATTGCGCGGCTCGGTCTTTCGGTAGGAGCTTTGCTGTCCATTCTTGGAAGCAGCCTGCACGTATTTATATTGGGGCTGCTGGGGATTGTTTTGGTTGCGGCAGGCTTTGCTGATTGGCTCTGGCTTGGCAGCACGTTTCGCGCCGCTCGTGGCATGCACAGGGTGCCTCGCGGATTGAACGAGAAGTTTGACGTGGTCCTGCTCTCGCCTGGCGAGAACCGGATTTCTACGATCCGAACGCTCAGCGAGATCTATTCGCTTTCGTTGGCGCAAGCCGATAGATTGGCCGATGCTCCTGTTCCGTGGATGGTCAGACCGCGCGTTTCTCTTGCAGAAGCTGATTACGTGAAATCGAAGCTTGAAGCCGCGGGTGCCGAGGTGGAGATAAGGCCGAGGGGGTAAACCGGCGATCCCGGGGAGGCAGGACCTAACTCATGCTAATAGTCCTGATTGTTCTGTTAGTCGTGTGCGTCCTTTGGATTGCCTTCAAGATTGCCAGGGCCGTGCAGAAGGCCATCGACCGGGAAAACAAGAATGAGCAGGCCGAGAAACACGTGAAGTGGTTGGGCAGCATCCACGGGCTGTGGGGGGCACTGGTTAGCGGATTGGCTGCCCTGAAGTATGTGTATAACGCGTGGAAGACCGCTCCGGCCGATAGTTATGAAAAGTTCGGATGGGGAATGGTGCTCGCCGGAGTCTGTGTGTTGGCTTTGTGGCTGGCGGCGAAGGCGGTTGACAAGAAGCTGAACGGAGCAAACGTCACCCCGCTGGAAGGGCAGGAGCCCTGGCGGCGGGAGTTGGCGAGAAAATACTCGGAGGAAGATATTGGCAAAAGGCGCGCTTAGATGCATTGCGATTACATTTCTTATAGCTGCAGCAGCAATTCCCGCCGCAGCGGTTACCGACGTTATCCCGTGCGTGGTCGGAAACAAGTGGGAGTACGACTCCGTCAAGCTGCTGCGCGCAAGCATTCTATATCAGGGCCAGCCGATCTCCGGTATGAGAGACGCCAGCTCCGGTTCTTCCGTATATCAAGTGTTGTCAGTGGACGATGCCAAGAGCTCTCCGGTCGTCTACAACTATAGAGAGACTACCCGGATGCTCTCCGTCAACGCCGATCAGCCCGATGTAGACACGACCGATCTGAGGATCACCAACGATAACGGCAAACTGCGAATCCTGACTACGGATCACCGCTCTTCGCAGGATGATAAGCCCGAGAAGCAGGTCTACGACCCGCCTCTTCTTTACTTTATCAGGGGCGCCGCGTCCGGGAAGCCGTGGAACGTCGGTGAGATGCGCGATGGCGATACCAAGAGCTTCACTACGGCGCACAGCGCGGGCAAAGAGACGATTACCGTGCCCGGAGGCACGTTCAAAGACTGCCTGAAGGTGGTCTATTCCAGCGACGAGCTTTCCGGAACCATGGGATCTTTGGGACAAGACGTTCAATGTGACCGGCGGCAAAAGCCGGGGCATATACTGGATTGCCGACGGTGTCGGCGTGGTTAAGGAACTCGAGGTATCGACATCCACAGCCGAAACTACCGGACCTGACGGAAAACCTGTTTCCGTGGAAGCCGCCGTGTGCACCGTGAGCGAGCTTACTAAGTGGAAAGTCAACAGTAAATAGTAGACAGTAAACAGAATCAACGTGCGGAGCTATAATGAGTGAAACTACGACGGTAGATAAGACAAACGACACAACCCAGGCGCGGCAGTGGCAGCCCACTATACTCGGGATACTGTGCAACTGGTGCAGTTACGCCGGCGCGGACCTGGCGGGCAGCGCGAGGCTGCATTATCCGGAAAGCATACGGATTGTGCGTGTGCCGTGCTCCGGCAGAGTGGATCCGATGTTCGTGCTGAAGGGGTTCCAGAGGGGCTTCGACGGAGTGATGGTGCTGGGGTGCCATCCCGGCGACTGTCACTATGCCAAGGGCAATTTCTACGCGCGGCGCAGGATCGCCCTCGTCCAGGACCTTCTGAAGAGCCTTGGTATTCCCGAGGAAAGGTTCCACTTCGAATGGGTCTCGGCGTCCGAGGGAGGCCGGTTCGCCGAACTGGTCACCGGGTTTACCGAGACCATTAAGAAACTTGGGCCGTTTAATGGCGTGGCGGGATAACGGGCCGTGCGTCTTTCCTGGGTGAGGATTTCCGAATCCTCACCCCAAGACTCGATCCGGACTTCCGAATCCGGTTGCTCGTACTTTAGGTTTGGGATTCGGAAATCCCGCTTCGGCTCTAGGGTGGCGATTCGGAAATCACCACCCAAAAGATGTCGCCACAGAGCGCGGCTGGCAGACATTAGATGACTGATAATCAAACTAAGGTATTGTGTATGTCTGATATTGAAGCAAGAATCCGAGAAGAAGCCAAAAAGGTGCTGGAGAGCGGCGAGGTGAGCGTCGTGATCGGGTGGGGCGCCGGAAGCGTCGTGTTCAAGACGACGCCCGTGTTCGTCGAGAAGCCGGAGGATGCCGACGCGCTGGTTTGGAACCCGGCGTGCGTGAATAACCTGGCTGTATATCTGCCGAAGATGGCGAAAGACAAGAAAGTTGGCATTGTCGCCAAGCCGTGCGATATTCGCAGCATCATCGCTCTGATCCAGGAGCGGCAACTCAAGCGCGAGAACGTGTTCATCATCGGCCTCGGCTGCCACGGGGTTGTGGACGCGCAGAACCTCGATGACTGGGACTTCCATCTGCAGGAAGTGACCGCTATCGAATGGACCAGTGACGGACTCAAGGTCAGCACCGAAGACACGGCCTATACTGTCAAGCGCTCCGATTGCCTGCGCGACATGTGCCAGGTGTGCACAAAACGCGCTCCCGCAATATACGATGTGGTCCTGGGCGACGCGCTGGAGCCTGACGCGGGTGTGGCATGGTTGTGCCGGAGCTTCCTGAGGAGAGGCGCAAATACTGGAGCGAGCAGTTCTCGAAATGTATCCGGTGCTACGCCTGCCGGCAGGTTTGCCCAGGCTGCTACTGCCGCAGTTGTTTCGCCGACCGCACCGACCCCAGGTGGACGGCGAAGAAGGCGACCGCTGACGAGGCATGGATGTTTCACGCGACCCGGGCGATGCATCTTGCGGGCCGGTGTATCGGCTGCGGCGAGTGCGAACGCGTTTGCCCGGTGGACATCCCCATAGCCCAGCTCTCGCGCGAATTGGCAAGCATTGTCAAAGAAAAGTACGGCTATGAGGCAGGCGATCCCAAAGAAGAAGCGCCGGTCTTGGGACAGTTCCGCGAGAACGATACCGATCCCGCCCACCACAAGGAATAGCTGATAGGTGATGGGTGATGGGTGATGGGTGATAGGTGATGGGTGATGAAGTTTGCCCGGGAAAAATCAACAGCTTTAGGGATTTGAGAGTTTGGCAGCTTGGGATGAAATTGGTAGAAGAGGTCTATCTGCTCACGCGAGTCTTTCCCAAGGCGGAAACGTATGGACTCGGGAACCAGGCTCGCAGGGCAGCAGTTTCCATCCCATCCAATATTGCGGAGGGACATGCAAGGGAGCATTTGAAGGAATATCTTAACCACATTTCAATATCTCAAGGCTCGCTGGCGGAATTGCAGACACAGATGGAAATAGCAGCGAGATTGGGATATGTTCAGGAAGAAGAGCTAAGCAGCTTTCGAGAACACGCCGTTTCGCTGGCCAAACAATTGCACGCGTTGCGCAATGCACTATCGGTGAAGGTCAGGTCAACAGTGATTGGTTCCCCATCACCCAACACCTAACACCCGTCACCCGAGGACAAATATGAGCGATAAAGTGATTTCTAAAGATAAAATACCGGAATACCTGAGCGCGCTGATGGCGAAGTTTGCAGTGGTCGCGCCAATGCCGAGAAAGGACTCGCCCGCGGAGTTCAGGGAGCTAAGCCCCGGTGATGAGCCGGTGATTGACGGCTCCGGCCCGATGCTGCCTCCCAAGGACTACCTGCTGCCGCGTTACGAAGTCCTCTTCAAGGCTGAGACGGGCAAGGGAGCGGTGAAGCTCGAGACGACGGTCCCCGAGGCCAAGCCGCGGGTGATGCTGGGCGCCTGGCTTCCTGACGCGCAAGCGCTGCAAGTGCTTGATCGGATCTTCCTGGACGACAAGTTCAAGGACCCGTATTACGGCGCGCGGCGTGAGGATCTTATATTGGTCGCGGTCATGCCGGCCAAAATCAGGTGGAGCTGGTTCTGCAGCTCGGTCGACGACGTCGAGGGCTGGAAGAAGAATGTCGACGCTCTGATGTACGACCTAGGCGATCGGTATTACGTGGAAGTGACCTCGGACAAGGGTCAGTCAATAATTGACTCCGCGGTCAGCGATGATCCCACCCAAGCCGATGCAGCAGCGAAAGATGAACTCTGGAGCCGGTTCAAGACCACCGGCACGCTCTCGTTCGCCGACGAAAAACTCTACGAGAACCTGGCATGGGAGAACCCGGTCTGGGCCGAAATCGCGCAGAAGTGCATTGCGTGCGGAATGTGCAGCTATATGTGCCCGAGTTGCTCCTGCTTCGATATCCAGGACGAAACCTGCGGAAGCTGTGTCGAGCGCTACAGATGCCGCGATACGTGCCAGTTCGAGGATTTCACCCTTATGGGCGCCGGCCACAACCCCCGCAACAACCAGGTCCCGCGCTCCCGGCAGAGGCTCCTGCACAAGTTCAAGTATCAACACGAGCAGTTCGGCGTTGTAGGCTGCACCGGCTGCGGACGATGCGTGGAGCTTTGCCCGGTGAATGTGGATATAAGGGATGTGCTGGCGCGAGTGTGCGCGGGCGAACGTGAGGAGGTGCAATGACGAAGCACAGTTTTCGAGCAAGCGTTTGGAGAGAAAGCGACTGGTATGTTGCCCAATGCCTGGAAGTCGACGTAGCCAGCCAGGGTGAGTCGGAGGCCGAAGCATTGCAGAACCTCGGTGAGGCCTTAAGGCTGCATTTTACCCCGCCGTGCGCGACTGTTCTGCCCGAGGTGAAATCAATAGACGTGGACTTACATGCCGCTTAAGCCGATGCCGTTTCGCATCGTGAGGAACAAGCTGCGCGCCGCAGGGTTCGTCGAAGTCGGCCAAGAGGGAAGCCACATCAAGTTCGCCCGGCAGACTGAAGAGAATTTGCGGACGGCTGTCGTGCCTAAACACCGCGAAGTGGCTGTCGGAACGCAGCATTCGATTTTGAGGCAGGCTGGGATAACAGTGAGCGAGTGGGAAGCGCTGTGAACCGTGTATTCGTAATGCCGCATCATATCAAGACGGACTTGCACGATTTAGTGTTGGCGATAGTCCTTTTGCTGTTTCTTCTTGTTCCTTTTTATGTGCACGGAACGGTTTGGTGCAGGTCAATCAGGATGCAGTTGTTTCCTTTTAAGATGGGCAGCACACTTGCCGTCATGATCTGGTGTATTGCGAATATGAAGCGCCGTGCCCAAGCAATCGACCGTGAACTGCCACACAGTAAATAATGGGACCGTAGCCGAACTGAAGTATATTAAAGAGCACCCGACCTAAAAATGGTGGTAACTTATGCAACAGACAATTGATCAAGACAGCACCCGCAAGTGCACGTGCAATAATCCCTACGAGCCGAAGCTCGCGACAATCGAGAAGATCATCGATGAAACCGGACACCAAGACCTTCCGCGTCGTCTTTAACGACGAGGCCCTGCGCGAGGGTTTTATCTACGAGCCGGGGCAGTTCCAGGAGGTGTCGGCGTTTGGGGCGGGCGAATCGACATTCTGCCTGACGTCGTCACCGAGCCGCAAGGGCTGCATCGAGTTTTCGGTAAAGAAAGTCGGCTCGGTGACCTCGGCGCTGCACGAAATGTCCGAGGGTGAGGTCGTGGGAATCCGCGCGCCTCTCGGAAACTCATTTCCTTACAACGAATGGAAGGGCAAGAACCTGCTCTTCATCGGCGGCGGGATCGGGATGGCTCCGATGCGGTCGCTTCTCAACTTCTGCCTGGATAACCGCGGCGACTACGCCGACATCATCACGATCTACGGCGCCCGCACCCCCGGCGACCTCTGTTTTACTTACGAGTTCGAGGAATGGGGGACCAAGGGCAAGCTGTACCTGACGGTAGATAAGGAAGATGAGAACTGGAAAGATCACGTCGGTCACGTGCCGGGCTATCTCAAGGAACTCGCGCCGAAGCCGGACAACGCCGTTGCTATCACCTGCGGACCGCCGATCATGATCAAGTTCGCGCTGGTCGAACTTGCTAACCTCGGTTTCACGAACGAGCAGATATATACGACGCTCGAGATGAAGATGAAGTGCGGAATCGGCAAGTGCGGCCGCTGCAATATCGGCAGCAAGTTAGTCTGCCTTGACGGTCCCGTGTTTTCGTATGCTGAGATCAAGGACCTTCCGCCGGAGTTCAGCCATATTAGTCGGGGCTTCCGCCCCGACCCCCACCAAGGGCGCTGCCCTTGGATCCGCCAGGAACCGAGTTTCCCGGACCTTCCGCCTCGCTTCGCGCATGTCCACCCTTACTGGTGCGGACATACGCGAAGCGAGCGAGGGCTGGGCCCGAGGTGAAACCCGCTAATAATCCGCAAAAGGGCGAGCCAATCGGCTCGCCCTTTCTCGG
>CAVZJH010000066.1:0-15363 GCA_963775535.1 uncultured bacterium | reverse complement strand
GCGCTGGTTGCCGGGGATGATGTGATAAAGCGTGAGATCCCGCGCGTGCTGGCCAAAGAAGGACCTACTGACGCCGTGGCCCACTACGTGAGCCAACACGCGGATTTGTTCCAGCCCGTTGTGAGGCAGTTGGTAGAGTCGATCATTCCATTTCTCGACTCCAATTCCGCGAAAACGGCAGGCGAGGCAGTTCGCTCCCTGGACATCCTGATGGGGCTGAACGCAGGTCACTTCTCGGAAGTTCCGGGGCGGTTTCAGACGTGGAAGGAGCAGCCCGCGGTGCGGAAGATGATAGAGGACGCAGTGTGGGCAGCAGTTCCGCACATTCGAACGTTTACTCAGAGCGAAGCGCTTTTGCCGCTGGTTCTGTTTATGACTCAGCTCAACTCAGACCGGGCGCACGATCTTTTGTTGCAGTTGGCGGAGGTTCCATCGGTCAGAGAGTTGGCGGTGTCGTGTGTCTGTGAGGCCAAGCAATCCAGCGGACCTGCCGAAGTTAGGCCCACTGCTCGCGTTGGGGGATAAGTTGGATAAACCTCCGACTCCTCCGAGATTGCCGGCGAGATACATCGTGCATTTGGTGACGCCGCTGTTCCTTACCTGCTGGAAGGGATCCGGGAAAGGCGGCGATGCCGAAAGCTGTGTGGTGGAATTAGCGCGGTCGAACTCGGTAGAAGGCTTCGGGCTGTTCAAAGACGCACTGGAAAACGACCGGCCTTACAAGCAGGCTGTGGTCAAGGGCTTGCGAGATGTCCTGCCGAACTCCTGGCAGCCTTCCGAGGCCGAGCTGCTTAACATTGTCAATGAAAGGTTGGCAGGCGCATTGGTTCGTTGAAATGCTGAGCAAAAGGGTTATTCGTCTATGTCGCACCTATCGTTTCTTAGGATATGTTTTGTCCTGCTGGTGATGCTGGCGCCAGGTAGAGCCGCTCTTGCGGACGATGCCATGCCGCACGCGACCCTGTCTTTCGATGATCCCGTGTATACGAACATGCCCCGTGTGGGTCCACGTTCAGTTCGCCGCGGATCACAGCAGTATGACTTCAGCTTAGCTATCCGTATTCAAGTGAACCGTGGTTCTTCGGCCCCAACGATTTTGAAGTGACGCTGAACGGCAAGCCGCTTCCGCGACTCGGGCATGCTGGCGATACCCCCCACGCTCGGATAATGACGGGGGATGGGTCCCACGAGTTGGGCACGCCGCAGTCCTCATTGCAGGGAAGATTGCCTCTGCATCTGGGTACCTACCGGTTCAGCAAACCCGGCACTTACATGGTGCGCTACAAAGGCCATGGCAAATGGTTCGACAAGCTGGCCAGGGTGATCTTCTCCTATTCGGACTGGACTCCATTGATAGTGAAGCCGTTCTCGCCCGAACAGCGCGGCGGATGGTTGGAGGATCAGATATCGCACCCTCCGGATAACGTGGGCGTCATGTTAGGTATATTGACTTGCCTTCGCTGCTTGCGAAGCCCGATGAACAGGTGCTGCCAGTCTTGTTCAAATGCCTGCATCATCACTTTGGTTATCCCGCCTGGCAAGGATCTTACGACGAGTTTGTGTATAAATATGTGCCTTAATGTGCTGGACTACTACGGGGATGATGTCATAAGGCGCGAGATCCCGCGTTAATGCTGGCCAAAGAGGGACCTGACTGACGACTTGGCCTATTATTTGAGCGGACACGCGGATTTGTTCCAGCCCGCTGCGAGGCGGTTGGCAGACTCGATCATTCCATTTCTCACTCCATTCCGCGGAAACGGCAGGCGCGGCAGTCCACTCCCTGGACGTCTTGATGCCGCTGAAGGCAGTTCACTTCTCGAATATCCGCAGCCGCGGTTGTATGGAAGGAGCAGCCCGCGGTGCCGAAACTGATACAGGACTTAGTGTGGGCAGCAGTTCCGCACATTCGAACGTTTATTCAGAGAGAAGCGCTTCTGCCGCTGGTTTAATCGACCGAGATGCTTAAGACTGACCGGGCGCACGATCTCTTGTTGCAGTTGGCGGAGGTTCCATCGGTCAGAGACGAGGCGGTGGGGGCCATTCATCAGGCAGCGAAACCAGCCACCTGCAAAAACTAGGGCCTCTGCTCGCTTCAACGGATACTTCGGATAGGTTGGATGGGTTCTTCTTCCCGATGTTCCCGATTGCCTCAGAGATACATCAGGCATTTGGTGATGCCGCTGTTCCTTACTGCTGGAAGGGATCAAGAAAGGCGGCTACGCGGAAAGCTGTGTGAGAGAATTAGCGCGGTCGAACTCGGTAGAAGGAATTCGGTCTGTTCAAAGACGCGCTGGAAAACGACCGGCCTTACAAGCAGGCTGTGGTCACGGGCTTGCGCGACGTCCTGCCGAGCTCCTGGCAGCCCTCCGAGGCCGAACTGCTTAACCTTGTCAATGAGAAACTCGCGTCATTGACCGCTTCACACTGATACCTGGAGACCCAACGACAGCGGTGCTTCTTCGTGCTTTGGGCGTCATGAACAGGTTTTACAAGTAAGTTGTCTGCGAGCGCATTATATCTATCTTCTTTATGTGGACATACGCGAAGGGAGTCGGAATGTCCAGGAAACACAGTTTCCTGGCGGGATCCAAGGGCAGCGCCCTTGGTGAGGGTTCGGGGGCGAAGCCCCTGAACGTCCGCCAGTAGAACTACGCGAGAGAATGTGCTGGTGTTGTAGTTTTTTGCACGCCAATCCCGTAGACCGTCGCCGCGTTGTTATGCAGAAGGTCTGCTGCGGTTTGCTCGAGATCGCTCGTTGAAAGACCGAAGCTGTGCGTTTGCTCTACGAGCGCTTCGGCTAATATTTCTCGCGTGAAGAGCGAAGACCCGACCGCCATTTCGACGCACGTTGCATCGTGCGAGCACATGAGCTTGTGGATGGGCACATAGTTGAGCCAGGTCATGAGGGCTTCTCGGTAGAACCCGGGGCTCAGGATCGGCAGCCAGCAACTGTCTATGTAGACGTTGGGGTAGTGCTTAGCCAGCCACCCGGCTTCTTTCAGGAACGGCCAGCAGTGGATTTGCACGAGTTTCATTCGTCCGTAGCGGGCCGCGACATCACCCAGGGGAAGCGGGGAGGAATGAGGCAAGTTGTGGGTTCCCACGTGGACCTGGTGCGGCCAGCCCCGGTCGTCGGCATATTCGAAGCATACGTGCGCAGCCCAGTCCTGCCACACGCGCACCTGCTCGGGAGTCATGTCCGCGGAGAACGCGACTTCAGAATCCTCGCGCGCGACGAACGTCAGGCGCCGGTCGTAGGCCTGAGCCTGCTTGATGCCGGTGGTTCCATTTTCCGCGGCAAGGTCGAGTAT
Organism: uncultured bacterium; assembly: GCA_963775535.1. Classification (GTDB taxonomy): domain Bacteria; phylum Armatimonadota; class UBA5829; order UBA5829; family UBA5829; genus CAVZJH01. Next base: position 12,049 of record CAVZJH010000066.1, on the reverse strand, counting down.
CGCGTGGATAAACTCGCGCCAGCTCTTCGCATCGACCGGCTCGACGCCGAGTATGTTCGCAAGCGCGTCCCTGCGCGGGCATTTCCTCGGCCAGAGCGCAAGCAGGGAATCGATACGCATGATCGTATTAACGAACGCCGACTCCCGCGCGGCCGTCTCCGGCGACTGCTGGGCCGTGAAGTATTCGGGGTGGACCGGGCGAATCACCTCCGAGAAATGGGCTTTGTCCATAGCGGCGCGGTACCAGGCGAACATGTTGGAGTAGGCGTGCGCTATGGCCGCATTCAGCGCTTCGATTTCCCGTGGATCGCCGCTGTCCACATCAAAGCCGTAGAGCTTCAGCATCCCCCGGCGGGTGCACTGATAAGTTCCTGTCAGCCGTTGGCGGTTCAGGGCCGGACGAATGACAGCCATCGCCTCGGCCGGTGAGCGTGCGGCCAAGCTCCGGAAATCGCCGCCAGCGAGTTCATCGACATTCACTCCGGCGAGACCGAGCATCCAGTTCAGATACGGGTCAACGAGGATGTCGAAGAGCCGAGGGAAGCGCTGGGCGTCGCGCCGCGCTCGAGATCGACGCGGAAGTCCTGAGGGTTTTTGCCGATGGAATCAATGCACCCCCAATGCTCGTGCGCGCAGAAGTTGGGGGTGGTGGAAAGGTCGATGCTCACGTGTGTTGGCTCTAGCCATCCTCGCTGTTCATAAGCTCGTTCACCAGGTCATATGCATGATAGCCTTGCCTGCTAGCCACAATGTATCAAATAGGCGTCGTTTCGTCAACCCGCATATGTCGAACGTATTGTTGCGTTCCAGGTATGTTGACATAGCGGCAAAGCAAGCATATCATGCAGGCAGCCGAGTCCCGGTGGTCGGGACCATAATGTGACCGGAGGACAGATATGAGATCAGTTACTGGTTTTACCGTGTTGGCTTTTGTCGCGCTGTGCCTTGCAGCGCCACTCGCATGTCACGCCGGCGGAGGCATTTACGTTACGGATTTCCAACTCCGCAATGACGGCAATCCAGTCTTTTTCGACAACTTCGACAGCGGCAATATCAGCACCTGGACGGCCGTCCACAGCGTCACTACTGTTTGCATGGGTGAGCAGCCTCCTCTTTATTGCATGTACCTTAACCGGGACACGCAGCCTGTGGCGTGTGCTTTTCACAATGTTCAGGTGCCGCGCGCTGGGACCGTGGACTTGAGCGCGCGCGTTTACCTGCCGCCTGCCGCGGATCAGGGGAGTGGTGGTTTCGTAAACTTCCTCGTGCGCTCCGGCAATGACCGGGATGATATGTCGGTTGCAGTGGTTCAGGCAAGCCACGGTGAAACCTCTTACGGTGTTGGCATCTGCAACGGCAAAATGGGCATGACGAACCTTATAACGAGGTCGGTCCTGCCTCCCAAGAAATGGGCGGTAGTAGGCCTGCGCCTGGACCCCGATGCCAAACTTGTAACCGCCTATCTCGACGGCCAGAAGTTGCAGACCACGCCCTACGACCCAAGCCAGTTCAGTTCAATCATCAAAGTAGCGGTCTGGGGCTGGCTGGGAGATTACGTGCAGCCAAAGAGCGAGTGACGGGGGCTGGTATTCCCGATATGCACGGTTCGTTTCGGGAACAAGATTCCCGAAACACAAAATCCGCTTCTTAGTTGTGGTGGCGCATTGAATCGCTGAGACGCTGAATTTCGTGATGACGCTGAAGATATGGATTCAGCGTTCTCATCCGCTTTCAGCGCTTCAGCGATTCAGACATGTGGTGGTCAGAAACAAACCCCGAAGGAAACGTCATATAACTCCTTGGATGATCCGCTCTACCAACCCCTCAAACGACGGCGCGAATCTCCTCAACTATAGATGATTCGTTGTAACCTAATATCGCCTCATGATCGATCCTGACAATGGGGCAGTCGCCGTGCTCGTTCGTTCGCTTCGTGTCAAAGCACAGCGGATCAAACATTCGCCCGTCAAGCGGATTTGCAAAGTGAAGATACCCGTTAGGCAGCAATATGTGAGACATACCGCTTGTCAGCAGACGATCTCTCATCTCACGGAAGTCCGTGCCCTCTGGCGTATTGCCCAGGAAAGATATGTTGAGATCGTCGATATCGAAGGCCGGGAAAATGTAGCGTGTCACAAGCGAGCGGTAGAGCCTGGGAAAAGAGAGTTTGATTTGCTGCTCTAACGGTGCGATCCAGTCAACCGACTCGTAAGGCTTAATTCGCCATTCGTGCCTGTCCTGATCCCACTGTTCTCCAATGTAGACGCTGGCGGGAGATTCGTTATCCCAAACTGGCTCCTTTTGGGCACGGTTGATGGCATCTACAAAGCAATTGATGAATTTATCCACATCCAACTGTGACCTCCGTTAGCCTTGAATGAAGTTCACCCTTAGAAACCCACGCCCCGATGTTTCGAGATTTGAGTGCAGCGAATCGCTGAGACGCTGAATTTTGTGATGACGCTGAAGATATGGATTCAGCGCATTCATCTCATTTCAGCGCTTCAGCGATTCTAAAACCGAAGTCCTACCCTTCCTCGAACTCTTCCCCGCTCCTCAAGCAAATCTCGGCCTTCGCGAGCTGCCGGCCTATATACATCGCGTGGTTGATGTCCGAGATCGCGCAGTCGCGGTTGAGCTCGTGCTGGATGCGCTCGGCCTTTTTGGAGCGGTATTCGTGGAGCAGGAAGCCGTCATCGTTCATGTGCCGCACCACTATCTCCGCATCCTCCACGCTCACCATAAACTGGCCGCTGGGGTCGATCTCGAGCGAGAACCCCCTGGCATTCGCCACGCGCAGCGCGGCGTCATACTTGGACGGGTCAATGCTGATCGAGTGGCTGATCACCGTGAGCGGCCCCACCGGCAGCCCCGCCTTTTCGGCCACGATCTCCTGCGCCTTCATCAGCCCGTAGACATTCTTAAGCCACGCATCGAGCGCGTTGTGGGTGCGGTAGGTCGCGGTGAGGGTCAGCCTGGCATCGAACACCCGGAAAAACAGCGAGACCAGGCACGGAGCGTCATCCGCGTCGATGTCGTGATGGCTGTCCCACAGAGCGAGGTAGCAGTCCCGATCCTGCGGGTTCGCTTTTAGCCTTTGGGCGAACTTTTCAAGCGAATCGAAGCCGAAGTATTCCCTAATCCGGTTGCCGTAGGTGTAGCAGTGGTCCTCCGGCAGCGGGCCGAGGAGCATGTCGCGCTGATACTGCCTGAGCTCGTCAATGGAAAAGTTGAACTTCGCCAGTTCCTCGGTATCATCTTCCCCGGGCTCGCGCACCACCACGCGCACGTTGGGCAGCTCCTGCCGGTCGCCCTTTCGCAGCTTCACCAGGTGCCCGAAGCGCACCAGGCGGAATATAAGCTCGCGCCAGGCCGCCAGCGGGGTGTCCGTTACCACGTTATGGTTGCGCGGCTCGCTCGGGAAGTGGGTGACCTTTACCTCCGGCAGATCGATCTTAACACGCTCCGCGCTCACTTGGGCCGGGCAGCACGCCGCAATGTAAGCCCGCAGGTCCCCCCGCAGTCCCTGAGTTCGCCGAACCTCGTGATGCGCGGCCTCGTCGAGAAATGCTCCGGGGTCAGCGCGTCGTCGATGATCCGCCTTGTCCCCTTTATTCGCGTGACGCTTTCTCCAAGGCTCGTGGCGCGCTCGGTCCCGGATTCGAAAAACGCGATCAATTCCTCGGCGGAGCCGGACTTGTTCGCCCCGCATATCACGAGGTCGCGAATCTGCGGGTTGTAGAGCAGGTTGCGAAGCAAGTGCGGAATGCCGTTGCCGTAGAGGTTGCCGATGACCGCTATTTTAGAAGTTGCAGGGTTCAGGTCGACCCCCATCTGAGCGAGCTTGCTCTCTACAAACTCGATCCTGCTCCAGAGCGTAATAACTCCGAGGCGAGCGCGGGGGTTAACGATCCTCAGCTTGTCCGGGAAATGAAGCGCAATGAACTCGAGATCATTACTTTCCGGCATTAGAGAAGTGCCCTCTGGGCCCGCCGACATTCTGGAAGCCGGTGTTGAAGTCTCTGTAAAGGCTCTTGTAGTTCTTGATGCGATGCCATTTCTTTATGTAGCCCTCGGGCAGGTCCTGCATGATCGCAACATCGTTCCAGCCGTTCACGAGCGGGAACGCGTAATACGGATACTGCTCCGGCACATTGCGGATGTAGACCACCTGGATCGGGGATCGCTCCATCCTCGCGAGGTAGACCCGGTGCATACCGTCGTTCAAAATCTTCACTACGCTGCCGTCGGCCTCCGCGGACTGTTCGATAACGGGCGGCAGAACGTCTATCGGATCGTCGTAGCCCTCCAGCCAGATAGTCGCGTAGCCATCGAGCCTGAACAAGTCCACAGCGTGCTCCGCCAGCGCCCACTTCAAGTCGCGCACCTTTGTGATCTCACTCGCCAGCACGTATCGCTGGGCCGGCGCGATCTCATTTGTGTGAAACGAGGTGAGCTCGATTACCGAGTTCTTGTAGACGCGCGCCTCGGGGTCGGTGAACATGCCCACCCTGCGCAGGTTGGCCACCAGTTCATCCACACTATGACGTTCCACTCGCTGTATTTCCATTCCTCAACACCTCTCTATGGTTTTCTGGGATCGCTGCGTTTCCATCCTCACCCTCACAGGGAGAGGGGGTGCTGTGGTCCAGTGGGTCCACAGCAGGGGTGAGGGTAGAAACCCTCCCAAGTTTATTCTTTCTTGATTAGAAAATCTTCAGACACGCGACCTGGCTTATGTGGGAAACCGTCACCGTCGGCGCCGGATTCTCCCCGTTCAGGATGCGCACAATCGAATCCGCCTCGCGCTCCGGCCTCGCCATCACCCACACCGTCGGCATTCCCATCTCGATAGCGGGAAGAATATCGTGGGCATAGGTATCCCCCACCATTACCACCTCGCCCGGCGCCAATCCCAGCTCGTCCAATACTGCCTGGAAGTTGTCGCGCTCCGGTTTGCGCGCCCCGGTCCTGCAGCTCAGCACAACAGCGTCCGCGGCCCTCACGACCTCCGGCAGCGCCCTCTGAACACTTGCGTAATACGGGTTCCAGATGTCCGATAACAGCCCCAGCTTCAGCCCTCGCCGCTTGATCGACATCGCGGTCTCGCACGCGCCTTCGATCCCCACCGCCGCCGTTATCTGAGATCTCCAAAGCCGGGTGATTCCGGAAACCGCCGTCTCGCTCAGAGAACCGAACCTCGCCTGCAGCACGGCGCAAGCGTGCTCGGCGGAGAGCAGTTCGGTTGTCATGATCACCGATGAAACCTCAGCGGCGCTGGCACCGTCTATGAGCGCGGCAATGACCTTGTTGGGAGCAACGGGCGGTCCCGTAACCAGCGTAGCCCCTATATCGAATACTACCGCTTTCAGGGTCGGGTCAGAATGCGCCATCCGGCCACTCCACCACTTCCACGCCGCATTTTATTAGAAGTCCGGCTCCGTCCGAGGTCCCCTTGTGGTCGCGCTTGACCACGCACCGGGCAATCCCCGAGGAGATCATCAGCTTAGCGCAGGTGATGCAGATGTCGGCGTTCACATACACCGTCGCGCCCTCCAGAGCGAGGCCGCGCTTGGCACACTGGCAGATGGCATTTTGCTCGGCATGCACGCAAACTTTGTATTCTTCGGTGCCCGCCCTGTCCTTGAGGCATTGCTTCGTATCGCAGCAGTGCTCCTGGCCGCTGGGGACGCCGTTGTAGCCGTGCGAAAGTATGCGGTGGTCGATGGTGATCACTGCCCCAACGTGTTTTCGCAGGCACGTCGACCGCCTGGCGATGATATCCACGACATCCATATACACTCTATCAAACGAAGGTCGGTCAGACACGCGGCAGCCTCACAAGAGTACTAGAAGTATTTTACCAAGGCTGCTGCGCATTAGCAAGGTCGATTGCCGAAGGGGAAGGGAGTTTAATCACGAAAGGAAGGAAACACGAAAAGCCCGATGGTCCGGCGTCTCCTTACGCCGGATGATCGGCGCTTCCACCCTTTCGATGTGGTAAAATATCCGCGTAAGGATTGGTGAGTGAGATTGCAGCGCCCTGACTGGATAAAAGCCAAAGCTCCCGCGGGAGAGAATTACGAAGGCGTGAAAAGGCTCGTTGAGTCCGCGCACCTGCACACCGTCTGCCAGAGCGCAAACTGCCCTAACATCGGCGAGTGCTGGCACTCTCGCACTGCTGCCTTTATGATTCTCGGAAACACCTGCACGCGCAACTGCCGCTTCTGCGCGGTGAACCACGGCGCGCCGGGGCCTGTGGACGAGGACGAACCTCGTCGCGTGGCCCAGGCCGCAGCTTATTTGCAGCTCCGTCATGCGGTGGTTACCAGCGTTACCCGGGACGATCAAATCGACGGGGGTGCGCACGTTTTTGCCCAGACCATAGGGTTGATACACCAGGGTGTCGAGGAGTGTTCAGTCGAGGTGCTTATTCCAGATTTCCAGGGTGACGAGCGATTCTGGGGCTTGTTGTAGAAGCGAAGCCCGAGATCCTTAACCACAACATCGAAACCGTCGAACGCTGCTACCCCCTTCGTTCGCCCCCAGGCTCTCTACACCAGGTCCATCGCGCTGCTCAAGAAGGCAAAAGGCATAGATTCCTCGATCCGCACCAAGTCGGGCGTGATGGTCGGCGTCGGCGAGACTTGGGACGAACTGCTGGAAGCCATTCGCGATCTGCGCGAAGCCCACTGCGACATCCTCACCATCGGCCAGTACCTTGCCCCCTCCAAAAACCACGTCCCCATCTCCAGATACTACACCCCCGACGAAATTCTCCGAACTCAGACGCATTGCGCTTGATATGGGATTTGGGTATGTTGAATCAGGACCGCTGGTCAGAAGCTCATACCACGCGACTAACCAGATAGTTTTTTAGGTCCTGGGGTGTGCAATGCTCAGTAAGCAGGACAAGATAGGCGTCTACCGCGAGATGGCGATGATCAGAAAGTTCGAGGAAGCCGCGGGGGAAATGTATGAACAGGGGAAGGTTCGCGGGTTCCTGCACCTCTACATCGGCCAGGAGGCGGTTGCCAGCGGATTCACGTGGCCGCTCAGGCCGGACGACTACGTGATTGGCGCCTACCGCGACCACGGCCACGCGCTCGCCAGGTGCGCGAGCCCCAGCCGCGTCATGGCGGAGTTGTTCGGCAAGGCGACGGGGGTCTCGGGCGGCAAGGGCGGTTCCATGCACCTTTTCGACGTGGACAGGCGATTCCTCGGCGGCACTGCAATAGTCGGCGGGGGATTACCCCTTGCGGCAGGGATCGGCTACGCCATCAACTATCGCGGTGGAGACCAGATATGCCTGAGCTTCTTTGGAGATGGCGCCGTCAACGAAGGCGCATTCCACGAAACCCTCAACGTTGCCTCGCTGTGGAACCTGCCAATTCTGTTCGTCTGCGAGAACAATCTATACGGCATGGGCACGGCGGTGGAGCGCGCATCCGCTGTGCCGAACCTGCACCGCCGCGCTCAGTGTTACGCCATGGAAGTGGAGAGCGTGGACGGAATGGACGTGCTGGCCGTCTGCGAGGTCGCCCAGAAAGCCATGAAGCACGTGCGGGAAGAAAAGCGCCCGATGTTCGTGGAGGCTGTAACCTATCGGTTTCGCGGCCACTCGATGTCCGACCCCGGCACATATCGGTCGAGGAACGAGATCGAGGAGTGGCGCACGCGCGATCCGATAGTCACCTTCGGCGCCGTCCTCCTCGATGAGGGAATACTGACGCCGGAGGACATCGAAAAGATACAGGCGGATGTGGACAGCGAGATAGAAGAAGCTGTTGAGTTTGCTGAGAAATCACCCCTGCCACCGCCCGAAGCGCTGTGGCAGGACGTATACGCGTGAAGTGGGGGCTTTGCCTCCTGGACCCCCATATTGCGCTTCGCGTCTATGCTCACCGTTAGGGTGAGCATAGACGCGAAGCGAGCCAGGGGTCTGGGGCCCTTGGCCCCAGCAGAGTCCAGAGACGGCGGTCTCTGGTGGGGGTTAGGGGGCAAAGCCCCCCACTCGAAAGGAGTGTGCCGCGATGCCGTCGATATACTACAGACAGGCTCTTAACCATGCCCTTCGCGAGGAGATGCGGCGTGATGAGAACGTCTTTCTCATAGGCGAAGAAGTGGCGCAGTACCAGGGAGCTTACCGGGTGACCGAGCGGCTGCTCGAGGAGTTCGGCGAGACGCGCGTGCGGGACAGCCCTATTTCCGAGCTGGTCCTCGCGGGGATCGGGACGGGTGCGGCGATGCTGGGGCTCAGGCCTGTGGTGGAGATGATGACCATCAACTTCGCGGTGCTGGCGATGGACCAGATCGTAAACCACGCCGCAAAGCTCAGATACATGAGCGGTGGTCAGCTCAGTGTTCCCATGGTGATTCGGGCTCTGGAGGGAGCCGGAATGCAGCTCGGAGCACAGCACTCGCAGAACCTGGAGTCTTGGTTTGTGCACGTTCCGGGCCTGAAAGTGGCTGCCGCGGCCACGCCCTATGATGCCAAGGGCCTCTTAAAGAGCGCCATCCGGGATAATAACCCCGTCATATTCCTCGAGCACGAACTGCTCTATTCGATGAAGGGCGAAGTTCCCGACGAGGAATACACGATCCCGCTGGGAAAGGCGGATATCAAGCGGCAGGGAACAGACGTCACGATTATCGCCTATCTCAGAATGGTCAGCGTGGCCATGAAGGCCGCCGACAAGCTGGCTTACGAGGGGATCAATGCGGAGGTAGTGGACCTGCGGACCCTGCGCCCGATGGACGTGGCAACGATGGTCAGGTCCGTAAAGAAGACCAACCACGTTGTCATAGTAGAAGAGGATTGGCCCATGTGCGGGGTCGGGGCGCAGATCGTGGATCAAATCCAGCACCACGCATTCGACTACCTCGACGCGCCGATCGACAGAGTCACCCTCGCGGACAACCCGATGCCGTATTCCCGGGAACTGGAGCTCTCCGCGCTGCCGGACGAGGCAAAGATCCTGACAGCGGTGAAGAAGGCGCTCACGGGCGCGCAGGCGGGGGCCATAGCAGCGTCGATATAGGCGCTTTTTGCGGGCCAGATTGCAAATCTGCCCGAACACAATCCGCGAATTGCTGATCTGCCCGGACACAGTTTCAACAAGTCTCAATTCGCGCGGCATAGCGAACCAGCGCGTCACCTCGCTCAAGAAAGCACTGGGGTGAGGGTCCTAAGACCCTCACCCCCCCATCTAATAGACGCAGAATTAAGCCTGCGGTTTCCGCTCGGTCTTTCTGATACTGCCGTCCGGGCGGAGCCCCTCGGCGACTTTTGGAGCGGACTCGAGACGCCTTCTGGTCGGGCTCATTGCCCAGGACCAGGGAAGCGATCTTCTGGGCGAGCTCCGGAGCAACGCTCACGTCCTTGCCGGTTGCTTTCTTTATGGCCTCTCCGACCAGGCCGGCGAGGTCGCCGACGGTCTCGGCAGGTGAGCGGTCGCCGTTGCCACCGAGGATGCTCTTGCCCATACCGTCGATGAACGCTCCAACCCCAAGGCCCTTGGACAGTTTCTCGAGCATATCGGCCATTGTGTCCGGGGTCCCGTACACCGTGTAGCTGCCCTGCTGGACGAAGTTGCCGATCGCGTTCGCCATTGCGATCTGGATCTCTTTTCTCGCATTGACCTCGAGCTTGGCAACCTCGAACTCGATGGCGGATTTTTCGAACTGCTGCCTGTATTCGGCGGAAGCCCGGTCTACCTCCATCTGCTTGCGGTTCACTTCCACCCGCTCGGCTTCTACCTGGACAGGAACGAACTGGACGGCTCTTTCACCTTCAGCCAGTCGCATCTTAGCCTGCGAATCGGCGTCCGCCATTGTGAGGGTGGCTTTTGCACGGCTCTGCGCGGCGTTGAACTCGCCTTCCGCTTCCTTCTGCTTCTGGTAGGCGATGGCGTCTGCGTCCTTCTGCTTTCGGACCAGGGCCTGCTGCGCCTCGTTCTCCGCGCCGATCAGCTTTTGCCTGGCTTCGCGCTCGGCCCCCGCCACAACCTCAACGGTCTTAACCTGCTGGTTGGCCTGTTCGCGCGCGGCCTCGGCGTCGTATCTTGCGCGTTCGGCATCTGCCCTCTCGGCTTCCTTCTGGGTGATAGCGATCTGCTGGTCCCGGGTGGCAACCTCGACCATCTTGACCTTGTCGACCTCGGTGGTCTGGATCGTCTGCTCCTTGGCGATATCCGCCTGCCTCACCGACTGATCCGCCACGATCTGCGCCTGCTGGGTCTGCCGCTCCTGCTCGATGCGATAGACGTCGGCCTCGCGCTGCTTTTCGGCCTGGACCTTGTTGATCTGCATCTGCTGTTCGGCTTCGGCCGTAGCCTGGTCTTGCTGCAGGGTAAGAACGCTCTTTCGGGTCGATACGTTCTTCTGCGTGGTGGCCTGCTCGGCCGTGCGCTCCAGTTCGTTGCGTGCGACGAGTGCGGCGGTGGTGATCTCGGTGATCTTCCGTTTTCCCTGCGCGTCGAAGACGTTGTTGTCGTTCAGGTGCGCGGGGTCGGTCTGGTCGAGTCTGGAAATAGTGACCGTCTCCAGCGTCAAACCGTTGGGCTCGATCTCCTTCGCGACGAGTTCCTGGACGGCGATAGCAAAGCTCTCGCGGTCGGAGTGGAGCTCAGCCAGTTCGTGTTTCGCTGCGACTGAGCGCAGCGCCGAGATCAACTTCTCGCCGACCTTGGCATCGATCCTCTCCTCAGTGCCTGATTCCTCGCCAAAGGACCGAGCGGCGTTCAGAACCTGCTCCGGCGTAGCGCCCACTCTCATATAAAACTCGGAGTGAACGTCCGCGCGCAGGTAATCCCTGGTAATAAGAGCGTCCGGCCCTTCACGGACGCACGTGAGCTTAATAACCTTGAGTGAGACGCGGGTGATGCGGTGGACGACCGGAACCGTCATTATGCCGCCGTCGATGATCACCTTGCTGCCGCCCATACCCGTCCTGACTATAGCTTCTTCAGCCGATGCTCGCTGGTACCACTGGGTGATCAGCGTCAGAACAATGGAAACGACCGTCAGCAGCGCTCCAAAACCGAGGAGTATGCCGCGGCTGATCGTCGTGACCGGATAGAAGAATGGCCCGATGATCATCGTAAGGCCGATCAGGCCCATTAACACAATAATTCCCATGAGATAGAACCCCTTTCCTGTTGTTTGTGGTTAGAGACTACTTATTCTGACTACGAAGCGTTTGTCCTCCTCGTCAAAATCGATAACTATGACCTCGGAGCCCGACGGTATCGATTCCTGCCCCGACTCCGTCTTCGCCTGCACTCGGTGGAGCGTTCCGTACGTGTCCTTGATGTCTACTGTGCCGGCGCTTTCGGTAGTGGGATAGAGGGCGCGTCCCAGCGAGCCGATAAGCTCCATTCGCGAAACTCCGTAAGTCTCGGTGTTCGGCATGCATCGCGCAATCACGGCGATCAGTGACCGGGTAACCGCGCAGCTCACGACGAACGTGATTCCCAGCGATGGCCAGATGTAGATGAGGGGAAACTTCAAAATGCCGGCCAGGAACTGGTTTGTGGTCATTCCGAGTGCGCCCCAGAACGGCATGAATATGCCGAAGATCAGCGTGATCGGAACCTGGCCGATTCCCAGTCACCGAAAGCACGCGCGATCCAAAGCTTTCCTGATGGGCATCGGTGTGGGCGGCGTGCGCGCCGTGAGCGTGGGCGCCGTGCGGCGCGGCTTCGTGAGCGTGGGCGGCATCGTGATCGGCCCCGGCATCGCCGTGGTGAACGACGTGGCCCACTGCGTGGCCGACATCGTGCGTGGCGTGTCCGATGCCGTGCGCCGCGTGGTCGACGCCATGGGACACGGAGTGGCCGCCGCCCCCGGCGTGCACCCCGGAAAACAGGGTCGCCACGATCCAGACGACGGAGACGAACAGCGGAGCAACGTAGATCAGGTTCCACCATTGAAGAATGTCATGAAAACTCATCACAAAGCCTCCTGAAAACGGTCATTGACGGCCGACGTTTATCAGAGCCAGGTTGCTTCGGTTGCACGCAGCCGAAGCCGCCACTGCAGGTGGATC
>CAVZJH010000065.1:0-10252 GCA_963775535.1 uncultured bacterium | reverse complement strand
GAGTAGGTGGGGTCGTCACCGGCCCCACCTCTCACACCACCGGACATGCGGCTTGCATCCGGCGGTTCACGATGTTAACGCAAGAAACCTCGCGTGAAGGCGCTGGAGTAGCCTAGAGACTCGAGACTGGCATTGGTAAAGGCCCGCGTCATAGCTGGGCTACCAGCTACTTTCCAAGGTCCGTGCCCATTGCAAGCCACCCCCCAAGCTAACCAGGGACCAATCCCACGCGTCAGCAACTGACGCGCACGATTCTTGGGTTTCTTCCACTGTTTCCAGACATAGCAGCGCAGCCGACGACGCACCCACTCGTCTAACTCCTGTACACACTCGGAGTCCGGGCGATGCGGAAGTAGCCGACCCAACCATCGGTGAACTTCTTGAGGTCATAGAGGACCTTGGAGAAACTCACGCCGCGGTTGCGTCGGGTAAGCCGTCGCACCTGTCGCTTGAACCGATTGATGCTCTTGGGGGCTATGCTCACTATCGCTTTTGCCCCGCCGATAATCCGGAGCCCCAGAAACTTGCGCGTCACTGGTCGGCCTACCGCGCTCTTTGTGCGATTGACCTTTAGCCGCAGCTTCGTCTCCAGGAACTTCGTCACCGATTCCATCACCCGCTGCCCTGCTCGCTCTGTCTTTACGTAGATGTTGCAATCGTCCGCATATCGACAGAACTTGTGTCCCCGTCTCTCCAACTCCTTGTCGAGTTCATCCAAGAGAATGTTGGAGAGCAGCGGAGAGAGCGGGCCACCTTGGGGAGTGCCTTCGTACCGCTCCACCACGACGCCGTTGAGCATGACGCCAGCCTGCAAATACAGGCGTACCAGCTTGAGTAGCCGCTTGTCGCCTATTCGCCCAGCCAATCTGCCCATCAGCACATCGTGGTTTACACGGTCGAAGAACTTCTCAAGGTCCATGTCCACCACCCATCTATTTCCGGCTGCCACGTGTTCCCGTGCAGCCTCAAGTGCCATCTTGGCACTCCTGCCGCGTCGGAAACCGTAGCTTGATTCGGAGAAAGTGGGCTCATACAGTGGCTCCATTGTCTGCAGGATCATCTGCTGAACGAACCGGTCTAACACCGTTGGGATGCCGAGCTCCCGCACCCCTCCGTCCGGTTTTGGTATCTCCACCCGCCTGACAGGCTTCGGTCGATACTTCCCATCCAGCAGCTTCTGCTTCAGGGCCTTCCAATGCTTCATAAGGTAGGGACGAAGCTCTTCCGTTCCCATTCCATCCACACCGGGAGCACCCTTGTTTGACTCCACTTTGCGAAGCGCGGCGTCAGGATTCTTGCCTGATACCATCGCCTCCATCAGACCTTCCGCCAAGGTCGGCGCGACAGGCTTTCGCCCCTCTGGTTCGGGTGCCGAAGACAATTGCCGCCCTTTCTCCAGCACTTCCGGGCTTCACCCCTATCGCTGAAGTCGAGGCTGAGTTGCTCAGTTTTCTGCTGCATCATATCCTCGAAGTCCAAACTGCCACCTTGTCATCGTGTTCGGCCCTTCGTTCCGGAAGCTTTCGGAACTACTATGGCCTCGGCTGACTTCTGTCACCTCTTCTGACTGCATCACTGCAACCATAGCCTAAGGGCAAGATGACAGACCTCCCGGGATAATCGCTCGTTCTTTCGCCCCGCACCCGCCGGATCTACTTCAGGCCGGTCTTGGAAGTCACGGGTTTCACTGCCTTCGGCCAGCTCACCCACCGCCTCAAGCCTAACTATCCGGTTTCTGTTCGTCGGGTCGTGACTGTGGCTCCGGCTTCTTTCAGACCCCACCTCGCGGTGACGCAATTGCCTTCGCTTAACGGTTCCGACTTCCTTTACCGTAGGGGACTTGCACCCCCGAGAACGGGCACATGCCCGGCATACCGAAAAGTGCCATGCGCCGATATGGGCGCATGGCACTGAAATGGCAATACAATAATCTGCCGGTACTTATTTTATGAACCTTCGCTTCAGCAGCCCGAGCGCCATAGGTCCAAGAGGACCAAGGGCGAGCGCCGGAATCTCCGGAACTGCTGGGTGACCGATAGTGGGCGGCACGTAGACCAGGAAATCCTGGTGGCCGTACCAATAGGTAAGCCTGGTTTGCCTGAGCTTCGGTGAAGTTACTGAAGCCTGCATTAAACGCGTCCGACACGAAGCCGTTCGCGAGCGCAGTCAGATCAGGGCTTACGTCTGCGGTGAAGTATCCACTTGACCAATTGCCTCCAGTGGGACCACCGTCACCACTCATGACTTCCCAGATTGCGAGCTGGAATGCCGAGACGTTCTTCACGTTTTGGGGAGTATCGTTGTTGAACCAAGTCGGCAGATCCGACTGGTACTGGCTGAACAGATACGTAGTGTGCTCCCAGGCTGTCTCATCGAGCACGGTTCCGTTCAACCTGCCCGGGTTATTGGTCAGCAGCGGCCCGGAGTTCCATCCCTGCTCGAGCTGCTGAGGACTGCCGGTGTAATCATTGGTGTCGATACAGACGCCATACATCGGCGCACAGCCCGCCACACCTGGCACCGTGATCTGGGGCAAGCAGTATCACATCCCCGCCGCCGCCTATCTGCGTGCTGGCGTCATGTTCCGTAGCAGAAGTGTACTGCGTGATTACGCCCGTGTACAGGACCGAGATACTGTTCGTTAATGTTCACGTTGTATGACGGGCCATTCACCGTAAGCCCATTCCACGTGTCTGCAGAAGCCATCGAACCCAAAAGTCCTCCTGCGATCAATAGTATTGCGAATATTGCTTTGGTCATCCCATTTCCTCCTTTTATTGGCTGCATTGAGCCGTGGTCAGCATGCGCCCCGCTTGAGTAACACTGCGGGAATCGTGGACGCGAGTATCCAAAGGTCCAGGAGCACGCTCCTCTGCTCCACGTAGAGCATATCCATGCGGACTCTCTCTTCGGTACGAAATACTGCTGCGGCCGCAAGCCTGCCAAAGGCCGGTGATGCCTGGCGTTACGGTCTTGAATCGCTCGACGTTCGGACCGTAGATGTCCACTTCATCAGAATGTATCGGCCTCGGACCGACAAAGGTCATGTCGCCAACGAACACATTAATCAACTGAGGCAGTTCGTCCAAGCTGCTCTTTCGAAGCAGCTTGCCGATCGCCGTCACCCGAGGATCACGCTGTAGTTTGCAGTTAACGCGATAGGCGCGCCTGAGGTCCTCATTTTGGTCAAGTATCTCCTCCGCGCCCACAACCATAGATCGGAACTTCAGCATATCGAAGCTTCTGCCGTCCTTGCCCAACACCCTGCGCTTAAACAGAATCGGGCCTGGGCCACTCAGCCGAACCAGCAGCGCCAGCAGCGCGAAGACCGGAAACGTCAGGACGAGCAGACACATAGCAAAGATAATATCAAACGATCTCTTGACAATGTAGTATGCAGCGCTGACGCCACGGCGCAGCCTGGTTATCCTCTGTCTTCGGCGCTGAACCGCGACGAGGGCGCCTATGCCCAGTGGGGCCAAGATGGCAGCCGAAGCTTCCGGAACAGCGGGCGCAGAGCGGCCGCCTGCCCACGCCGCCGTTACACCGGCTAGCAGCAAAACAGCTATCAAAAAAAGAACGGTTCGGATGGTTCGCAAATCTTCCCCCTGATTCGGCGCGCTCGACGAGATACCTAAGAGCTTGACAGCGCAAGCCTGGCCGCTCGAAAGCAGCCGAGTCCTGCCAGCCAAGCTGTGTATTCTGTCGACTGTGTCGACTAACCCATCCCTGGAACGGCGCACGAAGCATACTCTTCGCGCCAGCAAGCAAGCACATCCAGAGTATTTATAGCACAGCCATGGGCTGAAGTCAAGGTCGCCCGCTATGATTTACTGATAAACTAGTAGTTATACCAGTGCTGGAGAAATATAATGAGGCTCGCGGGTCAGCAGTCAATACCGGGTAACCTTCGGCAGGAGCCGTCGCGCAACCCAGGTTCCGGGTTATCTGGGTCTCTTTTTCAGGCCGACTAAGCCAACGAGGCCCGTGATCAAGGCAACTGCACTGCCGGGCTCAGGTACGGGTCCCAACCTGTACCGCCCGAGTAACCCCCAGGCGCCCTGTGAAGATGCGAGCAGCACTTTGCTTGATGATGGTTCGAATGCAGTTGTAAATCCGAACGTATCCGTAGCCCCGGGCTGCAGTGCGTAGTTCTGGTTAGTGAGCACCCACTGGACCTGGTTATTTGTCTGGCTCGGGACTGTAGTCCAACCGGTCGGCAGGACAAAACCGGACAGCGAACTCACGGGGACATTGTTCGGAATTGTGAGGACAAAGCTAGCGATCACATCTGTCGCAGTGACATTCTTGAGACCATAGGAGTAGCTGTACGAACTTCCGCTCGGCGAATAGCTCGGAGTCACCTGCACATCCGCTAACAAACTGTTGTAAAGTGCGCTGGATGTCCAGGCACCTGCCTGCACAGCCGAACTCAAGAGCATTACGCTCAGAATTAGCACAACTAGAACTCCGTATTTCATCATCATCTATTCCCTCCCTCTGATGAACTCCAATGCGCCCTTGCCAAGCGCCGTTGGTATATCTGACCGTCACCTTCTAACGCACTCTTTTTTTGATTCTGCCGATCAGGCACATTCCAATTACTCGAACACATCCCAGACCCGAGCACCCCAGGAGCGCTGACGGCAGTTCCGGAACGGCGCGAACAGGGCCGGTCACCGACATAGGACCGTAGGTATAACCGTTGTAGCCGCGGGCCAGGCCCATGCCGCTGGCGATATTGCTTTGAGCGTTGCCCGGGGGCAGCGTTGTCTCAAAGCTGAATGACATGCTCTGGCCGGGAGCAAGGCCCCCACCATCCGGCGCGTACCAGATCAGTTCTCTGCCATCCGAGAATTGAAAGCTGAATGGCGTGCCGTCCACATAACCACTAGCGTCATAGTGGCCCCAACCTGCCTGTGGCGTGAAGTCGTTGAACTGGATGGCTGCATTGTTTATGCCTGTAAATGTCAAGGCAAAAGACGAGACATTCTCATCTGTGTTGCTGTTATCGAGCACATAGTTGTAGACGATGTTGCTGCCCATTACCTGATAGCTCGGGGTCAGTTCAATCCAGGCATTCTCATCGACGACAGGCGCCCCGTCCGAGCTATCATACGAAAGGGTATAAAGCTTCGTTGGAGCATTCCAACCGTCGTCGGCGAAAACCGCTGAGGAAACAAACAGGACGGCGCAGAGTGCGGCGGCGAAGATGACACCGCAAATAAGCCCTGATCCATAAGTATTTTCTGGCCTGGCTGTCATAATGAAATCTCCCTGAAGAACTCTGATCGCCTCGCGATACGTGGGATCGCCTTCCCCGTTAGTTCTACATCCTGACGTTCTCGTCCGGCTTTTCCGCTAAGCTAGCATACGTTCATATTATCATAATAAAACAAAAAGCGCACCTGGTAACAATGCGAGTTTTTCAAACAACTTGCAATCGTAATCCCAAATGGTGCGCGAATCGAGCTCAGATTCAGGTGTAGTGCCCGGGATTGACCGGGCGACCTAGCCGCAAGGCATATAGCTCAAACTCAGCTTGAGCATGAATACATAAGCTTGTCTACTGCCATTTTTAACAGGGCGCATGTCAAATCTGGTGAATCATGCTGCGATCTTGGCAGCCTCTATGATGGTCTGCGTTCTCTTGTTCAGGACAGCCGACCTTAAGTGAGCGATTGCTTCGATTCCAGGTTTCTTCCAGCGCATACCGGGACCCTTGAGTCTGCCTTGCCCATATTGTTTGCAGGCGCTTTCCACCGAACCGCTGCCGATGTAGTAACCGCTCTCCTTGAATGTGGCATACGTCATTCGATGAGCGTTGGTCGTGAAGTAGTGCAGGTTTTCCCTTTTGATCTTGAGATGATCCTCGGTGCTGGGCTTCCACTGCTTTATTGACGATATTACGCGCACTACTCCGTCTTCCATAAGACGCCCCTTATTCTTCTTGACCCACTTCTTAGCTTTCTTGGAGCCTTGCCCATACGATGCATTTGCCACATACCAAAGATGCTCGACGGCGTGATACCAGTCCACTATCTCTACCACATTCGGGAAATGATGCCCGACCATGTTCCATATCCACGCAGCGCCATCGGCTACAAAGACGACCTTCCCCGCGCGCAAAAGACCCCGCCGTACGGCCTCAAGATACACAAACTCTCCGAACTTATCCGATTTCTCCATCGTCGCAATCGTGCTGCGCCCGTGCTCTTCACTGATAAATGAAGCGCACTTCATCTCGGTCCAGGCTCCATCGCAGTGCACCATCACCCCGTCCGCGCTCATCGTCAGGACCTTCGGTTGCTCCTCACAGACAAGTGCAACCTCATCGGAGACCACTCCATGCGCGAGGTTATATTCTCGATCACATAACACTGCGCCTGTGTGTTCAGCCAGACGCTGCACCTGCTTATAGCACAAATCCAAACCGAAGCGGCGAGCAAGGAAGTCCTCACCGGCTTCAAAGGCAAAACCTGCGGATACCTCGGCGGTAAGCGCGGTCACTCCAACGCTATAGTTGCCCGAACCTATTCCAAGCTTTTCGTCGCGGGGCACAAGCCAACCGCCGCACCTCTCACAACGGTATCGTCTGCGGCTGATATTATGAGTCCCGGCCATCGTCACAACACTTCGGGAGCGGCTTCCGTTGCTCAATGCAATGCTCCCGCACCCGCAAACGACGCACTGCGGCTCGGTCGGATCCACAGCAATCATCTCAGACATCGCCAACTCAGCCGCCCTGCGGCCTATCGCCAAAGCCCTTTCTTCTTTCTCTGATAAGCTCTTATCAATAGACTCAGCAATCTGGCTCTGGATAAGCTCCATAAGTTCTGATACAATAGTTTCTGTTGACATGGTTGGGGTGGTGCCTCCTATCATCTGTTTCATAACAACACTGATGTATTCGACATCCACCCCAACTATACATGCCTAAAACTCCTTCGTTTTTCAGCTTTTTTTGCCTCCACGACTTTCACCACATTTGACAAGCACCCTTTTAACAGGTTGAGCGACTATGTCCCATAACTGAGGCGGCAGAAGTTTGATCTCAACGATCCAAGGCATGTTTCACGAGGTCCTATCGTAGAGGGATTGAATGGCTGAGTGCGGAATATTGAAGAAAGCATTATTGGTCTTGGCACTTCTGCTGTCTGTGTGGCGTTAGGATAAGTAGTTTCCTGCGCAGAAAATGAGAGGCTGTTAACATGGAAAATGAACCTAACAGTAATAGGCTAGGCTGGCGAGTTGTGCTGGGGGTGATTATAGTCTTGCTCGGTTTCGGTGTCATGTGTAGTGGCATTGCTGGCAGTCCGTTCGTGGCGCACAGAATGGCTAAGATAACAGCGCATGCTGAAAGCCAGTTGTCAGAAGTGCCCCCCAATTCACCGCAAGCTCAAAAGCTTCAAAAGGTGATTACTTGGGCCCAACACAGGCAGATGATAGCTCCAAGGCGGCATATAGTCATTGGAATCGTTATCTGCGTTCTCGGTGTGCTGCTTTTGCGAAAACCCAAGACGGCTCAAGAGTTTAAGCAGTGAGCGCATAATGAGGTGGTTATGATTTGCAAACATCATGGTGGGCGAGGAGGGAGTCGAACCCTCACCCCTTTCGGGGGCGGATTTTAAGTCCGCTGCGTCTGCCATTCCGCCACTCGCCCAAGTTGTGGTAAATCTATGCGAGATCATGGTGAAGTGAGCTCAGTTTCCCAACGCATGGATGGCACAGTCAGTCTATCAAATGGCGCCTCCAGTGTCAAACTAAATGATGTTGCGGATACGAACGCTGCACTTCCGGTTCCCGATCCAATTCAATGGTCTGCGCTAATAACATCCGCTATTGGGTAACTTGTTGTTGAAGGATTTACTCCCGGGCACCGATAACCGAACAGTGAGTTAAGCTCTGCGCGGGCTTCAGTGAGGAAGCCCGTGTGGCTCAATGAGGAGGCTTACAATGAGCTTGAACACTTGCAGCACTTGCAAGAATGTGGGGTTCTGCGCGTTCACGAAGAACCGAGTCATAACCGAGTGCGCTGAATACGAAGAGATGAGTTCGGCGCCCGCGTATGACTGGGACCTGCGTGATTTATTAGAGCTGTGGGCTAAACCCAAAGACCGGCACGCTTCGACATAGACGCGATCTCCACAAGGCAGATACCACCTCCAGCCCGCTTTGTTCACCACAGCTGAATAATGCGGGCTAGTAGACGACGGCGAATCCGCTGTGCGTGAGGTTTAGGTGTGCGCCGTCGAGCCTGAGCAGCAAGTTCTCTCTCTATGAGGTTTATCGATATGCAACCGCAACGGAAGTTGTTCGGGGTTAGTAAGACCGTCTTCGTGCTGGGGATAGTCAGCTTCCTTACCGATGTCTCCAGCGAAATGCTAGTGCCGATAATCCCGCAGTTTCTGCGCTTCGTCATGGGCACGTCCACTTTCGACATCGGCCTGATAGAGGGAATCGCCGAGTGCACGGCATCTGTTCTGCGCGTTTGGGCTGGGTATCTGGCGGACAAGCTCGGGAGACCTAAGCTGCTGACCGTGGTCGGATACGGACTTTCGGCACTATCGAAACCGTTCTACATTGTGGCAACTTCCTGGCACTATGTCCTGGGCATTAGGGTTGCAGACAGGTTCGGGAAGGGTGTCCGGAGCGCTCCCAGGGACGTACGAATCGCCGATGCCACCGATGAAGCAAACCGCGGCCGAGCATTTGGTTTTCACAGGGGGATGGATACGGCGGGTGCAACGCTCGGCCCTCTGATTGCTCTTGGGCTGGTTTGGCTCGCCGTTGGTCACGCGCTCCCTGCGAGGCTGGGAGCCGAGCACCGAAACGTTTACAACATCATTTTCATCGCGGCTGCCGTGCCTGCGGTGATGGGCTGGCTGGTCCTCACATTCTTCGTTCCCGAGCGCAGGCATCCGGAAGGACACCTGAAAAGGCCGGACCTGCGCCTGTCCACCCTGGACGGTCGATTCAAGCTGTTCCTGACTGTGGTGACTCTCTTCTCAATAGGCAATTCCAGCGACGCGTTTCTGGTGCTGCGAGCCACCAGTGCCCCGATCAGGATGCCATTTCTTACATTCCTTTGGGTATATGTGATCTTCAATGCTCTCTCGGCAGCGGTTTCGGTCAGATCGGGCATACTTTCCGATAAGATCGGACGCAAACCGGTCGCCGTCGCCGGATGGGTTGTCTTCAGTGCAGTCTACTTCGCCATGGCGCGAGTCAGCACTCCCACCGGCATCTGGATCTGGTTCACAATCTACGGGCTCTACTATGGAATGACCGAAGGCATATTCAGGGCCTTTGCCGTAGACCTGGCTCCCGCAAACCTTCGTGGAACAGCGGTCGGTTTATACTACACGTTCACCGGAGTTGCCCTGCTGCCAGCAAGCTTGATCGCGGGTTACCTCTGGCACGCGGTCGGGCCCAGCGCGCCGTTCTACTACGGAGGAGCGACCTCGCTGGCGTCCGCCATTCTCCTCGCAATTCTGGTAAAGCCCCACAGGCCCTCTGAACCGGCTATGGAAACGGCCGATAACGCCTAGGTGCAGGCAGTCGATGCACATCGCTGGAAATCTATTGGACCTCCATGACCGCGTTGTTCACAAATTGGGTAACCTGACTCTAGAAGGCATTCTTCGCTCGGGCGGATGTAATGCCCCTGGAGGTGAAACATGCGACGATTAGAAACGAGGTTGTGCGTATTCGCCATAATGGCGTTGTGCGCAACGTTGTTTTCAGCAGGCGCTTGGGGAGCACGCACTGATTTCGAGGTCAAATCGCTGCGTGGTTTAGATACGATATACGTGATTGTTCAATCCTTGAACCCGGATATGGTTAACGACGGGCTTACAACTGAAGCTGTTCGTTCGACGGTCGAGCAGCATGTCAAGAGCGCTGGGCTCAAGGTGCTGGCAAAGGGCGAGTCCATACCGGACAGCGGCGGGATTTTGCTGCTTTCCATCAGCTCCGTAAAGAGTTCTTCGGGAGTATATGCCTGTAACATCGATGCGGAACTGATTCAGGTCACTACCCTTTCCCGAGACCCGGGGATCGTGTCACCGGCAACAACATGGGCGAACGGCGTTGTGGCACTAGTCGATTCCGGAAGTATAAAGCGACTGCAGGACAGCGTAGCTCGGGTGGTTGACGAGTTCGTCAGCGACTATCGCACCGCCAACTCTGTGGAGCTTCCAAATACAGGAGCGACATAATACAAGCAGAACTAATGTGAAGTGTGGACTTA
>CAVZJH010000064.1:0-75624 GCA_963775535.1 uncultured bacterium | reverse complement strand
ACGGGCGACGAAGTTATCAAATCTTATCCGATCTTGTGCCGCAGCTTCTTTGAATTCCATATCAACGGGCAGATTTTGCGCACCTGAATGCGGTTGGTGTCAAACCTAGAAGCC
Organism: uncultured bacterium; assembly: GCA_963775535.1. Lineage (GTDB taxonomy): Bacteria > Armatimonadota > UBA5829 > UBA5829 > UBA5829 > CAVZJH01. The sequence continues at coordinate 75,510 of CAVZJH010000064.1, read as the reverse complement.
GCTGCCGGTGGGTCGCTTTACAGCGTGCGACAAACCAGCTAAAATGTAGGGGTAGGCTTGTAATGCTTACGGTGTGATAATCGAATATAGAATCTGCCTGGAGGAAGAGTAGGCGGTGCGCGTCCTCAGAGAGGGAGCGGTTGGTGAGAGCTTCCGGATTTCGCCCGATCGAATGTCGCCTCCTTTAGCCGTGGGAAGAACGGAGATATGCGCAGTGATGAATTTGCTCTGCATTGCGCAACTCCTATTAGAACCCACCGGGTCAGCCCGTTACAGCGCAATGAGCTCCGCGCACGCGAGGATCGAGTGTGGGGGAATCAAGGTGGTACCACGACACGGCGTTGAGCCCCTGCCGTCCTTGAACCGGGATGGACAGGGGTTTTTATTGTTTCGGCTGTGGTTAGGAGATACGTTCTATGGAAGAAGTGAGCTACGACGAGGCGAGAGAATGGTTTTGGGTAAGGACCGCGGTGTGGTCTGCGCCTGCCGCTCTGCTGACCGCGATGGCCTGCTTTGCCCTGTTCGGCAATATTGTCGGGGCATTCGGCGCTCGAACGGCGAGTGCGATTGGAGTCGGCGTGGCGGCCGTGCTGCTGGGCATATTGGCGGGACTTGTATCGATGCAGTTTCCGTGGATGCGCGCGGGTTGGCGCCGTGGTTTTGTGCTGAACGGCCCTGCATGCGCAATAATGGCGGCTGTCGGCGCGTTCCTCGTTTGCGGCACGATCCTGAGCTTCATGCGAGATGATACGATCAGCCAATTTACCCAGCCTGCATTATATAAGGCCTACTTGGAGAGGATCGATATCGCATATCGTGTTATGAGCTACGGTGGGGGAGCGACAGCGCTGTGGGGCTTCATATTTGGAAACTGGTTCTCTCTGAGAAGGGACAAGATATTTCGTCGAACTGATCTAGTCTGCTTCATTTACCACAGCGCACAAATATGGACAGCAGCCCCATATATGTGATTCCGGCTCTGCCGGGGTAGGAGTTTGCGATGAGCGTGAATACAATATTGCCTACGGTGTATGACCCCTCCGACGTGGAGAGGAAGTGGTACGCGTATTGGCTCGAGAAGGACTATTTTCATGCGGTGGTGGATGAAAGTAGAAAAAAATACAGCATTACCATACCGCCGCCGAACGTCACGGGGTCTCTGCACATCGGCCACGCGCTGTGCTATTCGATCCAGGACGTTCTCATCCGCTGGAAGAGGATGCAGGGCTACAATGCGCTGTGTCTGCCGGGCACGGATCATGCGGGCATTGCTACTCAGAACAAGGTCGAACAAGAAATCGCCGAAGAGGGCCTGACGCGTCACGACCTGGGCCGCGAAGAGTTTCTGAAACGGGTCTGGGCTTGGAAAGAGAAATACGGCGGCCAAATACTGCACCAGTTCAAAACCATGGGGTTCTCATTCGATTGGGAGCGCGAGCGCTTCACAATGGATGAGGATTACGTGGACGCGGTTCTCGAGTCGTTCGTTCGCCTGTTTAACAAGGGCTACATTTACCGGGGAGCGCGAGTTATCAACTGGTGCCCTCGCTGCCATACAGCTATTTCCGACATAGAGGTCGAATACGTTCGAGCAAAGGAGCCATCTCTGGTACCTGCGTTATCCGTTTGAGGATGGGTCGGGCTTTATCGTTGTGGCGACGACTCGCCCGGAGACAATGCTTGGCGATACGGCTGTCACAGTCAATCCGAACGACGAGCGCTACAAGGACGTGATCGGCAAGAATGTCAAGCTGCCGCTGACCGATCGGGTGATACCGGTCATCGCCGATAATTTCGTGGACATGGAGTTCGGAACCGGCGCGGTAAAGGCCACCCCGGCTCACGACCCCAACGATTTCGAGATCGGGCTCCGGCACAACCTGGAGCAGGTGGTCGTTATCGGACCGGACGGCTCCATGACCCAGGAAGCCGGAGAGCGCTACGAGGGACTTGACAGGTTCAAGGCCAGGGAAAAGGTGATTGCTGACCTGGAAGCGCTGGGGTTGGTCGAGAATATCGAAGATTATGTGCACTCAGTGGGCACGTGCGAACGCTGCCATACGGTGATCGAGCCGCTTCTGTCGGAGCAGTGGTTTTGCAGGATGAAGGAACTGGCGCGGCCGGCTGTGGATGTCGTGAAGCAGGGAAAGGTCAAGTTCTATCCCGACAGATATGCGCGGATATACATCGACTGGATGGAGAACATTCGCGACTGGTGTATATCTCGCCAGCTCTGGTGGGGGCACCGGATTCCAGTTTGGAAATGCTCAGACTGCGGCGAGTATACCGCCGCTAAGACGAAGGTGGAAGCGTGTTCGAAGTGCGGAAGCTCGAACGTGACGCAGGATCCGGATGTGCTCGACACGTGGTTCTCGTCCGCGCTTTGGCCGTTCGCTACGCTCGGTTGGCCGAAGAAAACCCCGGAAATGGAGTATTACTATCCCACGGACGTTCTGGTGACGGCTCGGGAGATCATATACCTCTGGGTTGCGAGGATAATTTTTTCGAGCCTGGAGTACTTGGATAAGATTCCATTCAGCGACGTATATATTTATGCGACCGTTCTGAATGAAGAGGGCAAGCGCATGAGCAAGTCCCTGGGCACGGGCGTCGACCCGCTGGACCTTATCGACCGCTTCGGTGCGGATGCGCTTCGCTTTGCGCTGATCCAGCAGGCCGGCAAAAACCAGGATCTCCGATTCTCGGACAAGAGAGTCGAGAATGTCCGCAACTTTGGCAACAAAATCTGGAACGCGTCGCGGTTCGTGATTATGAACCTCGAGGGCTTCGACAAAGGCTCCCAAATCGACTTCAACAAGCTGCGGCTCGAAGGACAGGTGGATTCTATCGCGATTGAACCGGGTGATCGAGACCGTCAACGTGGGTTTCGGTAACTACGACATGGACGATGCTTCTCGCGCGCTCTACGAGTTCATCTGGAGCGAGTACTGCGACTGGTATGTGGAGCTGGCGAAGCCGCGTCTGCGCGGGGATGCCGGCGAGCGAGCGCAGGTGCAGGCGATACTTTACTATGTGCTCGAGACCACCCTTCGCCTGCTGCATCCGATCATGCCGTTCATCACGGAAGAGATTTGGCAGGCGTTGCCGCACGAAGGCGACAGCATAATGATGGCGAAGTTCCCTGAGAGCGATACGACGCTGATAGATGAGCAAGCCGAAGAGCGAATGAAGCTGCTCATTGAGGGCGCACGCGTGCAGAGGGAGCTTAAGGCGTCGGCTCAAATAGCGCTTAGAGAGAACGTCGAAGCCGGATTCGTATCCGGCGCGCCAAAAGCTCTGTCTCGTGAGGAGATGGCGTTTCTCGAGCAGACCGCGGGCACCTCAATGCAAACGTGGGAATCGGCCCCCGAAAACCCGGAGCGTTACCTGGTGGGAACAGTGGTGGGGTTGGGAACCCTTTATCTCCGGGCGCCGGAAGTCGACCTGGAAAAAGAGTTCGCCCGGATCCATTCAGAGTTGGCCGCAATCGAGAAAGACCTCTCGCGCTCGCAGTGCAAGCTCTCAAGTGAGCAGTTTACGTCCAAGGCTCCCGCGGAAATCGTGGATAAAGAGCGCAGGATTGTGGCCGAGCTTTCGGAGAAGAAGCAGAAGCTGCTGGAGCGAAAGGCTGCCTTGTCCAAGTAAGCCGAATTGCGCACAGCGAGGGTATCGGGAAAGGGTTTCCCGATACAACGTTCAATTCGATGCCTGCCTCGCCACGGGGCGGGCATCATTTACGTCTGCCTTACCAGACGCGGGGGATGAAGCGATACCGCACTCGCTCCGTGTATGCTGCGTAACCTTCAAGTTCCTGCCTTAATGCGCGTTCCTCCATCACTGCCCGAAATCCGAACAGTCCCCCGAAGATCAGCGCCGCAAGGACACCGTACCACGACCCCAGCAGGAAAGCCGTTCCCAGAAACAAAAATAGCGCGCTGGAGTACATTGGATGGCGCACATATCGATACGGCCCTGTCGACACCACCGTCTGCCCGCGATCTTTCTGAATGTCGTACTAGTGGCGACAAGAACGGGTTCTCACGAGCGATCAGGTAGAATGCGTAAAACGAGCACAATAGGGCCGTGGCGCCGGCAATTTGGAGCCAGACCGGCATATGCGACCAGTGGAACCTGACTGCATCCAGCGGCATCAGGACCAGCCAGGCGATAAAGAGAATGTCCACTGCTATAAGGAACACTTTATCCCAGGCTTTTTGGTCGGGTTTGAACCCGGACATTCGCTCCTTCAGCAATCCCGGGTTGTACCTTATACAGCCAAAGACTGAAAATGACGACGAAGCCGAAAAACATGAACACGAATGCCCATCCGGCAGTCCAGTTGATGGTCCCGGCAGGCAGGAACAGGGCCACTCCGAAAACGAGAAACATGACCACTGTCTTAGTAACCAGCGTTCTTATGTTTATGTCCATGTATTTCACCGGCCGGGCAAACTCAACGCTTGCTTGTTGGCTTCTTGGGCTCAGGCTTGGCGGGAGGCGGAGCTATCTCTTTTTCCAGCGGGAACTGAAGGTCAACCGCCTTGAGCTTATCCGTTGACGTCTTCCATCCGTTCGGGTCTTTGCCGAACTTTGCCGCCAGGTCATCGTTGAGTTTCGCGGCATTATCCATCGCGTCCCTGGCTTTTTTGGTCTGGCCGGTTTGGGCATAAGCTTCAGCGAGTGCCACCCAGGCCAGAGGCGCTTTGGACGTGAGGTTCTTTATCGCGTGGTTCGCGCTGTCGATGGCCTGGCCGTAGTTGCCCATTCGGTCGTATGTTATCGCCATTCTGACCCATGGGTCCCGGAACTCCGGCCATGCCCTGGTGGCTTTCTCGAACTCAGCTATCGCGAGGTCGTGTTTGCCCTGGATGTCGTAAACCGCGCCGATCCCGTTATAACCGTGGGCCAGGAACATACCCTCCTGCTTGCCCAGCTTGGCTTTCCTGGCATAGACGATGAACCGGTTGTAGCAATCGAGGGCAGCGTCATTGTTTCCCGCGGCGAAATGTATGCAGCCGATGCCAAGCGTAAGTTCGGCTTTGTCCTTTATGAGAGGAAGCATCTTTTCAAGCGCGGCTGCCGCAGGCTCGAACTTGTCTTGATCGTAAAGTCTTTGTGCCGTTAACAGCTTGCCGTAGTAGTCCGCGCGGTAGAAGCTGCAGGTGTAGAGCCCGAAAACGGCAGCGCCCAGAACTGCTGCGAGGGCGATGATCCGGCCTTGCTCGGCGCGGTTCCAGCCCAGGGACTTGCCCACTCGCGGCAGTCCCGCTATCAGTCCGACAAGTGAGGCGGCGATCCACGGCGTGTGGTCTACGGAAACTACGATTCCAACTGTGCTCATTATGCCCGGGAGCGCATCGCGGAACGGGTCGAAGCGTGCCTGAGAGTATGTGTATCCGAACGCGATCAGCGCGGCGGCGGCGACTACGAAATATGCCATAATTCCGCGCGACGGCGGCACACGACAAGCCACCCGGACGCCGGTTCCTATGACAATAACATAGAGCACAGGCAGGAACTGATAGAGTCCATTCAGGAACTGCAAAGCGAAAGTATTGGCAGCCACTGGACCAATCAAACCCAGTGCCGCACCCGTAGCCTGCTGCAGCAGAAGCAGCACCTGCGACCATCCCAGTATCATAAGGGCGTCGGTATAGTCGATCTGGGTGCCGATCCATTTGAGAAGCATCTGAAGCGCAAAGGCATACAGCATGCAAAGCCCGATCCACGTCAGGGGATTGTTCTTGCCGAGCGCGAAAATCTGCATTGAGCCGACAGTGAAGATATGGGCGATAGCGCTGATTGAGGACAACACGCCGGTCGCTGCGACCAGCAGGATTGCCGTACCCAAGAGCTTTCTTCGCAGGATTTCTTCGAATGCCGGGCCGGGTGAGGTGAGTATTGCAAGCGCCAGCCTGGGTTTGCTATGTGGCTCGAGTTTCTCCAAGTATTTAACCATCCGTATCAGCCCGCATTATTCGGGTTAGGTTTTGTGCAACGAATCACAACTTATAGGAACTACGGCTGTAGTCCTTCCATGCGTTCCCAAGCGTTCGGCCGGGGGGCGTGTCTGCCTTCGCCAGCGTTACGCACCGCACCATAGAAAATTGGCTGCGAAAGCGTGATAACGGTACGCAACGGGTAACATACACGAGATGCTCGCAACATACATGGCTGCTGCGAACACGATTTGTTACCCCGAGATGATACTGATGGGGTGGATATGGCTCTGCTGAGACCGGAGCGGAGAGTGCGGTAGCAAACCAAGGGCATGCAGCTTCAGTTGCGGCGTATCGGTATAGTGAGAAGGAGGAAACGTGAGAAATGAGAATAACTTTGCTAGCTGTGTTCGTTGTCTTATTGGCTCTCTCGTCGACAGTCGGATGGGCCAAGGCGGGAATGCAGGAAAGCCTGCTTCTGACAGCTGTCTGTGGCAGCCAATCTTGCACTTGGTCGTCGTCGGTTACATCTGCGGGTACAACTGTTAACTCCAACACGTGGTCATTGATGAGCGGTAGCAACGAGTTAGCGACCGTGAACCCAAAACTGAATGGAGCGCTGTGGGGATCCCCGCTGTCTTATGGTTTCACGGGTGATCCGGTTCTGCCATTTACCTTTAGCATTCAGAACAACCAAAGCACTCCGGTTACGTTTGATCTTGTCACTCAGTTGACCGGACTGAGCATCGCGAATGCCGTTTGCACGACATCAGCAGGAATTACAGTAACTAGTTTATTGGGAGGGGTTGCCACGGCTACTGGTCAGTTCACCAGTGGCGACATATATCAGGCAACCACAAACGGCGGCACAGTGTTTGCAAGCTTGCTGCCCACAATAAGCACTGTTCCGCCATTGACTACCAATACTGAGAATGGTCAGTTCCCGGTAAGTGGGGTATCTCCAAGTGGGACGACTGTAACAAGCATGCAATCGGAGTTCAAGTTCACATTGACACCGGGCGATCTTGCCAGTGGAACCAGCAGGTTTGAATGCGATCCTTCTGTTCCTGAACCAATGAGCATGGTCCTGGGGCTCCTTGGCCTGAGCAGCATAGCCGGATTCAGGAGACTGAGGCGCCGTTAGTTCCCGATAGGCTATTAAACATTACTTCGATGAACTGGGCGAGGATAGTCTCCTCGCCCAGCCTGTTATTGGGCCATCAAGGCTAATGCACAAAGACTACAACGTCCGGTCGACTGCTTCGGCTACGCGCCTGAGCTGGCCCATCATTTCCCGGAAGCGCTCCGGCTTAAGAGATTGAGGACCGTCGCTCATCGCGTGCGCGGGATCGTTGTGCACTTCGATCAGAAGTCCGTCTGCTCCTGCTGCCACCGCGGCCTTGGCGACTGCTCCTACGTACTGCCAGTTTCCAGTCGGCATGGCTGGGGTCCAGCATTACGGGTAGATGAGTCCAACTCTTCAGCACAGGAATCGCATTGATATCGGTGGTGTTGCGCGTGGAGTCCTCGAAGGTGGTAATGCCGCGCTCGCAGAGAATTACGTTCTGGTTGCCCTCCGAGACAATGTATTCCGCGGACATAAGAAGGTCCTTTATCTTGGAACCCAGGCCTCGCTTCAAGACTACGGGGTGGCCGGTTGTTCCGACCTTCTTCAGCAGAGCATAGTTCTGCATGTTACGGGTCCCGATCTGGAGCGCATCGGCGTAGCGACACACAAGATCGACTTCGTGGGTGTCCATTACTTCCGTGACAACCGGCAGACCGGTTTCTTTGCGAGCCTTTGCAAGGATGCGAAGGCCTTCTTCGCCGAGACCCTGGAAAGCATACGGAGAGGTCCTTGGCTTGAACGCGCCCCCTCGGAGCAACGCAGCCCCTGCCGCCTTGGCCTGATGAGCGAGTTCAATGGTCTGTTCTTCCGTTTCGACGCTGCAGGGACCGGCGGCTATCACTACTGTCTGGGCCCCGATTTCGACATCGCCGATCTTTATGATACTCGGCTCGGGATGGTAGGACCGCGACGCAAGCTTCCAGAGGTCCGATATCAGGTCGACCTTGGCCACTCCCCGCATTGCCTGGAAGTGTTCCACCAGATCGGCTTTGCGGACATCCAGTTCGCCGAGCACCGCAATAACCTTGCGCTCGACTCCCGGGTTCATAAAAGGCCTGAAGCCGATCCTCTTGATCTCTTCCTGAACGGACTCGATCTCCTGCTCGTTGGCAAGAGTATCCATGATAATGATCACGGTGATACCTCCCGGTGCGATTGGATCAAGTATACCTTAAGGAGCGTTCAAAATCCAGGCCAAAAGCCCTGACTCTGACCCCGCTCAGGCTACCTGTGGCACGCTGCTGCGCTTGCCTGCAGTTGAAGCCGTCTTTGGTTCCGGCGTCTTCGTTTTCTCGGCCACCCGCGCCGGCGCGGTGCGCTTTGAGGTGGTTTTCTTATCGGCGGCCGGCAGGGGTTTTGGTCTGGCCGCATTTGCAGCCGTTGTTTTCTTTTGCGTTGTTGCTGTCGGCTTGGCAGTCTTTGTTGACTTTAATCTCTTGACGGCTGAAGCTTCTTCCACATCTTTGAGCGTTGCTCTGCGCGCTGCGGCGGCGTTCCTCGCGTTCGCCGCACGTTGGGCTTGTTTCTGCTTCCTCTCCTCGACCGCTTTCAGTTGAGCTTCTCGCACCCTTGCAACTAGCTCGTCCTTCTGCTGCTTAGACTCGCTCAGATATGCCGGGCTGACCGCTTTTGACTTCCGCGTTGAGCGCGGCATAACGGGCCTGAGACTTACTATTTCGGCAACAGTTGTTGAGCCGACTTTGCCTATCTCCGGGTGTTTCGAATACTCCTCAACCAGCGCTGATGTGAGATCTATGGTGACTATCCGGCTGTTCTTGTCCTCAAGTTTCAGCTCAACTTCCAGTTTGTCCCGTTCTCCAAGGTCCGCGAACCTTGTGAAATAACGGGTACCATCTCTTTGTGTAACGAAGATTTTCATCCCAGTGAATATCCTTACTTATGGGGCCTGATGACAAGCGGCTCCGGGTAATCTGTATGGTGGCTGCTACGCACATTACGATTATACAACTATGAGGAAGGCCTGGGTAAGTGTCTACTGGATTATTTTGACGGGATTCAGGGGCTTTGCCCCGAGCTTCTGCCGGCGACCTTCGCTTCCGGTGAGAGAAAAGACGGTAAATCCCTCAAATCTGATGCGCCACGGGCATAACCGGGAGCGTACCGGCGCAAGAGTTCGTATAAAGACTTGGTATGAATTGGACTGACGCTTTATGAAACGACGCCTGATAGTCTGGCTGCTGGTTCTTTCGTTCGTGTGGCTGGTGATCGTTCACTTTGCCGAGTTATCGAAGTTGGCTGAAACGCTTTCTCACGGCGTATGGGGGTGGGCGGCGGCTGCCGCCGGGCTGCAACTCGTGTTTTACATAGCTTACGCCACGCTCTACCGGGTAGTCTTCTCGGCAGTGCACGTTCACATCCGGCTTCGGGATCTTCTGCCGATGGTGTTCGGAGCGGTGTTCGTCAACATAGCGGTGCCGTCCGGAGGGACAAGCGGGATAGCGCTGTTCATTGATGGCGCGGTGCGTCACGGCCAATCCGCGGCGCGGACCGCCGCGGGAGTGCTGCTGGTGCTCACGGTGGACTTTGCTTCGTTCACTGTTCTCCTGGGACTCGGCCTGGCCTACCTTTCTGTATGTCGCTGCCTGCACACCTACGAGATTGTCGCGGCCGCAGCGCTGCTGGGGATTATACTGAGCATGTGTTTTGCGCTCACGCTTGGTTTGTGGAAATCGTGGCTCCTGCTTCATCTATTGCGTTGGGTGCAGCTCGCTGCCAACTGGGTAATGGCTCTGTTGAGACGGCCGAACATTCTTGCTGACGATTGGGCCGCGATCCACGCGATGGACTTTGCCGCGGCCTCCCTGGCAATAGCCGAGCACCCTCTGAGGTTGACCAGGGCCTTCTTTGTGGCCCTGACTGCCCAGATAATAAACCTTGCGGGGCTTTATACCCTGTTCCTTGCGTTCTACCATCCCATCGGAATCGGGATGGTCCTTGCCGGTTATGCCATAGGCAATCTGTTTTGGATAGTTTCCATTACTCCGCAGGGGGTGGGAGTTGTCGAAGGGATAATGGCCCTTATATACACCTCTTTGGGCGTTCCGGTCGCCAAAGCCGCCGTAATAGTTCTTGCCTACAGAGGTTTGGCGCTGTGGCTGCCACTTCTGATAGGTTTCTTTATGCTCCGGCATCTGAAAACGTTCAAACGCCCGGGGCAGATGCCCTCCGGTGACCAGAACGTGAACGGCGCCGTGTTCTCAGATTGAGTAAACGGGCAAAGCCCCCGAAGCGGCATCTTCAGCTTGCACAAGCTCCCACGCTATGGTATACTCTGTGCATAGACGAGTTGGGCCTTTCGCGGAGTGCGGAGGGTCTTTTCTCTTTGGGGCATCGCATCTTATGTTTGACACAATCCGAGCTGACTGGAAAGCTGTGTTCCGCAACGATCCCGCGGCGAGAAACGCGTGGGAAGTCCTCACATACGCCGGTTTACACGCCATCATCTGGCACCGCGTGGCTCACTTCCTGTGGCTCCATAAGTTGAAATTCGCCGCAAGGGTGGTCTCGCAGATCAACCGGTTTATGACAGGCATCGAGATCCATCCCGGCGCTGCGATCGAGAAAGGGTTCTTCATCGATCACGGGATGGGCGTGGTGATCGGCGAAACTGCCGAGATCGGTGAGAATTGCCTGCTGTATCACGGGGTTACGCTCGGCGGTGTGAGCCTGGAGAAGAAGAAACGCCATCCTACGCTGGGAAAAAATGTAGTTGTGGGCGCGGGCGCCAAGGTGTTGGGCGCTATTGCGCTTGGAGATAATGTTAAAGTCGGAGCGAACGCGGTCGTGCTTAAAGATGCCCCGGCGAACTCTGTGGTTGTAGGCAATCCGGGGCGCGTGGTTATTCAGGATGGTAGACACGTGGAACAGGAAGTGCCTCTGAATCATGGACGTGACCTGGACCCCGAGGGCGAGATGATCAAGTGTATGCTTCACAAGGTTGAAGAGCTGGAGAAGAGAGTCCAGAGAATGGAAAAGGGGGATCACGATGGCTCTGCTGCTGTATAACACGTTAACTTGCCGGAAGGAAGAGTTCCAGCCGCTGGAAGACGGTACCGTCAAGATGTATACCTGTGGTCCCACGGTGTATAATTATGCCCACATCGGCAATCTGAAGGCTGTACATATTTGCGGACATCCTCCGTCGGACGCTGGAGTATTGTGGGTACGAGGTTCCCCAGGTGATGAACGTGACTGACGTCGGCCACCTGACGTCCGACCAGGACGCCGGCGAAGACAAGATGGAAAAGCAGGCGAGGCTGTCCGGAAAAGATATCTGGGAGATAGCCCGTTATTACGAAGACGTGTTCTTCAAAGACCTCGAATTATTGAATATCGAGCTTCCGGCAGTGAAGTGCCGTGCAACGCAGCATATTCCTGAGATGATCGCGCTGATCGAGAGAATCATCGCGAACGGACATGCCTACCAGACGGAGCAGGCAGTTTACTTCGACATAACCACGTTCCCCACGTATACCGCGCTTTCCAGGCAGCCTCTCGAGGACAAGATGACCGCTGCCCGCGATGAGGTTCAGGAAGACCCCGAGAAGCGCAACCCAGCGGATTTTGCTTTATGGTTCAAGGCTGTGGGCAGGTTTAAGAACCACATTTATGCAAATGGGGCTCGCCGTGGGGCGCCGGTTTTCCGGGATGGCACATCGAGTGCTCGGCGATGTCCATGAAGTATTTGGGTGATACGCTGGATATCCATACCGGCGGCGAAGACCATATCTGGGTCCACCATCCCAACGAAATAGCGCAAAGCGAAAGCGCGACAGGAAAGCAGTTCGTTCGCGTTTGGATGCACGGCGCGTTTCTGGTTGTGGGAAAACCCTCCGAAGAGGGCGACGAAGAGCAGAAAATGGCGAAGTCTGAAGGTAACTTCCTACGACTTCAAACGTTAATAGACAATGGATACGATCCGCTCGCATACCGGTTTCTCTGCTTCTCCGCCCACTACCGGCAGAAGTTGAGATTCACGTGGGAATCCATGGACGCGGCAGTATCGGGCTACGAAAGCCTGAAAGACTTCACCGCCCGCGCCACGCAGATCGGCGGCGAGGAGCAGCCCTGGGTTTCGGAATATCGAGGTCGGTTTAGATCCGCGATTACTGACGATCTCAACATGCCCCAGGCAATGGCGGCTGTTTCTGAGCTGATGAGGGAAGCCGACAGGCGCAAAGACTACGGCGTGCTCGATGCGCTGTATGATTTCGACCGGGTTCTGGGGCTTGGATTGCGTGAGGCGGCCGAGCGGGCTACAGCCGTCGACGTCAACGTAGACGCATTAATCAAGGAACGCGAGGAAGCGCGCGCCGACAAGAACTGGGCGCGTGCTGACCAGATCAGAGAACAGCTCAGCGAGCAGGGGATAACGCTGGAGGATACATCGTCGGGCACGCTGTGGCGAAGGTCTTGAGTTATTGCTGACACGCATTGCTGAGATGTCAGCTTATGCAGGACGAAGTGGGAGCGTAATGTGAGTAAGAGGCCAGTCCGCTTGCTGTTGTTGGCAATGGTGGCAGCCCTCGCCGTGGTCGTGATTGGAGCCACTTTTTCGTTCAACAGGTGCGACAGGATATGTGCGGGAGTTAGCGTTTCGGGCATTAGAGTCGGAGGGGCCCACCCGTCAGGAAGCGGCCCGGGCAGTCGATGCCTGGGCGCGTGGGCGGCTGGCGCAAAGGATGACTCTGACGGCCCTCGATGCGCGCTGGTCCGGAAACCTCGCCGGCATGGGCGTTCGGATAGACGAAAAAGACGCCTTAAATCGCGCCTTTGCTATAGGCCGCAAAGGTAACCTCGCTGCCAGGTTTATATGTCTGTTTTCATCCGTGGGAGCAGGCAAGCGCATTCAGGCGCGGATTGTGTGCGATCCAAGGAAGCCCAGGCATATTATTTGGATGATGGCCAAGTCTGTCGATAAGCCGCACCAGGACGCAAGGATGCATATTGTGGATGGACGCTTCGAGGTCAGGCAGGACAGTTGCGGGATCACGCTGGGGCAGGCTAAAGCACTTCGAATGCTCCAGGCGAGCCTGGCAAACGGGCGATCTACGCTTTCGCTCCCGGTGGAGGCGGATAGGCCCGATGTGACCGCGTCGGACGCCGCAGGCATTGATACTCTTTTATCCCGGTTCTCCACCCACTTCAACTCTGGCAAGTTCGACAGAACACACAACCTTACTTTGGCGGCGAGGGCGTTGAACGGGGTGATACTCAAACCCGGACAGCGGTTCTCCTACAACGACATCGTCGGTCCGAGAGCGATGGGACGAGGGTTCAGGAACGCGATAATATTTGTAAAGGGGAAGCAGGAACCAGGGCTGGGCGGAGGAATATGCCAGGTTTCGAGCACCCTTTATAACACCGTGCTGCTGGCTGGGCTCAAGGTGATTGAGCGCAGCCACCATTCTCGGACGGTCGCCTATGTGCCGCCGGGCAGGGATGCGACCGTGGCTTACGGCCTGCGGGATTTTCGGTTTGTGAATTCAAACTCATCACCGGTGTGTGTGATGTCCAGTGTCGCCGGAAGCCGGTTGAACCATCGACCTGTATGGTTCGGCCGCCGATAAAAAGGATATAAGCATAACCACGAGCGAGTCCCGGCGTGTCCCGGCGGGGAGGGAAATTGTGGTGGATGGTTCGCTGCGACCGGGCCAGCGCAAGATCATCGAGAAGGGCTCATCGGGCGTCAGTGTAGTAGTGTACAGGCACATCAAACTAGCCGACGGTACAGTTAAGAATGAGCTGGTTTCCCGTAACAGGTACCCTCCGCAAGACACTATCGTGGGTATTGGCAGCAGCGTGAAGTTTAACAAAGCAGGCAAGGTTCCGGCCGAGCACGCCGTTGAGACTGCCAATTCGCTGAAAGTACATACCGATTAGCCCATGATCGTGCAGCGCAAGGCCCGTCGCAAGGTATTGACAGGTCTTGCTCGCGCCAATATAATATATAGGCACTACAACCTGAGTAGCTTCGGCGGGGGTGAGCGCGAATCCCGGCCTGTTCCGTTTCTATTGGAAACGGAGGAATCAAATGGCTCCCACGGGTTACTTGGAAGTGTCTCGATCTACCAGGCTTTCGAGTCTGGAGGATGAGAAGGTAGTCGAGTTGGCGAGAGCAGGCAGCTCAACTGCGGCCGATTACCTGTTAGAGAAATATCGAGGGTTTGTCGAGGTCAAGGCAAGATCCTACTTCATTGCCGGCGCTGAGCCGGACGATGTCGTTCAGGAAGGAATGATTGGCCTCTACAAAGCGGTTCGTGATTTTCGATCCGCTAAGCTGGCGAGGTTTCGGTCATTTGCGGAGCTCTGCGTTACGCGGCAGATAATCACTGCGGTGAAGTCTGCGACCCGGAATAAGCACGCGCTGCTGAGCGATTGCGTATCGCTGCAGCGCAGCGACGAGGAACAAGAGGGGTGTCTTCTTGATATCGTTGCTGACGGCCGTGCGGCAGATCCGGAGCGGATAGTGCTGGAGCGACAGATAATGCGAACTGCGCAAAACGCAGCCGCCAGCGATCTTAGCAAACTGGAAAGTGCCGTTTTGAGGGGGTATCTCGACGGGCGCAGCTACCAGGATATGGCTGAGAGTCTGGAGCGGTCGGCGAAAACCATCGATAATGCATTGCAGCGCGCAAAACGGAAAGTAGGACTCAGACTCTCCGATCTGAACTAACCCGCACTGTTCGTGATGACGGGGGATGCTGCGCTGTGGCTGCATTGCCGCAACGGGCACGACCTGACTGCCGTATTTCGCTGAGGCGAATGGAGCGGACGGGCTGGTCTTGTTTTGCAGAAAAGCCGACGTAGCTCAATTGGCAGAGCAGGGGTTTTGTAAACCTCAGGTTGCGGGTTCGAGTCCCATCGTCGGCTCCAATAGAATGGTTTGAGGGCTAATAGCCTTCACCGTGGGGGGATGCCCGAGTGGTTAAAGGGGGCAGACTGTAAATCTGTTGGCGAAGCCTACACTGGTTCGAATCCAGTTCTCCCCACCAATCAAGGATAGACAGTCCGGCGCCATTGCGGTTTCGAGCTTGGTTGCCGGGCTGTTGGTTTGCCCACATAGCGCAGGGGTAGCGCACCTCTTTGGTAAAGAGGAGGTCATGGGTCCGAATCCCATTGTGGGCTCCATTTTGTTTGACCGGTCGGTTTGACCTGCAGTAGTGACGAACGCTGTGGGTGAGGCAAGTTCCTTAAGCGTTCAATTTGGGAGGCATTAAAGATGGCTAAGCAGCGGTTTGAGAGGACGAAGCCGCACGTAAACATTGGTACCATTGGTCATGTTGACCATGGTAAGACGACGCTGACTGCGGCAATCACGGCTGCGTTGGCGACGAAGGGTCTGGCGAAGTATACGCCTTACGACCAGATTGACTGTGCGCCTGAGGAGCGGGAGCGTGGTGTAACGATCAACATCTTCCATGCGGAGTATGAGACTGAGAAGCGTCACTATGCTCATGTGGACTGCCCTGGTCATGCGGACTACATCAAGAACATGATCACGGGTGCTGCGCAGATGGACGGGGCGGTTTTGGTAGTATCTGCCGCTGATGGTCCGATGCCTCAGACTCGTGAGCACATTCTGCTGGCGAGACAGGTAAACGTGCCTTACGTGGTGGTTTACCTGAACAAGGCTGATATGGTGGATGATCCTGAGCTGCTGGAGCTGGTAGAGCTGGAGGTAAGGGAGCTTTTGACGAAGTATGGCTACCCTGGTGACGATCTTCCTGTTATCACAGGTTCGTCTTTGAAGGCTTTGGAAGCTTTGAACACGGGTAATGCGGAGCATGCGGATGTGAAGAGCATCTGGGATTTGATTGATGCGATTGACTCTTACATTCCGACTCCTGAGCGTGCGATTGACCGTCCGTTCCTGATGCCTGTGGAAGATGTTTTCACGATCACGGGTCGTGGGACGGTTGCTACGGGCAGAGTTGAGCGCGGCAAGTGTAAGATTTCCAGTGAAGTGGAGATCATCGGCATTCGTGCGACGAGAAAGACTGTTGTAACTGGCGTAGAGATGTTCCGTAAGATGATGGATGAGTGCCAGGCAGGCGACAATGTGGGACTGCTTTTGCGGGGTGTGGAGCGCAAGGAGATTGAGCGCGGGCAGGTTATAGCGCAGCCCGGTTCGATCAAGCCTCACACGAAGTTCAAGGCAGAGATTTACGTTTTGACGAAGGAAGAGGGCGGACGTCACACTCCATTCTTCAAGGGCTACCGGCCCCAGTTCTACTTCAGGACGACTGATGTGACTGGCGCTTTGGAGCTTCCTGAGGGAACAGAGATGATTATGCCTGGTGACAACGTGACTATCAGTGCCGAGCTGATAGTGCCGATAGCTCTGGAGCAGGGACTGAACTTCGCTATCCGCGAGGGCGGTCATACGGTCGGAGCCGGTGTCGTTTCGGAAGTTATTGAATAGGAGTGATACTGACCCGGGCGTGCGACGGCGCATCCCGGCAGTATATAGTTAAGACAATGGCAAAAAAAGGTGGAGGCGATATACGTATCGTGGTGAACCTCGCTTGTGAAACCTGCAAGCGGCGGAACTACACGACGTATAAAAACAAGAGGAATGACCCGGATCGCTTGGAGCTTCACAAGTATTGTCGTTGGTGTGGCAGCCATACCAATCACAAGGAAGCCAAGTAGCAAGCGGCCGAGGGCCGTGTTTGCGACGCTTCTGTCAGCTATGGTATAATACGGTAGCTGGGAGCGGCGCGAGTCGACCGGTATTATTGTAGAACTCAATTGTGCAGGGGCTTAGCTCAGCTGGTAGAGCACCGGTCTCCAAAACCGGGTGTCGTCGGTTCGAACCCGGCAGCCCCTGCCATTTTTTGGGTTTCGGAGGACAATTCTTAATGACCAACGGGACTGCGGCGAAGACTGCTCCCAAGCCGAAAGGCGAAGGGGTCGTGTCGCGCTTTGTGAAATTTGTTCGCGAGAGCTACCGTGAAACGATCTTCAAGTCGGCCTGGCCGACGTGGTCGGAACTGCGGCAGTTTACACTTGTGGTCATATTCGCGGTATTGGCGGTTGCGATCTATATCGGCGTAATAGACTATGTATTGTCTCAATTAACCAGTAAGTTGCCCGGCGGAACGTAAGCCGGCATATTAAATCTTTGGCTAGGGAAGCATGACAGAAAAGCAATGGTACGCTGCACACACATACTCGGGTCACGAAAACAAAGTTAAGACCAACATTGAGCGACGTGCCGAATCAATGGGCCTGAAAGACAAGGTATTCAGGATATTGGTTCCCACGGAAACGGAGCTGCGGACACGTGCTGGCAAGAGACAGGAAGTGCAGCGGAAGGTCTTCCCGGGTTATGTGCTGATAGAGATGATTTTGGACGAGACAACGTGGTACCTGGTCAAGAGCACGACGGGTGTCACGGGGTTTGTGTCGTCGGGCAATAAGCCTGTGGCTTTGCAGGAAAAAGAAGTCCAGGCAATTCTTGACGCGATTGAAGCCCCCGATCGCAAACCGAAGGTGAAGTGGTCGAAGGACGAGGTCGTAAGGGTTGTGGCCGGTCCATTCAGCGACTTTACCGGAAAGATTGAGGAGGTTAACGTGCAGAAGGAAAAGCTCAAGGTGCTGATCTCTATTTTTGGTAGAGACACTCCTGTTGAGCTTGATTTCTCGCAAGTCGAGAGGCTGCAGTAGTAGAAGGTGGCCCGCGACGTTAACCATTGAGGCTGATTCGGAGGAACATTTTAGATGGCTAAGAAAGTGATGGGGGTTGTAAAGCTCCAGATAAACGCCGGAAAGGCAACGCCGGCCCCGCCCGTTGGCCCTGCTTTGAGCCAGTACGGGATCGCTATAATGGAGTTTGTGAAGTCGTACAATGAAAGAACGGCTTCGCAGGTGGGGAACGTCATTCCCGCTGAGATTACCATATACGAAGACAGGTCGTTCACGTTGGTACTGAAGTGCCCGCCTGCTGCCGAGCTTCTTAAGAAGGCGGCAGGGATCGAGAGAGCGTCCGGCGAGCCGAACCGAAAGAAAGTCGGCAAGCTGACCCGCGAGCAGTTGAGGCAGGTTGCTGAACAGAAGATGCCCGATTTGAATGCCAACAGCATCGAAACCGCAATGAAGACCATCGAGGGCACCGCGAGATCCGCTGGTATTGAGATCGAGGACTAGGCGCGGATTATAAAGTTTTGCAGTCGGCAGGCGTAAGCCGCTATCCCTACGGGGAACTGCAGTGGAGGATACACATGCCTAAAGAGGAAAACGGTACACCGAGGCAGCCAAGACCGTCGGCGATGGTGCACCGAAAACACCGCAGGAGGCACTGGAGGTCGTCAAGAAAACAGCCAGTGCAAAGTTTGACGAGACGGTCGATGTAGCCATTAAGTTGGGCGTTGACCCGCGGCATGGCGACCAGATGGTGCGCGGCAACACTACGTTGCCGCACGGAACCGGCAAATCCCGGAAAGTCGCCGTTATTACGCAGGGTGATGGAGTCACCGCGGCCGAGGAGGCCGGCGCCGACAGAGTCGGCGGTGAAGACCTGGTGAAAGACATTCAAGGCGGCTGGTCCGATTTCGATGTAATTCTGGCCACTCCTGATGTGATGGGTCTCGTGGGGCGGATTGGCAGCATCTTGCGTGCCAAGACTCCGAGCAAGAAGGCTGGAACCGTAGCGCCGGATATTGGCAGAGTTGTCAAGGAGATCAAGAGCGCCGCTCGCGTAGAATACAGAGTCGAGAAGGCCGGCATTGTTCATGCTCCGATCGGCAAGGTTTCCTTTACCATGGAGCAGTTGTCTGAGAACTTGAATGCTCTTGTCGACGCGCTGATCAAGGCCAAGCCATCTTCAGCAAAGGGAAGATATCTGCAGAAGATAACCGTGAGCTCGACTATGGGTCCCGGTATCGGTATAGATACTTACGAGGCCCAGCGTCAGGCCGGCAGAGTATAATCGTTAGCAGCGAGGGCTGCGAAGTGAGATTTCGCAGTCATTGATAATTTAATATGGTGTGCCGTAGACAGTGGGTACCTGTAGAGGTTTAATGTTCCGATTGGGACGCCGACCGAGGTGAGCACAGGTCGCGTTGGTTTTTTACGAGATCGACGCGGTGTTGGTTTGACCGGAGGGCTGTCTGTGAGATGGCCCTTTTTGCATTACTGTGACGCGGGCATGCACTGGATAGAACGAGAGGAGGTGAGACATATTGCCTATAGGTGATAAGAAACCCAAAGCCGAGAAAGTTCAAGCCGTAGCCGAACTCAAGGACCTGTTGAACGTTTCGACCCTGATCCTTGCGGATTACCAGGGACTGAACGTCAAGGCTGTAAACGAGCTGCGCTCGAAGTTGCGCCTGGCCGGCGGCGGCTTCAAGGTAGTGAAGAATACCTTGCTCAACTTGGCCTCGGTCGATACTCCGCTGGCTGACCTGATGCAGGACATGAAGGGTCCGACGGCGGTTGCATTTACGGATGGCGACCCGGTCGGCGCCGCGAAGGTGCTTCAGGAATATGCGAAGGGTCCCAAGAGTATAAAGGTAAAGGCTGGGGTTGTTGACGGGCATGTGGTTGATGCCGCGCAGGTGGAAGCCCTCGCGAAGATTCCGCCGAAGGAAATGCTATATGCTATGGTGGTCGGCGGACTTCAGGCTCCGATTACGGGCCTGGTGGGTACGCTGCAGCAACTGACTGCGCAGTTAGTGTTTACACTGCAGGGCGTGGCTGATAAGAAGGCGGCTGCCTAGCCCGCATTAGTCGTGATAGACAATCAATATTAGGACAAAACGAAAGGGTGCTTAACAGTAATGGCTAACATACAGGAACTTATCGACATCGTAAAGAATATGACCGTTCTTGAGCTCAACGACTTCGTGAAAGCTCTGCAGGACGAGTTTGGCGTTTCCGCAATGGCTATGGCCGCTCCGGCCGCCGCGGCTGGCGCAGCTCCGGCTGAGGCAGTAGAAGAGAAGACGACGTTCGATGTCATTCTCACTTCCGCCGGCGAGAAGAAGATCCAGGTAATCAAGGTCGTTCGCGAGATCGTCAGCGGCCTTGGCCTGAAGGAAGCCAAGGAACTCGTCGACTCCGCTCCCAAGGCTGTGAAAGAGGGCGTGAACAAAGAAGAGGCGGAGACCATCAAGTCGAAGCTTGAGGGTGAGGGCGCCAGCGTAGAGATAAAGTAATATTCTTAAGTTTGGCTGATTAAACCAGGGCGCGGCTGCACACGAAGCCGCGCCCCTGGCTGCGTACCAGGAACGTTCCAGGCCAATGCAATCATCATAAAACCGGTTGGCAGTGAGATTATCTTCACTGCGAATAAGGACAACACCAAAAAATACTGGTAGCGAAGCCGATTTTATTGACCGGTACAACTACCTTCTGATATAATAATATCTTGCGTGTCAATACAATCAGGAGGGCCCGATGAAGGAAATACAGCACAGGACCAAGCGCACCCCTGAGGTAGCGGAACATCCGAACTTGGTCGAGATTCAGCTAGACTCCTATAGGTGGTTTCTACGGGAGGGGCTGAGAGAGCTGTTTCAGAGTTTTTCGCCCATCCATGACTTCACAGGCAATCTATCTCTGGAATTACTGGACTACACTCTAGGCGATCCCAGAGTACTCGGTTGAAGAATGCCGTTACAGGGACATTACAACCTACGAGGCGCCGATCAAAGCGCGAGTGAGATTAACGGCTGCCGGCAAAGAGGTCATAGAATCCGAGGTCTACCTCGGCGATCTTCCGCTGATGACCGAGAAAGGCACTTTCGTCATTAACGGTGCCGAGCGAGTGGTAGTCAGCCAGCTAGCCCGCTCCCCTGGTGTTTATTTTAAGGACGTCCTGGACTATTCAGGGCGAGTCTTATACTTTGCTACGATTATTCCAAGCCCAGGCGCTTGGATCGATATTGAAACTGACGCTAATGACGTCATCACCGTGCATATTGCACAGACAAAGAAGTTTCCTCTGACAACGCTGCTTCGCGCGCTGAACCTCTTTCAGCCTGCGTGCCCGGCATCTGAGGTTCTGCCCGCAACTGAAGCGATGGGCAGAGTTCTTGCCGCGAATGTCGTAAACAAGGCGACCGGCGAAATACTATTCGGCGTGGGCGAGGTTGTGGATGAGAAAATCGCAAAGAAACTCCACAGCCTTCGAATGGAAAACGTGGAAGTCCAGAAAGACGGCCAGCGCTCCGGCACGACTGCAGAAGTCTTGGAGCTCTTCAGCATAAAAACCGTGGTCGCTGAGGCGGATGTTGAGTCTTATAAAGGACTGCGTCCGGTTAAGGATATTAAAGATCCGAAGACGGACAAGTTTATTGTGAGGGCCGGCGAGAAGATCAGCGAAGACTCCGCGAAGAAGATTTCCAAGCTCAATATGGAAACTCTCGAGGTCTACATAACCAATCGTTACATAGACGCGACCCTGGATATGGACTCGACTCACGATTCCGACGAGGCGTTGATAGATATCTATCACAGAATCCGGCCCGGCGACCCGGCGACTCGCGACTCCGCGACCAGCCTTATGAACTCATATTTCTTCGACACCAGACGCTACGATCTCGCAAGGGTAGGGCGTTACAAGCTGAACAAAAAGCTCGGCCTGAACCTGCCGGAGCACGTGAGAGCGGTCACGCGCCAGGATATTGTCAAGATTATGTACTACATAATCGGGCTGTCGGAAGCCGGAGCGCTTGTCACTCATCTTAACACCGCGAACCTGAGGAAGAGAATACCTGAGCTTGACGAGGCTGTCGCTGCCGAAGAGAGTCAGGCGTCCGATGAAGAGAAGGCCTTTGGAGGCCGCGTGTTTAAGCTCAAACAGAGCCTGGAATTCCTGAGAAATGTCAAACTAGGTGACATGTTTACCGAGACGAGGCTCAAGGATATCAGGAAGCTTCTCGACCTTATTCCGACCGGCAACCGGTTGGTCTCCGATACCCCCGCTGAGCTCTACGCCGAAACGGCGATAAGGCTGGTGGCGTGCTCCACGGACGACATCGACCATCTGGAAAACAAGCGCGTTCGCTCGGTAGGTGAACTTTTGCAGGACCAGTTGAGAATGGGCTTCCTGCGAATGGAGAAAGTGGCTAAGGAAAGAATGACTAGCTTGGATCCGGAGAACGTGATCCCGCAGGTTATCCTCTCGGTCAAGCCCATATCGGCAAGCATAAAGAGCTTCTTCGGAAGCAGCCAGTTGTCGCAGTTTATGGACCAGACGAACCCGCTGGCTGAGCTGACTCACAAGAGAAGGCTGTTGGCTCTCGGACCTGGTGGGCTCAGCCGTCAGAGCGCCAAACTTGAGGTTCGTGACGTTCACCACTCCCATTACGGCAGAATCTGCCCTATCGAGACTCCTGAAGGCCCGAACATCGGTCTTATCGGCTCGATGGCGATTCATGCCAAAATCGACCAGTACGGTTTTCTGCGAAGCCCTTACCGGATCGTGAAGAACGGCAAGGTTACGACCGACATCGTGTTTATGTCCGCGGACGAGGAGAGCCAGGAATACATCGCCCCGGCAAACACGCTGATCGATGCGGAGACCTCTGAGATAGCGACACCCACGGTTGTCGTGCGGCACGAGAACACTTATCCGCAGGTGGCGTCCAATAAAGTCACCTATATGGATATCTCGCCGATGCAGATAATGTCGGTCGCTACGGCTATGATCCCGTTCCTGGAGAATGACGATGCGAACCGCGCTTTGATGGGATCGAACATGCAGCGGCAGGCAGTGCCTCTGCTGCGTGCGGATGCCCCGCTTGTAAGGACCGGCATCGAAGCTCGAGCGGCTCGTGACTCCGGCGCCGTTATAATTGTCAAGAGAAGCGGAGTCGTCAGGTCGTCCACGGCGGAGAAGATCCTGGTCGAAGCCGAGGATGGCACGGTAGACGAGTATCGCTTGATCAATTTACTGCGCTCCAACCAGGGCACGTGCATAACACAGAGGCCGCTGGTTAACGCAGGAGCGCGTGTCCGGCAGGGCGATGTCATTGCCGACGGACCGTGCACCGATAACGGGCATTTGGCGCTGGGAAAGAATATCCTGGTAGCCTTTATGCCGTGGAATGGTTACAACTACGAGGATGCCGTGCTTCTGTCTCAGAGAATGGTGAAGGATGATGTCTTCACCTCGATACACATCGAGAAATACGAGACCGAAGCGCGCGATACCAAGCTGGGACCCGAGGAAGTCACCCGCGACATACCCAATGTCGGCGAGGACGTTCTGAAGGACCTCGACGCGAACGGCATCATTAGGGTTGGAGCCGAAGTTAGACCGGAAGACATTCTGGTCGGCAAGGTTGCTCCTAAAGGCCAGGGTGAGCTGACCGCCGAGGAAAGACTCATCATCGCGATTTTCGGAAAGAAGGCCGAGGAGACACGCGACGTGTCGTTGAGGGTTCCGCACGGTGAAAGCGGGACAGTGGTCGACGTCAAGGTCTTCTCCCGGTTTAAGTATAAGTGCTCGCGATGCGAGACGGTCTATGACTTTAGCAAGAAGCCTGACAAGCTGCTCTGCGAGCGGTGTGAAGGCGACGTCATGCGTGAAGCAGGAGACGAACTGCCTGCCGGCGTTAACCAGCTTGTGAGGGTGTATATCGCTCAGAAGCGAAAGGTTATGGAAGGCGACAAGATGGCGGGTCGCCACGGCAACAAGGGTGTTATCTCGAAGATTCTCCCAGACGGAGATATGCCGTTCCTGCCGGATGGCACTCCGGTCGATGTGGTGCTGAACCCGCTGGGTGTTCCGTCTCGTATGAACATCGGCCAGATACTTGAGACCCACCAGGGATTGGTTGGCAAACATCTTGGCTGTGCCTTTAAGAACCCGATATTCCAGGGCGCTACCGAAGCTGAGATCTTGGCTGACCTTAACGTGCTCGCTTGGAAGCTGAGGGTCGGAGTTCTACGCAGTTATGCCAGGGAACTCGGGCTGGATGTGGATATCGCCAGCGAGAAGAGGGTGGACTCGGTCGTAAGGCATATTCTGGCGAAGATTGGCGAGGCCGGCCCCAGCGAGATCGACAATGTGCTCAAGCCGATTATGGACGTGTACAATGAGGGCGTCGATAGGATTCGGGAGCGCGTTAAGACTATGGATGCGGCTCAGCTCGAGATCCTGAGCATAAAGCTCGGGGGACCGGTTGCGGTTAATGATCCAATGGCCATGCGGGAGGCGCTCTCTGAGTCTCTGCGATTGGAAAATGAGGCCAGGCTTGCCGCGCGAAATGGGGAATCTGGTGAGGACGAGCAGGATGATGAAGACGCTGAAGGCCGCAGCAGACTCCCGAGACGGTAGAAATCCCGTTCGTCGGCGCCAAGCCGCCCAAGGGCTTCGATTATGAGGCGTTGGTGACGGCGGTCAACGAGAATGTTCAGAAGCGAATGGGCTTCAATGAGCACACGGGCAAGTCCGGTCTATATGACGGAAGAACGGGGCAGAAGTTCAGCCAGGAAGTCACGGTAGGCGAGATCTACATGCTGAAACTTGCCCACCTTGTTGAGGACAAGATCCACGCTCGGTCCACCGGACCTTACTCGCTGGTCACTCAGCAGCCGCTGGGCGGAAAAGCGCAGTTCGGCGGTCAGCGATTCGGTGAGATGGAAGTTTGGGCGTTAGAGGCCTACGGCGCAGCCTACACACTGCAGGAGGTCCTTACGATCAAATCTGATGATGTTCAGGGCCGTGTGAAGACCTACGAGTCCATTGTGAAAGGCGAGAGCATACTTGAGCCTGGAGTTCCGGAGTCGTTCAAGATTCTGATTAACGAGCTTCAGAGCCTGTGCCTCAAGGTTTCCGTGGAAGATGACCGCGATCGAGTGATCGATCTTAAGGATAATGAAGAGGAACTGTCGGAAGGACACGACGGTGGTGTCATTTCGGCGAAGCGCCGCAAGAAAGTGATGGAACTCAGGGAGGATCTCAATGGCTGACGCTAGTACATTTGATAAGATACGCATAGGAATAGCTTCTCCGGACGATATACGCTCCTGGTCTTGCGGCGAAGTAAAGAAACCGGAAACGATCAACTACAGGACGTTCAAGCCCGAACGCGACGGCTTGTTCTGTGAGCGGATCTTTGGCCCGGTCAAGGACTGGGAGTGTCACTGTGGGCGATACAAAAAAGTCAAGTTCAAGGGCGTCGTCTGCGACCGCTGCGGCGTCGAGGTAACTCGTTCCAAGGTTCGTCGCGAGAGGATGGGGCACATAGAGCTTGCCGCGCCCGTATCGCACATCTGGTATCTCAAAGGCGTCCCCAGCCCGATGGCGCTGCTGCTGGACATGTCTCCGAGGCCGCTGGAGCGGGTGCTCTACTTCGCGTCTTACATAATGATTTATGTGGACCGTCCGAGGATCAATGAGCATTTGGAGCAGATTCGCACCGCGGTGAGCGCCGCGGGCGAGGATATCATTGTGCAGCGCGATGCGAATATCGCGAACATGCGCAAGGAAGCCAGCAAAGAAGAAAAAGAGAACCTCGATTGGGACGATAAAAAGAAAAACGAGCAGCAGAAGAAGCTCAATGACAGGATCAAGCAGGAAGAACGCGATGCAACCGAACACGTTGATGAGTTGCACGCCACGCTGAAGCTGCTCGAGAGCGTTCAGAAGAAGGAACTCATTACAGAGGACCAGTATCGCGCGCTCGATCGACTGATTGAGGCGCTCTCCGATAGGCTGGACATCGATCTGCACGGTGTGCTTCGCGCCGGTCTGGGCGGTTCCGCAGTCAAGGAGCTGCTTTCAGAAGTAGACCTCGAGAAGCTGAAGAGAGACCTCCGCAAGGAGATTTCTCAGACCACCGGTCCCAAGAGAGCGCGCGCGATCAAGCGGCTGGAGGTTGTTGAGGCATTCGTGCAGTCCAGAAGTCGTCCCGAGTGGATGATCCTGGATTGCATACCGGTCATTTCTCCCGAACTCAGACCCATGGTCCAGCTGGACGGCGGCAGGTTCGCGACTTCTGACCTGAATGACCTTTACAGACGCATCATCAACAGGAACAATCGTCTGAAGAAGATCACGGAGATTCGTGCTCCTGAATCGATTATCGACCATGAGAAGAGGCTGCTTCAGGAAGCGGTCGATGCGCTGATTGATAACGGCAGACGCACCCGGCCGGTGGTTGGCTCGAACAACCGCCCGTTGAAGTCTCTGTCCGATATGCTCAAGGGCAAGGAAGGCCGGTTCCGGAAGAACTTGCTCGGAAAGCGTGTCGACTACTCCGGACGTTCGGTTATCGTTGTAGGTCCGACTCTGAAGCTGCACCAGTGCGGTCTGCCTAAGGAGATGGCGCTGGAGCTCTTCAAGCCGTTCGTGATGAAGACGCTGGTCGAGAAGAAGTACACTTCAAACATCAAGACCGCTAAGCGTATGATTGACAGAATGAAGCCGGAAGTCTGGGATGCCCTTGAAGAGGTCATCAGTGAGCATCCGGTAATGCTGAACCGCGCTCCTACGCTGCACAGACTTGGAATTCAGGCGTTCGAGCCGATTCTTGTTGACGGAAAGGCCATTCAGCTTCACCCGCTGGTCTGCCATGCTTTCAACGCGGACTTCGACGGGGACCAGATGGCGGTGCACGTGCCGCTGTCCGCATCGGCGCAGTCTGAGGCGCGAATCCTGATGCTTTCGACGCACAACCTGTTCTCGCCCGCGGACGGCAGGCCGGTCGTTGCTCCGATACAGGACATAGTTCTTGGCTCATTCTACCTGACAATGAAGCGCGAAGACCATCCCGAGGGTTGGAGCATTCGCTACTTCGCCGATGAAGAGGACGCGCTGTTGGCCTATAGGAGCGGGCAACTGGACATTCACGAGCCGATCCAGGTCCGGCTGCCGGTATCTCACGACAGCGATCAACTGGCGCTTCGGGAGATTACTGTAGGAAGGCTGCTTTTCAACAATGAACTGCCGCCTAACATGCGCTACATCGACAAAGAAATCGACAAGAAGACGATGGGGCGCCTGGTTACGGAATGCTACGACAAGAACGGACACGAGCGGACGGTCAAGCTGCTTGATGACCTCAAGGAGATTGGTTTCCGTTACTCGACATCCGCAGGCATGACGATTTCTATGACGGATATGGATATTCCGTCCAAGCGCGACGAAATCGTCGAAGCCACGCAGGCTTCCGTTGCCAGGAAGAACCGCGAATATTCTCGTGGACTAATTACCGCCGCCGAACGAAAGCAGCAGGTATTGGAGCTGCTTACCCGGGCCGCGGAGGAAGTTGCGGATACGCTGCTGAGCGGGCTGGATACGTTTAACCCGATCTCCATCATTACAACGTCCGGAGCGAGAGGAAGCACGCGGCAGATCACCCAGTTAGCCGGTATGCGAGGTCTGATGAGTGACCCGTTCGGCAACCTGATCGAAGACTTACCTATCAAGTCGAACTTCCACGAAGGCTTGAGCGTTCTGGAATACTTTATATCCACTCACGGCGCCCGAAAGGGTCTGGCGGACACTGCACTGAGGACCGCGGACGCCGGTTACCTGACGAGAAGACTGGTCGACGTCGCACAGGACGTGATTGTGCGAGGCCTGGATTGTGGAACGGCGAACGGAATCTATGTGTCTCCTATCGAAGAGGTGGAGATGTCATCGAGACGATCGGCGACCGGATCAGAGGCCGCAGTGCGCTGGAAGACATATATATTCCGGGGCAGGATCAGCCGTTCGTTGCGGCTGGTGTGACAATCTCGGACAAAGAGGCCAAGGCCATAGAAGAGGCCGGCGTCACTAAGGTGGGTATACGCTCGGCGCTCACATGCGAACTGAGACAGGGTATATGCAGCACTTGCTACGGCCGCGACCTGGCGACGGGTAAGCCGGTCGAGGCAGGCACCGCGGTAGGTATTATTGCCGCACAGTCGATCGGTGAGCCTGGAACTCAGTTGACTATGAGGACGTTCCACACCGGTGGTGTTGCGGGTAAGTATCTGACTGGAGTTGCGGAAGTCAAGAAGAAGAAGCAGGAGTCCCTGCGCGACCTTCACGAGGACATCCGCCGGGGCTTGGTCTCCATTGAAGACGGTGTCGAAGGAATGGAGCGAGAGCGCGCAAGGGCGGTCCAGGCCGTTCTGAAAGTGCTCGAGGACCAGGTAAGAGGACTGTTGAGAGTTGTAGAGCTGTTCGAGGCCCGGAAGCCTAAAGGACAGGCTATTATCACCGAAGTTGCCGGCAAGGTTGTCGACATCGAGACGCGTGGTCTTAAGCGAGTGGTTATCCACACCGAAATGCCCACGTTCGATACTTCGGCTGTTGCCGGTGAGGTCGTGGTCGATCCGATTGTCAATCCGAAAACCGGAGATGTGATGGTCGAGGCCGGAAGCGAGATGAACGAGAAGCTCGTTCGAAAGGTCCGGGATGCCGGTGTAGAGGTTGTTACACTGCGAAAGACTCACTTGGTGCCTTACCGTGGCAACCTGGAAGTCGAGGTTGGTCGGGAGGTTCTTGCCGGTGACCGGCTGACTGAAGGCCCGCTGGACCCGCACAAGGTGTTGGAACTGCAGGGCGTTCGCGGCGTAATGGAGTATCTGGTTCGAGAAATCCAGAACGTGTATAAGTCGCAGGGTGTCGACATCAACGACAAGCACGTCGAGGTGATCGTCCGCCAGATGCTCAAGAAGCGCAAGATCCTCGAAGCCGGTGACACCAGGTTCCTTCCTGGTCAGATCATAGACAAGTTCGAGTACCAGGACGAGAACAACCGTATCAAGGGCGTCGGAGGTACGGAAGCTACCGCGGAATGGGTGCTCCTTGGTATCACCGAGGCATCGCTTGCGACCGACAGTTTCCTGTCGGCGGCATCGTTCCAGAAGACAACTCGAGTTCTTACCGATGCCGCGGTCAAGGGCAAGAGAGATAATCTGGTTGGTCTTAAGGAGAACGTTATCATCGGGCGTCTGATTCCCGCCGGGACGGGGCTGCCTCGTTATAAGCAGCTCGATGTCCTGTCGGAGGAAGGTGAGCCGATCACCAGCGTTCGATCGTTCCTCGAGCCGATTGTCGACGAGGAAGAAGAGCTCATTCCGGAGGACGAGATCGATCTGCTCACCGATGAACTAAAGATAGGCACTGCCGATCTTGAAGTGGAACTGGAAGAGTCGGACGAGCCTGATGTGCTGCCGGATGAATCTGAGGAAGATTCCTACGTAAGCGACGTCGAGGACGAAGACGAAGAGACCGAACCGGTCGACGAAGAGGATGGCGATAATCCGATAGATACGGATTCGGAAACGGCCATTTAAGAGGACCCGCGGATTCTATTTAATCCGCTTACAGTGAAAAAAGTGGGGGCCGGACCGGCCCCCACTTTGACATATATAGGTTGCCGACGCAACAGACTGCTCCTGCTAATAGTTCGCGTATCCGACGTCCTTGATCACCAGGTTATTGTGCACCGCGGTGACTCCTCTGACCGATTCGGCCGTCAGCCCGGCTTGTTGCCTTTCGTCCTCTGTGTTGACTATCCCCGAAAGCCTGACCACGCCTTCTGAAACATCAACAGCCATCTGCCGGCTCCTGAACGAGGGAAACTTGTCCAAGGCGTTGCGCACTTCCACTGCCAACTGCAGGTCCATCACAGTAGCAGGCGAGAGCGTCAACTGATCGTTCACGCAAGCCACTCCCCGCACGCTGCCGGCCAGGAACACGGCCAGCTGCTGCACGCTCTGATCGCGCACCTCGCCTCGCAGGGTGACCACGCCATTGACAACTGACACGCAGATTGGGGCTCCCGGAACCGATGCGGAACCCGCGAGCCTGGACGCAACAGTGCCCCTGATGACTGAATCAGTCGCGATAGGACACGCCACGTTCGTATAGCCCCCGATGGGGCAGCCTGGTGGTTCCGGCACACAGGATTGCCCCAAAGCAGCGCCGGCGGTGGAAACCATCAGCGCTAGTAATATTCCTGTCCATAGTGCGTTCGGTTTTTGTGCGAACATGCCGATACCCCCAACGGGCTGTTCGCGCTTCACAATTGGAATGTACCCCTGGGTGCAGGTAACTGAACATATTTCATCGATGTTCAAAGCCAGCCAAGGGCTTGTCTGTTTTGCAATACCTGCTCAGCGCTAGTATAATTGGGCGGGTAGGTACGTGATGAACGAGGAGACTGCATACTTGGCGCTGGGCGCTAATTTGGGAGACAAGACGGAGAGTCTGCGTGCTGCTGTCCGGATGTTGAACCGGCCGGAAAAGTGTTCGGTTGTGCAGGTTTCGTCGCTTTATCTGACCAGGCCTGTTGGGGTCGAGGACCAGCCGGACTTCCTAAATGCGGTAATGCAGGTTCGGACCAGCCTAAGCCCTCGAGATCTGCTCGTTTTTTGTATGGATGTGGAGAAGAGCCTCGGCAAACGGAGAACAATCAGGTGGGGTCCCAGAGTCATAGACATAGACATCCTGGTTTATGGAAATGCTAATGTAAAAGAGCGGGATCTAACCATTCCGCATCCGCGGATGATGGAACGAGCTTTTGTGCTTGTTCCGCTCGCCGAGATTGCGCCGGATTATGCGCTGGCGGACGGATCGACTGTATGCGAGGCTGCCCAGCGACTGGGATGCGAAGGTGTGGAACGTATTCATGATGAGACTTGGGTTCAGTAATGGGACTGTTTAGATATGAGGCGGTAGATAAGACAGGCAAGATCGTGCGCGGTGTTATGAATGCCCCCGACGATCAGCAGGTTGCGCGGAACCTTGCTGGAATGGGCTACAGCGTTCGGTCCGTTTACGGCCAGTCTCCAGCGAGTTCCGGCAGGCAGGCGGTGCCTGTCCCGGCAACAGCCACTGGGGTGGGTCCCAGGAGATCGACTGGTATGAGCGCGGTCACCATCGCATCCGGCGTGCCGGTATCGATATCGTCGCGCGTGCCCATATCCCAGTTAGCTGTCTACTTCAGGCACCTTGCCACGCTGATAAAATCAGGGATTCCAGTGTCGCAGGCCCTGACCGAAATGGCAATGGTGACTCGCAACCCTGTGCTCAAGAAAACAATACCTACACTGCAGGAAGCTTCTCGAGGTGGGCGAGGACTCTCAGGAACTATGGCGGAGTTTCCGGATGTCTTTCCGGTTCACACCATAGCTTCCGTGTGGGCGGGAGAGCTTGCCGGAAAGCTTGATACGACTTTGCTGGAGCTCGCGTCCGACCTCGAACAGGAGGCCTCGGATACGCGCTACGCGCGCTTCGGGTGGGTCATTACTAAGATTCACATTATAGGCTTTGCCGTGCTCCTGCCGATGTGCAACTTTGTTCCACTGCTCATGCCGGTGCTTGAGGAATCGCTCAAGAAACAGGGAAATATGTCGACGGGTGAGGTTTTGAGCCTTGTCCTTTTATCCTACCTGAAGACGATGTTCTGGCAAAGCATGGCCATTTGCGCTGCAATATGCGCGCTGTGGGTGGTATGGGGCTTCATGAAGCGGGTTCCTGTTGTGAGACGGCTGATTGATGGCGCGCTTCTCTGGACACCACTTTGGGGAAGACTGCACAGAGAAAAGGCCATGGCGCGCTTCTTCCACGTAATGGACGATCTATACTCTTCCGGCATAGCCCCCGGGCAGGCATGGGATGCGGCGAGTCTTACCGTAAGAAACTCTGCGATCGCTGAGAAGCTGCGATTGGCCAGGAGCAAGGCGTCTCCCACCGCCGGAATGGCGGATTTGTTTGCTGCAGCGGAAGTCTTTGAGCCCGAGGAAGTTGGAATGGTGGCATCGGGCGAGAAAGCGGGCCAGGTTCCCGACGTGTTGGCCAACATGTCCAGGATATGTGCCGAGCGCGCCGCTGCCACGAAGAACTCGTAACAAGGCCGCAGCCGTCTCTGTGATGATGATATTCATTGCGGTGTTTACCGTGATTGTGTTTGCCAAGGATATGGCAGGCTACTTCGACCTTGCGTTCAAGGCTGCGGATACTATGGGGGCGCCGTAACGACCGATATGCCTACGTTCAACTACAAAGCTAAAGACAAGACAGGCGCCACAGTCACCGGCTCGGTTGACGCGTCAAACGAGAGTCACGCCGCCGCGCTGATCCGAGAAATGGGCCGGATGCCTATGGATATTCGGTCGACGCGTGCCGCCGGGCCCAGCGACGCCGGCAAACCTGCGGGATCGCCGCTCGCGCGTTATCTCATATATCCACTTTGGACAGGGGTCAATATCAGGCACCTCACCTTCTTCTTCAGGCAATTGTCCACGCTCCTGGGATCCGGGATGTCACTTTCGGAGGCGTTCAGAAGCATGCGAAACAGGACCGGCGGGAGGCTTGGCAGGATAATCGCGGAAATGCTTGATTGCGTTCAACGCGGCGAACGATTGTCGGATGTTATGGCTGAGTATCCGCACGTGTTCAGCGCGCTGCAGATTGCGCTCGTCAGGATAGGCGAAAGCGGGGGCCTGTTGGAGCAGATGGTGGACAGGATTGCCTCGTATCTCGAGTATGAAATGGCAATCAGGCGGATGATCAGCAAAATGATGCTCTATCCTGTGCTGGTCCTGCTGTTTGCTTTTGCCGTATCAGTCGGTCTTCCACACATTACGGACCTCATCAACAAGAGCGTTTTAGATTTTTGCAGAGACGTGTGGCCGGGTGTCGAAATGTGGCTGACTGGCGCGATTGTCAGCCTCGTGGCGCTCAAGCTGCTATTTCAGTTCAGGTTCGCCAAATTTGCGTGGGACTCGATCAAGATACAGCCTCCCATCGCGGGCACGGCGGCGCGCAAGATCGCGATGTCGCGGTTTAGCCGGGCGCTGGCGCTGCTCTATGGTTCGGGGATGCCGATTGTTGAGTCAGTGTCGATAGCCGCGGACGCAAGCGGGAACCTGATGATTGCGCGGGGCATCAAATTTGCAATTCCTGCGCTGCAGGCGGGCCAAGGTCTTACGGAGTCGCTGCGCAAGACCAGGGCTGTAATGCCGATGGTTCTGGATATGCTTTCTACCGGCGAAAAGACCGGCAATACCGATGCGGTCCTTCAAAAAGTCGCGGACTATATGGACGAGGAGACTGACTCGACCATCCATAAGCTCGGCACTGTCATGTTTGTGGTGATGATACTGATTGCGGCCGCGGTAGTGGGCTCGATTGTGGTCCGGTTTTACACTGGGGAAGCGTCGGGCGTGATGAAGCAGGCTCAATGATGCGAACAACCAGGACCTACTATGAGATACTCGGGCTTCCGCGCGACGCGACTCTCGCACACATCAAGCGCCGGTATAAACAGCTCGTGCGGAAATATTATCCCGACGTTGCGGTTGATAAGCAGGTGGCGCACAGGCTGTTCATTCAGATCAATGAAGCCTATCAAGCCCTGAGCGATCCCGTCAGGCGCCGCGATTACGATGCTTCGCTCTCTCTCGAAAGCAGCCGGCCATCGACGACATCCGGTCGCTATCAAGCATCCTCGACCGCCGGGGCGTCTCGTTCAGGCGGCAGCGCCGCCAACCGACCTGCGGGAACGTCCGACGTGGCTCAGCGCATAAGAGACGCGCAGTTGTCTTTTATTCAGAAGCGGTTCCAGGAGGCTGCGGGACACTGCAGGGCGGCGCTGAGTATCGATGGTCGCAACGCTCAAGCGCACGCTGTCCTCGGCGACATCTATCGCGCGCAGGGCAAATTCAGCAGCGCGGTCAAGCATTACAGCTACGCGATGCAGTTCAACCCATCAGACAGGGAGACCGAGAAGAAGCTGACGCGACTGGTGAGCGATCAGATCTCGCGCGTCACGGTTATCAAGGGGTCCGCCCAGCGTCGGAGTGTGAGCGTCACCGTTAATATGGTCTTATGGGGACTGGCATTCTTCCTGATCGCTCTGGTAGGCGTTCATCCAGGGACGCCGATTGGGTGGCTCGCAACGTATGTGCCCGTGATATCCGGGTGGAGTTGGAACCTGGTGGCGCTCTTGGCTGCGTGCTCGGGAATTGTGGGCGTGCTCCTGGCGCTTAACGGCCTGGTCGACCACCCGGACGATGAACTGGTGTTTGAGACGCACGGCAGCGGTTGGATGATCGTGCCCACGGGTCCGATTTTGCTGATCGGTTCCGGGTTCTTCTTTCCGGGTGCGGCAGCTTTTTACCTGGTGATGGGGCTGTTGCAGAACAGCCTGTCCAGGTCTGTGATAATCGCATTTACATTTGCGGCAGGAATTGTTGGGCTTGCTTCCCTGATGTATTTGCCCCAGGCGCGCGGCCAAGTGCTCTTGTTCGGCGGAAATGTGTCATTCCTCTCGATCTTGATCGGGTGGTACGTGGGGGCAGCGTTCAGGCCGATGAGTCAATAATATGTTCGCTGCAGATGACTGCTGAAACTGAGGGTGTGGTATTGGAAAAAACTAAAGTCACGGCCCCTGAGCTGATGGCCATGAAGGCTCGAGGGGAGAAGATATGCGTTTTGACCGCTTACGATTATCCTACCGGGCGACTGGTGGATGAATCCGGGATCGATGTCGCGCTGGTCGGCGACAGTCTGGGCAGGGTGGTCCTGGGTTACGACTCTGAACTGCCGGTCACAATGGAAGACATGGTGCGGCACGCGGCGGCCGTTGCGCGCGGGGTTCGGCGGGCGCTGGTTGTTGCGGATATGCCGTTCATGAGCTACCAGGTGAGCGATGAGGACGCGATGCGAAACGCGGGGCGGCTGATATCGGAAGCGGGCGTGGAAGCCGTGAAACTGGAAGGCGGTAGAGCAGCGGGGGCAATTCGCAAGATCGTCGATATCGGCATCCCGGTCTTCGGCCATGTCGGTCTGACGCCTCAATCCGTGCACGGCATGGGCGGCCTCAAGATCCAGGGCAGGGACCAGGCGAATGCCGAGCGTATTAAGCAGGAGGCAGCGGTTTTGCAGGACGCGGGGGTGTGCGCGATAGTTTTGGAAGGCATTCCGGGCAGGCTTGCGAAAGAGATCACCGAAAGCCTGGCGGTGCCGACTATAGGCATTGGCGCGGGCCCGAGCTG
Source organism: uncultured bacterium (assembly GCA_963775535.1). Taxonomy (GTDB): domain Bacteria; phylum Armatimonadota; class UBA5829; order UBA5829; family UBA5829; genus CAVZJH01. The sequence goes on along the minus strand of CAVZJH010000064.1, from coordinate 40,464 downwards.
TGACGGATATGTGCTCGTCTCCCACGACATACTCAACATGTATGAGAAACTAAAGCCGTCTTACGTAAAGCAGTACGCGGACGTGTGGCGGATGACTCTGGACGCGTTCAGCGCATACAATAACGACGTAAAGCAGGGGCGCTTCCCTGTTCGCAAGCAGGGGGCGGAGAAAAGTTGAAGTTGGTGCACACCGTTTCGGAGGTCGGAGAGCAGATTGCTCTGGCGCGTGAGGAGGGAAAGTCGATTGGCCTGGTTCCGACTATGGGAGCGCTTCACGAAGGCCATATCTCGCTGTGCGCCTGTGCCAGGCGGGAGAACGGATTTGTTGTCGTTAGCATCTTTGTAAACCCGGCGCAGTTCGGCCCGAGCGAGGATTTCAACCAATACCCCAGAACGCTTGATGAGGACGCCCTGAAATGCCGGGAAGCGGGAGTAGACTTGGTGTTTGCTCCATCATCTTCTGAGATGTATCCCGAGGGTTTCGACACCTGGGTGGAGGTGCATGGGACTACTGGGGTTCTGGAGGGTGCGCGCAGACCGGGGCATTTTCGCGGGGTCACAACAGTGTGCTCCAAGCTCTTCGGCATAACCGGCGCTGACAAGGCGTACTTTGGGATGAAGGACTATCAGCAGCTCCAGGTGATCCGGAAGATGGTTCGAGACCTTAATATGCACGTGGAGATTCGAGGCCTTGAGATAGTGCGAGAGCCCGATGGTCTTGCAATGTCCTCGCGCAATCGGTACCTGAGTCCGGACGAACGACGCGCTGCGCTCGTCCTGAGCAAATCACTTCAGGAGGCGCAAAAGGCCTTCGATGCCGGTGAGAATGATCCCGCGGCTGTACAAGTTTTGGTGGAAAACCTGATCAAATCTGAGCCATTGGCCGCGATAAACTACGTTGCAGTTGTGGACGCGGTGACTCTCGGGCCTGTCGAGAAGATAGATAAACCTGCGGCGGTCCTGTTGGCCGTGAGGATCGGCGGGACCAACCTGATAGATGCGTTGGTCCTGGGACAATGAATTGGCAGGTTATTAATCGATCCGTGCCGCGGTAAAAATCATCCTCGGTCCGCTTGCGCATCTTGCGAATGTGCCCCGGCACGGATCGCTGGGGGAAACCGTTGCGACGCCTGATCCCTTAACCCGTGGAATCCCACGGATACCCACCTAGGTCGCCGCACCTGTACTATACCCACCTGGCAGGCAGCCGAACCACTCAGTGTCGGTAAGCCAGGAAAAAGTTGGGTTGAAATCCCCTCGTTTTACAAGCCTCGGGTCCGATTTACCCGTTGACAGAGCGAAAATGCTGAGTTATACTGCGGAACGGATGACTATATGTTTGACGGGTAGGTTTGCTTTACTGTTCGCCCGTGTTCTTGTAGTCTCGCGCAGCACCTACGCGCGTGTAAGAGCCTCGATAGTCCCCCGTCGAATCATAGACTAACCCATTACATGCTGAAACACGGAGGCCACGGAATTGCACGGATGTCACGGAAGGGAGCCCTTCCGTGTCGTCCGTGACCTTCCGTGCAATCCGTGATTCGCGAACAGGGAGGAAACCAAATGAAAACCACCATCGCAGTGCTCGTAATCACATTCATGCTTATCGGCGCGTCGGCGAGCGCCGCTGTCCCACCAATGATTTCTTACCAGGGCAAACTTATGCAGCCATCAGGTGCTGCGGTGCCGGATGGGTCCTACTCCATTCAGTTTGCCATCTACGCTATGCCCACCGGCGGCACAGCGCTCTGGTCTGAAACCAATCCAAGTGTTCAGGTCAAAGGTGGACTCTTTAGTGTCCTGCTCGGGAGCGTGACCAACCTGCCTGCAAACATCTTCGATAACCCGAGCATATTCTTTGGGGTCACGGTAGGCTCCGATCCCGAGATGACCCCGAGGCAGCAGATAGCGAGCGTGGCTTATGCTCAGATGGCGGGCAGCGTTCCCGACGGCTCTATCACCACTGCCAAACTAGCGGACCAGGCTGTTACAGTTGATAAACTCATGCCTGGGGCAGCAACGGCTACTGGCACGATATCAATGTTCGCTGGTTCCACTCCTCCTGCTGGATGGCTGATATGTGATGGCTCGGCTATCTCCAGATCAACCTATTCAACTCTCTTCGGGGTGATTGGTGCGGCTTATGGCGCGGGCGACGGCGCGACCACATTTAACCTGCCAAATCTGCAAGGGAGGGTGCCCTTCGGTCAGTCATCGGACCCTCAGTTTGCCACATTGGGGCAGACCGGCGGTGAAAAGACGCATCAACTGACGATAGCGGAGATGCCAAGCCACGATCATGGCTACAGCGCCTCCTGCAATGGCTATATGGTGCCCCAAGGTAGCTATTACGGTCTGGCGACGTGCAATGGACCGACAAATGTTGGTGGCGACCAACCTCACAACGTCTTGAACCCGTATCTCGTGGTCAACTACATCATCAAATACTAGCTCCGGATTCTGGAACACGGATGCCACGGATGTGGACGGAGTGCACGGAAGGAATCCCTTCCGTGTCGTCCGTGGCCTTCCGTGGAATCCGTGATTCAACGGCAAAAGGATGGATGGAGCATGCAACCTAACGCACAATCGAAGATGGGCTACGACTTCGGCGAGACAACGGGGCGGGTGATCGGCGCGGCGATGGAGGTTCACAGGACCCTGGGGCCTGGGTTCCAGGAGGTCGTCTACCAGCGCGCGCTTGCGCTGGAATTGGAAGCCGCCGGGGTCGATGCCACCCGCGAGGTCAAAGTGCCGGTGTTCTACAAAGATCGGCAGATCGACCCGCGGCGAGTCGATTTCGTCGTCGAGGACTGCATTATAGAGATCAAAGCACGTTCGGCGTTTGCGCCCGAGGACTTCGTGCAGACGCTATCATATCTGAAGGCCTCGCGGTTCAAAGTAGCCCTGCTGATAAACTTCGGCGCAGCTAAGTTGGAAGTCAAGCGTTTGGTGAACTGAGCCGCGCGTTTTGAAACACGGATGACACGGAACCACGCGGAGTGCACGGAAGGGAACTCTTCCGCGACGTCCGTGGCCTCCCGCGCAATCCGTGATTCAAGAAACAAGCTGGGATATTGAGGAGGAGAGAGATGAAGACACCGGCCGTTGCAGCATTGATCTCGTTGGTCTTCGCGGGTTTGTTGCTGATCGGAATTGAGCCACGCGGGGTTGCTGATTGTTCGTCGGATTGCTCAGGTTGCGGTTCACCGTCGGCTTACGAGAACGTACCCGTTTGCGGTGAGTGCGTGCACTTTGCAGATCAGTACATAAAAGCCAAATATGGCATCACAATGCCTGGTCTGGGCGCTGACGGTTGTGCTTACCAAATGTGGGGCCTTAATGTGGCAGGAATGGTCGAGATCGCTAACGATGGCACAAACTGGCCCCAACAAGGCGACATCTTAATATGGAACGCATACGGATGCGGTGCTTTGAGTTGCGGACACGTTGCCGTAGTCGATTCTGCAACCAGTCGGTCGAACGTTGCAGTGGTTAAGTCCAACTGGACAAACCCATGCCTGTGGGGACACTCGTATCATCTCGTTGTGCAGTAGCGCCGACATGCCTGGGTGGCTCAGATTCTGCACACCCCCTGGCGACCCCAACCTGAACGGAAGTCCGGCAAATGGTGGCTACTACCCGTTAGGCACTGATATTACGTTCTATGCAGCGGATAATGGGGGCACTTCGCCTCAGACCCACATCTGGATGGACAACGGCATTGACTGGGGCTGGGGTACCTACCAATCTGTGCATTGGGGAGTTACCCGGCAGTGGAACATACACCTGGCACGCTCAGAAGCAGAACAGTTGTGGCACGAGCAATGCGACAACCATGACATTCCACATCAACTATCCGCCTCCCCAGCCAACGCTTTGCGCACCAGTCAACGGGGCGAACATCGCCTGCCAGACCGTTTCGTTGTCGTGGTCCGATCCCGGCGACCCAGACAATTGGCCCAACAACTATCGAACGTTTCGCATCCACGTCTGGAATCCAACCACTGGCTGGGACTATGACAGCGGCTGGAGCACGACATCGACCTCAACTCAGATCACAGTTCCATCGGATGGCGCATATCGCTGGCAAGTCGATGCCAGTGATGGCGCAAATGATCAGGGTTATTGCACCGACTGGGGCTTTACCGTGGACACCGTGCCGCCAGCCATCTCCCTCACCGGCCCGGCAACCGGCGTTTGGCTTAACAAAGCCTCCGGGACTACATCCGTAACCTGGTCCGCGACGGACGCCACCTCTGGTGTTGCTACCCAGACGCTCACTTGGGACAACGGCGGGCTGACAAACGCTTCTCCTGCCCAGATACCCGAGGGAAAGCGCACGGCGACGATCACCGCGACCGACAACGCGGGCAACACAGCGACTCAGAGCTATGGAACGTGGTGGGTCGATACGACTCCGCCGGTTCCGTCGATCATATTGAACCCAGCGCAGCCCGATGGTCAGAACGGTTGGTATGTGACAGACCCGACCGCGACGGTTGTTGCGGTCGATCCTAATGGGGCCGATGGCTCCGGCGTCGGCGGGCGATTCTACACCCTTGATAGTAGCTCGGAAGCTTCATTCACAACGCCAGTGGAGATCACCGGCGATGGAATCCATTCGCTCTCCGCCAAGGCGACAGATGTCGCCGGAAACTCAGGCACGACCGGCGCACAGCAGATAATGGTCGATACGACACCGCCTGTGTTTGAATCTATCTCCACCGACCCAGAGTCGAGAAGTCTGAACACGCTGGTCGCTACGTGGAGCTGCTCCGACCCCGATTCGGGTGTGGCGGAGTTGACGTTTACTGGATAGGGAGCACGCCGGGCGCAGACGATGTGAAGGGTGTCACGAGCACGGGAAGCGACAACTGGGCCTACGCAATGAACCTCGATCTCACGAACATCCCGACCTGCTACTTCTCCGTTCAGGCGATGAACTGCGCGGGCCTTTGGAGCGACGCCATCACATCGCAGGGAATTTCCAACGTGCAGGGCAACTATGACGCCGGGCCGACGTTCAATGCGGGCGGTGTGAGCGACAGTGATCAGGCACGAACATCCACCAACTATATGATAACCGACAGCCTCGGTCAGTTCGTGGTGAGCTCCATCTTCCAGCGCGAACTTCACGATGGAGCACGGCTACTGGCATTCGGATATTGCCATACTTCAGGCCGGTTCACCGAGCGCAGCGAAATGGTTCGCTAACGACTCCACAATCCAGCTTGCGAGCTCAAGCAGCCCAGTGGTTATTACGTCAGGCACTTCGACGTTTGCGGACAGGTTCTATGTGGAGCAGCCCAACAGGTCCAGCGGCATCGCCGCGCAATATGCAGCGGCAGGTGGTCCGGATCTGGTCGAGGGTGATCAGGTGTGGCTGATCGGGAAGATCAAAACCGTCAATGGAGAGCGGGTGATCCAATACGCCTCACCCACAATCGTTGGTCACGTCGATCCTCTTGGGCCGCTTTTCATGGCTGTGCCTGCATTGGGCGGTGGCTCACTCAACTCGTGGACTCCGGGCGTGCTCGGTGGAGTAGGTTTGCACAACGTCGGTCTTCTTGTCAAGACATTCGGTGGTCTTGTAAGCTACCGAGACCCGCAGGGCGGATACTTCTACGTGGATAACGGCGACAACCTGTACGACGGCAGCCACTATGGAATGCGGGTTATCTGCAACGGCTTCACCGGCGGCGCTGAGCTTGCGCTGCCGCCTTATGGCAGTAACATCATCGTAACCGGAATCAGCTCGGTTGTTATGATAAACAACCAGCCGGTTAGGGCAATCCGCCCGAGACGGCAGTCTGATATACAGGTGCTGAATTGAAACACGGAGGCCGCGGAGTTGCACGGATGGCACGGAAGGGAGCGCTTTCGTGTTCTCCGTTCCCTTCGGTGAAATCCGTGGTTCAAAGGCAGGAGGAACAGGAGGAATAAGATGAATAACATGAACAATGCAGTTCGGATGCTCTTTGCTTGCGCTTTAGTCGTGGCGTCGGTAATGCCTGGCTCGGCTGCTATGCTTTTCGGCGGTTTTTCCCCCGGCACGGGTGCCAGTCTTAGATCATCCACAAACTACGTCATTTCAGATACGCTTGGCCAGTTCGCGGTCGGTGTGTCGTACGCGCCTGATGACAGTTACTCTTGCGGCATCATTGAGCACGGCTTTTGGCATTCAGACGTCCAAATACCAAACATTGCCCAGTTGAAGCAGACGCCCAATGATCTGTGGGTGGATGCCTATGCCAAAGTTGTCACGGCGGGCAGTGATCAGTTCAGCAACGAGTTCTATGTATCGGAGCAGGATAGAAGCAGCGTAATCCGGGTGAACCTGGGAGCGAACCCATTAGTGGTGTCAAACGGGGATATGGTCGATGTGTCGGGAATCATCAAGGGCACTGATTCGGACAGGTATATCGACTATCCTATCGTTGTCACCCGTTTCCCCGGCGCAATGCTGTTGTCGCCTTACTTCATAACGAACCACTGGCTTGGAGGCAAAGGGACGGATATGCTGATGCCCGGAGGGAGTGGCCTGCTCAATACTGAGATGCTGCTAAAAGTTTCAGGCACGGTGACGTACGTGGACACTGCATCTCCCGTGAAGTTCTTCTATATAGATGACGGCTCCGGTCTATCAGACGGCCAGGTCTTTAGTGGGATGGCGATGTGTGGAATCCAGGTGTACATTTCGGGCCTTGCGGTTGGGAACACAATCATTCCACCTGTGCAGGGCCAATACGTGACGGTCACCGGCATCTGCGCGACTTACAGCGTCTCCGGCAAGACCATGGCGCAGGTGCGACCTCGGAATCAGGCGGATATCGAGCCGCTGCCTTAGATAGTCATCTTTAAGCCCGCTCATCAAAGTGATATAATATGACCATTGGGCAGGAGGATCGATCAATGCGGAAGAGGGTTCACACTTCAAATGCACCGGAAGCTATAGGTCCCTATTCTCAGGGAATAAGGGCTAACGGGTTTCTGTTTATCTCGGGTCAGATTCCCGTAGACCCGAAGACGAGTCAGATTACGGCTGTCGATGTCGTGGCTCAGACGAAGCAGGTTATGGCGAATCTGGAGGCGATCCTGACAGCGGAGGGACTGACTTTCGCTGATGTTGTGAAGACGACGATCTATCTGACGGATCTGGCCGATTTCGGCCGTGTCAACGAGACATACGCAACGTGCTTCCAGGCTGATCCGCCCGCCCGCGCGACCGTTCAAGTGGCTGCGCTTCCAAAGGGCGCTAAGGTTGAGATAGAGGCTGTGGCTGCTTTTGGATAGGTTGATTATCCAGGCTCTCTTGAAACTGCCGATCTCCAAGACCCGGAGCTCTGATTGCCAGCCAGACTGAAAGAGCCCAAAGCGCGACAGGTATGAAGAATATGGGCGGCAGGACCGATTCGTCGATGGAGTGGCGTATGATGAACGCCAATGAGATGTGAGAACAGCCGAACAGTGTCGCGGCCGCCCCGAGCGTTCTCCGTGAAGCTGACTTCGAAGCGAGAGCAAATCCGCTTCCCAGGGTTCCGAGTCCAAAGCCAAACGCGAACAGTGTAGCTTCCAGATTCTGCGCCATTACGAAATGTCCGAAAGTGCCTGGTAGACGGACCAGTTGCAAACCCATCCAGATCGCGCCTGCGAGAAATGGTGTGGCAATGATTGCTATGGCGCATCCCCCGAGAATGGCCCAAACCCTGGTTCGCTGTAGTCGACTGTTCATTAGAGTATCCATTATCCCTTGTTACGGCGAAACTGCCCCGACAGTTCCTTGATCGCCCTCACGACTGGTTTACGTCCGATGTAAGTGTCGACGTGCTCAAAACCCAGGCTGCTTGCCATCGCCAGTGCGGATCCTATTCCTGCGCCGACATCCTCCGATGTGTGGGCGTCCGATCCTACGGTTATCTTCTTCCCGCCGAGTTCGCAGTATCGCTGCAGGATTTCCTCCCCGGGGTAGCAGGCCCGGGGGTTCTGCCGCAAGCCGGACGTGTTGATCTCCAGGGACATTGAGTTGCCGATAATTGTCTTGAGAACCCGATTGATGCGTTCCCAGAACGGGGTGGGGTCAAACTCCCCGAAGTAAAGAACCCCATAACGTTTACACAGGTCGAGGTGGGCAAGGGCATCGAACCAACCTGTCTCGGCTGCCGCAAGCGCGTTGTCGAAGAACGGCTCATAAGCTTCATTCGGTGTCTTTCCCGGGAAATACTTCGTGTGGTCCTCGAGAATAGCCCCGTTTACGTAATGCGCCGCGCCGAGGACGTAATCGAAATCCTTGCCCTGAAGAAAGTCGTGGATCTGGGAACGAAAGCGATCCTGATAATCGACCTCGACGCCGAGGCGCACCGCGAGTGTGTCCGCATACATCGCCTGGCACTCCCTGCCCTGGGCTCTAAAGGCTTCATAATCGAACTTGCCGTAGCAGTAGTCCGTCGGCTCGAAGTCTATGTGCTCGGTGAAGCATATCTCAGCCAGACCCGCATCGAGGGCCGCAGCGCATACCGAGGGCATACTTACCGAGCTGTCACCCGAGTTTTCGGAGTGCACGTGATAGTCTATCACTACGGCTTTTCCCCGTAAACGACACTTGCAACGACCTCACCAACAGTCTCAAGCGAGCGTGGGGAGCACTTGTCAGGAGTGTCCTCGAGCGTGTGCCACGGGGCGTAATCGAAGTCAATGATGTCTATGCACTTGACGCCCGCGTGAATGAGCGGGATATGGTCGTCGCTGATTGAATATTTAACTTGGGGGATGAATTTGTCCGCGTACCCCAGGTTCTTCGCGGCCTTCCAGACCTTGTCGACAACCTCGGGTGCCGCATCGACGGAGTTCTGCTCTTCGTAGATGTCCAGGTTCTTGTCGCCGATCATATCCAGCAGGAGCCCATATTCGAACTTCACAGGCTTGCCATCGACCGCGGCGCTGGTGCGCAGGGTGTCGGCGAAGTGCCTCGCTCCCAGGAACATGGTGGCGTCGTCTGTGCCGTAGTCCTCGCCGTCGAAGAATACTACGTACACGCCTACGTCGGGCTTTTGCTTGGCGAACATTCGTGCAAGCTCCATCAGCACCGCCGTCTCTGATGCGCCGTCGTTAGCGCCGGGAATAGGTTTGCTTCTGTTCTCCGATGTCACTTCGTAATCGGCTCTGGGGCGAGTGTCCCAATGGCCCGCCAGTAGAATCCATTTCTTCGCGTTGGGGTTAAAATATGCGGCGATGTTGCAGAGATTGAGCTCCTTGCCCTGGACGTTGGTAGTAAAATCCTGCATGACGACGCCGTCGGCATAAGGCTTAAGCTGTTCCTTGATAAATGTCTCCGCGGCTTCGTGACCAGGTGATCCGGGGTTGCGCGGTCCGAGGTCAACTTGCTTTTGAAGCAGTTCGAACGCGTGTTTCCCGTCAAAGCGAGGGATTTGCACCGGTACTGGTCGCAGGCCCTTCGGCAGCCGGTGAGCAGCCGATCAAAACAACGAGCACAACCGAGCACAGCAGCAGGCAACCTGATAATCTGGAATGTAGCATTGGTAAATCCTCATTTGTCAGCTCGCACCATTGATGGCAAATAGTGCGGGCAAGGTCTTCCCATGCTACTTGGCAAATGCAATGTGGTCAAGCGAGCTGTAGTCGATCTTAGGGTTGGACTTGAAATAGTCGTCCAGCACGCTGACTATGGTGGACGCCGGGAGCCTCTTTTTGACGTTATCCTGCGTCCATACCTTCCAGTAGCCCAGGGCGCCGTTCGCCATCGAGTTTGTGACAGCGACCGAATATGTTGCGTTATCGACGAGAGGCGCGCTGCCGACCGTCACAGAGGTTACACGCTCTCCGACGGGCTTGGCAGGGTCGACGGTGAATTTAATCCCGGAGACCTGAAGGAAGCCGAGGTTTGGCTGCGGATAAATGGCGACCGATCTCTCAAGCGCGAGTCGAACCAGCTTACCGCTGAGGTCAAGCACAGCCAGGGGATCATCGGGGTAGGAAACCAATTCCTGTATGTCGGAAGCGGATATCTTCCCGGGGACGATTGGCGGGTCCTTAGGCTTCAACTCGCCTGATGCTACGAACGATATGTCAGTGCTTAGTCCCGCCTTCATCGCGTCCGCAATCAGGCTTCCAATAGCCGTTTCGACCTTGCCGCCGTCCTTGTTTCCGAGAGGAGACACAGCCTGAACCTGCGCGGTTTGAGCCCAGCCATGGCCTGCTGTCAAAATCAACACTGCGGCAGCCATTATGATCGTAACTACCTTGTTTGTTTTGCAATCGCAGCACATCATTGCAAGCATCCAATCCTCATCACTTCTTTAATGGCCTCGAACCGGAGTGGTTCTATCAGAGCTTCCTTTTGCCTCATATATTTGAGACGCAGCAGGCAAAAACATGTTCCGCCTCTACTATTAGTTATTTCCACATGCGCGTCTGAGGCCGGCCTGAATAAAATCCTGAATATCGCCATCCATCACCCGCACGACGTCACCCGTTTCGTGGCTGGTCCGGTGATCTTTGACCATGGTATAGGGTTGGAAAACATACGATCTCATCTGGTTTCCCCACTCGATTGCGCGAAGGTCCCCGCGCAGTTCAGCCAGCCTCTGATCATTCTGCTCGTTTTGCAACTCCGCCAAACGCGACCGAAGCACCTTCATAGCGAACTCGCGGTTCTTGATCTGCGACCGTTCATTTTGGCAGGATACCACTACTCCCGTGGGAATATGCGTGATTCGTACTGCGGAGTCAGTCTTGTTGACGTGCTGACCGCCGGCGCCACTGGATCGGTAAGTGTCTATCCTAAGATCGTCCGGGCCGATCTCGACCGAATTATCATCGTCGATCTCGGGAACTATATCGACGGCGGCAAAAGTCGTGTGCCTTCTTTTGTTGGCGTCGAACGGCGATATTCTGACCAGTCTGTGGACCCCCCGCTCGTTCCTGAGGTAGCCATAGGCGTTCCTGCCTTCGAAGAGAATAGTGATATTCTTCGAACCGGCCACGTCACCGGGGACGGAGTTGAGTATTTCCGTGCGATAGCCCTGGCGCTCAGCCCAGCGCAGAAACATTCGTGCCAGCATATCGACCCAGTCACAGGCTTCCGTGCCGCCCGCGCCCGCGTTGATCTCCATTATCGCGTTGGATGCGTCGTGTTCACCCGAAAGAAGAGTTTCGAGTTCCAAACGCCGGTAGGCGGCCTCCGCGTCGGCCATTTCCTGGTGAACCTCTTCAGCATCGGAACCGTCGTTTTCTTCTACCAGTTCAGCAAGCACTTTCAGGTCTTCGGTTCGAGCCATTAGTTCCAGTACCGGATCGACCGATGCCTTCAGCCTGCTCAGCTTTCTAAGAGCCTTCTGCGCCTGAGACGCATCTTCCCAAAACCCGGGCGCTGTAGAAGCTTGTTCAAGTTTTACTATTTCTTCCTTAACACCGGGAAGGTCAAAGATGACCTCCCAGCTCTTCGAGGTTTTGTTCTATAACACTGATTCTATCGAGTATATCTTTAAGCAATTCCAATCCTCTTATTCAAATTTGCCAAGGCAGCACTTCTTGAACTTCTTGCCGCTGCCGCACGGACACGGGTCGTTTCGTCCGATTTTTCCTGAGTGTTTGCCACCTGAGATGGGTGTCGCGCGGGATGCAGGCGCCCCTGAGCCATTGCCCATGCCCTGCGGGCCTTCGGCCGACATTTCCACCAGGTTGTCATACCTCGGCCGCCGCCGCTTCGGCGGCTCCTGAGTCTGAACTCGGTAGACCACCCTTACCAGGTCTTCCTGCACGCCGGTCATCATTGCCTGGAACAAGTCAAAGGCCTCTTTCTTGTAGTCGATCAGCGGGTCGCGCTGAGCGTAGCTGCGCAGCCCGATGCCTTCTCGCAGAAAGTCCATTGCATCCAGGTGCTCGATCCACTTGCGGTTGATGAGGTCCAGGGTGATGTGCCTTTCGATATCGCGCATCAGATCGACGCCGATCTCCTGCTCCTTCATCTCATAGCTTCGCTCGACCGCGTCATCCAGAAGCTCGCTAAGCTCCTCGCGAGGCTTGCCCTTGAGATCTGCGGGTTTGGCGAATAGCTCCAGCGGCAGAATCTCGTTTACATAGCTGTGAAGCCCATCCAGGTCCCACTCGTTCGGTGAAACCCCATCCGGGCAGTGCATCTCGACCGCCGATGCCATTGTCTGCTGCAGGTAGTCGATGATGGTCGGGCGCAGGTCTGCGCCTTCGATAATCTTTCTGCGCTGTCCGTAAATGGTCTCACGCTGGATATTCATTACGTCATCGTAATCGAGAACGTGTTTGCGCATATCGAAGTGATGCATTTCAACTTTCTTCTGCGCGCGCTCTATCATCTTCGACAGCAGCTTTGCATCCAGCGACTGATCGTCTCTCCATCCGCCAAGCAGGAAGTGGTTCGACTTGTCGCCGAACAACCTCCAGAGTTCGTCCTCAAGGGACACGAAAAACCTCGACATTCCAGGGTCGCCCTGTCGTCCGGATCGTCCGCGGAGCTGGTTGTCGACTCTTCGGCTTTCGTGCCGCTCGGAGCCGATTATATACATACCGCCGCGCATTATAACGTCCAGAGCTTCCGGAACCGCATTTTCCGCTTTGTCCGGGTTCTTCTGCTTCCATGCCTCGAAATCCCATGTCAGGTCAGCGGGGTCGAATGGTTGGCGCTGGCCAACTGCCGCCGCCGCCTCGAACTCGCCTTCGGGATCAAGCGCGCCGCCGAGAATAATGTCCACACCACGACCGGCCATGTTCGTGGCGATTGTCACGGCGCCTCTGCGTCCGGCTTGGGAAATAATCTGCGCTTCCATCTCGTGGTACTTGGCATTCAGGACGTTGTGGATGATTCCTTCTTTCAAGGCCTCAGCCAGCACCGGCTTCTGGCGCGCACTGATCTCAAGTAGGGACGCGAGCGCGTCTATATTCTCATTTTTGAGCATGTTGAGGTCGAAATCCAAACGCTTCGCAAGCCTGCTGAGCTTGTTCACGGCCAGTTCGTCGAAGTTGGAACTCAGCAGTGCGTGGAACTCGTTCTTTTCGTCGTCCTTCATGTCCTTAGACTTGTCCAGCCTGTCCCTCAACAGGATGACCGCGCCGAGCAACTGCAACCGTTCCGAGAGCAATCTCTCGCTGATTCGCTCTGAAACCTCGATCGAGCGGGTTCCGACGAGCGCCGGCTGTTCCCTGGAGTAGCTCTTCAGGACTTCGAGCGTGATACCGCGGAACTTGGCTTCCTCGGACTTGTAGATGACATCAGCCCAATCTTTTCGACATGACCGGTCTGTTCGTCGGTATCTCGAGAACGTCCAGCGCGTATATTTTTCTGAACTCTTCCTCTTCGGTCTTCGCCGTTCCGGTCATGCCCGCCAGCTTGTTATACAGTCTGAAAAATTCTGATATGTGATAGTGGCGAGAGTCTGGTTTTCTTCCTCGACCTTGCAGTTTTCTTTCGCTTCAACTGCCTGGTGGAGTCCATCGCTCCATCTTCGACCGAACATCAAGCGGCCCGTGAACTCGTCCACGATAATAACCTGACCCTCACGGACCACATAGTCGATATCTTTCTTGAAAACAGCGTATGCCTTTACGGACGCGTTCACGTCACTGGTTGATCTCGAGGTTTTCGGGGTCGCTGAGGTTGCCGCATCCGGTTATCTCCTCGACCTTATGGACGCCTTCCTCGGTCAGCATAGCAGTCTTTGCTTTTTCGTCTATGGTATAGTCCCGGTCCTTGACCAGACGCTTCGCTATGCGGTCAGCCTGGTAGTACATATCGCTGGACTTGTAACCCATTCCCGAAATGATCAACGGGGTCCTGGCTTCGTCGATCAGAATGCTGTCTACCTCGTCGACTATCGCGTAGTTGAGTTCACGCTGAACCAGTTCATCGGCCCTGAACGCCATGTTGTCGCGCAGGTAGTCGAACCCGAACTCGTGGTTCGTTCCATAGGTGACGTCGCAGGCGTAGGCTTGCTGCCGGCTGATGGGGCGCAGGTGGTCCCACTCGTTCGGGTCTTCGGCGATGTATGTGGGGTCGTATTGAAACGACCTGCCGACGTCGCCGGTCTCGGCGCTCTGGCCGTGGATGGAGCCGACGCTGAGGCCGAGCGAGTGAAATAGCGGCCCGTTCCAGCGCGCGTCACGTTTTGAGAGGTAGTCGTTGACCGTGACCAGGTGAGCTCCGCGGCCCGTCAGCGCGTTCAGGTAAAGTGGCAGTGTTGCGACGAGAGTCTTGCCTTCACCGGTTCTCATCTCGGCGATCCGTCCCTGGTTCAATACCATTCCGCCGATGAGCTGGACGTCAAAGTGCCGGCATGCCAAGGGTTCTGATGCTGGCCTCGCGAACGACCGCAAACGCCTCCACAAGTATGGTGTCCAACTGCTCATTAATGAAGCGTTCGCGCTCGAGCCGGTTAAGGTCATCCGGTATTGGAACCTCCTGAAGCCGGAGCTTGAACTCATCGGTCTTTGCTGCGAGCTGCTCGTCGCTTAAAGTCTTAATTGATGGTTCGAGAGCATTGATCTGCTCTACCACCTTGCGGAATTTGGCGATATCTCTTTCGCCACCGCTGAATAATTTGAGGATACTCATGTATGTTCCCTGAAGCTAATAATAGCGGAAAGGGAAACGTCGGGCCCATTCCCTCTGCTTCCCCACCGACCAGAATAATTGCGTTTTTTCTACTGGTACGATATCACAACCGGCCCCCCGTGTCAAACGGGCAGGCGAGTAATATGTGTCAAATCCGGGCACAGTCAAGAGCTCATCTTATTGACGATCTCATCGTTGGGTCTATATAATTAGATCGAAGACGGTTGGTAGACGTTCGGAGATGGGAGCCTCACAATGCTTGCTCGGGTGAACTCTAGCGCTGTTAACGGTATAGACGCTTATACGGTTGTGGTCGAGGTCGATATCGCGTCGGCTATTCCAAGTTTTACAATTGTAGGCTTGCCTGATACTGCTGTACAAGAGTCCAGGGAGCGCGTGCGCGCCGCTATCAAGAATAGTGGCCTCGAGTTTCCTTCCCGCCGAATCACGATCAATCTTGCCCCCGCTGACGTGCGCAAAGAAGGTCCCTCGTTCGATCTGCCGATTGCTGTCGGTATCCTGGCCGCGACCGGGCAATTGGACCTTGAGTTCATTGAGGACTGCATCATTGTCGGGGAACTCAGTTTGGATGGCGCGGTTCGCGACGTGAGCGGTATGCTCCCGATCGCTCTGAACGCCCGCCAGACGGGAATGAAGCGGATGATCGTGCCTGCCCACAACGTGAAAGAGGCGGCGATTGTCGGCGAGGTCGATGTCTACCCGGTTCATACGCTCTCCGAGGTAGTAACGCTTGTTAACGAACCGGACCACATGCTCCCGGCGATTTTCGATATCAAGGAGTTCGAGGCCCTCGACGAGCCGGTCTACGATACCGATTTCTGCGATGTAAAAGGCCAGGAGACCGTCAAGCGGGCGCTGGAAATTGCCGCGGCGGGTGGACACAACGCGCTGATGATCGGCCCTCCCGGCAGCGGCAAAACAATGCTTGCGCGCCGGCTGCCGACAATTCTTCCTCCGCTCAACATGGAGGAGGCGCTCGAGGTTACCAAACTCTACAGCGTCTGTGGACTGCTGAGTTCCAATGAGGCGCTGATTACCAGAAGAGCATTTCGCGCCCCGCATCATACCATCTCCAACGCGGGTCTTACCGGAGGGGGCAGCTATCCACGGCCGGGCGAGGTGAGCCTTGCTCACTACGGCGTGCTGTTCCTCGATGAGCTTCCGGAGTTCAAGCGTGATGTGCTTGAGGTAATGGGGCAGCCGCTGGAGGACGGTCACGTGACCATTGCCCGGGCTCAGGCGTCTCTTACTTACCCGCGCAGTTTATGCTTGTTGCCGCAATGAACCCATGACATTGTGTTGCCTATCTGCCATCATTTCGGATGATGACGGTAGGTAGGCTAGGTCTATGGATATGTCATCGTTACCAATGGTGATCTGCTCCGTGATACTCTCCCTATCGCTCGCTTTCCTCATGCGACAGTTGAGGCCACCGAGTGTAAAGATCTTTGGCTTCCTGAAGAATCTGATCACTTGAGAGATGCTGAATCTTGAGGAAGTCCATCTCTGCCTGTAGTTCAGGGATTTGGTCCTCGATCTGCTGCTGTCTTTCTTCAAGGGGTTTGTAGCGTTCTCCAAATCCACTTGAGGATATCGCCCTATCTAGGTACAGCTTATAGACCATATCCATATCTTGTTTGATTCGGCGTTCCTCGTCCACCAGAGCATTCAACAGTTCATTCTTATCCTTGATCACTTGATCGGCTTGCGAAAGGTAGCTAGTTATTTCAGTTGGAGAAAGGAAGAATGCTTTGAGCTGCTCATGGAACACTTCCTCCAAGTCTGGCACGCTTATCTTGTTGCGACACTTGTAGCAGATGTATTTTGGTGAGTTAGAAGGCACATACATTTTGCCTCCGCAATGGCAGTGAGCGATGCCTGTGAAGAGGTGAACGGCTTTCTTGGTAGGTCGCTTGTGGCTGTTTGCCTGCTGCTCAAGGATGGCGTTGGACTGTGTCCACAACTCCTCAGAAACTATGGGTTCGACTTTCGTGTAGATCCACTCTTCTCGTGGCTTATAGACCCACTTCTGGTTCTCTCCCAAGCTTTTTGAGTAGTTAGCGCATCGAAGACCTTTGGCGGTAGTATCACGCAGCAGCCTATCGATGGTTGTGTCGGAGAACTTCGCCCCACTTCGTGTCCTGTGTCCAGCTTCGTTGAGCAAGCGTGCAACGGTCTTCTTGCGATGATGCTGTATGAACAGCTCATACATCAGTTTTCTCACAGGGGCTTCGCTCGGGTCCGGAACCAACTCCCTATTCTCCCATTGGTAGCCGAATGGAGCTTGGCCGCCAAGTGGTTTGCCCAGCTTGGCGCGGATTGGCACCGATGCAGCTACCCGGCTGGCGATTTCTTCTCTCTCCCACTGGGCCATAGCTGCGATCATAGTGTAGAACAGTCTCCCTGCCGGGGTTGAGGTGTCTATTGCCTCCTGCAGCGAGACAAGATCGGCATTGCAGTCGCTGAAGATATCGGCGAAATCAAGAAGCTCTTTGGTGTTGCGGGCAAGACGAGCTAGCTTTGAGAATATCAGGCCAGTTATATTGCCAGCCTTGATATCCTCGAGCATCCGTTTTGCTTCGGGGTGGTTCATTACCGACTTGCCACTGACGGCCTCAAGGTGGTAGACCTCTCGCACTTGCCATTCCTTCGATTCGGCATAGTGACGCGCCCGTTTCTCGTGGTGTTCAGGGCTTTCCCCTTTGGCCTGATCCTCCGTAGATACCCGTATCCATATTCCGACTTGCTTAACTCTCTCCATTGCTTTGCCCCCGCAGAAAATCATTGTCGGGATGATAACTCTCCAGATTACAGCAGTCAAGGCGTCTGAGACAGCTCTTCTGCTGTAATGCCTCTGTGGAGAAGTTTGCCGTGTAAAGGTAAACCAAGTGGAAGATGCACAGATGATACGAAGCGCACGCAAGTCAGAGGACGTATGCGGATCGGCATTAGCCCCAGAACTTCCGATTCTAAGCTCCTATACTGGACAGCTTCGGCTACGTGAGCAGTTTGGATATAGTCTTCCCCTGCGAGGTCTGCTATTGTTCGGGCGAGCTTGAGAATCCTGTCATAGGCTCTAGCGGAGAGATTAAGCTGCGTGATTGCCGCACGCAGTAGGCTCTTCGTCTCATCGGATACCTGACAAAACAGCTTCATCTGACGCGGGTTCATGTGCCCATTGCAGTAGATGCTACTGCCAGTGAAGCGGCCAAGTTGGCACTGTCTTGCGGCCAGTACTCTTTGCCGGATAGCTGCGGACGATTCGCTGCTTTGGCGCTCTAGAAGTTCATCTTGCTTGAGACGAGCCACCTCGATATGGATGTCGATTCGGTCAAGAAGTGGCCCGGAGACGCGCCGAAGATATCTGCTGATCATCTGAGGCGTGCATTAACATTGCTTCAAGCTGTCACCATAGAATCCACACGGACAGGGATTAAGAGCACCAATCAGAACAAAACGTGCAGGGTAGGTGAGGGATGCCTGCGCCCGTGAAATTGTGACGGTGCCATCCTCAAGCGGTTGACGAAGCACCTCCAATACATCTCTTTTGAATTCCGGCAACTCATCAAGGAAAAGCACGCCATGGTGGGCTAGGCTGACTTCGCCTGGCCGTGGATAACTGCCGCCTCCGGTCAGACCTGCATTCAAGATGGTGTGATGAGGTGCACGAAACGCACGCTTAGTAACTAGAGCTTCTTGGGGACTCAGCAAACCACACACACTGTAGAGCTTTGTGGTTTCAAGCGCTTCATCAAGAGACATCGGCGGAAGTATGGTCGGGATACGACGAGCAAGCATTGTCTTGCCGCTGCCTGGCGGGCCGACCATAATAACGTTGTGGCTACCCGCCGCCGCGATTTCCAGTGCTCGTTTAACGGTCTCTTGGCCCTTGACATCGCAGAAATCGACATCGTAGCCGGGACCATCCAGATCCTCAAGCTCCTGCACATCGAATATCGCGGGTAACATATGGTTAGGCTCGTTGAGTAGTTGCACCACCTCTGTAAGTGTGGTAACCGGGTAGACTTCGACCTCCCCGACAATTGCCGCTTCTTTCACATTCATGGCCGGGACGATCATCCGTTGAAGCTTTTTTTCCCGTGCATGAAGCGCTATCGGAAGAACGCCGCTCGCACTTCTTACCGCACCGTCTAGACTAAGCTCGCCGACGATCACACAATCCCTTGTGAACTCTGAATCAACTTGACCCGTGGCCATCAGAATTCCGACGGCTATCGGCAAATCAAAAGAAGGCCCCTCTTTGCGAACATCAGCAGGGGCAAGATTGATTGTGATTCGGCGCGAGGGAAACCCAAACCCACAGTTCTTGATTGCAGCGCGCACGCGCTCCCTCGACTCTTGGACGGCGGCATCAGGAAGGCCGACTATGGTGAAACTGGGGAGCGCGGGGGTAATATCGACCTCCACTTCTATCACGTAGGCGTCGATACCATTTACTGCGCTGGATTTGACTTGGGCGAGCATTATGTTTACGATCCTCAGTCAAACTATAATAGCAGATCTTGTCAGGTTCATTATAGTGAACTGACTTGAAGAGTGTCAATGCCTCAGAACTTCTCCTTGGGCAGCGCAAGAGCCTCGAAAAATGTCTTTGGCGGGCGCTTTCCGGGCCGTTATAATGGGCGCGAACCAGCCAGGCAGCAAGCTACCTCGACGACGGAGGACCCATGAACAAAGACGAGCTATCCAAATTGCGCATTGCATTCGCTGCATTTCTTGAGGGAGAAAGGAAAACCAAAGGAATCAGCCGCCATCAGTTCGCAAAAGCGCTGGAATTGGACTTACGGATCATTGTGGACTGGGAATCCGGTAAGAGACCTATAGACACCGCCGAGCTCAGGGCATACTGCCGCGTTATTGATCTGCCTTTGGAGAAATGCACTGCATTTATGGATGCTGCGTTTGAGCATCTCTCCGATGGGTCGGACGGGGTAATCCGGCCCACAAAACAGTAAGATCAGCTTTGTTCTGCTATGGCCTTTTCCAGTCTCTGGATAATACACCCAAGACCTGGCAGAAAACGCGCAGCTCAATGACATCGATCCGTCTCTCGCCTCGCTCCACCTGCTGACAAAGGACTGGGTCTCCTTGATCCTTTCGGCAAACTCGATCTGGGTGATCCCGGCTTCCTGTCTTACCTTGCGCAGGCATTTCAGAAAGGTAAGGTATTCTCTGTATAAATAGTTTTCTCCATCGGCTTACCGGACATCTCCTTGCCTAACTAGCTCAAGCAGGCTAGCTCAAGCAGGCTAGCTCGAGAGTGTTCAGTTCTACGGGAACGATCTTCTATAGTGTCGAGGTGGCAATCATCTGGTTACAGGCTTGTATGGTGTTGTGGCCCTGCAGTCCCCAGGCTCGAAGAGGGTTCTTAGGATGCTGCAGGTTTTGGAGCCTTTCGGTGATCGGCTTCCCCCACTTATCTTGCGTGCTACGACCGCCGGTCGGACTGCTCGCTCTGCGGCATTGTTTTCGGAAGGAATCTCCGGGTTACCTACAAAGGCAAAGAGTTCACCTATGAAGTTTCGCATCCGCTCGGCAAGCACGCGCTCAGGTGCGGTCTTCACTCCCACATAAGGCCGGCAGAGTTCCAATAGCTCACACTCGAAAGCAGTCTTAAGGCGACTTCGCTCAAGCTCCGAATGCTTCTCGACAACCGAATCCTTTGCCCGGTAATATAGATCCATCACCGACTTCGCCCATGCCGCAGTCTCTGGCAGGTCAGGATTCTTCTCTACCAGGGTCTTCAGGTCACGCCCCAGATGGACCCAACACCGCTGCTTCACACCCTCATAGAAGTTGTAGGCAGCGTAGAAGTCAGTAACCAAGGCACCGCTAAAGCTCTGTGAGAGCACCTCTTTTGCCACCAATGATCCACGAGAGTGGCGATACGTGTAGTAGCGCAGCGCTGGTGTTGAGAAACTCCAGATGTAGCCATTGACGCCGTCCTCACGCCATCCTGTCTCATCAGCATGCACTACCGGAGAACCACGGACCTCTCCAAGCAAGCCATCATACACCGACTCACCAAGTTCTCCAACATCATGCAGAATCTCCGCGATCTCGCCAGCAGATATCTTAAAGCCCCATAGGGTCTCAACCAGCTTTTTTATCTGACCCACTGGAACCCGGCAGACTGTCTTTAAGTGGGCGATCACGCTCATTAAGTGGATGCCAACACTCTTTTTGCCTACCACCACACCTGCCAACACTACAGCTGGATCGGGAGTGAAGCGCTTGCCGCACACACCGCAGTATCGCTCCATAAACAGGTGGTCGACTACCTCCACTTTCACTTGCGGAAGCTCCACAACCTGATGACGCCACTTTACGTGACCGCCCTCAAGCTCGCGACCACAGTCAGGGCACTCATCTATGCCATGGCATACCACCTGTGTCGCCACCAGGGTATGTCTGGAAAAGGATTGCTTGCGTTTCCTGCGGGGGCCTTTGTCTTTCTTTGGCACACTCGGCTTGATGCAAAACTCTACACCCGGCCGAGCACCGCGAAGCCTCGCTACCTCTTCCTCAAGCTCCTTTATCCGCTCATCCTGGCGAGCCACGGTTGCTTTGAGTTCGGCTATCTCGGCTTTCTGGGCTTGCACCGTCTCATAGAGACTAGTGGCCAGTGCCATCAGTTCTTCTCTTGTTAGCTCATCTAATCCGCTCACAAGAACTAATTACACATCCACCATCCGAATTCATGCCTGATTTAGAAAAAAACTTGGGAAATCTCTGCACTAATCCCACAAGACTGAACACTCTCGCTAGCTCACACGCTAGCTCAAGCAGGCTGTTTAAGCAGAGGGAAAATGTCACCTTAACTGCAAAGGGATTATGTCACATATGCTGTATTTATGCTATTCTGGTTGCCGCCACCGGCCTGCCAGGATCGCGGCTGAATCTGGTTGTTGGCATCTTGCCTGACGCTTCCTCTTTGGCGCTGTGCTGGCGGCTCGCAAGATAGACCCACTCGCAGTCGTGAGCTGCCCTGCCATGCTTGCGCCGCCGCTTTGCCTTGAACGGCTCGCCGAGCTCCGTTGACTCTGCTTTGGCTATGAGCTTGTCGGCGTGATATATGCGCCAGGACCCGTCCAGAAGTTGCCTGAGTTCCACCTCACAACTGGCGTAGCTTCGTCCACCCGGACCTGGAGCGATGTCGAAAATGAGCCCACAGAAACGCACCGCATTGTCGTTTGCCACCTTGGCATTATAGCTGAACGAGCAGATCCTATCCAGATCCAGGCCCGGCCCAAGTCGTCTCCAGCGGTGCTCACCGGCTGGGGGCACTGCGAATCTGTCATTGAAGCGCCCGATATAGCCGCTCTCCACAAACTCGTTGGCCGCGCTGATGTCGGTGACACCATTAAATTCAAGCTCCGCGACTAGGCGATCCTGCAGAGTCTCAAAGAGTTTCTCTACACGCCCCTTGGCCTGAGGGGAGTTTGCGAATATAGCTTCGACACCCAAAGTTTCCAAAGCAAGACCCACCTGTGTAGGTTCCTGGCGACCAGCAAGTTCCTCCTCAAGGCTCCAGTAGTCATCATTACGCTTAAGGGATGTGTGCTTGTCCTGATAGACGCTGCAGGGAACCCCGTGACTGCTCACCACTCGCCTCATTAACTCCAGGTATGCCCAGGAGCATTCGTTCTCACAAAACAAAAGTGCCAGGATCTTCCCCGTTGCATCGTCCATCGCGGCCATTAGGCAACAAGGGCTGTATTCTTTGCCAAACCACCGATGAGGGCTGCCGTCCCACAGGATCATCAATCCCTCGCAACTCTTACGAGACCTGCGTCTGTGGTGCTTTCTGGGCCTGCGCTTACGCTTGGGAGTGATGCCTGATTCGCGACGTATTGCACGCACACTCTCACGAGATATCACTATCCCCGCCTTAACTAACTCCTCGGTAAAATGACTGTCGTTGAAATCGCAGTATTGCTCGTGGCTGAGTTCAAGAACCCGCCTGCGAACATCCTCCTCGATCCTGTTTGACGGAGATCTGCCCCGGTTGCCGTGAACAAGGCCCACAGCCCTTTCTTCAGCACTCTTCTTAAGCCGTATGGCCTGCCGATAGCTTACTCCCATATAACCGGCTGCATCCTTAAGATTGATCTTTCCATCCAGCACTCGTCTGAGTACATGGTAGCGTGTCAGTTCCCTCTGGCTTATGACTATAACCCCATTCTGCATGGTGACATTTTCGGTTTGCAGTTAGAGGTGACATAATCGCTCTGCATAGACACGCTAGCTCAAGCAGGCTTGCGTTGTGTGCAAATTGCATGCTATACTGCGCATAGAAATACGCCAATATGGGATATTAGGCTATTACTCGTTCTCGAACCGATGAATGAGATGCTGCAGAGTATGTCCCGGTCTTGTTCAGCTCATAGAGGCTTCGGTGGGCTCAATTGAGCAGGGTCAGAAACAGGATGTGCACTTCCAGCCCGGATCTTTGAAATGAGACACCAAATCCGGATATAAGGAAAGTCGGCAGCGCGCGGGCGCTCTGAGTAGTTGCGGGAATAGCGAGCTGTCGAGTGCTAGTCGCAATCCTCAAGGAAAGGAGGTGATAACCGGATGAGAAGAGCTGTGATAACGATCTTTGTAGTCAGTACAGATGATGGCAGCCATGCAGTTATGCTGCCAAGCACCAGCAGTTGCCTATGGTGGCGGAGTTACCTGCCAACCCTTTGATTCGGTGTAATAACGCGCCCGCTTTTCGTGATGTTCCGGGCTTTCACCTCTGGCCTGGTCTTCCGTCGACACCCTTATCCAGATTCCCACCTGCTTTGCTTTTTCCATCATATTACCTCTGCAATGGACTGCGTATCCCGTGGATCATAACCCGCCTCCGTCAGAAGTCCAGACCGTCTCCGGCGATATGAGGAGCAGGGAATTTGCCACGCATGCAAAGTGCAAATCAAGCATCGTTGGTTCATGTCACTATGCTATTCTGCTTCGGGGAGGAAACATGATCCATGTCAAGGGCAACGGTGAAGGCATCTCAGTAGTTATAAACGGCAAAGAAGTTGATATATTCTGGACGCCGGTGATGACTACGTCCTGGCGCAGTGTGACCTGGCTGACATAGCCACAGAGCCAGCTGATCCAGTACTCAAGGACTGGAGGTTGAGATTCACAGTGATGACGGCTTCGGAACATTCCTCTTCCACGAACTGGTCCTTCTACAAGACCAAGACGGTGTGCGCCTATCCTTCCGTTGCCATACGCCCAACAATTACTGGGAAGGCAAATATGGCTTAGCAACGTTTCTTTCTGCCATAAACGAGCAAGTCACTCACTGTGATACCCGACCGTCGAAAGCTTAGAACTAGATGATGACTGGAAAGGCATCGTCTTGGAACGGATAATAGCTTTCGGCGATTCGCTTCACGCCAGCGATCATGGCGGCAGCCTCAGATTTGGTAAACATTACCACTTTCACCCCTGCTCGGTGATCTCTATTGCGTGGTGCGTCTTGAGCGAACCGAGCAGATCAGGGATAAATGGTCGGAGGCGTTGCCGCACAGGAAGTTGGATGCCGCCCAGAGCCGTCCAGGTGTTTTGTGATGGGCTCGTAACAGGATGTGCGTTCGCGGGTGATCTTCTTGGGAATATCCACGTTCTGGTTCAGTGCGCGGATCAAATGCTTTCTGGAGTATCCTGTCAGGCCAATAAGCATCTGCAGTATCTCAGTCTTTCGTTTCTTGCTACCTCGACAATACTCCTTGCGGTGGTATCTGATCAACTCAAACTTCGTCTGCTGGGTCATCGATGCGCCTCCTACTATGAAAAGCACATCGGCATCTGGGTACGATTCTTATCTGAGGCAAGGAATCAATTTCGGGGCGATCTCCGTGAGTCTACCGAGGCAGCAAGGAGGATACGAGGCAACACCGAGGGTTGACAACTGAGTGTTAGACCGCTTACAATACTATTGCTTATTGTTGTGCACACAAGGTTCAGGTTTTATCGCAGGCTGCAGCTTTGTGCTGATGCCTCGTTATTTATCGATGAGGAGCACATGCTTGAGGGTGACATTACGGGTTGGACCTTTGATGCTAGCGTTATCGGGAGAGCATCTTACGGGAGGGCTGCTTGAGCCCTATCGTAATTTTGAACAAGAAGCATCGCCTTAATGCCTTTCTTGAGCTGGTGAGTTGTGACGAGTTGCCGCCTCTGTCGGCATTTGATGCACGTCCAGGTTGTGTGTGCTACTACGACCAACGCAGAGGTGATTTCTGCGGGTATGTGGATTGCACCACTGCGGAGTCTGTTGCTTGGGTGAAGAACGACCCAAAGCATCTGCCATATTTCTTGATGCCGCCTTGCGCGGTATGCTAGTGGCTTTGGCACCGCTGTATGGAGGGATCGTTCTGCATTGTTCTCTCGTAGACATTGAGGGCAAAGTCATAGCGTTTTCGGGGCCAAGCTGATGTTGGGACAGGACCCTTGCTAGGATGTTCAGATGTGAAGGGAATGTGCTCTGCGAAGATACTGGATTTGCCGTATATGGCAGAGAGTTCGCAACAATTTCCCATGCCATTTCTGTTCAAGGAATTTGCCTCCATCTGCAACTTCTGGCCGGTTCGATAGGTTAGTCTTTTTGGAGCGTTCCGATGAGCTCAGAATCCGCCTTTTGAGCACCGCTGAGGCGGTAAAGATGTTGTCATCGAATGTATTCCTGCATGGCCTTAGGAATGAGGCGTTGGATAAGCTGACTGAACTTATTGCCCATCGTGCGCATCAGCTTGCCCAGATAGTGGATTCATGGCATTTGGATTTCGATGCACGACGGATGTATGTTGACGATAGCGCATACAAGATGCAGGTGATTGAACTTGTACGATACATCGTTCTCTCATGGGACCCCGACAGCGATGTACCGACTTCAATGTCTTCAGGTAGCTTGCTTTCTAGACACTGTAACTGTATATCGCGCAGTAGCCTAGATCTCCGGCGTGACGAGATATGGGTTAAGGACCGACAGGAACTCTGGGGGCTATCGCATATTGCCACGAGCATCTGGCGCGCTTGTGAGGTGCCTCGGACAATTTCTGAATTGATGGCTCTCACTACTGAGAACTCCCTGTCAATCACATATACGGATGTTGAGAACGCAATATCCGATATGGAGTCGGCTGGGTTTCTGAAACGAAACTGACTCGTTTCGATGTTGATTGAAGAAATCTGCTGCTCGTATTTGCGTGTTTTCTTACTTTGTCCGAATGATTGTGGAATGTCTTATCGTTTCTATATTATGTTGAGGACCAACGGAGGATTTTAGGGAAATGAAGTGGGCTATCTGCAAGAACATTGTATTCCGCGAGTCAGGCGATGAGTTCATCGCTTACAATACAGTAACGAATAAGCTCTTTCTTCTAAACGAGACAGCATGTGTTGCGGTGAAGGCTGTCAGTGCCGGTGCCCAAACAGTCGAGGAGGTCTCGGCTGAGGTGGACAATAAGATACTATGTCGATCCTGATGCGTGTAAACAAGACATCAAGATGCTTTTTGAAGAATTGGCAACACTCAACATTGTTGAGATGCTTCCACAAAGTGGGTAGCTAGCCGAGAACGTGAAGCGAGGAGGTGAGGTAATGGAGAAAGAAAAACTCTGGCATCTGTGAAGAAGAGCTATATCAAGCCCGAGGTCGTTCATCTGGACAGTGCTTTTGCGCAGATTTACCCGATGAGTAGCAGCTACTGCTATGCCAGCGAAACGAAATAAAAAAAGCTGTCGACAGTATCTTTCTAATATCTGTCGCATCGTAGAGATCAAACTAATGTAGTGCTATTGGTAGTTGTGATGGGAGCATTGAGGTGCAGCGTCACCGCCGATGGCACAATCCGGCTGGCTATCGACTTTGTGAAAGCCGAAAACGTGGGAGTCTGGAATGCAACACGCCTTCAGAATTGATGACGCTGACTACCGTGGATGTGCAAATGGCCCGCTCGCGGCTCCGAAATCGATAAGTATTGATGTTACCAGCAGATGCAATATGATGTGCGCATTTTGCAATGTAAACGCTGGGTTGCCTGATTGGACTGATATGGATGTTGATCTGTTTAAATCCGTTATCGATCAGGCATCTCTTATGGGCATCTTTGAAGTACGAATTATGCGGCGAGGCAATGTTAAGAAATGACATATATTCGCTGATATTTTGCCAAGAAGGCATGTCTGTATGGGTGCTGTCTAACGGGTTGATACGTGGAGCGCCACAAGCATTTAATTTGGCGGTAGCCGGAGCTGCAGGGTCAGGATAAGCATTGACAGCCATCGTCCGAATGTCAACGATGCGCTGAGGGGAGTGCGCGGAGCCTGGAAAAAAGCCGTTGAAGGCTATTCCTGACTGTCAGGATGCGGGCTTAGCAACGATTGCTGGTATGACGATCGGGCCAACGAATGCCGGCGATGTTGCTGAGACTGGAGCGCTTGCCTGCCGCATTGGCTTCGTCTTTGCCATGTGCGTTTTAGTTCCTTTGGGCGCGGCAAAGCATACTTAGACGGCGAGCATGCTGAAGGCTGCGGGGCAGTTGTGAGACATTACCAAGGACGCTCCCGCCACTCAAGGATCTCGCTCTTGTACAGCGGTTGTGGAAACAATTACTGTCGATGTGAACGGCAATGTGAGTCCTTGCCCTTTTTGCAGATCTGTGGCAAACATCAAGGATTTCTCGCTTCAGGAGATTCTGTCGAGTGCAGCGATGCAGAAGTATACACGCCGGATACCGGATTCGCTTCATTGTAGGTACGTGCGGAATGCTTACATCGTCGGGGGAATGCACCGTGGAGCGGCTATGTCGCGGTGGGTGCTGGGCACTGATCGACCAAGAAATCGGTTCGCAGGACTATGATTGCGGAGTGGCATCAGTTTGATAGCATTGGTTAATCCACCGGTCGCACTCGTCCATTATGACCGTCGCTTACAGCCTTTGGGTATAGCGTATATTGCGGCAGTAATGGATAAGGCTGGACTAGCTTGCGATATGATCGATGGCAATGCCTCCGCTCCCCCGATGTCTGTCGGTTCGATTGTCTCAGTGTTATCAGCGGGGAATTATAGCATCGTCGGAATATCGGTTACCACGTTTGCTTTGAAAAATGCTGTCCGCATCGCTGAGCAGTTAAAGAAACACAAATCAGTCTACATAGTCTTCGGTGGGCATCATCCTACTGCTTTGCACGAGGAAGTGCTGCGGGACTGCAAGTTCGTAGATGCTGTAGTGCGAGGCGAAGGAGAATTCAGTTTCCTTGAATTGTCTCAGGCAATACTACAAGGCCAGTCAGCTGCCGGAATCCGGGGAGTTACTTATAGGGAGACTGATGGCTCAATAGTGGTTAATCCAGACAGGCCGTTTATACATGACCTTGATCAGCTTCCGTTTCCTAGGAGACAGGGTTTAATTCGGTCGTATTCTTCAGTATATGAGCCCAGCGATGGGTTAGAGTTCTTTAACGTGCCCATCAGCTCCAGTGAGGCTGCCCTTACCATTGTGCCTTTTGTGCATCACAGAGTTTTTATGGATCTGATTTGTCGGCAAAATGGCGCTCTCGAAGCCCGGAACATATCGCTGGTGAACTGGAAGGGATTCTCAGTGTCGAGAGCAACATATTTGTCAGGTTCATTGACGACAACTTCCTTGTAGACACTTCTCGTGCACTTGCAGTTGCACGAAAGATGGAGGAGCTTTGTAACAAACCGATCCGGTTCTCATTTGCTGCTCGTGCCGACCAATTAGTTTGCGCCGGCGCGGAGGTTCTGCGGACTTTGGCGGAATTAGGGTGCAGTTCTGTGGAATTGGGAGTTGAAAGCGGGTCCAACGCGATGCTCAGCAGACTTTCCAAGGGAACTACTTCGCAAACAAACATAGCGGCGTTGCATTTGCTGAATATGTGCGGGATAATCCCAGGGGTCGATTATATTATGTTCGATCCATGGACTTCGCTGGACGAACTCCGAGAGAGTTTCTGCTTCCTAAAGAACAACAAGCTGTACGGATACTATCCTCCCAGGCTTTATGTCCGTGTTGTCCCGTTTCCCGGCACGCCGATTGCGGATAACGACATCGATATGCGCGACTATTTTTGCTGGCCGGACGTGGGAATCATCTATGCCATCATGGACAGCTTCGCAAAGACATGGAACTGCGAATCGATCGTATGTTGCAGATCTTGGACGAAGAAGTGTGTCGCTCTGAACCTGAAGCGAATCTACTGCTAGATAGGACCACACTGTTGCTCAAACCTTACCAACTCTTCCATGAGCTCATTTATGATAGGCGTCCCCGAGCTACCTCGATGTGTGATGCCAGGACCGTAAGGGAGCTTGAAAAGGAAATAACCCGAATTGAACTCAAGTATTTGTCTGCTTAACTGCCCTGTGCCGGACAATCTTTCAGACCGTCGCTTACAGCCTTTGGGTATAGCGATATTGCGGCAGTAATGGATAAGGCTGGACTAGCTTGCGATATGATCGATGGCAATGCCTCCGCTCCCCCGATGTCTGTCGGTTCGATTGTCTCAGTGTTATCAGCGGGGAATTATAGCATCGTCTGGAATATCGGTTACCACGTTTGCTTTGAAAAATGCTGTCCGCATCGCTGAGCAGTTAAAGAAACACAAATCAGTCACATAGTCTTCGGTGGGCATTCATCCTACTGCTTTGCACGAGGAAGTGCTGCGGGACTGCAAGTTCGTAGATGCTGTAGTGCGAGGCGAAGGAGAATTCAGTTTCCTTGAATTGTCTCAGGCAATACTACAAGGCCAGTCAGCTGCCGGAATCCGGGGATTACTTATAGGGAGACTGATGGCTCAATAGTGGTTAATCCAGACAGGCCGTTTATACATTACCTTGATCAGCTTCCGTTTCCATCGAGATCTAAACTGCCTGCGTTCGATAACTATGACAAGTTCTATGATCCAATTGAGATGTGTCGGCGTGTCGCTACAGCGGTTTCTACATCCAGGGGCTGTCCGGTACTCCTGCGGATTCTGTGCTGTCCATTCGTTTTATGCGCAGCAATCATCTCGCTGGCGGGGGCGCACTGTCTCCTCCGTCATTGAAGAGGTCGCACAACTTACCCAAACGACACTACTCTAAAGCACATATGGTTTGCTGACGATAATTTCCATGGTCACATCGACCGTGCATGTTCCATAATTAGCGCGACACACGAGATTGCTCCAGAGCTGACTTTTGCATTTGCGGCGCGGGCCGATCAGATTGTAAAGGCGCAGCACAAGCTTCAATTATTCGCCGCGTCTGGTGTGAGAGCGGTTGAGATCGGAATTGAGAGCGGTAGTGATGATTCCCTGGCTGAGAATGCGCAAAGAGTGTTCGGTTTATACTAACGGCGAGGCAATTCGGCTGCTGAGGGCTGCAGGCATACACATACTGCTCGACTTCATCATGTTCGATCCCGAGCACATGTTTAAACGATTTGTTGGACAATGTCGGATTTCTGCGTGATTGCGGTTTTTGGGGGCAGTTGCCGGCTCAGCTATCGACAGGGTGACCCTTTATCCAGGCACAAGTATGCTCCACCAGCTGCGGACCCAAGGCCGAGCGCTTGGAGATATTCATATGCCAAGCTATAGTTTTGCGGATGATAAAGTTGAGGCTATATTCGAGTTGCTCAAACAGTTTGATGAACGCTTCCACAAGGAACTGATGCGCGTTGCACACCTCCTAGATGAAGTGCGTTTTCTCATTTGTGGCGAGAAAGAGAGTTACTCGCAGGAGTTGCTGATAGATGTTGAGGTTGAGTCGCCCGGGTAAAGCTGCTTTCGTATGACGTATTCACGGCGGTTTTAGACGACATATCTAGTGCTGGTGGCGGTTCGAGAGTTGCTGCAGGGATTCAATCGCGCAGATCTGATTTTGAGGAAGTATAAGAATCGATGGACACCAGAAGAAGTGTTCGCATTGCTGCACTGAAGTAACGGATGAAGTATGGAGCAGGCAAACTTGGAGGGAAGCTGATTGGAGCAGATTGGGTGACGACTTCAAACAGGGACGGGCGCTCCCTGTCTTGTGAGGAAAAATCATTGGTAGGAGTATGAGTCCTATGATACTGTCAGGTGAGACAGTTATCTTCGAGCTATGGCCTGGCGATGTTCGAGCGGGCGATCTCGCTGGTTTACCGGACAAATGATGGCTGCCAAGTAGTCCACCGAGTCATCAATGTGATCCGCAATACCGAGGTTGAATATGTCATCAAAGGGGACAACAGTCTGCACGTAGATATTGTTCCAGAGCACAACCTAATCGGAAGAGTTTTGTCGGTAAATCGGCTCAATGGAAACGTCATTGATCTAAGCTCCTTGAGTGCTGTGCGCATTCAGAGGCTTACCCGGCTATCCCAGATGATTGGCACTGTTGTGCGCATCGGCATCAGAATTGGACGTGGATTCGACAGACTCTTCAGGCTAGGTATGCGAGAGCGTTTGGGCTATGTGATTGGGCATCTGTTGGCTGCACCGGTCAAATTGGCTTACTGCGTAATGCTTCCGCCGCAGCTTGCGGCTCAGAGCTTATGCTGCGTGTTTCTAGAGCCTTGGCGAACTCCCGCCCGTGAGATATCCGCGGAGGCGAGTCGAAAGACAATGGATAATGGAACACTATCTTAGACTGAACTCCTTGATACTAACTAATATAGGACGTGCTTGTCAGGGCATTCGGCGATTACTTCAGTGCCGAATGTGGCTATACGGCTGCCTAGCTCTTACGTTAGTGCTGCGACTTACATGGGTGATGACGGTGCGTGTCCAACAAACAGCGGACTTCGCATACTACTATGAGCAAGCTCAGTCGATCGCGATGCTACATGGATACACGCTTGATGGACACGCGACTGCGTTTCAGCCGGTGGGATATCCATTGTTTTTGGCGCTGCTATTTAGGATATTCGGTGCCTCGGCGCTGCTGGCGAAACTCGCGAATGTGTTATTGGGCGTCGGCATTGTTGCGCTTGCTTATTTGCTGACCCAGTGGCAATTTGAGTCACGCGGTATCGCAGGCTTCACGGCGCTGCTACTTGCGATTGGCCCCAATAATATCGCATACAGCTCGGTCTTGAATAATGAAACGTTATTCACGTTTCTTGCGATGATAGGCGTTTGGCTAATTTGCCACTGCAAGCAGAGGTTGTGGCCGGCGGTTTTGGCGGGATTTGTTCTGGGTTGCGCAACTCTCACCCGGGCAGCATGGTTCGCTGCTTGCAGCCATCACATTGCTCTGGATTTCCAGGATACGATGGCGGCCGACGGCACGATTGTGGTTGGTAACGCATGTCGCTATGCTGTTTGTCATTGCTCCCTGGAGCATCAGGAATTATCAAGTATTCCACCATCTCGTGCCTCTCACCACGAATTCCGGTATGAATTTAGTGATTGGCAACAATCCATATGCCACGGGAAACTATCTTTGGGATATGCGGGTTCGTTCATTAGTGAGTGGTGGTACCAATGAGTGGGATTGGGACATTATCGAAAGGCGTTACGCTATAAAGTATGCGATAACCCATCCGGTTCACGTCATCACCCTTATGCCCAGAAAGCTTGTCTCGTTGTTTCATTCTGACAATGACGGGTTCTTCTGGAACGAACTTCGTGGCGGTGTCCAATATAGGCGATTTGTCCTCTTGCGGCGGCTGTCGATTGTTTACTATGCAGGGGCGATTCTCTCATTTGTGGCAATGTTGACCGTGGTCATTCTCGATCGGTGGGTTTGCGGTAACAAGAGACGGCCTCCTATGCTTGGCCTTTATATAATCGGTTATTGGATCGTCATATGCTTGATATGTTTCGGGCTTCCGAGATATCACTATCCTATGATGCCGTGGATTGTCGCATATGCCAGCGCATTTTGGGCGCTGGTAGCTGGCAAAATGATCAGCAGCGGGTCGAAGAAATGCTGGAGTGAAAACAGTGACTGAGCAGTTGACTGTAGTTCCGGAGCTGGTTCCGTTTTTTCATGATGATTGGATAACTGATGTGATAAGTGTCGTGAAGAGCGGAAAAGAGGCAACTGTCTATTGCTGCAAGGCACATAGTCGTATTGGCGCTGAGTTACTGGCGGCAAAAGTATATCGAACTCGCGAGCATCGGAATTTCCACAACAACGGTGTGTATCTTGAGAGTAGGGAGCCACGCGATAAACGTCTGCGCCGGGCGGTCCACAATAAGTCAACAACCGGAATGGCATATCAAGCGATTGATTGGGTGGATCAGGAATTCCAGACTCTGAAGATTCTGCACTCGGCAGGAGCCAACGTGCCAGAGCCTTTCGTTTTGATGCCGTCAGCGTTGTTGATGGAGGACGTTGGCGATTCTGAATCTGCTGCTCCGCCTCTCCGATATGCGAGGATCAATGCGGATGAAGCAGAACGTCTCTTTGTGCTACTGATGGATGATGTCGAGTTATGGTTGGCACACAATCCAGTAACATGCGGACTTATCGGCCTTCAATGTATTGTATTGGCAAGGCAGACTCAAAATCATCGATTTTCCGCAGGCAGTGGATCCTCGATTCGACAAGCGCGCATTCAATTTTCTGCTGCGGGATATCGCGAATTTCAGCTTCGTTTTTGACCAAGTTCGGCTTGCGGATAGATCCACCATATCTAGCCCGACGTATTTGGAAACGCTTTGAGGCAATGTAGCCTGATGTAGGTAATGGGAATGCGCACTTTTTGGAAACGCAGAGCTTCTTTGTGCGCTCTGAAATGGAGGTATTTCGGACATGAGCGGAATAGGGGGCAGCATTCTGGATGAGCATTCCGCTCTTGATCAAGAGATTGTGCTTACCAGATACTCGCATCTCCCATCTCAGCATGCCTTTGCCTGGCCCGTTGCACCATTTACTCAGGCTAATCATCTCGACCAACAAACAATAGTGGTCATATTATACGCGCTGTTGTTGGTCAGGCGGCACTCAAAATTGAGCACTAACCCTTTTGGAATGGAGATTTCTCTCAAAATCGCAAGTGGGGATTGGCTTCGCTAATCGTCGATTATGCTATTAAGCGAGCCGCAAGCATGGGGCGTCTAGCCTTGCGGTAGGGTCTGCTAGTATCCTGGCCATGCATATATATTTTCGTAATGGATTTGTGCCAGCAGCCCAGGGGCGTTATTTGCTCAGAATGGATCGCTTTCTAACCATTCGGCGTTGTCGGATTACGTTTCCGAGCATCCTGTTGGCTGAATTCGATAGCATGTCTTCTGCCTCACTTCAGAAGCTTGCTTGGCAGGGCATTCTCAGCAAATATTATCCGACAATCCGCCTTAGTTGGGGGTGTTGCTGGCGCGAGTCAAGGATTTGGTCCGGGAATGAGTTCATTTGATATTTGCTTGGGTTACGAAGTTGCCGGCGCTGCGACCGCTTCCAAAGACGAGGTGACTAGATGTCAAGCATTCGACGTCGAGGTTAAGATCATCAACTGTGGCGGGGCGGACATCTCTAGCGATTGCAGGCTTGCGCTTAACTCCCGTTTTTACGCCTGCCCCGGACCCACCCGGATCTGCATATATGTGTCTGGCGTTCGGCACGACCGATGCGATGAGGTCTCCTGGAATGTTTATCTGGTCTTATACGGGAGCCTCATGGAACCTGCTCTGTACCAGTCGGTATTGCGTTCTTTGTAGGTGACTGTGTATTCTGGCTTACTAAGCAGGTGAAGCCAAGCTTTTGCTCTTGCTAGGAGTGCTCAATATGCCCAATATACTATTGACTATGGAATCGGTCGCGCATGTCCTTACTGCTTTGCTCGTATCAAAGTTGTACAGTGGTTAGTCAGAGAGATGGATCCTAATTTCGTAATGATCAAGACAAACGATGTGAGCGCCGAGATCACACTGGCTAAGTTTCGGACGGCTGTGGAATTTTTGAAAATCAGGTAATACTTACGTGGGGTTGCTCGGTGGGGAGCCGACTCTACATCCGCAATTCCAAGAGATGTTGGAGTATTGCTTGGCTGGTGGTTTCAGAACGTCCATCTTCTCCAATGGGCTTATGGCTCCCTCCATTGCCCAATTTGTGGCGGATGCTCCAGGGAACGTATTGGCTGCGATCACCTGAGTATCATCCGTCTGAAACACCCGTTGCGCAATGGGGATCATGCCCAGAGAAACTCTATCGATTCTTGGAAAGCGCGCAAGGCTGAGTTATAATATCTACCAACCGAATCCCAGTATGGATTTTCTTTCTGATGCTATCAAGATGCATAATCTAGATCCGGTGATCCGCGTTGGACTGGCGATGCCGATTCTTGGCCATGGCAATTATCATCTGGCGTTTGTCGACTATTCAAACGTAGGTCACATCCTAGCGGATTTCACTGACGTTTGCGCCGAGCACGATATTC
The DNA here is from genome assembly GCA_963775535.1 of uncultured bacterium. Taxonomy (GTDB): domain Bacteria; phylum Armatimonadota; class UBA5829; order UBA5829; family UBA5829; genus CAVZJH01. Next base: position 5,449 of record CAVZJH010000064.1, on the reverse strand, counting down.
GCCTTGAACTTGATTGTGGCTTTGTATTGTGTATGTTCTCACCGATGGAGATAGGTCGGATGAGACACAAGGGCACTGATGTGAAGACGACTTGCGAGCCGGTGATAGACATTGGGCCGGATCTGAGTGTCTGGGGCATGCTTCCCGCTGTCCGGTCGTGACAATGTTCATTTGCTGGATTTTGAGAATATAGCGCAGTTAACGAGATATTTTGCCGAGCGGCTTGGCGCCTGGAAAAGGGTCGGGTCTGGCGCGTCGTGCTTGCACTGTCCTCATCTGCGTCGGGCTCAGTGCACCGGTGGATGCATAGCGCATATCATCAGAAGTTTCGGACTCGAATCTGTTTCCTAGTCCGAATGTGTTTCATGTTTGGCGACCCAACCATCTTGACTTGGCAATTGCTGTTGTAGGGGGACTATCTGCTATGAACGACATTGAGATATGTTTTGGGAACTCATATACAACGCACGGAGAAGAACTGGTCCACGCTCTTGACGGTGAATTTGTGCCGAACCACACTCTGATGTGGCCTGATCCCGCTGACGATTCGTCTGGGCAAAGAAGCAGGGAGCCCATTGTCGCCAGGATTAACGGAGTGGTTGGGGCTTTGGGCGTTTTTTGAAGCTGAGCTTTATCCATTCGCGGAATTGTTGAATTTGGACGTTGCAGAGGGATGTCGAGGCAGAGGTGTAGGCAGCAGTATTGTTGCTGACTCAATCAGGCGAGCTTCTGAGCTCGGGTATCTGGGCTATCCACGTACAAACTGATCTTGGTAACAGAGCGGCTCAGAGATTGTATGCGCGGCACGGTTTCATTCCCGCACGTCAAGGCCAGATGCTGCGAATGATAAAGTTCATCAGTTTCCCGCTGCTCTCGAACTTTTTGTCTGCGCATCCACTGGTACGGTTTGATAGCAGGGCAATTGGTTCTGGCGGAAAGCTGTGGATACTTGAATGGAGCAGCCTAGTCAACGCCGACTGCCTAACTTTAATTCTCTCTGGAGGTTCATGCCAGGCAGATAGTGGTGGATTTGCTCCTAGCGTTGCAGGCGTCGAGCTTTGCACAGCTGACACAGCTTTCAAGGTGAACATCGATGGGACTGACGAGGCCGTTATCAACAATGAGGTTTCGCTGACGCTGCAGATTTGCAACAATTCGAGCGCACATATGGAGGGCGTATACGATTACTTTTGAACTCTGGCTTTGTGCCCGGTTCGGGAGCGCTGGAAGCAACGCCATTTCGAGTCGCGCCTGGTTCTGTAAGTAATGTTGATTTGCCCGTAATGGCGCAGGATAAGTTTAGAACGGACTTCTGGAAGTATTCCTCTTACGAATCGGTTGCTGTCGGAATCGAGTTGGTCCTAAGCCATTATAGCCTATGGTTGACCAAGCAGATGAAGATGAAAAGCGCATAGCAGAGTCTATCTAAGGGGCTGGCCAAGTTGTGTGAAAGAGAGTAAGCCTTACTGAGTTTCGGAGCTGATCCTGGTATAAATAAACCGATCTGCTTGAACTGCGCAGCTGAGATCATCATGCAAATGCCTTTGCAATCGCTCGAGTATTTGCGTGCTTAGCCAGGCTCTGGCAAAAGTCAGAGTGCCAAAGCGCGCGGATATGCAAGTGAGGAAAATGGATCGAGATGACTCTTATCAAAGAAGAATACCCAAATTCTGTCGGAACCCGCAGGAAATCTGATGCTTCACCCACTTGGCCACCAGGTGGCACTTTTGATATAGGCCGGCTTGAGACAATAGGTTCCACAGTCTCTTGGCGGCTTCATATCGACCACGTGATTTCAGTTGGCCATTGAAGCCGGCGCGGGCAATGATGTTCAAGCCGCGTTGGTGAACAGGAAGTTTCAAAGAGGAGAGAACGTGTTTTGGTACGGTTGCGCCAAAGTGTTCTGATGCCAGCAAAAGTGGTGGATATAGAGCATCTGTCAGCCCCATGCTCGTAGCTAAGTCCACAATGTGCTGCCAGTCGACGATTCTTTCCCACTTATTAATACAGCATGCAATGTCATGCAGTGAAGCCCAATCGGTGCACATATGATGACATCCTGCATGCATTATCAGGGCAAGGGCAGTATGAGTCGGTGAGAGAGTGGCTATTTCTGTCTGATCTATCTGTATCGTAATTCGATCATCCCAGATGCGCTTCCAGAAGCCTGAAGAATGATCTTCCCATCTTATCAGACTCCAATGGAGATCGATCTGCCGAATGTTGGCATGAGAAATAGGCAGCTTCATTAGGACCTACAACACCACAGTGGTAACCAAGTTGCTTTAGAGCATCGTCCCATACGATCTAGGTCTTCGGGTTTCACCAAGAGATCGATGTCATTTGACATCTTGCTTGGGTCAGCCAATCCCAGACCGCCACAAAACCGGGCCATTCATTGCCAAGATATCAACCCTAGAATCTCGGCACGCGCTGGAAAATTCTAGCGGTGTGGTAGGCCAACTTCAGGTCCATTGCAATAGATGTCGCACGCACTTGTCCTAGCGATTTCTGGACTGCTGGGTCCACTGCAAACTTGCACAATCTACTCGAAAGCAACACCAGAGCTTTGTGAACGCATGCCCTCTCAAGCAGAGCATTTCCATGGCTCTATCTAAACTCGACAATTCTTCAGGAAGGCGATCTCCAGATGTATTGACAATTGCCAACAAGAGCTTGTCGAGTACCATATCCGACACCTTGCCTATATGCATTCGGGGTTCTGCTTCGTTTTAATTTGCATCGGACCTTCCATCAGGCTACCTAGCTTTCTCGGCGGCATGGGTTTTTAGCCCGACTTTTAATGTATTGCGTGTTCATCTGTAGCTGCTGGATACAGAGATACCGGTATTATAGTGGCTAATCGAGGCTTTCTTAAGGCAGAGAATGTGCGCAATAGCAATCTTACGTATCCCTGCCATTCACACAAGATGCCAAGCATAGGGAAGTCTATTGCGCTTATTGTCTTGGCGGAGACGTGTATCTCGGAAGCGTGACTACCCACTCCTGGTCTTCTTTAACTGTGTCATCGTTCATTTGAGCATTGACTTCAAACTCTTTGAACTCATATATAAGCTCGCTGTCGTTGGGTACAATTCTGAGACTAAAGAGAGCATCAGTGCGAAGCGAGCCAATTGGGTCGAACATGACTTGTGCCAGTTTCCACTGATCAAAAGATAGCATTGCTCCACTGATCCACCGGTCCATAAGCTGAGTGCGAAGCTGAGGGCTCAGCGTCGAATAAAGTCGCAGCCAGTGGAGATTGCCATTGGCGTCGAGGATGTTCAGCATCTGCTGGTTAATGCCGGCAGTCCGAGAACCTTATCTGCCTTTAGCGATTCCTCAGCTTGTTCGTAGACGAGGGAGGAAGCTATCTGGGCAAGGTTATCCAGGCTTAGAATGCCGTTCTCTCGAGTGTTTTCGCTCCAATCAGCCACCCACTCATCAGGTATCTGGTTCAAACGGTTCTTCCACCACTTTCTGTGTCTTAAACTCCAAGATTGTAGAGGGCTTGTCCCAGTTATAGTTGAACTGCGTGGAGAACTTGTCCAGCAACTCCTTTAGCTTAGCTTCTTGGTCAGGCAGATTGTCGCCCTCTAGGTTGATCCACGAATCCGACACGACACCAATGCCCGTCGCATCTGCCAGTGCCTTTTGGAACGAGGCTATGTAGTTGTTGACAGCCAACACAGGATTCTGCTCTGTCTTGGGAGTCTCAATCTGAGCCTAATCGTCTTGTCGAATCCATCGAATGCTGCGTGTTCGTTAAGTGGCTCGCTCGGATACAATAACTCCTCTAGCTCTTGATAGGACTTACGCTCGCTATCTCTGTATTTCAAGCCGGAGATCTGAAAGTCCTTTGCGTTCTTTATGATATGGAAATACCCGGTATTCGTCTGGTTTGCTGCCCCCCAACGACGGTTTGGTGTGAAGCCCTCCGTATCTGGCCTACTGTACGCAATATCAAAGTGTCTTCAGGCGTCAGAATGTCACCATAGCCGGTCGGCTCTCCGCTGGGGCAAGGAACGAAATTGATTGTCTGCAAGTATTTCCAGACTTCGTTTCCGGCGGAAAACAATAGATTCTTTGTTGCAGCACTGAGCTTATCAGCGGAGATGCGGAAACTCTGGCCAGACGCGTAACGTTCCTCGGTCTCAGGAACTTCCATGAACAAAGCACGAATGGCTTGCACAGAACCACGACGACGCTCCATGTAGGCGATTGGATCGCTATCTCGCAATGACTCGAGTTCGGCAGGAGACATCGAGCTAAAGTCCATAATCGCGTCGATCCATTCATTGCGCCTCTTCTGCCATAACTCCTCATATTTGGCCTTGGCAAGCGTCATCTGAGCGTCAGCGGCATCAGCAGCTTTCCTGTCAACCATCAAGCGATAGGTCGGAGGCGTCACATCGTCATTTCGGCTCCATTTGAACTTCATCACGTTTGCTATGGAGTTCATCAGCTCCGAGAGCTTGACATCCTTAACGAAGATGTTCATCTTGCGGCTAATGACCGGCCGGTCATGCTTGTTGGAACCGCATAAAGCTTAACTCCAGTCGCATCGCTAAGGTCTTCGAGAATCTGCCGCACAGGCACATAACGCGCTTCATAGGTCACATTCTGTGCCAGGCGCGCGTCGACGTTAACAGAGCTCTGGTCGCAGCCGATCCGACAGCATTTGGGTCCACAGTGATCTTGCCGACTGCGAACGCACATTTACAGAACAACCCGCATCGAGCCGAGCATAATAATAACCTTCGCGAAAACTTCATCATCTCTTGTATCCTCTCTTGTATCCTGTGTTCCCGTCTCTAGATGCGCGACCGGCCTGATCGGCTCGCGGTGACCCATGTAAGTTGTCCATGTTCGTGCATAGCCATCATCGGTTGCTCTGCTTGCTTTAAGTTCCACCAGCTATTTTGAATTTCCTTCTTTGGGCTGCTATCGCACTTTGGTCGAAGCTAGAACAGGTCACACGAGAGATAGAGTGAGATAGGATTGATGATATCGAGCCGCGCGGGTGTCGAACCTGCCATAGCCGATCATCTTGCCTATGATATCCCAGTTCTTTTGTTCGATGTCCTATGTTCGGAGAGTGTTCAGTCTTGTGGGATTAGTGCAGAGATTTCCGAAGTTTTCTAAATCGGGCATGAATTTGGATGGTGGATGTGTTAATTAGTTCTTGTGAGCGGATTAGATGAGCTAACAAGAGAAGAACTGATGGCACTGGCCACTAGTCTCTATGAGACGGTGCAAAGCCCAGAAAGCCGAGATAGCCGAACTCAAAGCAACCGTGGCTCGCCAGGATCAGCGGATAAATAGGAGCTTGAGGAAGAGGTAGCGAGGCTTCGCGGTGCTCGGCCGGGTGTAGAGTTTTGCATCAAGCCGAGTGTGCCAAAGAAAGACAAAGGCCCCCGCAGGAAACGCAAGCAATCCTTTTCCAGAC
>CAVZJH010000063.1:0-93400 GCA_963775535.1 uncultured bacterium | reverse complement strand
CCTGCTGTCGGATACGGGAAGATCTGCTTTTGGCGGTCATTGTGCTGGATAACGGCGGGGTTCTTCACGAACTCCTGGAGTTCGACCCGCCAAGCCCAGGAAACTCGACCCGTTAGTGGCAACGAACTTCCTTTCGCAGGCGCTGGTCGGGCGGAGCCTGGCCTCATTAAGTGTGGAATCTGCGGCGGCAGTGCCTGAGGACATGGCCACACTGAAAGATCTGCTGGACACTCTCTGGATAGCAGGAAGAGAACTGGAAATCGAATGAAGAACAACTCGATATCCACCTCGAGGGCACGGCTTACATTATGCAGGGCAACCCGAGTTTAAGGATGTCGAGCGGCTCCGAGGCGATCCTCTCGATTCTGGAAGAGCGGGGCGCGATTTGTACAAGCTCTTCTCATCGATATACCTGAGTCCTGAAGCAACGGTCATTATAGGATCCGAAAATCCCCTTGCTCAGATGCGCGACTGCAGCTTCGTCGGCACCAAATATCGGATAAACGGACGCGTTGCGGGAACGATAGGTATAGTCGGCCCCACTCGAATGGACTATCGCAGGGCAGTCGCCGCCGTGGAGTTCATGGCCAGGAATCTGGAAGATTTGCTCTTTCACCTGAGCGTGTCGTAGACAATCCCTGAAAAAGTTTATAACCAAAGGCCCGGCGCGCATGCGCCGGGCCTTGAAATCTTACCGTTCAGAGCCGCCTCATTCGAACGGCGTATCGACCGACCTGCCGGCCTTTGCGGACTTTTCGGCATAGTCGATTACCATTATAACGCGGCGAGCTTCCTCGGGCTTGACCTCGAGGTCCTTGCCCTCGAGCAGATGAGCGGCGAGGTTCGGATACCAATTCTCCCAGGTGCCGGTCTTGTACTTGACCTCCATCTCAGCCGGGTAGCCCTCTACATCGGTGTAGACTTTGAAGCTGTCTTTCCAATTGTCGATGATGGCGCCCTTGGTGCCAAGAATCCGCCATCTGGGCTTTCCAGCCTTGGCAATCGAGGAGATTGTAATATCCGCGACCACATCGTTGTCAAACCGAACGATGGCCTGGGTTTCGTCCTCGTTGGTCGCATCCATCCAAACCCTCTTCTGGAAGAATCCAGTCACGTTCTTAATCTTGCGGCCCTTGAGGAAGTTCAGAACCCAGTCAACGTGGTGGGCGCCCCAATCGTAGAATGCGCCGCCGGAGATGGCCTTATCCGCCCTCCACCATTTGCCGGGATGACCGTATCCGCCCCCATATGCTTCGATTCTGAAAACGTCGCCGATGATTCCCTTGTCGAGAATTTCCCTGACCGCCATGAAGTCGCCGTCGTGTCTGCGGTTGTGGAAGACCGTAAGGAGAACGCCCTTCTTCCTGGCGAGTTCGATCATGTCGGTCGCCTGGTCCGTGGTAATGCACATGGGCTTCTCGAGGCAAACGCCTTTACCAGCCTCAAGCGCGGCCATCGCGACTTCATAGTGAACGTTGTGCGGCAGGATAACGACCACGCAGTCGATGTCCTGGTTCTTGAGCATTTCGTGGTAATCCGCGTAGGTAATTATCCCGGGAAAATCCTCTTTTGCCGCTTCCATTCTTTGGGGATCGAGGTCACACGCAGCGATGGTCTTCATACCGGGGGTGCCATTGATCCAGGTAGCGTGGCCTCTCCCCATGTTGAAGGCCCCACCGTAGCCGATGATACCCCACTTTATTTCTTTCTTGCCTGATGTAGTCATTGCTTAACTAAGCCTCGTTGATCAAAGATTCTATGGGTAGTATAGGTTTACTGATGGGCTGAGGTCAAGTCGGTAGGCTGAATTTCACATTACCGGCCCCCCCGTCAAGCTACTTACGATGCGCCAGGAACCATTCGTAGAGATTCTCCTCGCGATAGGCTTTGTCCAGGAATTGTGCCCGACCCCTGGGTAGGTTGTAAACTTGCACGAAGCGCCGGCGGCCTTCAGGTAGGCGACCATCGCGCGGGCCTCGTTAACGTTAACCGTGTCGTCTTCTTCGCCGTGGAAGACCCAGACCGGCACCTTGACCAGCTTCTCCGCCATTTCCTTTGTGCCCCAGCCGCATATCGGCGCGATCGCAGCAAACATATCCGGGTGCTGGGCGGCAATGGCCCACGTTCCGTGTCCGCCCTGGGAAAGGCCTGTCAAGTAGAGACGAGACTGGTCAACATTCAGCTCGCGCTCGGTCGCATCCAACGCGGCCATTACGATAGCCTGTTGCGCATCATCTTCCCATTTTGAGCCGGGGTCCTGCTTCTGCGGAAAAACAATAATGAACGGCCACTTATCCACATCGAGCATCACAGCCGGGCCTAATCCGACGGCGACGTGCTTAAAGCCATCCGTCCCGCACTCGCCCATCCCGTTCAAAGAAACAATGGTGGGAGTCGCTGTTTTCGGGTCATACGTCGGTGGAACGTAAACCACATACTTCACATCCTTGCCGTTCACCTTGACCGTTTTCGCGAGAAACCCCTTTGGCACGTCCGGATTCTTCCTTAAGCCCCTCGCATCCGCGGGAGCAGCCGCAAGCATTGCCCCCGCCAGCAAGGAAGCCGCAATGGTCATACATAACGCAGAAGCGTTCATCCATTCCCTCCAATTACAAGCATGTCTATTATCGAGTCCTTTGGAGTATACCGCGAGCGGCTCATCCAGGTCAATGATAAGATTTCCGAAAAACTTTGTGCCATGTGGCGCTAAGCTGTTGACAATGACGGATCAGGTGGGCATGATCTACATGTTCAACAGTAAATCAGTCCCATGAACTACCAATTCCTCATTATTACAATAATGCAGGATAGCTGACCGGACATCCGGAGGCCAGATGTGCAATACACGTGGTGTATCACACTGGCCTCCTTTTGCATGAGCGCACGGTGCGGATTTCGAACCCCCATAAGGAGGAGACTAATGAACCAGGTGTCAAAACAAGGACCCGAAACTGTAGCTTTACACGGCGGACAGGCGCCCGACCCCACAACTAACGCGCGAGCTGTGCCAATTTACCAGACGGCAGCATACGTGTTCAATTCAGCGGAGCACGCGGCGAATCTTTTTGGGCTGCGCGAGTTCGGCAATATTTACTCGCGGATCATTAACCCGACCACCGATGTGCTGGAAAAGCGCCTGGCCGAGCTCGACGGCGGCACCGGCGCTCTGCACTGGCGTCCGGCCAGGCAGCGATAACTATCGCCGTCCTGAATATCACGAGCGCCGGCCAGAACATAGTCTCCACCAGCTACCTCTACGGCGGCACTTACAACTTGTTCCACTACACCCTAAGGCGGCTCGGAATCGAGGTCAGGTTCGTCGACTCATCCGATCCGGCAAACTTCGAGGCCGCAATCGATGAGAACACAAGACTCGTATATTCTGAGTCCCTGGGCAACCCCGCGAACAATGTGGACGATTACCCTGCAATCGCTGATATCGCCCACACGCATGGAATCCCGTTCGTTGTGGACAACACGGTGTCGCCCGTGCTCCTGCGTCCGTTCGACCTTGGCGCGGACATTGCCGTCTACTCGCTTACGAAATACATCGGTGGACACGGCACCAGCATCGGCGGCGCCATCGTCGACTCCGGAAAGTTCAACTGGGACAATGGCGAGTTCCCCGAGATCACCGAACCTGACCCAAGCTACCACGGCGTGAATTACTGGGGCGCGTTCGGGCTGCACGACCAGGCGCTTGTCCCGGGAATCGCGTACATCATAAAGGCCCGGGTGCAGTTGCTGCGCGACATCGGCCCCACCCTTGCTCCGTTCAATGCATTTCTCTTCCTCCAGGGTTTGGAGACGCTTCCTCTCAGGATTCGGGAACACTCCCGAAATGCGTTGGCGGTGGCGCAGTGGCTGGAGAAGCATCCGGCGGTATCGTGGGTGAACTATCCCGGGCTCGCGAGCCATCGCGACCATGCCCGGGCTCAGCGCTTCCTCAAGGGCGGTTATGGCGGTATCATAGGGTTCGGCATCAAGGGCGGCCGCGAAGCAGGGGGCAAGGTGGTGGATTCGGTCAAGCTGTTCTCGCATCTGGCAAACATCGGCGATGCAAAGAGCCTGATAATCCATCCGGCGTCGACGACGCACCAACAGCTAACACCTGAAGAACAGGTTTCGACCGGTGTATCGGACGACTTCGTTCGTCTCTCAATAGGCTTGGAGAATCTGGACGACATCATTGCCGATCTCGACCAGGCGCTGAAGGCAAGCCAGGGATAGGTCGGGGGCCTCGCCCCCGCGCCCCTACCAAGGGCGCTGCCCTTGGAACCCGCCAGGAGCCGAGTGGCCCCTGGACCCCCATATTGCGCTTCGCGTCTATCCACCCAAGAACGGGTGGATAGACGCGAAGCGAGCCAGGGGTTTGGGGCCCGCGGCCCCAGCAGAGTCCAGAGGCAGAGCCTCTGGTGGGAGATAAGAGGGCAAAGCCCTCGGATAATCCGTTGCCAGCTTTGACGCAATGGCGTAGAATTCATTGACATGACAAACCGATCCGAAAAACTCAATATCCAACTCTGCCATCCGAAAATGGCCGAAGGCCATTTTCATCCCTTCGCGGCGAATACGACAGCGCTGCGCAGCATTCGCGAGAGTGTTCACGCAACGATTCCTACAATGGAACCCTGGGCGAGCGGCAAGAACCCCGAGCGAGATATTGCGGTTCTGATGAGCGGAGGAGTTGACAGCAGCGTCACAGCCCTGCTTCTCAAACAGGGGGGCTGGAACGTACCTTGGGATTACGATGAAACTGCCCGTAGCCCAGCGCTGCGACGTCCAGCGCTCGTGCTGCGGCACGGAAGCAGCCTATGTATGCCGTGACCTCGGCATTGCGCACTATTACCTGGACGTGCGCGACGCGTTCCGGGAGATCGTGATAGAGCCTTTTCGCCGGGCATACGCCGAAGGCCGGACTCCGAGCCCGTGCGTGGACTGCAATACGCTGTTCAAGTTCGGGATTGTCTGGGATTTTATGAGAAAGAATTCGGCATAGGCCACGTGGCGACAGGCCACCATGCCCGTGTTCTGCACACCGACTGCGGCGCACGGCTGGCTAGAGGAATGGACAAAGCGCGTGATCAGAGCTATTTCCTTTATGGAATTCCGAGGCATCGGCTGGAAAACTTCATGCCGCTGCTCGGTGAGATGAGCAAGGACGAGGTCCGCGCGCTGGCGAAGGAGGCAAAGCTGCCGGTCGCCAGAAGACCGGACAGCATGGAACCGTGTTTTGCCGGCGAAGGCGACTATCGCAACGCGCTCGATGGCGCGGCTGCATCGAAGGACCGATCTTAGATGCCGCGGGCAATGTCATCGGCGAGCATGGGGAATTGCGAATTACACCATCGGCCAGAGGAAAGGGCTGGGATCGCGGCAGGTAAGCCGCTCTACGTAATCCGCATCGACTCCGAGGAGAACAGCGTAACCGTTGGGACGCAGGATGAGGCCGTTAACCGAGTGGTAAGAGCGGAGGAAGTCAATGTCCTGATCCCCGATGAGCTGTATCAGAAAGCGCACCTGTATGGCAAAATACGGTCGCAGGGAGAACCGACCGAATGCACGATCCTGGAAACTGATGGATCAAAGATCCAGGTAGAGTTCGATTCCCCGCAGTTTGCTCCACCGGGGCAAAGACCTGACTGGACAACGCTGACGGCTGCGTGGTCGCCGGTGCGACTATTGCATTTTAGACGAATCGCCTGGATGAGGAGTAATCGAAACGAAAATGGCAAAAACGGCCATTTTCAAGGGAGGAATAATGAGCACGACTATCAATAACAAGGGGCTGGCTTCGCGTCGGCGCACACCCGCAATAGCCGATTCCATCACCGAACTGATCGGAAACACGCCCCTGCTTCGGCTGTCCAAGATAACAAAAGAAACTTGTGCAAACATAGTCGCAAAGCTGGAGAAGAGCAACCCGTGGGGAAGCGTCAGAGGATCGAATCGGGCTGTATATGATTGAAGAAGCTGAGCGACAAGGGTTGATCGACAAGGACACAGTCCTGATCGAACCTACGAGCGGGAACACCGGCGTCGCTTTGGCGGGAGTCGCCGCAAGCAAGGGTTATAGAATAATATTGACGATGCCCGATTTCATGAGCATCGAGCGGCGGAAACTCCTGGCGGCGCTTGGCGCAGAAGTGGTGCTCTCACCCGGCGCGAAGGGAATGCCGGGCGCAATAGAGAAGGCCGAAGAACTGGCTGGGGCGATTCCTAACTCGTTCATACCGCAGCAGTTCAACAATCCCGCAAACCCCAAAGCCCACGAGGAGACGACTGCAGTCGAGATATGGGAAGACACCGAAGGCGCGGTGGATATTATCGTGGGGGGTGTCGGGACCGGAGGGACCATAACCGGAATCGGCAGGGCGTTAAAGCCGCTCAAGCCGTCACTTCAGGTGATAGCGGTGGAACCGACCGACTCGGCAGTCCTTTCCGGCAATCCGCCCGGCCCCCACAAGATCCAGGGTATCGGCGCAGGATTCGTGCCCGCCGTGCTGGACAGAAGCATTGTCGATGAAGTGTTCCCTGTGACCAACGACCAGGCTTTCGAGGCTGCGCGAGAACTCGCCAGGGCAGAAGGAGTGCTCGTTGGCATATCGAGCGGCGCGGCAGCTCACGCAGCCATCCAAATAGCGAAGAGACCGGAGAACAAGGGCAGGCTGGTCGTGGTAATACTGCCCGATACCGGTGAAAGGTATCTAAGCACGTCGCTCTTCCCTTACGAGGAAAACCCGGTATAGGCACATTAAGGTTGCATTATGGCGAATACATCGAGCAGGATTCCTGCCGACCGCAGGGACGAAATAGCTATCAATGAGATTCGAAAAGCGCTGCGTGGTTTGCAGTTCGGCTGCGTGACGATCACCATACAGGACGGAATCGTCGTTCAGATCGACCGGACCTCGAAGGAGAGGATCGATTACTCCGCGTTGGACAAGGTATCCGGCGGTGAAGGAATCTAGTTAACTCAAAATGATCACTTAGGAATGCACAAGCAGGGCTGACTGGAAAACCAAAGGCCGAAAGGTGACACGCGTCATGTCACCCATCGGCCTTTTTTGTGCTTCTATGGAGGATACATATGACCGGATTAGGCTCGGGTGGACTGCCCGGCTGTAGCGGCAGCTAGCTGAAACAACAATCAATAACAACGCATCCAGTGGAAAGGAATCGACATTTACAAGAAACTCATCGCATCAATCACAACAGCCATCTTGGCTGTATTTCTGTCAGCGAACTTCGCACAGGCTGCACTCGACTGGGATGGGCAATCAGGCGTCTTCTTAAACTCTCTGGCTTACCCGTTAGCCGCATCCAAGTTTGAGATATCTTCACACACTGCCGACCTCGGCAGCCTTGGCTCTGTCTCTACATACAACTTCGCTGCGGGACTTACCAACGGTATCGAGCTCGGCATCACGCGATACGCAAGCAACGTGAACGGAGTAAGGGACCAAAACCTGTTGAACGCCAAGTGGCAGTTTTTGGGAGAGACAAAAACGGCGCCCGCCGTCGCCGTGTGGGCAACCAACCGCAGCCTCATCGGTGGCGACAGTTCGCTGGACTTCGGGTTGAACACCACAAAGATCGGTGAAGCTAAAGAACCTGCCGTTGGTTTTGGACCTCGGGTTACGCTCCACCAAAGCGCTTGGGTTGGGCCTTTTCGGCATTGGAAACAGTCGTGAAACCAAGCTCGAAGGTTCAGCGGCACTGTTTGTAACTCCGAAGTTCGCGGTGGGCACGGAGTTCAAGCAGCAGATCGACGCAAGCACCTGGACTGACATAGCGCTGCGCTACATCGCATCCAACACGCTGAATATAGACGCCGGAATTGCTGACTTCGGCCCCTCAATCAACAGACAATTTGCGCTAGCCGCCACCTACACCCTCTAGAGTCCTCCACCACCCGGATGGCTTGGGACACGTTCCCAAGCCATCACAGTATCGCTTTCTTTTGCTCAGATCTCCGCCGCAATCGCCCTCGCCGCGGCGAGCGGATCGTCAGCCTTGATAATCGGCCGGCCGATGACCAGGTAGTCCGCGCCCTTTGCAACCGCTTCTTTCGGCGTCATTACGCGCTTCTGGTCGCCGATCTCGCCGCCCGCGGGTCTTACTCCCGGAGTTATGATGAGGAAGTCGCCTCCGCATGCCTCGCGGATCAGCTCGATTTCGTGCGGCGACGCAACCACACCATCCAGCCCGGCTTCCTTCGCCAGCTTTGCGAGGTGAACCACCTGGTCAGCGACCGAGCCCGGCACGCGGAGTTCATCGTTCAAAACGTCCCGATCTATGCTGGTAAGGACGGTCACACCGATCACAAGCCCGGGAGTGACGCCCAAGCGCTCCGCAGTTTCCACAGCGGCGTCCTTTGCTGCCCTCATCATTGAAGAACCGCCCGAGCAGTGGACATTAAACAGCCACAACCCCATCTTAGCCGCCGCGCGGGAAGCCCCGGCAACCGTGTTAGGAATATCGTGATATTTGCAGTCGTAAAAGATCTTCTCCGCGCCCGCCGCTCTGATCTTGTCAAAAACGCCGAACCCCGCGGAGTTCACCAACTCCAGGCCCACCTTAAACGCCCCGACATCGTCCTTCAGCAGTTTAACCAGCGCGATGGCTTTTCTCGTTGAATCAACGTCCAGCGGCAGAATGATCTTCTCTTTGCTCAATAGCGTCCTCCTCCTCTGAAAATAGCGGTCTTTGCTATTTTCGTTCCCTTCGCGGTGAAACCGACAGTGACTCGCCGCAGGCGCAGTCGCGAAAGGTTTCATCCGCGATTCCTTCGAAAATGCCGAAGGCATTTTCATTCCTTCGCGGTGAAACCCCTCGGGGCGACAGTAGTATCGCCAGATACTGCGAAAGCCCGACAACGTTCTTCCGCAGGAAGAATGCGAGAGGGTTCATGCCCACGATTCCGTAACTGATCCTGGCATCGGCTGCCGAGTTATGGTAGCAAAAAAGCAAGCGAACGACAACCCCGCGTGACGGTGGCTTCGCCCCCGCGGCCTTACCAGAGACCGCCGTCTCCCGACTCTGCTGGGGCCACTCGGCTCCTGGCGGGTTCCAAGGGCAGCGCCCTTGGTCGGGGTTCGGGGGCGAAGCCACCGTCACACCACCAACACCGCCGCACCGAGGATTTTGCCCTCCCGAAGGTCGGCAAGCGCCCGATTCGCTTCGGAGAGAGGATAAGTTTCGACGTGAGTCTTGACTGGGACCTGCGGCGCAATCTTAGAAGCTCATCACCATCCTGACGTGTCAGGTTGGCGACAGAGCGAACGACGCGCTCGCCCCAGAGTATATCGTAGGGAAATGATGGAATATCGCTCATGTGAATGCCGGCGCACACCACCGTGCCGCCCTTGCAGATGCTCTTTAGCGCCGTCGGGACCAGAGCGCCGACAGGCGCAAAGATAATTGCCGCGTCCATCTCAGCCGGAGGGCGTTCGTTTGAACCACCCGCCCACGCGGCCCCCAGGCTGCGCGCGAACTCCTGGCCCTCCTCATCTCCCGGCTTCGTAAACGCATACACCTCGCGGCCCTGGCAGACGGCCACCTGTGCAACGATATGAGCTGAAGCTCCAAAACCATAGAGCCCGACGCTCCGGGCATCTCCGGTCACCTCAGCGACCGGTAGCCGATTAAGCCGGCGCACAGAAGCGGAGCCGCCTGAACATCGGGATAGTCCTGGGGCAAGCTAAAGCAGTAGCGCTGATCGGCGACGGTATATTCGGCAAATCCGCCATCGATGGTGTAACCTGTGAACTGCGCGTAGTCACAAAGGTTCTCGCGACTGCTGAGGCAGTATTTGCAGTTGCCATCCGTCCACCCCAGCCACGGTATCCCCACCCGGTCACCGAGCTTGAACCGTTCTACCTCTTCCCCCACCTCGTCGACTGTCCCGACAATCTGGTGACCGGGGATAATGGGCAGTTTAGGATCGGGCAGTTCGCCGTCCACCACATGCAGGTCCGTCCGGCACACCCCGCACGCGTGCACCTTGACCCTCACCTGGCCGGGTCCGGGCTCGGGAGTCGGAACCTCCAACAACTTGAGCGGCTGTCCGGGTCGTTCCAAAACCATTGCAAGCACTACGATCGCCTCCTCTGCCTGGGTGTTCTCCGAAAGATGCAGCGTATCCTCTCAGCGCATTCTACCCCTTTAATCCGCTACGCAGGAGAATTCCCTTACTCGAGGGAATGAATCATTAGCGTAACGCATGGCAGAGGAACCAATGAAAGGCATCTACGATTGCAAGATAATCGCACAGAGCGAGGTAGGGCCGGGGGTTGTCCGGACCCTCCTGTCCGGGCCTGAGATCGCAAGGCATTCCACGGCTGGTCAGTTCGTGAACGTGCGAGTTGCTGAAACGACGGACCCGCTTCTAAGGCGGCCCTTTTCAATACACGCCGTATACCCCGCGGAGGGATTCTTTTCGCTGCTCTACGTCCTGCGGGGGCGCGGCACGGCACTGCTCAACAAAATGCGCCCCGGCGAGAAGATGAGCGTGGTCGGCCCGCTTGGACGGGGCTTTGACCTGGGAGATTCGACGGACGCCGAGCACGTGGTGGTTGCGGGCGGCTGCGGCGCCGCGCCTCTTCACTTCCTGTGCGACGCGCTGTGCGCAAAGTGGGGCTGCCAAACCACGACCGTGCTTGCCGGAGCCCAGCGCAAAGAAGGAGTGCTGTGCGAAGAAGAGTTCAGATCGCACGGCGTGGAAGTGGAAATTTCCACCGACGACGGCAGCTACGGCTATCACGGCTTCGTGACTCAACTCCTCGCTAAATACCTGCAAGAGCGAACCAAATTCCCCTCACCCCGACCCTCTCCCGAAGAGGGAGCTAGAATTCGAGTCTATCCCTGTGGACCCAACGCAATGATGAAGGAAGTTGCCCGAATCTCGCGCGAGGCAGGCGTGGAGCGCTGCCAGGTGTCGCTGGAGAATAATATGTCCTGCGCAATCGGCGTATGCATGGGCTGCGTTCAGAAGATCAAGGGCGCGGCGTCGGGCGATGATTCCGGCAGAGACTGGCACTACGAGCGCGTTTGCAAGGACGGGCCGGTGTTCGATTCGGAGGATGTGATATGGGATTGACCGGCCCCAATATGGCCGTTAAAATCGGCAGGATAGAAATGAAAAACCCCGTGACGGTCGCCTCGGGCACGTTCGGCTTCGGCCAGGAGATGTCGGACTTCTACGACCTCGGCAGGCTCGGCGCGATTGTGGTCAAGGGGACCCCGCTCAAACCGTGGCCCGGAAACCCCTACCCTCGCACCGTCGAAACCCCGTCAGGGATGCTCAACGCGATCGGCCTCCAGAACGACGGTCTGGACTCGTTCATAAACGAGAAACTCCCGTTCCTGAGAGGCTTCGACACGCCGGTCATCGTAAACGTGGTCGGCCACAGCATCGATGAATATGCTGAGATCGCCGCGCGGCTTGACGGCGTCGAAGGAGTGGCCGGGCTGGAGATCAATATCTCCTGCCCCAACGTGAAAGAGGGCTGCCTGGTCTTCGGCGCGAGTCCCGAGGGCACGGCGGAAGTCGTGAGCGCGGTCCGAAACGAGACCGGCCTCACGCTGATAACCAAGCTCTCGCCAAACACCGGCGATCTGATACCGATAGCCAGGGCAGCGGTTGATGCCGGAAGCGATTCGCTCTCGCTGATCAACACGCTCATCGGCACAGCAATAGACCCCTGGTCGCGCAGGTTCAGGCTGGCGAATGTAACCGGCGGATTGTCCGGTCCGGCGATTAAGCCTGTGGCGCTCAAGATGGTTTGTGATGTCGCGCAGGCCGTGGATGTGCCGATTGTCGGGATGGGCGGGATAACGACCGCGATGGACGCGGTGGAGTTCATCCTCGCCGGAGCCACAGCCGTAGCAGTAGGCACGGCAAATTTCGTGAACCCGATGGCGGCCGTTGAGATCGTCGACGGCATAAAGGAGTTTCTCGTGTCGACGAACGTGAGTGACGTGAGGAAAATTGTGGGAGCGGTGAGCGCGGACTGACATTCAGTTCTCGGAGGCCTCGCCCCAGAATTGGCATACAAAGGTAAGGAGATCTAATGGAACGCATTAAAGTAAGTGCCGATGGATGGAACTTCGAGGGCGTCGAGACCGGCGCGCGCATGGTTCCGTTCGGCGCAAATTTCGTGTTCAACTACGGCGAGGATAAGCGATCGCTGGACATTATGACCACACGGGACTGGGAGCCCGATGTCATCCGCAAGGCCTTCGAGGTGGCGGCAGAGTGCAATATGAACCTGATGAAGGTCTTTCTGCCGATACCTGCGCTGCTCCCGGACCCGCAGGAAAATGAAAGCGTCCGGTTCACCGATATGACGCCATCGATCTGGGAACGGCTGGATTTTCTTTTCGACGTGGCACGCGAAACAGGTGTGTATATCACGCTTTCCCTCGCGGAATGGGGGATGGGCGGCAGCCAGTGGTTCCACGACGGCGGGGAATTCTTCGGCAGTTCCCAAGCCGACGCCAAGGACTCATTCCGGGTCTTCCGGAATCTGTGGGTCGAATTGGCCAAACACCTCGAGGACGAACCAGCGTTGTTCTCCTACAACCTGGCGGTGGAATTGTTCGTGCCCAGTGGCAACTGGGGCGGCGAGCGCAAATCGATGAACTATCTCTTCGCGGACCGCTGGGCGCTTGGGGCATGGCGGAGATGGCTCCTGGGACAATATGGCGGCCTCGCTGGCATCAACGCCGCCTGGGGCACATCGTTCAATTCCATCGAAGAAATCCAGCAGCCCGAGATTCGCTGGCTTCCGGCGAAGAAGTCCTATACCGTGAGCCAGGAGATCATCGCCGACTACATCACGTTCAAGGAGTGCGCGGTTTACCTGTTCCCTGAAGAACCAGACCGACGCGATCCATTCGGTAGACCGGGATCACATGATCGCGTGCGGGTATCATCCCTACCAGCCCGCCGTGGGTCCGATGGGGTTTGCGTGGCAGACGGCCACGACCGTTCAGAAAGACCTGGACATGTTCGATTACCAAACGGTGCATCTTTACACGCAAATCCCCTATCTGATCTCCCGTCCGATGATCTCTTCAAACTACGAAGAACTGCTCACGCCGTTCATGGCCGATGAAAGGGAACTCGAAAAGCGCAGCACGAGTGCCTTCTGTATGCGAGGTTCATGGAGTCCGGCAAGCCCGTTGTCGCTGAAGAGTTCGGGCACCTGGTCCGTGACTACGATGAGTCGCTGACCGGTACCACTCAATTGCTGAAAAGCCTGGTCGGTCAGGTCTCCGGGTTTCAGATCTGGACATTCGGAGGGAAGGAAGAAACCAGGGACTACGGCCCCATAACCACGAAACTCGCACTCAGCGAATGGGGCAGGCAGTGGAAAAAGCTAGCCGAGCCAGGTGGAGCTATCGCCGATTACCCCAGGGGTCGCGTTCCCGCGCGGACAGTGGTGAAGCTGGACAGGCTTCCCGGTCTCGCTCCAGTGCAAGAAACCGCGGGCGAAAAGATCGTCAGGTGCTGGGACGCTTACGTGCATCCAGTGGATTTCGATTGGCCCGGCAACCCGGTCATCGCCCGGTACCGCGAGGACGGGACGGTTAAGATATAAGACGGGCTGGTATGCGTTGTTTCGGGATTTGAGCAGCGCAGACGGACATCGAGACGGCTTATGCCACGATACCTTGGTCATTTCATGTGATATACCCTGGGGATGATTGTCTATGCGAGGCAGGCGCTGCGGATGACCTGCTATTTTGGGAATGGTACCGTCGATCGCGTCTTGCCATCTTCAGACGAAGTGAGGTTAAACTCGCCCATGAGATTATCGCGAACCAGGCTTTCAACAATCCTGAGGCCGAGGTTGCGGCGCTGCTTGATGTCGAAATCATCCGGCAGCGGCTCACCGTCATTGGTGACATCGAGGATTATGTTATCCTCGTCCTGGGATACGTTCACCGTCAGCTCGTGACCGAGGGTGCCTTTGACCCGTGCTCCACTGCGTTCTGGATCAGCTCGTTCAATATAAGGGATACATACGTTGCCTGGCCGCTCGGGAGCAGGAAATCTTTACCCTGGACCGAGATAGCCACTTTGCGCGCGTCAGGCAGCAGGCCCTTCGCCGTGGCCGATAGTATCGTGTCCGCGAGCCGCTTGATGCTCACATCGTCGAGGTTTTCGCTCGAAAGCAGCTCGTGCACCGCCGCGATGCTTTGGATGCGATTGATGCTCTGGTTCAGCGCCTCCTTGGGCGAGTCGAACTTTCCCACCCGCACTTGCAGCCGAAGGAGGCTTGCTATGGTCTGCAGGCTGTTCTTTACCCTGTGGTGCATCTCCTGAAGCACCGCTGTTCTCACCATCAGGTTCGCGTTTTGTATCGAGATTGCCGCCTGGTTGGCAAGCGCAGTACAGAGGTTGGTCTCCTCTTCCGAAAACTCATGAGGCGCGGCGGTGTAGCAGTTCAGGACGCCGATTATCTCCTTTTTTACCGACAGCGGAAGCGCAATCAGCGAACAAAGCCCTTCTTTCTTGGCAATATCCGGATACTGGTAGCCCGGTGTCTTACGGACATCGCGAATGGTGATCGGCCGGCCCTCGACTACAGCTCTTCCTGCTACGCTTTCTGAGAGTTTGACGTTGGGTTTCTTAGTGTAAGCGCGGCTTTTGCTCTGCGTAGCCTTTATCACCAGCTCATCACGGTCCTCGTCAAGGAGCATAATCGAGCAAATCTTGAAGTTCATGGTCTCGGCGGTCATCGCCACTATCAACTGGAGTATTTCTTCCAAGTAGAGGTCGGATGTGATCGTTCGGCTGATCTCGGAAAGGGCGCTCAACTGCGACGCCCTCTGCTCCATTCGACGGTACTGCCGGTAGTTCGCGACCGCTCCACCGACCTGACGCGCAATGCTGTCCAGCAGGCTCACCTGAATCTTCGAATACTCGTGAGGAGGGTTGGTGCGAACGTTGATGACCCCGACCAAATCGGTCCCCCCGCGCAGCGGAACGGAGAGCATGGACTGGTAGCTGTCCTGCTGAAGGTTCGGGACCGGCTTGAACCGGGCGTCACGCCAGGCTTCGCGGGGAAGTATGACGTGTGTGCCTTCTTTCGCAACCCATCCCGTAATTCCCTCGCCCATCTTCAGACGAACTTTGCCGACCACGTTCTTGCTTGATCCGGAAGCGCCGCGAAGCACGAGTTCCTTGTTTTCGTCCTCCAGGAGATATATCAGGCAGAGATCCGTACCTGTGACTTTTACCACGATATCGGCTACGTTCTTCAGCATCTCGTCGATGTTGAGCATCGAGCCGATAGCCTGTCCGATCTCCCTCAAAGCATCAGCCTCGAGGTTTTTCTCCACTATGCGTTTTTCGAGATCGGTCACGCGAACGCGAAGGGCTTCCAGTTCCTGCTCGGGTGGAAGCTCTCTAAGCGCGGCCGCAGTAGCCTCCTGTTCTTCGGTTTTCCTGGACTGCCATGGTGACATATCTGATACACACTAGATCTTGCTTGCGATGATGATCGCTTCGGCAATCTCCTTCATAGAACGGCGCTGGTTCATGCTCTGCTGCTGGATCCGCCGAAACGCATCCGCCTCGTCCATCTTGTATTTGTCCATCAGGATGCCCTTAGCCCTGTCGACGATCTTGCGGGTCTCCAGCTTCTGTTCGAGGTCACCGACCGTGGATTCCAGATCCTGGGCTTCGAGGTATCGCGCTATGGCTATCTCTATTGCGGGCAGCAGATCCGATTCCTGGAACGGCTTCACAAGGTAGCCAAACACACCCGCTCCCTTGGCCCGCTCGATCAGGTCCTTCTGGCTGTATGCCGTAAGCAGAACAACCGGCGCAATTTTCTCATCGGAGATGATTTTTGCTGCGTCCAAACCGTCCATCACAGGCATCTTGATGTCCATTATTACGACATCCGGCTTGAGAGAGCGCGCGAGTTCCAGCGCTTTCTGGCCGTCGGCAGCCTCACCGACCACCGTATGCCCCATTTCTTCCAACAGCGTCTTCAGGTCCAGCCGTATGATAGATTCATCATCGGCGATAACCACTCTTATCTCACTCATAGGTTTTCTCTCCAGTTCTCGGTACACGACAATTGTACCGTGTGCTATAATCGTTGTCAAAGCGAGGGCGTTGCCCTCGGACTCCCACCAGAGGCTCCGGCTTCTGGACTCCGCTGGGGCCGCGGGCCCCAGACCCCTGGCTCGCAAGGTCCAGGAAACCTGGTTTCATGGCGGGATCCAAGGGCAGCGCCCTTTGGTAGGGGTTCGGGCAAGGCCCCTGACGCATCACGCTTGGAAAGTGAGTAACCATATTGACCCCGACTGACCCGCAGCCGCACAGAGCAAGACCGACTTCCGTTGGAAAATCACCAGCGCTGTATCTGCTCGGCAGTACCTTCGCTTACTTTGCGCTGTGGCTCCTGGTGCCCAAGGCGACATTCCTCCCAAAAGCCGTGAACGCGATCCTCACGGCGATGCCTTTCGCGAAGGGGGAACTGGCCCTCGTTCTAAACCTCTTATGCATGATTATGCTGAGCGCGCCCACCGTCGCGTTTATGGCTATCCAGATATCCATCGTATACCACTTCGCCAAGCTCAAGCCAGACTTCAAGTGGGGCGTGATCTCGCTCGCGATCAGCCTGGGATCAGCCGCGGCCATAACCGCTCTCATTGTCAGAAATGTAGTGGTAAAGCATCCACTGATACTGGCCAAGCTTGGCCATTATCCGAACGTTCAGGAACATCTCTGCATACTGAGCCATTATCCCGGGTTGCTGCGAATGCCGGTTACCGTGCTCACAATGCTTGCAGCGGCCAGCGTCGGATGCCTGGTCGCGCTGCGGATCAGGGACAGAAACCTGCTTTTGCCCGTAGTCATGTTCGCGGCCGTCATAGATTTGTGGACCGTCACGCGAGGCCCCGTGTCAGCGTTAATGCGCAGCGCTCCGGATGTAGGACACGCCGTCAGCGCGCCCATTCCACAGATTGGAACCGGCGCATTTATGCCGAATACGTTTGTGGGTCCCGGGGACTCTCTATTCATGGCACTGGTGTTCGCGGCAGTGTGCAGGCTGAAAATGAACGGACCGCGGAATTATTGGTTTGTGTTCAGTCGCCATGACTATTGGGATGCTTGCGGTAATGTCGGGTTTGCTGGACTCACTGCCGGCATTGATCGTGCTCGCCGCAGCCGTAGTTTCCGCCAACTGGCGGGAGTTCCATTTGTCAAAACAGGAAAAGGCCTCAATCGCCGTTGTGGCCATCGTGCTGCTGACATCGCTGCCGCTGGTATGGCACATCTTGAAGCCGCACGAGGAGAAGAAGACTTCGCCCAAGCCATCAGCGCCGGTCTCGTCGCCGGCGCTCCGTCCTCCCCCGAAAATAACGTAGTTTATTTCCGTTCCTTTCGTGATTCCCCTGAAAATGAGCGGCCTGCAAAACTCAGGCCGCTCAAACGATGGCGGCGACCGCCGCCCTGCTCGCTAGTGCTTTCACCCAAATTGGGAACAGGTCTTTTCTTCGAGCATCAGGCGATCGGCGTCTTCTTGCACTAGAGGCACGCCGACCTCACCGCACTTGGAGCACTTCTTAGTCGTCTGAAAGTCCACGAACATTCTCAGCGCTTTGAACTCGCCGGCGCATTTCGGGCATTTGAATTTGACGAACAGCATAGCAGCCACTCCTACACTACCCCGTATGGTATCTCAACTGAATTATACCATACTTAGGCTGCCTATCAAACGGGCGTGGCGAAAGTGAGAAAGAAGGCTGGTTGCTTCGGATCGCGAAGCTGCCGAAGCCGCCGCCGCAGGTGGCGAAAGACGTCTCGAATCTGAACCCATACCTCGCCGTAGCGTGATAGGTCAGTGTTACGGGACCTCGGTCCCGGCTCCGGCAGGAGACTGTTCAGTTATGCGGGAGAGATCAACCGTTTGCCCTGAGTGGACGCGTGAAAACGACGGCATCAAATCCAGTCATTCCGAGCGAAAGTAAGGAATCTGCTTTGAACCAAACCTCTTAAGAGCGGATTTCTCACTGCGTTCGAAATGACAGTATTGCCGATGTTCCGGCGCCTCCCTGCGCCGGAATCCCTTCAGGGGTTTCCCAACCCCGACACGCCATGCAAACATCGAATCTAGTTGTCTGAGTTACGCCTGTGGGGCCTGCGGGTTATGAAACCCTGGGGAATGGGTCCGGCGTAAGGAGACGCCTGACCATCAAATCTCCAAGCCGGCATCGGCCTTTCCCGGAAAACTGAACTCGCACTCCGGCAGTTCCACTGCGTTCCGCGGACCGAAGCAACTAAGTAGTTATGTCGCCTGCGCTGCCCGTCCCTTGCGTTTCGGCTCGAGGGCAATGCTGAGCACCTGCGCGACATCGTCCACGTATTCGATCTTCATCTCGCTGCGGATATGGCTGGGCACATCTTCCTCGATGTCCCTGCGGTTGTCCTTGGGGACGATTATAGTCTCTACTCCCGCCCGGCGCGCGGCGAGGGTTTTCTCTTTCGACCGCCAATGGGCAGCACCTTCCCGCGAAGGGTGATCTCTCCGGTCATGGCGACTCTCGGTTTCACTTTCCTACCGCTCAAGAGCGACGCCAGCGCCGTGACCATGGTGACCCCGGCGCTCGGGCCGTCCTTGGGTATTGCGCCCGCGGGAACGTGGAGGTGAATGTCGGATTTGCTGTAGAAATCCGTCTGGATTCCGAGATCGGCTGCGTGACTTCGCACATAGCTCAGAGCCGCCTGCGCCGATTCTTTCATGACATCTCCGAGCTGACCGGTAAGAGTAAGCTGCTTGCCGCCATCCATTCTCGTGGCCTCAACAAACAGCACGTCGCCGCCCGTTGGAGTCCACGCCAAACCCACGGCAACCCCTGGTTCATCGGTCCTGTCCGTTAGCTCCTCGTATGTGAACCTTGGCACCCCCAGATACTCCCGAATCTGCTTCCTGTCGGCCTTGACCGGCTGCGTCCTGCCTTCTGCAAACTCGCGCGCCGCCTTCCGGCAGATGGACGCAATCTGGCGTTCGAGGTTTCGCACCCCTGCCTCGCGTGTGTAGCCCCGAATGATCTGGAGAATCCCGTCTTTGGTAAAAGAAATATGCTCGCCCTTCTTCAGTCCATGCTCGTCCAACTGCTTCGGAATAAGGTGCCGCTTGGCTATCTCCAGCTTCTCTTCTTCTGTGTAGCCTGCGATTTCGAGGATCTCCATCCTGTCCCTGAGCGGCGGCAGAACCGTATCCAGCACGTTTGCAGTAGTAATGAACAGCACCTTGGACAGGTCGAATGTCACCTCCAGGTAGTGATCCCTGAATGTTGAGTTCTGTTCAGGGTCCAAGACCTCCAGCAGCGCCGACGACGGGTCGCCTCTGAAGTCTGCTCCGACCTTGTCTATCTCATCCAGCATGAACACGGGATTATGAGAGCCCGCGCGCCTCACGCTTTGTATCACCTGCCCCGGCAGTGCGCCGACATAGGTTCGCCGGTGGCCCCTGATCTCGGCTTCATCTCGAACCCCGCCAAGGCTGATCCTGACAAACTTCCTGCCCAACGCTCTTGCAATCGACTTTCCAAGCGAGGTCTTTCCAACCCCGGGAGGTCCCACGAAGCACAATATCGGATGCCGCATCTCGCCTTCCTGCTTGAACTTCCTCACCGATAAGTATTCCAGAATTCGGTCCTTCACCTTAACGAGTCCGTAATGGTCCTCGTCCAGAATCTTGTGCACCTGGACAATATCGAGGTTGTCTTTGCTGTAGATATTCCACGGCAGCGTAATCAGCCAATCGATGTAGGTCCTGGAGACGGTATACTCTGGGGCGGCAGGCGGCATGTGGCTCAGCCTTTCGAGCTCGCGCATTGCCTCCTTTTCGGCTTCCTCCGGCATTCCCGACTCGTTGATTTTAACGCGCAGTTCCTCTATTTCACTGCTGCGCTCGTCGCCCTCACCCAGTTCGCGCTGTATCGCTTTCATCTGCTCGCGCAGATAGTATTCGCGCTGGGTCTTGCCCATTTCCGAGTGAACCTGGGACTGAATCTTGCTGCCCAGCTCCAACACATCTACTTCGCGCATTAAAATCGCAAGGAGCGCCCGCAGCCGCGCCCTGGTCCCCAGTATCTCGAGCAATTCCTGCTTCTCTGAGTTATCTATCGGCAGATGCAGCGCTATTGTATCCGCCAGCACGCCCGGCCGGGTGATGCTGGTGGCTATGCTCTGCAGTTCGTCAGGCAGATTCGGGGAGAGCGCGACGACCCTCTGGAAGGCTGTGCCGACGTTCCTTCGCAAAGCCTCGATCTCCACATCTTCTTCCTCGGTCCAATCGATAATATCAGGAATCTGCTCGATTTTGGCACGGATATAGGGCTCCGTCTGCACGCACTCGGTAATTCGTATGCGCTTGAGCCCCTGAACGATCAATCTCTGATGCTCCGGCAGGCGAAGCATAGTGTGAATCGCCGCCGCAACTCCCACCTTGTAGATATCATCGTAGCCGGGATGTTCTATGTTTGGGTCCTTAAGGGTCGAGAGGGCGATTATCCGCGTCTCGCCAACCACAGCATCGTCGACAAGCTTCATCGAACTCTCGCGCGACACGATGAGAGGCATGACCACCATAGGAAACAGCACTGTGTCCTTAATCGGCAGTACGCTCAGTTCCTCGGGAATAGCTATGCTGCGATCGCCGCCGCCTTCGAGCTCAAATTCTATCGTAGCGTCGTTGACTTCTTCCATCATCGATTCCACCTGTTATCTCCAGCCATAATGACGCCGTCCGCCCGCCGATGCGCTCAGCGACTCTGCAACCGGCGATAGGGGCCCTTCATTAAAGCGAATCATTCTTCGATCTAATCTTTTTCGAGTTCGTCTGCTGGACCTTTGGGAGCACGACCTTAAGGAAACCGTCTTTGTAGGATGCCGCCAGCTTGCTCCGGTCTATGGCAACCTCAGCCGGTAATGGGACTATACGCTCAAACGGGCCGTAATAAACTTCGAGCTGATGGTATCTAATCCGGTCTGCCTTGTCATCGTCGAGTTCCACGCGCACCCCGCGCAGCGTCAAAAACTTATTGTCGCTGGAGATCGTAAGTTCCATCTGATCCGGCGCCAGACCCGCGACACACACCTTTGCCACCACCGACTGCGCAGTCTCGTATATGTCGACCCTTGGGGCCCATATCTCACCCGACATACTCGAGATCCGAAACATCTGCAGCAGCACGTCGTCTGATACTCGCCGCATTTCTCGCTCCATTTCCTCCAGCATCTCGTCATACGATTTATACATGAAAACGCCACCTTATTCCGGCGACACGTATTCGGCAGCCTGCCGGCTTCCCCGGTTCGCCTTTCGTACAAGTGAATTGTATCAGCACAATCGCCCCTTTACAAGGAGTGCGCCTGCCAAAGTTATCTGTATCCGTATCCAAAGCCTGGCCAAACTGGTCTCCACGTTTCTCTCCAATGGCGAAGCCCATCGAACGACTTACCAATCGAGTAGGTGGGGTCGTCACCGGCCCCACCTCTCACACCACCGGACATGCGGGTCCGCATCCGGCGGTTCACGATGTTAACGCAAGAAACCTCGCGTGAAGGCTGGAGTAGCCTAGAGACTCGAGACTGGCATTGGTAAAGGCCCGCGTCATAGCTGGGCTACCAGCTACTTTCCAAGGTCCGTGCCCATTGCAAGCCACCCCCCAAGCTAACCAGGGACCAATCCCACGCGTCAGCAACTGACGCGCACGATTCTTGGGTTTCTTCCACTGTTTCCAGACATAGCAGCGCAGCCGACGACGCACCCACTCGTCTAACTCCTCGTACACACTCGGAGTCCGGGCGATGCGGAAGTAGCCGACCCAACCATCGGTGAACTTCTTGAGGTCATAGAGGACCTTGGAGAAACTCACGCCGCGGTTGCGTCGGGTAAGCCGTCGCACCTGTCGCTTGAACCGATTGATGCTCTTGGGGGCTATGCTCACTATCGCTTTTGCCCCGCCGATAATCCGGAGCCCCAGAAACTTGCGCGTCACTGGTCGGCCTACCGCGCTCTTTGTGCGATTGACCTTTAGCCGCAGCTTCGTCTCCAGGAACTTCGTCACCGATTCCATCACCCGCTGCCCTGCTCGCTCTGTCTTTACGTAGATGTTGCAATCGTCCGCATATCGACAGAACTTGTGTCCCCGTCTCTCCAACTCCTTGTCGAGTTCATCCAAGAGAATGTTGGAGAGCAGCGGAGAGAGCGGGCCACCTTGGGGAGTGCCTTCGTACCGCTCCACCACGACGCCGTTGAGCATGACGCCAGCCTGCAAATACAGGCGTACCAGCTTGAGTAGCCGCTTGTCGCCTATTCGCCCAGCCAATCTGCCCATCAGCACATCGTGGTTTACACGGTCGAAGAACTTCTCAAGGTCCATGTCCACCACCCATCTATTTCCGGCTGCCACGTGTTCCCGTGCAGCCTCAAGTGCCATCTTGGCACTCCTGCCGCGTCGGAAACCGTAGCTTGATTCGGAGAAAGTGGGCTCATACAGTGGCTCCATTGTCTGCAGGATCATCTGCTGAACGAACCGGTCTAACACCGTTGGGATGCCGAGCTCCCGCACCCCTCCGTCCGGTTTTGGTATCTCCACCCGCCTGACAGGCTTCGGTCGATACTTCCCATCCAGCAGCTTCTGCTTCAGGGCCTTCCAATGCTTCATAAGGTAGGGACGAAGCTCTTCCGTTCCCATTCCATCCACACCGGGAGCACCCTTGTTTGACTCCACTTTGCGAAGCGCGGCGTCAGGATTCTTGCCTGATACCATCGCCTCCATGAGACCTTCCGCCAAGGTCGGCGCGACAGGCTTTCGCCCCTCTGGTTCGGGTGCCGAAGACAATTGCCGCCCTTTACTCCAGCGCTTCCGGGCTTCACCCCTATCGCTGAAGTCGAGGCTGAGTTGCTCAGTTTTCTGCTGCATCATATCCTCGAAGTCCAAACTGCCACCTTGTCATCGTGTTCGGCCCTTCGTTCCGGAAGCTTTCGGAACTACTATGGCCTCGGCTGACTTCTGTCACCTCTTCTGACTGCATCACTGCAACCATAGCCTAAGGGCAAGATGACAGACCTCCCGGGATAAGCGCTCGTTCTTTCGCCCCGCACCCGCCGGATCTACTTCAGGCCGGTCTTGGAAGTCACGGGTTTCACTGCCTTCGGCCAGCTCACCCACCGCCTCAAGCCTAACTATCCGGTTTCTGTTCGTCGGGTCGTGACTGTGGCTCCGGCTTCTTTCAGACCCCACCTCCCGGTGACGCAATTGCCTTCGCTTAACGGTTCCGACTTCCTTTACCGTAGGGGACTTGCACCCCCGAGAACGGGCACATGCCCGGCATACCCGAAAAGACGCTCCGGAACCGTATCCGGAGCGTCTTTTTGTGATATGGTTGTTTTGTGCCGGTCGGGTTACTCGGGCAGGTCTCCGTCCGGTCCGATCCGGCATCTGTCGATTAACTCGTCAACATTGGCAAACCCGAGGCATATACACGTATCCGCAGCGCCGTAGTAAATCCTCAGACGTCCCTCATCCTCGAGAATCGCCCCGCAGGCAAAAACGACATTTCCGACGTCCCCCACCCGCTCGTAGTATTCTCTGGGGGTCAGAATCGGGATCCGCGCTCCGGCATATAACCTTCGACGGGTTCTCCAGGTCCAGCAGGACTGCGCCCATCCTGTAGAGAGGGCCCGCGCTGGTGTTCTTAACGCCGTGATAAATCTCGAGCCAGCCCTGCTCGGTCTCGATTGGTGGAGCGCACGAGCCTATTCGGTCCGAGTCCCAGAACCCGCCCCGGGTGGTCATCACGACTTCTGAATCCCCCCAGTGCATCAGGTCGTCGGAATATGAAAGCCAAATATTGCCGGTGCCGCCGCCGTAAGGCCTGTCCAATCTCACGTATCTGCCGTTGATTCTCCTTGGGAACAGGCAGCCGTCCTTGTTCTCGGGCTGCGAGATCAGACCGATCCTGTTATAGGTCTTGAAATCGTCTGTCTTCGCCAGCGCGAGCCTAGCGCCGTACCGCGAATAGGCCGTATACATAATATAGTAC
Organism: uncultured bacterium; assembly: GCA_963775535.1. Taxonomy (GTDB): domain Bacteria; phylum Armatimonadota; class UBA5829; order UBA5829; family UBA5829; genus CAVZJH01. The sequence goes on along the minus strand of CAVZJH010000063.1, from coordinate 69,312 downwards.
GAACCCTCGCAATAAGTGATTCGAGGATCTTCAATGCCGCGCCGCTCGTAGGAGCGAAACGGTTCTTCCCTGGATGGCTCCATTGCGGGAACGGGGTCCACGCTGAAATGGTAACCATCATCGCTCCTGGCAAGGGCAAAGACCGAGCGGCCCGCGAGGTCCTCGACTCTCATCAGGAGAATATACTCATCACCGAACTTTGTCGCGCCCGCGTTGAACACGGTGTTGCACGGAAAGGGAACGTTTTCCAGAGTGATGATGGGGTTCTTATACCATCGCTCTACGACGTCCCTTCCAAACTTCCTTGGCATTCATCGCCTCCCAGCAAAGACTGATCGTACAGTTTGTGCAATTATATTATACGAAAAATAATACCAGCAGTGTGCCGCACTTAGGCAAATGCTTGTGGTTATTCAGTGGAAATTCAGCTAACCCGCTTTCCGCAAAGCGCATGCAATCACGAACAATGCGCGCCGGCGCCACTATTTTATCATGCAGCGCCCGTTTTGGCAGCGAGCTATATATATTCTTCGGTTTGCCGGCCTGAGTTTTTTAGCCGGCTTTGGAGATTCGGGAGCGTCTAGTCAGAGGACGGTTCGACCATGCCGAGTCCTGAAAACGACGGCGTCAGATCTAGTCGTTCCGAGCGAAGCCGAGGGATCTGCTTTGAACCAGATGTCGTAAATAGCAGATTTCTCACTGCGTTCGAAATGACAGTATTGGTAGGCCATTTGAAAGACCATTGGCCAGGTTTCACGCTCAAAATGAGCTGCATTTTTCTGAGACTGAACTAATACGAAAACGCGTCGCCGAAGGACTGAACTATGCTAAAATATAAACTGTAAAATAGTGTTGTGAATTGGATTCTCCAGTGCGGCGCCATTGGCTCGGGGCAAAGCACCTGATTGAAGGCAGTTTTCCGATGGAAAGTCTAAGAATCAAGCCCGGTCCCGCAATCGTGGCAGTCGCCATCACCTGTATTCTCTGCTGCGCAGCGCACGCATCCGGATCAGCCCAGGCAGGGAATCAGGAAAGCCTGAGCAAGGTGCTTCTTGCGCTTGTAGTGATCCTGATAGCCGCCAAGATCGGCGGTGACGTTCTCGTTCGGCTGGGTCAGCCGGCAATTCTCGGCGAACTCATATTCGGCATCATAGTTGGGAACCTCTACCTTTTCGGCTTCCACGGATTTGAGTTCATCAAAAACGACGAGAGCGTCCGAATTCTCTCGGAGATAGGCGTAGCCCTGCTTCTATTTCAGGTCGGTCTCGAATCGGACCTGGCCAAGATGATGAAAGTGGGCTCGTCCGCACTGACGGTGGCGACGCTTGGGCAGATAGCTTCTTTCCTCCTCGGCTGGGGAGTGGTGACGATCTTCATGCCGGACGCAAACATCTACGTGCGCGTGTTCATCGGCGCATCGCTGTGCGCTACGAGCGTCGGGATAACCGCCAGAGTGCTCCTGGACCTCGGCTGGATTCAGACCGCCGAAGCCAGGATCATCCTGGGAGCGGCAGTCATCGACGATGTGCAGGGGCTTGTGGTGCTCGCGGTGGTCGTCGGCATCATCTCGGCAGCGAACGCGGGCACAGGCAGCCTCTCCGCGACGTCAATTGTCGTTATAGTAGCTAAAGCCGCAGGGTTCCTGGCGGGCGCCTTGATAATAGGCCGGTGGCTCTCTCCCAGGGTGTTCCGGATGTTATCCAGGCTCAGAGCTGCTGATGTTCTCATTGCCGCAGCCCTCGGCATGTGCTTCGGGTTCGCCTATCTTGCATCCCTGATCGGTTTGGCGCCGATTGTCGGCGCATTTGCGGCCGGATTGATACTGGAGGAGGTGCACTGGCGAAAGTTCAAGGAGCGAGGAGAGCACTCGGTGCTTGAACTTATAAAGCCGCTCGCGGCTTTCCTTGTGCCGATATTCTTCGTCAGGATGGGTGCAAGAGTGGAACTGGCCACGTTCGCAAAACCCGCAGTTCTCGGCCTCGCCGGCGCGCTGACACTGGCAGCCGTCGTTAGCAAACAGGTTTGCGGACTGGGTGTGCTGCAGAAGGGGTTGGATAGAGTTTCGGTCGGGATCGGAATGATCCCCAGGGGCGAGGTCGGACTTATCTGCGCTTCCATCGGCAGCACGCTGATATGCAAAGGCCAGCGCGTGATCGTGCCCGCCACTTACTCAGCAATTGTGATCGTGGTGGTCGTTACAACCATGATCACACCCCCCGCGCTCAAGTGGAGCATCAACCGGGGGGTGCGCCTGAAGAAACTAAAAGAACAGGCGGCCGAAGCACAGGAACAGGACTGAACGGGTATTCGACCGCCTTAACCCGTGTGGCCTGCCTGCCGCAGCGGCTTGGCGACCGCATAAAGAAGCGCCACACCGATAATAACTCTCAGAGTCCCGGCCAGCCACACCACAAATGCCTGAGTCTGTGAGGAACGCCCCTTGAGCAAAATGTCCATAAGCTTTCCGAACAGCTCCGGCGCTGCCAGGAGCGCCAGTCCCACCAGCACTACGTAAACGCCAAGGATAATAACGAACAGCCGCAGTCCCACCAACCGGCGAGCCGCAGCAATAATCATCACAATACCAATCACAACTGGGGGCAGCCCCCACAGACGAAGCAAAGATGAGCGCACGATGCTCTGTGCAACGTCTGTCCACCAGGCCGCCCACACAATTTGCGATACACCAAGGAGCGCAATGAGCAATCCTACCACTGCCAACAACTTGCGCATGGCTCTACCTCCGTTTACACTTCGGCCCTCTAGCAGGCAAGAGCCTCCCAAACCGAATCGGCTGCCAGTCGCGCGGCAATATCTATACCGTAGAAATCAGCGATCGGCTCCAGGACTTCGGGATTCGTTTCCCAGACCTGTTTTGCCGCAGCCCTGACCACCGCGACTCCAGCCATGGACATTTTACCCAATGGCTGCCTTCCGAGTCCCGAAGGCATTCCCAATCCGGTCATGAGTGTCTTCACAGGAAGCGGATTGCGGTATCGATCGTTCACAGTGGCTTTCTGGCCGGAATGCAAGACGCGCTCGTTGTCTACCTTGACCGTGATGACGCCAAGAAGAGGCTCTACAGCGCTCATCGCCTTTCGAGCGGCCTCGGCATCTCCCGACAGGGTAAGATCGACCATTTTGCGCACGGCGGCAGGGGCAAAATTCGACGCCACGGATATGACGCCGTTCGCCTTGATCGAAGGCTCGCTCATCATCTTGAACGTGAGATCATCGTCGCCGCTCATAATAGAGAAACCAGTGCCGAGCAGTGCGCGAGTCCTGCCCATCCTCTCCAAATCCCCGGTCGCTTCCTTGACCGTGCTTATATTGGGATAATCATGAGCAAGTATGGCAAGATCTTCAACAGCGAGCGCGGTGCCTGTCCGCCCCGGTATTATGTAGGGAACTATGGCGGTATCCGGGAACTGCGCCGCCACGCGAGCGTAGTAACCATCACGAAGCTCCTGCGAAGAAGGCCCGTTGTAATAACAATCCATCACGAGCACCGCTTCAACGCCGGACGCGATTGCGTACCTCGTGCTTTCTATGGCCTCACCGGTCGAATTACTGCCCGTACCCGCGAGCACTTTCACCTTGCCCCGGCACTGCGCCGCGACTGCATTCACTACTCCGTGGTGCTCGTCCCAGTCCAGGGTCGGCGACTCACCGGTCGTGCCAACCGGCACCACCCCGCTAATCCCCTGGGATATCTGGAACTCAACGTTTTTCTTGAGCCCATTCCAATCCACCGATAGATCAGAGTTCATAGGGGTAACGAGTGCCGTCCAGGCGCCGTCTATACGCATTTCTCACTTCCTCCTCTGAAAATGCCCAATGCATTTTCATCCCTTCGCGGTGAAACCCCTCGGGGCGACAGTAGTATCGCCAGATACTGCGAAAGCCCGACAGCGTTCTTCTGCAGGAAGAATGCGAGAGGTTTCATCCGAGATTCCTCTGATTTCCGAATCCGGATACGCGAACACCACGTTCGGGGAGTCGGAAATCCCGCAACAGTACCAGGGCGGCGATTCGGAAATCACTACCCAGATGATCATTTTCATTCCTTCGTTGCAAACACCCTCGGGGCGACAGTTATCGCTGGATACTGCGAAAGCCCGACCAATATATCGAGGCCGGAGGCTGCTGCGCCCACCCGGCCTTACACTTCTTTTTATGAGCTATTATATTCTAGAGGGGAAACACAGTTTTGGCAACGTCAGCTTCGAGTGCGAGGGGCGAAAGCCCCCTAGGACTCAGACTTTGAGGCGATGATCGCGGCGCCGAGGGCGCCGACGATCTGCGGTTCCTGGGGAATGAGCACCTTGGTCCGGAGCTGTTCTTCAATCGCGGCAATGACTCCTGTGTTCTTGGCCACGCCGCCGGTCATCACAAACGGCCCCTCGGCGCGCAGGCGCACTACCATGCCATAAATACGATCAGCAACGGAGACGTGCAGTCCCCGGAGAATATCCTCTTTCGGCAGGCCCTTAGCAACCAGCGCCACCACTTCCGACTCAGCAAATACCGTGCACGTGCTGTTGATTCGGATGTCATTGGTAGAAAGCGCAGAGAGCGCGCCCAGGGCATCGAGCCCTGTATCCAGTGAGCGAGCCATCACCTCGAGAAACCGTCCCGTCCCGGCGGCGCATTTGTCGTTCATCGCAAAATCCTCTACCCTGCCATCGCCCGAAAGACGTATCACTTTGCTGTCCTGCCCGCCTATGTCAATCACGCTCTTCGCATCCCTAAACAGCCGCCGCGCGCCTGTTGCGTGGCACGTGATCTCGGTGACAGCCTTGTCGGCAAAGTCTGTGCTCGCTCGACCGTAGCCGGTAGCGATAACTCTCGCTACGTCGCCCGCTGTTATGCCGGCCTGCGAAAGGACGCTCTTATAGGCTCGAACGGCCGCAGCCTCGCTGTTGGAAAGCGTCGGCACCACAACGTATGCCAGTATTTTGTTGTCCTTGAGCAGCACGGCATCGGTAGAAAGTGAGCCGATATCAACGCCGGCTGTTATCGCGTCCGCATGAGCTATCATTTATCCAGTTCTACTTGTGCTGGGCATAGGGCGCACAGAGTGGGTCACCGAGAACGATATCCCGCCAGTGGATGTATCTGGACGCGGCATAGAAGCTCTCGGCCAGGTTATAGCCGCTGGTGTATCTATCGAAGAGAGTATCGGCAACCGCGAGCGCCGGAGTATAAGGCTCATAGACATATCCTTTGACCCCTGTCACGCCCTGCGCCACCAGGTCCGTAATGTCAGGACCTTTTGCCTTCCAGTGTTCTGTGAGAAGTTAAAGTGAACGCGCTCGTGGAGTCCGCAGTCTCCGCAATCGCCCCGGGCAGGAACCTCAGCCCATTGAATGTCTCCTGAGAATAGTGCTCATCATTCTTGCCCCAACTGTAGTAGCCGGCCAGGCCGGTCCCTGCGGCAAACTCCGGTTTGTCATACTGCTCGACGGTAAAGCCCGCGGTTTGCAGCGTTTTCGCGGCGTCGCGCATGGAATCGTTAATCAGCTTGTATCCCGGGTTCGAGTCCCGACCGGGGTCCAAGTCAAGCAGAAACAATCCTTTGCTGGGCTTCGCCGCAAGCGACCGGTCGACCAGCGCCTTGGCATCGGAGAGTGTAAGACCGTCCAAACGAGTGACCAGGTATATGTTGTACATCCTGGTGGGTGAAATGATGATACTCGCCGAAGTAGGGGTTCGAGAGTTGCTGATCGTTATACTCGCTGAACATGCACGTAAGAGCGCTGTCTATGCCCCACTTTGCAGTAGTTCTGATCGGGATTCCCCTCGTGAGCACAATGTAGTCTATCCGGTCTTTGAGCCCGCTGTTTTCGAGGTAATCCTTGATCGGGCCCCTGATTGTTTTCTCGAAGTCCGCGTCGGGAATCTCTTCCGCGCTCGAGCACCGTATCTTGCAGATGAACTTTGCCGCGATCCCGCGTTTCTGAGCATAATAGTTTGCCACCGCTGCAGAGTCGGGGCTGTTGGCGTTCATCACTACAAGGACATTCTTCGGAGAGCTCGTGCCGGCAACCTTGCCCGAGCCGGATGCGCATCCGGTCAGAAGAAACACCAACGCACCTAGAAACATCGTTGACCTGTTCATAGCCTGCATTACCTCATAAGGATTCGGAAAGTTCCCGCGCGGATATACATGAAGTAATTGTGGAATCGGAGGGGGTTTTCCTGCGCAGTGGAACGGATGAGGCAAATGAGGCGTAAGAAAGCATGGGCGGATGCGGTGGGAACCACAAGTCGCTGTTTAATGGGCACGACAATGTATTCCGCAGCCGCCCTTCGCTAGTTTCAAGACCTTCTCAAGCTGATTAATGTTCCATCGGGACCCATGTTTTTGTGCCCATGTTTGACAAAGAGCTTAAGGAACACCCGAATCCGCAACTGCAGCAGACCACACTTTGAACATCTACATGAAGAATGTGGCGGCAATTGAGTGCATATCCACCAACTGCCGCCACTAATACTTCCGGGGCCACAAGCAACCCCTTTTTGGAAAGAGAAGAGCCGGACGCCCACCGGAATCATGCTGGCCACTTCGCCAGGCCATCGCAGACTTAAGACTCGCACCTAAGATCAGGCAACGATGACCTCAAATCCCGGCAACCCATCCAGCAAACCATAAACTGAACCCGCCAAGTACCTCCTTTCCAAGACACCGGCAGGCAATCCCGCATTATTCCGATCAGATTGCAAATGAATAAAGCGGGCGAGATGGGCTCACGCCCATCGAACATACGCCATACCAGACATTCGGCAGCCCGGCCGACTCGTCTCAACATGGGCCCCGCAATCCCCGAAAACGGCGGATTGCCGGTTCCTATCCCCAAGACATCCACGAGCCCGTAGGCTTTGCGCCGCCCGATCACTCGAGCTTTGCCCTTATCGGTGTCTTCAATACCCAGCGCTTCGGCAGCCAGACCGCCCTGCGCCCCCGACATGCCCAAGATTCAGTCTTTCCGGCAATCCGGGAAGGACTCAATATTGGGCACCCGCGGCCGTTTAGGCACTGTCGCTTTGCGCCCCCCGGTTTCCCGGGGTTTGCTATTATCGGTCGCTTTCCAATACTAACGCTGCTGTATTAAGTTGTATATTCACTTTTTCGTATTCGACTCAACCTTACATAGAGATTATGCCGTGCGATACCCAACTGCTGCGCTGTAGGTAATACCAGTATTTCGGGGCCGCTCGCCGAACCGCGGTATGCGGATCAATTGCCGCCCACAACCAGGCTCTTGAGCATGAAAGCGTTGTTCACGGCAAAACCCATGTAGTCATTGTTGAAGTAAACGTAAGCATCTCCGAGGAGAAGCAGCTTCTCAATTCGATCAGCCCATGTCCTCAGATGCTCGTCGGTGTAATTGCCGCTCGTTTCCTCCCCGCCGGAATGCATTCTTGCGTAGGAAAAGTCCGCCGTCGTCTTCAAATGAAGCGGCAAGCCGGGCGAGTCCATTATGCAGTAGGCCGCCCGGTACCTTCGACAGCATCTCCCACGTTTCATCGTTGTGCCACGAATCGTTTCGGAACTCGAAGGCGCCGCGAACATCGCCGGGCAGCAGCTTTAGAAAGCTCTCCAATCGCGTGAGGTCCACGGTCAAGTTCGGGGGAAACTGGTAGAGGATCGGGCCGCGCTTTTCCGCCAACCCTTCCGAATGCGAGAGAAGACGGTGAAGCGGCTCTTCGGGCTCCCGGAGTCTCTTAATGTGGGTCAGGTATCGACTCGCCTTTACAGCAAAAACAAAGCCCGGGGGAGTGCATTCACGCCAGTGCTCGAAAACCGCCTTCTCCGGCAGCCGGTAGAAGGAGTTGTTAATCTCAACAGTGTCGAAGCGCTGGGAGTAAAACTCCAGCCATCTCTTCTGCGCGAGGTCCGCAGGATAGAATCTGGAGCGCCAGTGGTTATAATTCCAACCGCACGCGCCGCAGTAGAACCGGGACATGCTAATCCCCTCTTGGGGCTACCTGCTTTACTCTCTTGTTGAAATAAGATCGCTCCAGCAGCACTCTGTGGCCGCACTTCAGGCACTTCAGCCCGATATCCGCCCCCATCCTTACTATTTCCCATTCATAGGATCCGCAAGCATGCGGTTTGCGCATTGTGGCGATGTCCCCGACCTGCATTATCCTCCTCTGAAAATGCCGAAGGCATTTTCATCTATTCGCGGTGAAACCCCCGGGGCGACAGTAGTGTCGCCAGATACTGCGAAAGCCCGACATTGACTCTCCGCAGGCGCAGTCGCGAAGGTGTTCATGTCACGATCTCCCGGCGCGATTCGGACTGCTGGAAGACCTCAGCCACTTAATGAACTCGAGCATATCAGGCGGCATTGGGGCCTCAAACGATATTCGCTTGTGCGTAACGGGATGATCGAATGACAAAGAACAAGCATGCAGAGCCTGGCCCTGCAGGTTATGAATCAAAGAGGTTATATCTCGCGCTTCGACCTTGCCATAAGCCGCCGGGAGCGATCTCTTCGCGCCGCCATACACAGGGTCACCAACCACGGGGTGGCCGATGAATGAGCAATGGACCCGAATCTGGTGCGTCCTGCCGGTGTCGAGCTTTGCCTCCAGCAGCGTAAAGCCCTTGTAGCGCTCGATTACCGCGAGGTGTGTAATGGCCTCGCGCGCCGTGTGGCGCTCGGTATCCTTGATAACAGCCATCTTCTGACGGTCGGTCGGGTGCCGGCCTATAGGCGCGTCGACAACAGCCTCGTTGAACTGAGTCTCGCCCCATACCAGGGCATTGTAGCGCCTTTCCGCCGTCCGATTCTGTATCTGCTGCTGCAATGCGCAGTGCGCAAGGTCTGTCTTGGCAACCACCAGCAGGCCCGAGGTGTCTTTATCCAGCCTGTGCACTATGCCCGGTCGCTCCACTCCGCCTATTCCGGAAAGGTCGGTGCTGTGGGCCAGGATCGCATTTACCAGGGTGCCGTGCTTGCTCCCCGGCGCGGGATGAACCGTCATCCCCTTGGCCTTGTTAATTACGATGATTTGTGCGTCCTCGTAGACAATATCAAGTGGAATATCTTCAGCGCCGACGCTCATTGGCTCGGGTGGAGGGATCGTAACGCTGATGCGGTCTCCGGGCTGGACTTTATAGCTTGCGCGCTGCGCCAGAGCGTTTACCAGCACGTGGCCACTGGAGATGAGCTTCTGGATGTTCGACCGGGACACGTCCGCAAGTCTGAGTGCGAGATAAGCATCCAGGCGCCCGCCAGCCGATTCTTCAACTAGAAATTCTTGGGTATTCACGTGGGAAGGTTCGCCGGATGCGGGGCAAAAACCTGCGTACAACAATTGAGCCAGCTTCTGAGAATCGAAGTTGCCCCGAACTTCTCGAAACCACTGGCTCATACATCCGACGTGCCCGTATTTACACGAACTCATGGAATGGGAGAAGGACCATCGAGATCCTCCGTGGAATGCTGATTTCGCTGACCTTTTTTGTGATCCGCGAGGAGCAGCCTCTCCCCATCCACCAACCATTGGTCGGATACTTATATATTCCCCGTTAGGCCGTGCTTAACCTGCACACGGGCAAAAATACAGTATTTATACCAGAGTTCTCAGATGCCCACCTGACACAATAAAAGGCCCGGCAGCTTGTGGGCCGTCGGACCTGATACGAGTCATTTGTCTCCAGGCAGAATACCTGGAGACATATACACATTCTCAGAGCAATCCTAGCGCTTGGAGAACTGGAATCCTCTTCTAGCTCTCTTGCGTCCGTATTTCTTTCGCTCTTTCACTCTCGGATCTCGAGTCAGAAACCCCTGCCTTCGAAGCGGCAATCGCATCTCGCCGGCCACCTCGAGGAGCGCTTTACTGATTCCGTGTCGAACCGCGCCAGCCTGGCCGGCAATTCCACCACCGAGGCACTGAGCTTTCACATCATACCTGCCAACCGCATTCACTGCTTCAAACGGTTGCAGAATGAGCAGTTCCAGCGATTTCCGGCCGACGTACTGGGACATAGTCACGCCATTGATGGTGACGTTGCCTTCACCGGGAGTCAGCCACACCTTGGCTGTCGCATTCTTCCTATGACCCGTACCGTAATATCTTGCGGTCTCTTCCAATATATATCCTCCGTAAGAGCCGGATATAGAAGTCAACAATCTAACTGCGCGAAGGTCAAAACGCCGGCTGCGGCCAGGGCCGATGCGCAACTTTTTGACTTCTTGACTTTCTACCCCAGGCTTTCAGACTAGAATTTCAATTCCTCGGGCTTCTGCGATTCCTGTCCGTGCTCCGGTCCCGCATATACCTTTAGTTTTCTAAGAGTAGCGTCTCCGAGCTTGTTGTGAGGCAGCATACCCTTCACGGCAGCCATAACAGCCTTCACCGGTGTCTTCGCCAGTATCTGGCCGCGCGTGGCGCTCTTTATACCACCGGGATAGCCGGAGTGATGATATACCGGCTCATCACCTTTGCTGTTGCCGGTCAGCACGCACTTACTCGCATTCACAACTATCACGTGATCTCCGCAGTCAACGTGCGGAGTAAAGATCGGCTTGTGTTTGCCTCTCAATATTTTAGCCGCCTCGGCAGCCAATCGTCCGACCGGCATGCCGGCAGCGTCAATGACGTACCACTTTCTCGTCATGTCTTCCCGCTTAGCGAAATATGTTCCCATCGCGTATCCTCTTCAGACTGTTACCTGTAACCAACTCCAAGTGTTTGGGTCCGGCTGCGGCGCCACAGTCAGTATTCAACTTCCACAAGGCACAGTCCCTGCGGCGGAGCCGTCTTTCCTGCTCTTCGCCGGTCACCGGCCCTTAGAATCTCACCAATCTCCGAGCTTTGCGTCCTGCCCAGCCCGACATCAACAAGCGTCCCAACGACAATCCTGACCATAGATCGCAGGAATGCATTCGCTCTCAACTCGATCTTAATGCGTTCTGCCTCGCGGCGCACTTCCACCGAAGCCATGCAGCGTATGGACGAGCACTCATCGTCTCGGTCCGCGCAAGCAAACGAGCAAAAATCATGCACGCCCACAAGGTGCTGCGCCCCATCCCTCATCGCGTCCACATTTAACGGATGCCTCAGATGCCAGGAATACCGGCCCAGCAGCGCACTTTTCGCTTCTCGATTGAGAATCTCGTATCGGTATAATCTCGACCTCGCCGAATACCGCGAGTGGAACTGCGCTTCCACTTCGACAGCCTCCAAAGCCGCAATGGACGTCGGAAGCAGCGCATTCATCGCAGCGCACACCCGGTCGGTCGGGATGCTGCCCTGGGTGCGAAAGTTTATCACCTGCCCTGCGGCGTGCACCCCTGCATCGGTTCGGCCTGACCCGTAAATCGTTACCTTTTCTTTGACGATCTTGCTCAGGACTCGCTCAAGCTCCCCCTGGACCGTCGGCACTCTCGGCTGATACTGAAAGCCGAAGTAGTCAGTGCCGTCGTACTCAACGACGACCTTGACGTTGCGCACTATTCTACTACGATTTCCAGCTTGACCATAGGAGCGGCATCACCCTTGCGGAACCCGATCTTGGTCATCCGCGTATATCCGCTCTGCCTATCGGCAAGCTTGGGAATCACCACGTCGAACAAGCGCTTGACAGGATCTCGATCGATCCGTTCCTGGCGCATATCCTTCTGCGCCTTCCCGTGAGCGCTCAACATCCCTGCAGGCACCCGCGGGGCCGGGAGCACCTTTCGTGCTTCCCTTCTCGCGTGAACCGTATTCTGCTTTGCAATGGTGATCAGCCTTTCGGCCAACACCCTGGCTTCTTTCGCGCGAGGTTCGGTGGTCTTGATTGCTTCGTACATTACTCAAGGATCTAACCAACCCATTCAACAACGCCATCCTCTGATCGGAAGGCAGACCCAGTTTTCTCCCAGCAACACGATGTCGCATTCTTCAAATCCCGCCTTTTAAGACCTTAATTACTCTGCATCCTCTTCGGCTTCGACTTCTTCTTTAGCCTCATCCTCGGAGTCAGCCTCCTCTGCACCCTCCAGCTCCATCTCATCGATGTCCATGTCCTCTTCATCCTCGTCTTCATCGCTGGGCGGAGGAATTCGGAACTCCCCGCGCTCGCTGCTCGGTCTGAGGGACAAACTGAGGGATTCGAGCTTATCTTTGACTTCGTTCAACGACTTCTTGCCGAAGTTCCTGATGTTCATCAGGTCGCCTTCGGTAAGCTGGACCAACTCGTGAATGGTCAGGACGTTTGCCTTCTTCAAGCAATTGTAGGTCCTGACCGAGAAGTCCAACTCCTCGATCCGGGCATCCGGCGGACCCGGCAGATTTCCGGACAATCCTCCGCCGTAATCATAGCCCGCTCCCTTCGGCTTCCGCGCGAAGTCAAAGAACAGCCTGAGCTGCCTGTCGAGGATTTTCGCGGCCTCGCTGACGGCATCGCTCGGCATCACTGTGCCGTTAGTGATAACTTCGATCACCAGTCGATCATAGTCCGTCTTATGCCCCACCCTGGTCGGGTCAACTGTATAGCTGACTTTTCTTACCGGGGTAAAGACGGCCCCCACAGGGATAACCCCTATGCTTTGCTTTACTCGTTCCTGCTTTTCCGGCAGGACATATCCCTTGCCTCGTTCGACGGTCAACTCCGCCCGCAGCGTGGCAGTTTCGTCGTTCAACGTAGCTATGTGGAGTTCCGGATTTACTCTGCATGATATCGGCCGGTGTCCGGATATCCGCTCCGGTTACTTCTCCCGGCCCATGAACATCAATTCTGATCACCCGCGGCTCAACCGGCTCCGCTCCGTCCACATCCATCTGCACATACAATTCCCGCAGGTTGAGGATCAGTTCGGTTGTATCCTCCTTGACCCCCGGAATCGTCGAGAACTGGTGCAGCACGCCATCGATCTTGATCGCTGTAATCGCCGCCCCCTGTATCGAGGAAAGCAGAACTCTGCGAAGAGCGTTGCCGATTGTGTAGCCAAAACCCTGCTCAAGTGGTTCCGCGACGAACTTGCCATATGTCGCCCCGTCTTCCAGTATCTCGATGCGCGGCGTTACCATCTCCATATTTCGTCGCCTCCATTTATCTTGAATAGAACTCGACTATCAACGATTCTTGTACGTCTGTGTCTATCTCATCCCTTGACGGCAATGACAATACTGTTCCCTTGAACTGACTCGGGTCGAACTGCAGCCACGCGGACTGAGTCCTGCCGCCGGCGGCCTCGAGAGCAGCCACCAGAGGCGGAATCTTGCGAGCCCCTTCGTAAACCTCGACCACGTCGTTGGCTCTTACCTGATACGACGGAATGTTCACCCGCTTGCCGTTGACCACTATATGGCCGTGCGACACAAACTGTCGAGCCTGGTGCCTGGACGTCGATAATCCCATTCGATAAACGACATTATCCAGACGTACTTCCAACTCCTGAAGCAGGTTCTCACCGGTCACTCCGGGTTTCCTAACCGCTTCGCCCACGTAAATACGGAACTGGCCCTCTCTTACGCCATATATTCTGCGCATCTTCTGCTTCTCACGAAGCTGCACACCGTAATCGGAGAGCTTTCGCTGCGTTCTTCCCTGACCGTGCTGTCCCGGAGGAAAAGGTCTCTTCTCCACGGGACACTTGCGGGAATAGCACTTGTCGCCCTTAAGATAGAGCTTTACGCCCTCTCGTCTGCACAACCTGCAGACGGGATTACCTTCAGATGCCATGTCCTAATCGTCTCCTAGAATCTTCACCAATCGCTCGGGAACTAAATGTTCCGAAGCAACGGAAAAACGACACTTACCGGTCGAAGCCGCGCGCCATCGCGCCGGCCTCTCGACACCAACACGCGCGATAACGGCAAACCCGCACCGCCTCGTGAGTGATAACTTACACACGCCGCCGTTTAGGCGGACGACACCCGTTGTGCGGGATCGGTGTGCAGTCCTTGATCAGACTGACTTCCAGTCCCACAGCCTGCAGAGAGCGAATAGCGGTCTCTCGCCCGGATCCAGGACCCTTGACGAGAACGTCGACGCGCTTCATGCCGTGCTCCATAGCCCTGCGCGCTGCAGCCTCCGCAGCCAACTGGGCCGCGAACGGGGTGCTCTTTTTAGTACCCTTAAAGCCTACAGTACCCGCGCTGGCCCAAGACACCACCGCTCCTGTCATATCGGTTATAGAGATAATCGTGTTGTTAAACGTGCTCTTTATATGCGCCACGCCCTGAATGATGTTCTTCTTTTCTTTCGGTTTAGCGCGGCTGCTTGCTGCTTTTCTTACCAAATTACAGCCTCCTGGCTAGGATTTACTTCTTGCGCCGTATACCGACAGTTCTTCTCGGCCCTTTGCGCATACGTGCGTTTGTCTTTGTCCGCTGTCCGCGCACCGGAAGCCCGCGTCTGTGCCTCAGTCCCCTGTAGGAGCCGATCTCCATAAGGCGCCTGATGCTCATCGCTAACTCGCGACGCAGATCGCCCTCCACGGTGAAGCTGCCTTCGATCTCTTTTCTGAGATCAGAGACTTCGCTTTCCGTGAGGTCGCGGACTCTTGTGCTCGGGTCTACGCCCGCGGCACCAACTATTCTTTGAGCGCTGGGAAGCCCTATACCGTAGATATAAGTCAGCGCATATTCAACCTTTTTTTCCCTAGGGAGGTCTACACCTGCAATTCTCGCCAAGCTACGTTACCCTCCAATCACATATCGAGAATCCCGACGGCTGCTCCCGTTAAATCCCGAAGCAACCATAATGCCAATCAATCCCATCAGCCTTGCCGCTGTTTGTGTTTGGGATATTGGCTGCAGATCACGCGGACTACACCCTTCCGCTTGATCACTTTGCATTTCTCGCACATCGGCTTCACTGAAGCTCTTACCTTCATTTGTCCTTTGTCCTCTCAGTACGCAGCCGCCTCCGGTCAAAGCCTCGCTCCCAGGGATGTGAATGAGCAAACGAGACCAGCCGCTGACCTCAGCGTCTACTTGTAACGATATATAATCCTCCCGCGCGTCAAGTCGTACCGGCTCAACTCCATCTTCACCATATCTCCAGGCAGGATCTTGATGAAGTGCATTCTGATTTTCCCAGAGACGTGAGCCAATACACTATGGCCATTCGGGAGTTCTACACGGAACATCGCGTTCGGCAGAGACTCAGTTACACGCCCTTCTACTTCGATGGCTTTCTCTTTAGCCATTTGCGAACGAAGCCTCCTCCGTTGATACCACAGTCAATATGTCGGGACCGTTGTGCCTGACAGCGACCGTATGCTCGAAATGGGCAGACAGCGACCCGTCCGTCGTAACAACCGTCCAGCTATCAGCCAGAGTCTTCACTTCATAGCCTCCGACGTTCACCATCGGTTCGATAGCCAGCGTCATTCCTTCTTCCAGCCGAACACCCTTGCCCGGCCTTCCGTAGTTGGGCACATGCGGGTCCTCGTGCATACTGCGCCCGATACCGTGCCCTACCAAATCTCTCACCACGGAATATCCATTCTTTTCAACATACGACTGAATCGCATGCCCGATATCCGAAAGCCGGTTTCCCGGCCTCGCCTGTTCAATGCCTTTGAACAGGGCTTCCTTCGTAATCTTCAGAAGCCTCATGGCCTCGGGAGTCGCCTGGCCTCCAACGGCAATCGTAATAGCCGAATCGCCGTGCCAGCCGTCAACAATGGCCCCCAGGTCTATACCCACGATATCTCCGGGCATCAGCACCCTCGGGCCGGGAATCCCGTGCACGACTTCCTCGTTTACGGCAACACACGCCGTATTCGGATACCCGCGGTAGTTCTTGAAAGAACTCGTTGCGTTATAGCTCCGGATCAGATCCTCGGCCATAATATCGACATCCAGCGTGGTCGTCACGCCCGGAACTATCCGCTCGGAAATCTCTTTTAGACACCGCGCGACCGTCGCTCCAGCGACGCGCATCTTCTCTATCTCAGCCGGCGTCTTCCTAACAATCAACGCAGTAACCTATCCAAGCGCCCCGGCTATCCTGTCTACTACGTCATGGATGCTGCCTACGGCGTTTATGTTTTTCAGTATGCCCTTGCCCGAATAATAATTCAACACAGGAGCAGTCTGAGTATTATACACATTCAGCCTGTTCTTGATTGCCTCAGGCTGATCATCACTACGGTGCACGAGCTCGGCGCCGCATTTGTCGCACTTGCTGTCGCACTTCGGCTTCTTTGTATCTACGTGATACGGCTCGCCGCAGCTGGGGCACACCCTTCGGCCCGACAGCCGCTTGATCAGCTCGTCATCGTCAACCTGCAAATTGACCACTGCTTCCAGCGGCAGATTCAGCTCTGCAAGCGCCGCGTCGAGCGCCTCGGCCTGGGCTATCGTCCTCGGGAATCCATCCAGAATGAATCCCATCTCGCCAACCTTAGCCAGTTTTTCCTTGGCAATCGCAATCACTACGGAATCGGGCACCAATTCGCCCTTGTCCATATAGCTCTTCGCCTGAAGCCCGACCTCGGTCTTGTTAGCGACGGCCTCACGCAGAACGTCGCCGGTCGATATATGCTCAGCGCCGTATTTCTCACACAGCGCGCTCGCCTGGGTGCCTTTACCGGCACCGGGTGGTCCAAATAATACGATCCTCAAAACGCCAGATACCTTTCCAAGCGAAGTGGCGAGCACAGCCAACCTCTCATTTTAACACGTTTCAACGAGGGATTGCAATACACTCGCCACGGCACAAATTAGCCCGTTTACTTTATGAAACCTTCGGTAATGTCTCATCAAAAGGTGAGACTCGATGGCCTGCATCGTCTCAAGCGCAACACCAACCACAATCAGCAGCGAAGTGCCGCCGACCAGGGAGAATGTGGTGATCCCCGTTATCCGAGGCTCTACATATTGTAGTACCGCTATCACCGCAAGGAATATCGCGCCTGCCAGGGTGATCCTGGTAATGATCCTGTCGAGATAGTCCTGGGTAGGCTTACCGGGTCTGATGCCCGGGATGAAGCTGCCCCACTTTTTCAGATTGTCGGAGACATCCTTCACGTTGAACGTGACTGCGGTGTAGAAGTAGGTGAACCCGATAATCAGCAGAGCATATATCAGCAGCGCAGACGTATTCGCCGCACTTGGCATAAGGCTCTGAGCCAACTTGTAGTACCACACACTTGTATCGCGTGTCAGCATGCCCACCAGGGTCATAGGGAAATACATAATCGAAACCGCGAAGATGATTGGGATAACTCCGGCCGAGTTTACCTTCAAAGGCAGGAAGCTCGACTGACCACCGACCATCTTGTTTCCCACAACACGTTTCACGTGCTGAATGGGAATCTTTCGCTGGGCCTGGGTCACTGCGATCATGAACCCGACCGTGGCTACGAACAACAGAACAAGCAGCGCCAATCCGAACCACTCGCCGTTTGTGCTAACCACTTCCCACGTCGCCGCGACCTGGTTCGGCAGATACGCGATGATACCGGTGAAGATGACCATCGAGACGCCGTTCCCGATTCCCTTGTCGGAAATCTGTTCGCCAAGCCACATAAGGAACGAAGTGCCGGCGACCAGCGTTATAGCAATCTGTCCGATTGCAGCCAACCGCCCTGAACCGCGCCTACATTCTTGAGCATCGTTGTCGTCCCAATGGCCTGGAACAACGCAAGGACGCCGGTGAGCCACCTGGTATACAATCTGATCTTCTTCTGCCCGGCGGCGCCTTCCTTTTGCATCTCCTCCAACTGAGGGATTGCGATAGTCAGAAGCTGCATAATGATCGATGCGTTAATGTAGGGCATAATGCCCATTGCGAAGAGCGTGTATCTCTTGAACGCTCCTCCGGTAAAGGAATTGAGCAAATCGAACAATCCGCCGCTAAAATGCTGCTGCAAAATTGCCGTATCAACACCCGGTATGGTAATGTGCAACCCCACTACATACACCGCAAACATCATAAAAAGGAAGGTGATCCTTTTCTTCAAGTCCGGAATTCGGAACGCTGCCATAACAGATGCCAGCATCTATAATACCTCCGCAGTACCACCGACAGCTCTAAGTTTCTCTTCAGCACTTTTGCTGAACTTATGCGCACGCACCGTGAGGGCTTTTGTCAACTCGCCTTCACCGAGAATCTTGATGCCATCCATGACTTTCTTTACAAAGCCGCCCGACACAAGCAACTCAGGCGTAACCTCGGTTCCCGCGTCAAAGACTTCGAGATCCGCAATATTTACTATAGCATATTCCTTGCGGTTCATATTCCTGAACCCGCGCCTCTGTGGCAGTCTGCGATGCAAAGGCGTCTGTCCACCTTCGAACCCGGGCCGAACGCCCCCGCCACTTCTCGCCTTCTGGCCTTTGTGGCCCTTTGTTGAGGTGCCACCGTGCCCTGAACCGGTCCCACGGCCAATGCGCTTCCGCGAATGCGTCGCACCTGGAGCAGGATGCAAGTCGTTGAGTCTCATTCTTTCACCTCCACCGGGTCCTGCAACCGCTCTACCGCAAGCAGGTGATCAACCTTGCGGATCATCCCTGCCACGCTTGCACTTTCAGCATGCACAGCGGATGAACCCACTTTGTTGAGTCCCAGCGCCTGCACTGTGGCTCGCTGCCGTTTGTTGTATCCAATAAAGCTTTTCTTCAGAGTAACCTTAAGCATCGTTTAGCCTCGTCGAGGGTCACCTGATCCGCCCGAGAAACGTTTCCGGGCCGATCACAGGGACCAATAAACTATTCCGATTCCGTCTGGAGTGTCTCGACTTCTTCCGAAGCGATCTCATCACCAGTTTCTAATGCGACACCAGAGCCGCCTTCTTCACGCCGTTTCTTCACCAGCCACGGCACCAGGTCCTCAAGCCGCTTTCCGCGCAGTTCCGCGACCCTTTCGGGCACACTCATAGCCTTTAAGCATTCGATAGTAGCCTTGGCGGTATTGATGGCGTTCGGCGAACCCAACGACTTAGCCAGGACATCCCTAACGCCGGCCAATTCCAAAATCGGCCTGACGGCGCCGCCGGCAACAACACCGGTTCCCGGAGATGCCGGCTTCATTCTGACGATCGCGGCACCGTAGTGCTGTTGGGTCTCGTGCGGAACTGTAGTCCCCACCATCGACACCTCGATAATACTCTTCTTGGCGTCCTCAATGCTCTTGCGGATCGCGTCCGGGATGCCGGATGCCTTGCCCAGGCCGATGCCCACGTGGCCATTCCTGTCACCCACGGCCACGAGCACGCTCCAACTCATGGTGCGACCGCCCTTGTGGGTTTTCTGAACCTTGTTGGTCACAGGATGACCTGCTCTTCAAGATCGAGCGCATCCGAATTGATTCTCGGCATGCTTCCTCCCTACGCTGTTAAAACTTGAGACCAGCTTCGCGCGCCCCGTTTGCCAGGGCCGCGACCCGTCCATGATATTGGTATCCGCCGCGGTCAAAGACCACGGTTTCAACGCCCTTCTCGATAGCTCGCTTGCCGACCAACTGGCCGACCAGCTTCGCCGCCTCGACATTGCCGCCGCCCTTGACCTGCGATTTGAGCTCGCCGTCAAGAGTGGATGCTGCTACCAGCGTTTTGCCGGTCGCATCGTCGATGACCTGCGCGTAGATGTGGCACACGCTCCTGAAAACGTTCAGTCTAGGCTTCTGAGCGGTTCCGATGACCGTGTTCCTCAATCTTTTATGGCGTTTCCGCCTAAGTAGTTCCTTCTCTAACATCAAATACCCCCAGGCACAGGTTTACAGGTGATATCGCGCCCGGCCTTGCCAATCGCCAGCACCATCCCGATCACGAAGCGGCACCTGTTGCCCTCGTGCGATACGGCACCCGGCGCGATTTACGATCCGCTGCGGGCCGGACATAAGATCCAGCCCACCAATCTTACTTCTTGCCGGCGGCCTTGCCTTGCTTTCCGGCCTTTCGCCTTATCTTCTCGGTCGAGTATCTTATACCCTTACCCTTATAAGGCTCCGGTGGCTTTATGCCACGGATATTAGCAGCCTGCTGGCCGAGCACTTCCTTATCGATGCCCCTCAAAATCACGAACGGCATTCTCTGGGTCGTGCCCTGGACGATATACGCGCCCTTTGTGTCTATGCCAACCTCAAACTCGATGCCCAGCATCGGTTCAACCACCACGGGGTGCGACAAGCCAACTTGCACGCTCAGGTTTTTTCCCTGCAGTTCAGCACGATAGCCCACTCCCTGGATCTCAAGGCGTTTCTCATAGCCCTGAGTGACGCCCACGATCATGTTACTGACCAGCGTCCGGACGAGTCCGTGCAGAGATCTGTGCTCCTTGCTGTCCGATGGCCTCTCACAGATAATCTCGCCATCGACCTGCTTCACGCTAATGCTCGGGTGCAGCGTTCTGCTCAGGGTCCCCTTCGGGCCCTTGACCGTCAGAACGCCGTCCTCCTGGCTGATTTGCACTCCGTTCGGCACCGGTATTGGCATCCGTCCAATTCTACTCATGATAACCTCTCCCTATCTACCAAACGTAGCACAGAACTTCACCGCCGACACCAAGTTTTCTTGCTTCTCGGTCGGTCATCACGCCTCTCGACGTGCTGATAATAGCTACGCCCAGCCCACGCAGTACCCGCGGCACCTTGTCACGCTTGGCGTAAACTGAGACCGGGCTTGCTTACCCGCCTCAGGTTACTGATGACTGTCTCCTGTTTCGGTCCATACTTAAGCGCGATCTTCATTGTCGGGAACCTGCGGTCCTTGATCGCCTCATAGTTCTTGATGAACCCCTCATCCCGAAGAATGCGCAAAATCTCTGTGTTAAGCTTTGACGCCGGCACCTCAACCATATCGTGCTTCGCCGAATTGGCATTTCGCACTCTGGTCAGCAGGTCGGCCACAGGATCTGTCACGGTCATACTTGATCCTCCGTCTAACGGACCGCCACAAACGCTTAGTTTAACATTTTGTGCGGCTCCGTGTCAAACAGTTTCAGTAGGGCTGTTACCCCGTAATATCTACCAACTCGATTTCGTAACGCCAGGAATTAAACCCTTGTGCGCCATCTCACGGAAGCAGATCCTGCACAAGCCAAACCTGCGTATCTACCCGCGAGGCCTGCCACAGATTCCACATCGGTTGTACTGCCGCGCGCTGAACTTCGGCGGCCGTTTTTGCTTTTCGATCAGGCACTTCTTTGCCACGTAATCACTCCTTAAAGATGGGTGGAAGCTGCAAACCAGCTCATCCGACCTACTCTTCTTTCCTGGCCTTCTCGGCATCAGCAATCACCTGCTGTGCCGCATGAGCCGGAACTTCCTCGTAATGCGAGAACCCGGCGCTGAACTTACCGCGCCCGCGAGCTATCGATCTAAGGTCAATCGAGTATCGCAGCACTTCGCTCTGGGGCACCTGCGCCTTGATCCTCTGCCTCCCGCCACCGATCGGCTCCATACCGGCAACTCTTCCGCGCTTCGCGTTCAAGTCACCGATCACGTCTCCCATAAACTCCTCGGGAACAACTATTTCCAACTCCATAATCGGCTCAAGGAGGACGGGGCCAGCCTTCTCGGCTGCGGCCCTGAAGCCCAACCTACCCGCCAACTGGAACGCCATATCCGAAGAGTCAACAGTGTGAAAACTGCCGTCGTAACACGTTGCTTTCACGTCAACCACCGGATATCCGGCCTGAATCCCCGTGGCAATCGCCTCGCGAATCCCCTTATCAACGGACGGAATAAACTGCCGTGGTATTGAGCCGCCCACGATAGCATCCACATACTCGTAACCTGCACCCCTTGGCTGCGGCTCGAGCCTTATCCAACAATCACCAAACTGCCCGCGGCCACCGGTTTGTTTCTTGTGCCGCCCCTGGGCCTCCGCTGTTCGGGTTACGGTTTCGCGATATGCAATCTTCGGCACCTCGGTTTCCACCTCGACGCCAAACTTCCTCTTCAGCCTCTCCACAACGATATCCAGGTGACTTTCGCCAAGGCCACTCATCACGGTCTGACTCGTCTCCGGGTCCCTGCGGGTCCTGAACGTCGGATCTTCCTCTGATATCTTCTGCAGTGCCGGACCCAACTTGTCCTCGTCGGACTTCGTCTTTGCCATTACCGCAAGCGAATACACCGGATCCGGGAAGCTGATCGGCTCAAGGACTATCGGCTTCGCCTTATCGCACAGCGTGTCGCTAGTGACAGTCTCCTGCAGCTTGGCGACAGCTCCAATATCTCCAGCTCCTACTCCGGTCGTCGCTTCCTGGTTCTTGCCCTGAATGAAGTAGACCTGGCCTACACGCTCATCACGTTCCTTGTTCGCATTGTACACGTGCGAATCGGACTTGATCGAACCTGAGAACACACGGAAGTATGTCAACTTACCCACGTAAGGATCAGCCATGGTCTTGAAGACCAGCGCGCAAAACGCATCTTTCGGAGAGCGCTCTTCCTCGGCGCCGGACGGGTTTGTCCCTTCACAGCCGGCACCGCGGCAGGCGATGGCACGCTCGCCACGATGAAGTCCAACAGCGTGTCCACGCCGACCATCTTCATCGCGCTTCCACATAATACCGGGACGACACTTCCGTTGCGAAGACCGATTTCCAGCCCCCTGGCTACTTCCTCATCGCTCAGAGTGCCCTGGTCGAAAAACTTCTCCATCAGGGCATCGTCCATCTCAGCGACAGACTCGATCAGCGACTCCCGCATACTGCTTATCTGCTCCTGCATATCCGCGGGAATATCTGTGGGCGCGATCTTTCCATTCGCCCACGTATACGCCTTGTGCGTCAGCAGATCAACTACACCGTTGAACTTGTCCTCTGCGCCTATGGGCACTTGCAGAGGCGCAACGCTCGTGCCGAACCTGTTCCTCAGCGCCTCCAGAGTGCGATAGAAGTCAGAGTTTTCCTTTTCCAGCTTATTCACAAAGAACAGCTTGGTAATCCCGGCTTCCGTCGCGAGTTCCCAGCCGCTCTCGGTGCCGACTTCAATCGCGCCGCTGCCGTCGACCATTATCATAGCAGCTTCAACAGCCCGCATAGCGCCGACCACATCGCCAATGAAGTCCGGATACCCCGGCGTGTCGACCAGGTTGATCTTCGTATTCTTCCACTCGCTGTGCAAGACGGTCGAGTTGATGCTCATCTTGCGCTGAATCTCTTCAGGGTCGAAGTCACCGGCGGAAGTTCCGTCGTCGACGCGTCCAAGGCGGCCTATCGCACCGCTGGTATACAGGATTGACTCAGCAAGCGAAGTCTTTCCGTTACCACCGTGACCGACTAGAGCCACGTTCCTGATTGCATCAATCGCGTACTCTTTCATTGGCCTAAGCCTCTCTGAATGGCAGTCCCAGGGCCTTAAGCAGGGCTCTGCGCTTCTTCGTCGGTTTTCGCCGTCGTGGCGATCACGATATTCATCCCTCTAACTCGATCGATCTTATCGTAATCGACCTCCGGGAACACCAATTGCTCCTTCAGGCCCATGCCGAAGTTGCCTCGCCCGTCGAACGATTCCGGCGCTATTCCGCCAAAGTCACGAACTCTGGGCAGCACCACATTGAACAACCTGTCCAGGAACTCGAACATTATGGCCCCACGCAGGGTCACCTTGCATCCGATTCGCATGCCCTCGCGCAATTTGAAGTTTGAAATCGACTTCTTCGCACGAGTTATCGCCGGCTTCTGACCGGTGATCAACGTCATGTCGTTCACGGCTGCGTCCAGCAGTTTTGGTTCCTGAATCGACTGGCCCACGCCCATGCTGACAACAACCTTGGCCAGCCGCGGGACCTGCATGATGTTCTTGTACTCGAACTGCTTCATCAAGGCCGGCACGGTTTCGTTGCTGTATTTGTCTTTCAGTCTAACCATTCGTCTACTCCTCTGAAAATGGCCGAACGTCATTTTCATCACTTCGCGGCGAACACGACAGCGCTGCACAGCAGTCGCGAAAGTGTTCAGGCACGATTCCTCTAGCCGTCCACCATCTCGCTGCACTTCCGGCACTGACGCGCCATATCTCCGTCCGAAATTCCGCACGCGGTGCATTCTGGTTTCCTTGTTGCACTTAGGGCATATCAGCATCACCTTGGCTATGTTAACGCCAAGCGGTACTTGTATTTCACCAAGCTGCTGCTTAACCATCGCGCGGGAGCTGGACGATCGAGACTTTTGATGCCGGGTAACGACGTTTATACCGTCAATGATAACTTTGCCGTCTTCCGGCAGTGTCTGGATGATCTTGCCGCGCTTGCCTTTGTCTTTGCCGGCCAAAACGATCACTTCGTCACCCCTTCTTGAACTTCAACTTGCCTTCGAACACTGGTTTTTTCTTCTTCATAGTCAGATCTCCATCGCTCTCCGAGACGCCGGGACGAAACCCTACAGAACCTCGGGGGCCAGCGAAATGATTCTCATGAATCCTTTTTCGCGCAGTTCCCTGGCCACTGGGCCGAAGATGCGCGTCCCGCGGGGCTCATTAGCATTGTTTATGACCACGGCCGCATTGTCGTCGAAGCGCAAGATCGAACCATCCGGACGTTGTATGTCGTGTTTGGTTCTGACAACTACACAGCGGACCACTTCGCTCTTCTTTACTGTCGCGCCCGGGGTTGCCTGCTTCACTGCGCCTATGATAATATCCCCGACGCCTGCGTAACGCGCGTTTGACCCCTTCATAACCCTGATGCACGGATCTCGCGCGCTCCCGAATTGTCAGCCGCTCTCAATCGCGTATAGGGCTGTATCATTCTGGTTTCCTCTCTAACAAGGCGCTCTTCTAATCCAAAATCCAAAGCCGAACAATGATCGCCGAACGGACGCGCAATCGGTCGGTCCGGTTCCGTATTCTGCTCAAGTGACTAGATCGGCAGCCGTTTGGTCGTAACTACTTGGCCTTTTCGACTACTCGACTTACCCGCCATCTCTTTTCCGCGGACAGCGGCCTCGTCTCCATAATCTCAACTCTATCGCCAATTCCGCACTCGTTACTCTCGTCGTGTGCCTTGAACTTGCTCGTTCGGCGCACAATTCTACCGTAGAGCGGATGTTTTACCAGCGTCTCGATAGCCACCACAACGGTCTTGTCCATCTTATCACTGACAACACGCCCACTTCTGACTTTACGATTAGTTCTGTCCATACTTAGGATCCCTTGCCTGCCTTGATCTCGCGAGCCCGCATCTCGCTCAAGACGCGGCTCACGTTTTTTCTGGCGTTAGTGATCGCATGAGGATTGTCCAACTGCTTCAGCGCTATCTGCTGTCGCATCTTATACAGGCTCTCGCGCTCCTGCTTCGGCATGCCTTCCAGCTCAACATCGCTCGATTGCTTTATTTTATTTCTAAACTCAGACTGTCTCACCGATGTCGCCCTGCTCTTTCCTGGTCACGAACCTGGTCTGAATAGGCAGCTTGTGCGCCGCCAGCCTCATTGCTTCTTTGGCCAGGGTTTCGTCAACGCCACCCATCTCAAAAAGCATACGTCCTGGTCTAACAACGGCAACCCA
This sequence comes from uncultured bacterium, assembly GCA_963775535.1. Lineage (GTDB taxonomy): Bacteria > Armatimonadota > UBA5829 > UBA5829 > UBA5829 > CAVZJH01. The sequence continues at coordinate 43,895 of CAVZJH010000063.1, read as the reverse complement.
TCCTTCGGGATTGCCCTTGCCCTTGCCCATACGAGTCTCAGCAGGCTTCTTGGTGATCGGTTTGTCCGGGAATATCCGGATCCACACCTGTCCGCCTCTCTTGATGTGCCTCGTAATTGCAACTCTAGCCGATTCAATCTGGTTCGCTGTAATCCAGGCTGCTTCCAACGCCTGCAGCCCAAACTCACCGAAATTGACCTTGGTCCCCGCAGTAGCCACGCCGGCCCGGGAGCCTCGCTGCTGCTTTCTATATTTTGTTCTTCTAGGCATCAGCATAGTTTAGCCCCTCCTCTCGCCGCCGCTGCCACCGCGTCCACCGCCGCCGCCGTAGCCGCCGCCACCGCGTCCGCCGCCGCCGTAGCCACCGCCGCCACGTCCGCCGCCGCCGCCGCCGTAGCCGCCCCGGCCGCCGCCGCCGTAGCCGCCGCGATCACCACGATCACCACGCTCGCCTCTCGGCTTTCGCGGCCTTCTCGCGGCCATTATCTCTTCTTCGGTCGGCTCAGCACGCTTTGAACCAGGCAAAACATCGCCCTTATAGATCCACACCTTGACGCCGATGTGCCCGTAGGTGGTCTTGGCTTCCGTGAAACCGTAGTCGATATCCGCCCTCAGCGTATGCAGAGGTACCTTTCCCGACTTATCACCGTCCACACGAGCCATCTCTGAGCCACCCAGCCGCCCCGCTACGCGGATGCGGATACCCTTGGCGCCCATTCTCATGGTCCTGAGCACGGCCTGCTTATTCGCTCTCTTGTAAGAGGTGCGCTTTTCGATTTGCTGCGCGATAGACTCAGCCACAAGCTGCGCGTCCATCTCCGGCGACCTGATCTCCTGCACGTTTACGTGAACGCTCTTGCCGGCAGTGAGTTTCTCCAGCTCGGATCTCAGATCATCCACGCCCTTGCCACCGCGACCAATGATGATGCCCGGCTTAGCCGTATGAATGTTGAGCTTGACTCTGTTGGTGGCGCGCTCGATCTCGATGCGTGACACGCCCGCATTATACATGCTTTCTTTTTCACATACTTCCGTATCTTGGCATCCTCAATGACCAAAGCAGCGAAGTCTTTGTCAGTCGCGTACATTTGCTCTCTGACTCGCGGTACACACCAATACGGAACCCTATTGGGTGTATTTTCTGTCCCAATTACTCGCCTCCCTTGGCTTCACTTCTTCGCCGTCGGTTTTCTTCTTCCGGGTCGCCCGCTTAGGCGCTGCACCCTCCGGCTTCGCCGCCACAGGTTCTGCAGCCTTCACCGGCGCGCCTCCACCTTTTCTGCGCGCAGCTTTCGCTACCCTCGCAACAGGGCCACGACGCTTACGCCCTTCTTCTCGGGCTTGGGCTCTGTTTCTTCGACGCCGATCATTATGTGGCTTATCCTCTTAACGATTCGATAGCCACGCCCCATCGGTGCGTAGCGCACCCGCTTCATAGCGTTGGGACCGCCGTTAACCATCGCCTGCGCCACCTTCAGATTGTCACCATCCATGTCATGGTTGTTCTCGGTCGCCACAGCCGACTTCAAAAACCTTCTCTATCAGTCTCGCTGCGTAGTTCGGGGTAAACCGAAGTATTCCCAAAGCTTCCTTCACGTCCTTGCCCCGAATCGCATCTATGACAAGGCGGGCCTTCCGCGGCGATGTGCGCAAAAATCGCGCCTTTGCATATGCCTGCATACCATTGGCCTCCTGGAATCTACTTCAAAGAAGTCGAACGCTCGGTGTGATGGCCGTGTCCTCTAAAGGTCCTCGTCGGCGCGAACTCGCCAAGCTTGTGCCCAACCATATTCTCCGTGACGAACACGGGAATGTGCTTGCGGCCGTCGTGCACAGCAATCGTGTGCCCAATCATCAAAGGATAGATTGTTGACCGCCTGGACCAACTCTGGATGATCCGCTTGTCGCCCTTTGCGTTCATATCTTCGATTTTCTTTAGGAGTTTCGCGTCCGCATAGGGACCCTTCTTTAGTGATCGCGCCACTATTATTCCTCCTACTTGCTCGGTCGTCTTCTGACGATAAGTTTATCTGATTGTTGATGCCGCCGTCTGGTCTTCGTGCCATGGGCCGGCTTGCCCCACTTGGACACCGGTGTCTTGCGTCCTACCGGCGACTTACCTTCACCACCACCATGTGCGTGGTCTCGAGGGTTCATTGCCACACCGCGAACGGTCGGCCGGAGGCCCATCCACCGACTTCGGCCGGCCTTACCAACGGTGATGTTCTCGTGGTCTACGTTCCCGACCTGGCCGATGCTGGCCTTGCACTCCGCCAAAACGTTGCGCATTTCGCCGGAAGGCAGTCTCAATTGAACATACTTGCCTTCTTTGGCCATAACCTGGGTCCCGCTGCCGGCGCTCCTCACGATCTGACCGCCCTTACCCGGCTTCAGCTCCACATTATGAACTATGGTTCCAAGCGGGATATTGGACAGCGGCATGCAGTTGCCGGGACGGATGTCAGCTCGCTCGTCAGCAATGACTCTGTCGCCCACGCTCAGACCCACCGGCCACAGTATGTATCTCTTCTCGCCGTCCGCATAGTTCACAAGCGCGATCCTGGCAGAGCGGTTCGGGTCGTACTCAATAGCAGCGCACTTTCCCGGAACGCCAGTCTTGTCACGTTTGAAATCGATCATACGGTACTGCCGCTTGTGACCACCGCCCTGATGCCTTACAGTGATCTTGCCCTGGGCATTGCGGCCGCCGGTCCTCTTGACCGGCTGCAGAAGCGACTTCTCCGGCGTCGACTTGGTAATCTCGTCGAACGCTGAAACCGTATGGTAACGCCGGGTCGGCGTAGTTGGCTTGAATGATTTAATAGCCATTAGTATCTCCTGAGTAATGTTGAGTCGGGCTTCTGAGACTCTGAACTGATGGGAGAATGCTTTCTCTCTTCAATTCGTATTTCCAAACTCCGGACTCAAAACTCCAATTAGGCTCCCTCGAACATCTCGATGCGCTGTCCCGCCTTCAGCGTAACATACGCCTTCTTCATATCGCCGGTCTTGCCTTCAAACTTGCCATGCGCTTCTTTTTGCCTTTGACTCGCAGCGTGTTGACTTTGTCAACCTGCACTGAGAATATCTTGGACACCGCATCGGAAATCTCGATCTTGTTCGCGTTGATATCCACCTCGAAGACATACTTGCGAATCGAGGTGAGGTTCATGCCCTTTTCAGTTATCAACGGCCGCTTCACTACGCTATAAGGGTCTTTCATGCTCCAGAACCTCCTCAAGCTTGGCCACAGCCGCGCGCGTCATTACCGATCTTCTCGGCATCCAAAATGTCTCTGACACTGACTCCCGGCGCGACCCGCATGTTAACGCCAGGGATGTTGCGTGTGGACAAAATCATCTCGTCCGTCACTGCATCCACCAGCAACAGGGTCTTTCCATTCGCTTCGAGGCTTCCCAGGAACTCGACCATCTTCTTCGTGCTGATAGAGTCCAGCTTGATCTCCTCGACCACAACTACATCACCGTCAGCGACTCTCGCGGACAGCGCGCAGCGAACAGCCGCTCTGCGCATCTTCTTCGGAAGCGCTTTCTCGTATGATCGCGGGTGCGGCCCGAAAACAACGCCGCCGTGATAGTAGTGCGGGGCGCGGATGGTCCCCTGTCGAGCCCGGCCTGTTCCCTTCTGACGGAACGGCTTGGCGCCACCACCCTTGACCTGCCCGCGGGTCTTTGTCTGGGCAGTCCCCTGCCTGGAGTTCGCGTTCTCAGCCACCACAGCCTGATGCATCAGCGGCACATTAGCTTCAACCGCAAAAACCTCTGATCTCAGATCAAGATCGCCGACCTGCTCACCTGACATGTTGCGCAAACTGATCTTCGGCATGACTATCCTCCTACCATCTGTCTGGCTATCAAAACCAGAGCACCGTTCGCGCCCGGCACCGAACCCGCCACCAGGATGAGGTTCCGTCCACTTTCCACTCGGTACACTGTCAGTCCTCTTTGAGTCACCGTATCTCCGCCCATTCTTCCAGGCCGTCTGGACCCCTTGAATGTGCGGGCAGCATCGGGTAGCGCCACCCGACTGCGGCTTCCTATGGACCATAGAGCCGTGGGTAATGTCCCCACCGTGGAAATGGTGCCGCTTAACAGCGCCGGCAAAACCCTTTCCCTTCGAGACTCCCGTGACCTTTACCATATCACCCGCCGCGAAAATGCCGGCTTTGATCTCCTGACCCAGCGTAACATCTTCTATGCCGTCTACCGGCAGCTCCTGAATGTGTCTCTTCGGCTGAGCTCCCGCCTTCGCAAAATGCCCCTTAAGCGGTTTATTGACCCGCTTTTCTTTCACGTCTCCGAAAGCCGCCTGCACGCCCTCGTAACCATCTTTCTCAGCCGTCTTGACCTGCGTTACGACGCACGGTCCGGCCTCGATTACGGTCACGGGAACAAGCCGCCCAGCTTCGTCAAACACCTGGGTCATTCCCAGCTTTTTTCCCCAGAATTCCATTGATCATTTGATGACCCCTAAAGCTTGATCTCGATATCCACACCGCTGGGCAGGTCGAGACGCATCAAAGCGTCGATCGTCTTAGGCCCCGGATTCAAGATATCTATCAGCCGCTTGTGTGTTCTGATCTCAAAGTGCTCCATCGACTCTTTGTCGATTGTCGTCCCGCGATTGACGCAGAAGATGTCCTTCTCGGTAGGCAGGAGCACCGGCCCCGAGATCTTAGCACCGGTGCGGCGTACCGTATCAACTATCCGCTCGGCGCTTTGGTCGAGCACCTTGTGATCAAACGACCTCAGCCTGATTCTTACCTTGTCCTTGCGCATAATGTATCTCTCCGGATCTCGGCATCGTCCGAGGGTTCCTGACGATGGCACCGCAGCCACCGCCGCGCTCTCACTGAGCGCATTAACTCCTCGGAGGACACCAATTGCCTTATACTATTCAATAACTTCCGAAACGACACCGGCTCCGACCGTATGACCGCCCTCGCGGATAGCGAAGTTCAGTCCCTGCTCCAGAGCTATCGGCACTATCAGCTCGGCACTGATAGTCACGTTGTCACCAGGCATAATCATCTCTGTTCCCTCAGGAAGCTCCAAAGCGCCAGTCACATCAGTCGTCCTGAAGTAGAACTGGGGCCGGTAGCCCTTGAAGAATGGAGTGTGACGTCCGCCCTCTTCCTTCGTCAAAACGTAAATCTCTGCCTTGAACTTCGTGTGAGGCTTGATCGAACCGGGCTGCGCTATAACCTGCCCGCGCTCAATCTCCTTGCGCTCCACACCCCGCAAAAGCAGTCCCACATTGTCGCCTGCCTGGCACTTATCCATCATCTTACGGAACATCTCTACGCCAGTTACAACAGTCTTTCTCGTCGCACGAATGCCGATGATCTCCACTTCACTGGAAATCTTACACTTGCCGCGCTCAACTCTGCCCGTAGCAACCGTCCCACGACCCGTGATCGTGAAAACATCTTCCACAGGCATCAGGAACGGACGGTCAATCGCACGCTCAGGAGTCGGAATGTAAGAGTCAATCGCATCAATCAAATCCCAGATGCTCTTCACATCCGCATGCCCCGCATTACCCGTGTTCAAAGCTTCCAAAGCCTTCAAAGACGAACCGGTGATAACAGGAATCGTCACCAGGGTAGCCATACTTCGTCAGAAGCTCCCTTACCTCCAGCTCTACCAGCTCCAGCAGCTCAGGATCATCCACCATATCAGCCTTGTTCAGGTAAACCACCACGTAAGGCACGTTTACCTGTCTCGCCAGCAGAATGTGCTCACAGTCTGAGGCATCGGACCATCAGCGGCAGATACTACCAAAACCGCCCCGTCCATCTGCGCAGCACCCGTGATCATGTTCTTGATGTAGTCCGCATGACCAGGGCAGTCCACATGAGCATAGTGACGCTTCTCAGTCTCATACTCCGCATGGAAGATGTTGATCGTTACACCACGCTCCCGCTCCTCAGGCGCACAGTCAATCTGGTCGTAAGGCGTATACTTCGCCAGACCCTTCGTCGCCAACGCAGCCGTGATTGCCGCAGTCAGCGTCGTCTTACCATGGTCAACATGACCAATGGTACCAATGTTTACGTGCGGCTTCGTCCTCTCAAACCGCTGCTTAGCCATCTTTAATGCCTCCCAAAGATAATCGATTCCAATGTTTATAATGCCCCGGTCAGTCAAGGATGGGGCTTTCCCGCAAGCCTTACCGCCTCGACAGCGACCGGCCCGTGATCTTAGAAACCAGCTGCTCAGCAAGCTGAGTCGGAACCTCATCATAATGAGAGGGTTCCATCGAATACGATGCCCTGCCCTGGCTCATCGAGCGCAGAGTCGTCGAATAACCGAACATCTCAGACAAAGGCACATTTGCAGTGATCACCTGCGTGCCGGCTGGGCCTATCTCCAGATGGGTGATACTACCGCGTCTGGAGTTGAGATCTGCCAGCACGTCTCCGAGATAATCCTCAGGCACCAGCACCTCTACCCTCATAATCGGTTCCTTGAGAGCGGGACGGCCCCGCTCGACCGCAGCCCTGAGCGCCATCGACCCAGCCATCTTGAATGCGTTTTCCGATGAGTCGACCTCGTGGAACGATCCGCCGGTGACGGTCACGCGTATATCAACAATCGGATAACCTGCCAGCACACCGGATTCAAGCGCCTCTTGGACTCCTGCTTTAATCGCAGGAACATATTCTTTCGGGACGTCTCCGCCCGTTATCTTGTTTACAAATTCGAAGCCGGTGCCGGACTCCGCTGGCTCCGCATCTATGATGCAGTGACCATACTGCCCGTGGCCGCCGGTCTGCTTCACGTACCTGCCCTCGGCATCGGCTCGGCTTTGTGATCGCTTCCTTGTAGGAGACCTGCGGTTTGCCGTGGTTCGCCTCGACCTTGAACTCTCTATAGAGTCGATCGAGAATGATCTCCAGGTGCAGCTCGCCCATTCCCGAAATAATCGTCTGCCCCGTGTCTTCGTCGGTGTGCGTCTTAAAGGTCGGATCTTCCCCTGCAAGCCGTGCCAGCGCCATACCCATCTTGTCCTGGTCCGCTTTGGTCTTGGGTTCGATAGCCACTGAGATTACAGGCTCGGGGAAATGAATGCTCTCAAGGAGAATCTTTGCGTGCTCTGCACACAGGGTGTCACCGGTGGTGGTAACATCGAAACCGATTCCCGCAACTATGTCGCCAGCGTAGGCAACTTCCACCTCTTCGCGGTGGTTGGCGTGCATTCTCAGAATTCTGTTTATTCGCTCGCGCTTTTCTTTGCTGGCGTTGTATACATAACTTCCACGCTGGAGCTGCCCGCTGTAAACGCGGAAAAATGTAAGCTTTCCAACATACGGATCGCTCATAATCTTGAAAGCAAGCCCGGCGAAAGGCTCGTTGTCGGTCGCTTCACGACTTCCCTGGTCACCCGTCTTCAATTCGATACCCGAAACGGGCGGAATGTCCAGCGGTGACGGCAGATAATCCACCACCGCGTCTACAAGCGGCTGCACGCCTTTGTTCTTGAACGCCGACCCACACAGCACCGGCACCAGTTTGCTGGCGACCGTGCCGACGCGGATGGCGGCCTTGATCTCATCAGGGGTGATCTTCTGGCCGTCGAGATATTTCTCCATGAGGTGGTCGTCGATCTCGGCCACTTTCTCAATCAGATACTCACGAGCTTCAAGAGCCACTTTTCGCAACTCGTCAGGAACATCCGTCTCTTCAAACTCGCGTCCAAGATCGTCGGTATACCGGATGGCTTTGAGTCTTACTATGTCTACGACGCCTTCAAATCTATCCTCAGCGCCGATGGGGATTTGAACCGGGGCAACGTTTGCGCCAAGTCTCTCGCGGATGCGCTCAACCACATTAAAGAAGTCGGCGCCCGTGCGGTCCATTTTGTTGATGAATGCAATTCGAGGGACTTTGTAGCGGTCGGCCTGGCGCCAAACTGTTTCGGACTGAGGCTGAACTCCACCCACCGCACAAAAAACGGCGATCACGCCATCGAGAACGCGCATGCTGCGCTCTACTTCGACTGTAAAGTCGACATGGCCTGGGGTGTCGATAATATTGATGCGACTATCGTTCCAGATCGCGGTGGTAGCAGCCGAGGTAATGGTAATACCTCTCTCCTGCTCCTGCTCCATCCAGTCCATAGTGGCTGCACCTTCGTGCACCTCACCCATCTGGTGGATACGGCCCGAATAGTAGAGAATACGTTCGGTAACCGTTGTTTTGCCCGCATCTATATGCGCGGCAATACCTATATTCCGTGTTTTTTCCAGCGGATAATCGCGTGACATATTCAAATAACCTTACAGTTTCTTCCCGAGGGAAAGCAGAAAGCAAGCGAGATCTCAGGGCGGCGAACCATTCGTGGCTCCGTTCCCCTAAACGTAGATCCTATTCCCGCCTTCTATCTTTCGCCCCCTTCCTAATTGCATGTTCGTGCTCTTTGTGAGCACACCAACTACCAGCGATAGTGAGCAAACGCCTTGTTAGCTTCAGCCATCTTGTGGCCGTCTTCCTTTTTCTTAATGGAAGCGCCGGTATTATTAGATGCGTCCAGCAGTTCACCCGCAAGCTTCTCGGTCATCGTGTGACCGCCCCGCTTGCGCGAGTTGGTTACGAGCCAGCGCATAGCCAGCGAGACCTTGCGATCCGATCTGACCTCGACAGGCACCTGGTAAGTAGCTCCACCAACGCGCCTGGGCTTTACCTCGATCAACGGCATGACGTTTCTGAGGGCTTCCTCAAAGATCTCGATCCCGCTGCGCTTGGTCTTTTCTTCCAGAATATCCAGAGCGCCATATACGATCTTCTCGGCAATGCTCTTCTTGCCGTCGACAAGCACTCTGTTCATAAGGCGCGTCAACATCCTGTTCCCGTAGACCGGGTCAGGGGCGATGTCGCGCTTTTTCGCTGGGCCTTTTCTTGGCATTCGTAATCTTCCTCCGAACCATATACAAAGCCTGAGGTCGGAAGCTGAGCGCTTGCTCAGCCAGCCTTTCGACTTTCGACATTCCGACTATCTAAGAGTCTTATTTACTTAGGTTTCTTCGCGCCGTACTTGGAACGACTGCTCTTCCGGTCGGCAGTACCTGCGGAGTCGAGCGTTCCACGAATGACGTGGTATCGCACACCCGGCAGATCCTTCACCCTTCCTCCGCGAATAAGCACCACTGAGTGTTCCTGAAGATTGTGGCCGATACCAGGGATGTAGGTAGTAACCTCCATGCCGTTGGTAAGTCTTACTCTCGCCACTTTTCTGAGGGCGGAGTTCGGCTTTTTCGGCGTCTCGGTACGCACCACAAGACACACGCCTCGCTTCTGAGGGTTGGCCTTCAGAGCCGGGGCTTTGGTCTTCTTCTTGATTCTCTCTGACCTTTCCTGACAAGCTGGCTAATAGTCGGCAAGCTGACACTCCCTTTGCATATCGAAATCGGGCATCAAAAAAGCCCTTCGTGACACACTCGAAGGGCATTAGTCCACCAAAAACAAACATCGGTTGTTCCCTGCGTTGACTGCGGGAAAAGGTGTGCTAATCGCCCCCTTGATGTGTCGGCAATTTGCGAACCGGCGATCTTACGACCACCCGAACTCACTCATTATAGCTAAGGACTCTTGGCTCTGTCAAGTGTTCTCTGCAACAAACCGGCAACATTTTCACCCGGCCCGTTCCGGAGGCTGCTCGTTTGAGCCTGAATCCTACTACGAATCGTAATATACCACGATTTCAGGCTTGTATGCAACTTATTGGAAAAGAAAAAAAGGAATTGTATCCCGACCCTCAAGTCCCGAAACAACGTGCCTGCAAGCCTCGACCCCGGCGGACAATCAGTGACCGACGCCGGAAGCTGGTTTCGGCGCAGGCGCAGGCGTCGCGGCAGACGCAGGCTGCGTCGGCGCCTGCGCAGCCGTGGGCTTGGGCAGCGTGAACGTCCTGGTCACCGGGTTGCTGTCCGGCCCGGCAGACCCCAAAGACTTGCCATTAAGCGTGTATTGCACGGCATTGCCCTGGCCGACTCGGATAACGATATCCTTTTTCGCCTCAAAGGTCTTGCTTCCCTTCGGCTGCATCCCATATGCGGCCTTCTTGCCGTCTACCGTCACGCTCCACCACACCGTCCTTAGCGTCGCCACATCCAGGGTCAGCTTATCCGGCACGGGCGCCGGCTTAGCCACAGGCTGTGAAGCCGGCTTTGCGGCAGGCTTCGGCGATGGCGCAGCGGGCTTCGGAGCGACAGGCTCCACGCGAGGAAGCGTCGCGCCATCCTCTACCTTAGCGGCGGGAATGCCGGTTTCAACCTTTGGAGCTCTCGCTTTTCGCTGGTAGGCGCGCACACCGTAATATGCCGTCGCGCTCAGTATCCCGAGGACTATAACGACGGCGAATACGCGAAACAATACTCCCCACGCGGAACTCTTGTGCGTGACAACCTGCTCAACCTCGCGTCCCCCGCTCCATTCGTCTTCGTAACGAGTCAACAGGTCTGAGCTGTTCAGACTCAGGAAGTTCGCGTAGTCACGCAAGAACGCGCGCGCATAGACTTTGTTCGGAAAACTATCGAACCGATCTTCCTCAAGTGCGGAAAGATACTGAGAGGTTATCTTAGTCGCCTCGTGAACATCGTGCAGCGATAACCCTCGTCCCTCTCTTTCCTGCTTTAGAATCTCGCCAATTGACCCCATATTCTCTAATGCCCCTATCTACTCGTCAAAGATAGATCAAACGACCGACCCATCGATAAGTCCTGCTTGTACTCCGACCACTATTCTACCGGCAAAAGCCTCTGCAATCAAGTACCGCGTTACCGCTCACAGCCCATCGCTAATATCGGAATAATAGCACAGCTCCAATAACTCGCCAACAATGTCCATATTTCGAACTCTGACTCGCTCCGGAAGAGCGATCAGTTCACCGCTGAGGTTCAGCACCGCCTTTACGCCAAGCTTCACCAGGGCTTCGGCCGCATCACGAGCCGGCTCTCCGGCAACGGCTACTACGGCAAGATCGATCTCCCGATTTCCGCCAGCGCCCCCGCGTCCGCAATGGAGCGTATGGTCCAATTGTCAACCGTGCCACCGACCTGCCCCGGGTCCACCTCAAACACGCCTCGCAGCACGCAATTCTGCCTCGACAGCCTGTCCACCAACGGCCTGAAAAGCCGGAAGCTGGAGCCGCCGATCCAGATCACACCGCGCGGTTTGTCCAAGTGAAGGATACCCCTGATCCGCTCGCGAAGGAACCCCATTTCATAGCCAAAACTCGGTGTGCCGAACTCTCCGAAACGGGACAGATCTTTCCTTATCAGGGCAGCGCTCGACCCTACCATTTCCGCCAGTCTCCAGGACGAAATAGACTCATCTCCCTTGGAAGCGCACAAATCCAGCGCCACCGGGTCCCACCGGAGCCGGCTGACGACCTTCTCAGAGATCGCTCCGCCTTCCGAACACCCGGGCGCGCGTTTCCTACGCACCTCCAGCGCTCTGGACATACGGCCTGCCCACCAGCGGCTCGACTCGAACTGCGCCCGCAGAGGACAAATCGACTCCACGCTCCGCTTTAGCAAACACACGGCGTTCGGACAATCCACGCAACTCTTGATCCCCCGAGACTGAGCGCACTCATACACGCCGCACGCCGCGCGACCCAGCGCCTTCAGGTTCTCGTTTTCCGCTCGACATCCAATACACTTTCCGGAGTTCGAGTGATTACAGTCGCCGCAGTCGTAAATTCCGCAGACACAAGACAATTCATTCATATTCCGAGCTTTCTTAGAACGACCGGATTCACACCGAGCGAACACGCCCCTCGGCCGGCAGCCTCACCACAAAAGCGCTTCCTTTTCCAAGTTGAGTCTCGACGGTAATCTCTCCACCGTGGGCATCGACAATATCCTTGACAATCGCCAAGCCCAGCCCGGTGCCTCCAAGCCGCCTGGACCGCGCCTTATCCACGCGGTAGAACCGCTCGAAGATGCGCTCGACCTCGCCGTGAGGAATGCCGATTCCGGTGTCTTTGACCGATATTACCAGGCTCCCTTCCGAATTCCAGGCAGAAATCTCTACCAACCCATTCTCCGGTGTGTACTTGGCGGCATTGTCGACCAGGTTCCGCACCAGTTGCACGGTCTGGATCTCGTCGCAAAACCCGATCAGGTCACCAGGGACTTTGACATCGATCGTTACGTTCTTCCGACCCACCAGCGGATTCACCGCGCGGGCCACCATCTGCTCAACGTTGACTTCTGAGCGGTCGATGGTGATTATCCCAGCATCTCTCTTGGCTATTTCCATCAGGTCATCAATCAGCGCGGACAACCTGTCGGTTTCCGTAATGATCGAATACAGAAACCGGTCAACGAACTGCTCGTCGTTTTTCGCGCCCGCAAGCAGCGCTTCGGCGGTGGATTTGACTGCCGGTAATGGGCGTCCTGAGCTCGTGACTGACGTTGCTCACGAACTCTTTCTGATTCCTCTCGTGGCGCTTGATCTCGCTGATATCCTGAATAATGACCATGGCGCCGTGCCCAGGGGCGTCGTCCGCCTGGAACGCGGTGGACCTGATGCTGATCACTCGCTGAGGCCGGCCGGGGAGCCGTATTTCCGATGTCTGGTCGTTCTCGCTGGAAGCACGGTCGTAAGCGAGCCGGGTGATCTCTGGGTGCAGTTCGACCTCGTGAAGCCTCTTTCCGACGACCTCATCGGCTCTCACATCGAAGATCCTGGAGGCGGCCACATTGAATAAAACAATCACGCCGCCGGCATTTGTCGCGATGATGCCGTCGGCCATGTTCGCAAGCACAGCTTCCACGCTTCGGTTCTCCCGCAGGAGTGAAGCGAGCCGGTTCTCTATCTCCAGATTCCTGGACGAAAGATCAGCAAAACTCCTGCGAGCCGCCAACAGCCTTCCGTAGGCAACCAGCGGGCCCGCCAGCACAACCGCGACGAGCGGCCACTGCGCTGGGCTCAGCACATGCCCGTTGACTGCGTCGGCTAATGCAACCGCAAGCGCCGCCGCGAAAACAATTCCAAGAGTGATCCACCCCAAAAGCAACCGGCTATCCTGCTTCGCCATCGGAGATCCTGTAACCGACTCCACGCACCGTAGAGATATATCTTGGATGACTTGGATCGGCCTCGACTTTTTCCCTCAGCCACCGCACGTGAACATCCAGCGAACCGGTATCGTAATCGGCCTCGGCATCCCAGACTTTCCTGAACAGTTCCTCTCTGCTCAGAACCTTGCCCCTGTTCATAGCGAGCACCCTGAGCAGTTCAAACTGCTTGAGCGGAAGATGGACCTCTTTGTCGTCTACCGTAACCCGCCTCCGAGCCACGTCAATGCGGATTCCCCCAACACAGAGGTTCGCCTTGTGATCCTCATCTTGCTCCGCGTCGGTGCGTCTCAGGATAGCTCTGACACGTGCCACCAGTTCCCGAATGCTGAACGGCTTGGAAACGTAATCATCCGCGCCGAGTTCCAACCCGACTATTCGATCGACTTCCTCGGTCTTCGCGGTCAGCATAATGATAGGCAGGTGTGATTCTTTGCGTATTATCCGGCAGAATCCAAACCGCTGAGCTTGGGAAGCATAAGATCAAGAATCACGAGATCAGTGTGAATGCGCGCCATGCCGGACAGGCCCTCGAGCCCGTCGTGCGCAACTTCGACCTTGAACCCTTCGGTCCCGAGGGAATATGCCACCGAATCGGCGATGGCGATCTCATCTTCGATCAACAGGATCTTTTCGTCCACAGTTTTTGCGACATTCAGCTCACAATCGATTTGTGCCGAATGGCACAGATGAGTATATGTTACGATTGCCCAAGCCCGGTGTCAATAGCTTGGGTGCGGGGTGCGCTCAATGAAAGATTGTGACGGAAGCGGGACGCGCAGAAAAATGGCCCGGCGTAAAAAGCATCGCCGGGCCACAGAAATGGTCATCTAAATCGCACATCAACGTGCAGTTAGAGTGAATGAGATTCGAAGCCCGGAATGGCTACGTTCGGACCGATGCTGCAGGTAGGAGGATCATTAATGGTAGTTCCCATAGTGTAGGCTCCTCCCAGGGCAGGTCGGCGTGGCCTGGATATAGAGTGTCGGACCGCAAAGATCAGCAAGAGCGGGCGGTGCATCAGTCGGTTTCGCACTGTTGTCCATAGCCCATTGCTCTGTCGCGCTCTGGATGGCTTTCAAGTTAGCTACGCAACTCTTCGCCCGAGAGGTCTCCCTAGCCCTGACAAAGTTCGGCACTGCTATTGCGAGCAGGATACCGATGATCAAAACCACGATCATGATTTCGATCAGAGTGAAACCGCCTTTGCGTCTGTCGATGATAAATCTACTCATTTTACTGTGTCTACCTCCTCCGAAGTTGGTCAAGTGGTATGTATTCGATACGTTGGCCTGCGCCTGGTTTCCCAAAGAACTAACTCTGGATGGTCGGCCACGGCTGTTTCCGCATCTATGAGGATTGTTCATGAACGTGGTTCGCTTTCACATGCGTTTTGAGGTCAAAAAGGCTTCCCGCACAAAAACCGGTAAAAATGCTTGGAACCCGATAGGGGCGCTACGAAGAAAACGCGTCCCGAATTACTTGTTCCACAAAGAGCCTGCCATCCTTGGACACTACCTCTACAACATCAAACCGGCAATCGACATCTCCGAGTTTCTTCTCCTGAAGGTAGTGCTGTGCGGTGCCAATGATCTTAGCGCGTTTTGAGGCAGTGATGGAATCCGCGGGGGAGCCGAACGTTTTCGTCCTTTTGCATCGAACTTCTACGAAGACAAGGAAACTTCCCTCTTCGGCAATCAAGTCGATCTCACCGAACCTGCACCGATAATTCGAGGCGACGATGCGATAGCCCTGCTTGCCCAGGTGAGCAGCAGCAGCAATCTCCGCACTCTGGCCTATTCTAGCCCTGGAAGAGCGCACTGAGCTATCCTTTCCGCAATGGGAGCAAACGACCTCCGGTGACAAGCACACGGCCCAAGCCGCCTGATTGCCGCCAGATGCTCGGGCGTACAATAGCCCTTGTGATCTTCAAAACCATAACCCGGATGCTGGTGAGACAGATCGAGCATTATCCTGTCCCGGGTCACTTTCGCGATGATCGAAGCCGCTGCAATCGAAACGCTTTTCGAATCGCCCTTGACTATCGGTAAAAAAGGCCCAGGCAGACCCGGTCCGCCAGCCCGTCGACCAGGATGAAATCAAAAGCGGCGCCCAGGTCACTGAGCGCCGCTTTCATCGCAGCATGCGTAGCACGCAGAATGTTGATTTGGTCGATGACTTCCGGCCCGACAATACCGATCCCTACCGCCCTCGCCTCGGATATTATCCGAGCGAACATCCGCTCACGGCTCGCCGGAGTCATCAGTTTTGAATCCCGAATACCCGTTGGATCGAGATCACAAGACAGGATCACCGCCGCAGCGACGACAGGGCCGGCTAATGGCCCCCGCCCGGCTTCATCCACACCGGCTACCATCTGATAGCCCTGGCAGAGGGCTTGTTTCTCGTAGGCCCAGACATCAATCAATGAATCCATCTGATGCGGTTCAGCGGCCAGAATATGAACATCGCCTTACCCAGCACGCGACTCCTGTCAAGCAAGCCCCAGAAACGGGCGTCGTTGGAGTCGTTGCGGTTGTCTCCCATGACAAGCAGCTTGCCCCTGGGTATCTTCACGAACTCGTCTCGCTCCTTGCCCACTTTGTCGGTGACAATCCACTCGTGCGGCGTCTCATAAGGTCCCGACAACACGGGGTACGACTGATCCGGGTCCTCAGCGGTATACGGCTCGTTCAAGGCCTTTCCATTAATATAGACTTTCCCGGGAACGATAGTCACCCTGGCATTCGGGTCTCCGGCAGCCGCCGCGACTTCGGCATTGCTGACGCTCCGGCCATCAACCAGCACCGCGCCGTCCACCAGTTTCACCTTGTCGAACCCTCCCGGCGCAGCATATCCGCTGAGCAGGTTCTCGAGGTCTCTGTGACCGTCCTCGTTGCCGCCGACCATCACATACCCGTGGGTAATCCTCACAATATTGCCCGGAACACCTATTACTCGCTTGATGAAGTCCTTTTCGCGGCTCTGGCTCTGCTGGCTGATGTATTCGTCCCGTTCCTTGCCCGTAAGACCCTTTTCATCGGCTTCAGTGGTGACATCCTCAACGACGTCAGGAGTCGCCTTGAGTGGCGCCTTGAAAACAACGACGTCTCCCAGCCTCGGCTCCCGGAACCGCAGAATGAGCTTGTTCACCAGAATGTGGTCGTGCACGTCCAGCGTCGGGACCATCGATTCCGACGGAATAAAAAACGCCTGGACTAAAAACGGCCTGATCAGGAAGAAGACCAGGAACATAGCCACAGCCAATGACTCTGCAATCTCAGCAATTGACTTGGCGGCTTCCGACTTCTGTCTTAGCAAGGCGAACCTGAGCGCAAGTAGAACCGCTACCGTAATTCCAACGTTAAGCAGGCTGAGGTTTGCAAGCCGTTCGGTTATGCTCATCTCGCGCCCTGGCGTTCCTTGATCTTGGCAGCTTTGCCTATCTTTCCTCGGAGATAATAGAGCTTCGCTCTTCGGACGGCTCCTCGCCGGGTCACTTCAATCTTTGCGATCCGCGGCGAATGAAGCATAAACGTGCGCTCCACTCCGATGGCATGGGAAATCTTGCGAACGGTGAACGACGCCCGCAGGCCGCCGCCCTTGTTCCCGATGACGACTCCCTCGAACACCTGTATCCGCTCTTTGCCACCCTCGATAACGCGGGTATGCACTCTGACGGTATCGCCCGGTCCAAACTCGGGAGCGTCGGTTCGCATCTGCTCAAATTGCTCTCTGGTCAATGATCTGCACTTCAATCCTCCTCTGAAAATAGCGGTCTTTGCTATTTTCGTCCCTTCGCGGTGAAACCGAGAGTGACTCGCCGCAGGCGCAGTCGCGAAAGGTTTCATCCGCGATTCCTGTGAAAATAGCCAGAGGCTATTCTTCATTCCCTTCGCGGTGAAGCCGGCAGTGACTCGCCGCAGGCGCAGTCGCGAAAGGTTTCATCCGCGATTCCTGTGAAAATAGCCAGAGGCTATTCTTCATTCCCTTCGCGGTGAAGCCGGCAGCGCTGCGCAGCAGCCGCGCGAGGTTTCATCCGCAATCCTCTGGATCAGGCGCCCCACGCTCGCGCAGGAAACGCCTGTCGTCTTCAGTCAATGGCGCGCTCTTTAGTAAATCGGGACGCCTCTCCAGGGTCCTGCGAACCGCCTCCGCGCGCCGCCACTTCTCTATTTCGGCGTGATTGCCCGAGAGCAACACATCCGGAACTCTATGTCCTCTGAAATCCGCCGGTCTGGTATACTGCGGATACTCCAGCAACCCACACGAAAAAGACTCTGTCTCAGGTGATGTCTCATCCCCCAGCGCCCCCGGAAGAAGTCTTGCAACCGCGTCCAATATCACGAGCGCAGCCAACTCTCCTCCGGTAAGCACGAAATCACCAATCGAGACTTCGTCGGTAGCCAGATGCTCACGTATTCGCTCGTCCACACCTTCGTAACGCCCGCAGACGATCATCAGATAACTCTCGCCGGCAAGTTCCTCAGCCATCTTCTGGTCGAATCGCCGCCCCTGCGGAGTCATCAACAACACCCTGGGCCTTTGCCCGGGTCTGCGGGCCTTCAGCGCTTCGACAGCCTTGAAAACCGGCTCACATTTCATGACCATTCCCGGTCCGCCGCCGTAGGGCTCATCATCCGTCGTTCGATGCCTGTCCTCGGTGAAGTCCCGCAGATTCACGGCCTCCACATCGACAATACCCTTTTGCCGCGCTCTCCCGAGAATGCTTTCGCCGGCCACCGCTTCGACTATCTGCGGAAAGGTAGTCAATACCTCAATTCGCACGACAACCCTACTCTTCCGGCAGCAGCCCTGGGACCGGGACTATCACCATCAGCCCGTTCTTTATGTCAATCTTCGCGACCACGCTCTTGAGCGCGGGAATGCACAAGCCGGTGCTAGTGATGTAGACATCATTCGCCGCGCCCTGCATAACTTCAGTCACCACGCCCTGTTCGCGCCCGTCCTGCGTTGCCACCTTCAGGCCAATAACCTGGAATACATAAAACTGGTCCTCGGACAGTTCGCCGAGTTCGCTTTCGTCAATCACAATCTCAACGCCTCTAAGCGCCGCAGCATCCATTCTGGTATTTACGCCCTTCAGTTTCAGGCAGATCCCGGTCTTCTGCAGCCGGCTGCCTTCGATCGGCACTCTCCAGCGCTCGCCGGAGACCAGGTCGAGTATAACCTCGTTTCCCGCATCGAAGCGCTCGGGAAAATCAGTCAATATGACGACCTTCACCTCGCCTCGCGTCCCAAACGGCGCGACCACCTTGCCTATGACTACATCTCGCTCACTTCGGGGCATGAACCATCCCGTATCTCGACGACTACATCGTCTTCAACAACAATCTCGCAATAACCCAGCTTGGACAGGCTGTCGCCAACTTCTATCTCGACGACCCCCTCGATAACGCCCCGGTCATATTCCTCACCCACATCGAGCGCGGAAATCTTCTCCAGCTCTCGAACGAGCGCGCCGCGAGCCTCTTCATTCTTACGCTGCCGGGTCTTGAGTCGTTCCTCAACGGCCCGGTCTGCATCGGAATCACCCCGCTGCAACGCCGCGGCGCCAATTTGCTTACCCACCAACTCGAGTTTTGCCAGAGCCGCCCTGAGCTCCGCGGCCCGGCGGGTCCGGAACTGCTCGGTCACAACTATCTTGACGCGAACCGGCCGCTTTACAGTGATACTCATGTTCTGCGACCCTTCGTGACGAGCCAACCGCGCCGTCTCCCAAGGTCAGCCGGGGCACTACGGCAGAATCTTGACGTATACACTCTTGCGCTCTTTCAGCGCGGCCGCCTTTGCGACAGTGCGAAGCGCGTTTGCAACCCGCCCCTGTTTCCCGATGACCTTACCCAGGTCATCAGGTGCAACGGTAACTTCGTAGGTGAGCGACGATCCCTCGTCATACTCCTCAACAACCACGCCCTCCGGGTTATCCACCAGGGCTTTTACCAATATTTCGATCAGACTTTTCAAGTCAATCTACCCCAAGCTTTGTATAGTGATCCACAAAGGACCGCCGGAACCCCGGCGTCACGACTAAAGTGGGCCGGCAGTCAACTGGTCCCACAGCCGATTATTCCGCGGCCTCCGCAGCAGTCGCCTCTTCACTAGCGGCCTTCTTGCTCTTCTTTGCGGGTTTTTCCTTCGCTCCACCAAGGAAGCCCTGAACCTTCAGCAGACCTCGCGTGGTATCGCTTGGCTGCGCGCCAACACTCAGCCAGTGCTCGGCTCTTTCCTTGTCGAGCTTGACCTCCGGCGGGTCAGTGTTCGGGTCGTAAGTGCCTATGGATTCTATAAACCGTCCGTCGCGAGCACATCGACTGTCCGCGACCACGATCCTATAGAATGGCCTCTTCTTTGCGCCCATACGCCTCAGTCTGATTTTAATCAATTTGTGTGAGCCTCCTCAGTATTCTATCGTCAATATCGGAGCCGGCATCCTTATCTCATGAACGGAAAGTCGGGCATTTGCTTGCGGCGCTTTCCCGACTCCTCACCGCCCGAAATAGCCCGGATCATCTTCTTCATCTCATCGAACTGCTTAATCAACTGGTTAACTTCGTGAACACTGGTGCCGCTGCCGCCGGCTATGCGTCTTCGCCGGCTGGCGTTCAAAACGGACGGATCTTCACGCTCCGCCACCGTCATCGACTGCAGGATAGCCTCGACACGATCGATCGCTTTCTCGTCGATCTTAGCGTCCTTCAGCCCCTTGATATTCCCGAAGCCCGGGATCATCCCGATGATCTGATCCAGCGGCCCCATCTTACGGGTCTGGTGGATCTGCTCGAGATAGTCGTTCAGGTCGAAGCGGTTCTCCCTGAACTTCTTCTCCATGGCGCGGGCCTGATCTTCATCAAACGCCTGCTGCGCCTTCTTAACCAGACTGAGCACGTCGCCCATTCCAAGAATGCGCGACGCCATCCTGTCGGGAAAGAACGGCTCGATGCCGTCCATTTTCTCGCTGGTGCCTATAAACTTGATCGGTTTGCCTGTGACCGCCTTGACGGACAACGCCGCGCCACCGCGCGCATCGCCGTCCATCTTGGTCATGATGACGCCGTCGATCTCCAGAGCCTCATTGAACTGCTGCGCGACATTCACAGCGTCCTGACCGGTCATAGCATCCACAACCAGCAGGACTTCCGTAACATCAATTGCGCCCCGGAGCCGTTTGAGCTCGTCCATCATCTCTTCATCGATGTGGAGCCGCCCGGCAACGTCTATCAGCACGCAGTCATGGCCATTGGTATGCGCATAGTCCATCGCATTCTTTGCGACAGCAACTGCATCGTGCTTATCACCGATATCAAAAACATCTACGCCAATCTGCTCGCCCAGGGCTTTAAGCTGCAAGATAGCCGCCGGACGATATACGTCGCCCGCGACCAACAGCGGCCTCTTGCCCTGTTTTTTGAACATAAGCGCGAGCTTGGCGACGTTGGTGGTTTTACCCGCGCCGTGGAGACCGGATACCATTATAACCGTCGGCGGTCTGTCCGCAACCTTTAGCTTAGCCTGCTCGCCGCCAAGAAGAGCAACAAGCTCTTCATTAACGATCTTTATAACCTGCTGAGCGGGATTCAGGCCCTTAAGTATATCTTCGCCGATCGCGCGCTCTTTGACCCTGGCTACGAAGCCTTTGACGACCTTGAAGTTAACGTCCGCCTCAAGGAGCACCAAACGCACTTCGCGGAGCGCCTCATTGACCTCCGCCTCGGTCAGCCCACCCCGACTCCGCAGCTTCTGGAACACATTCTGCAGTTTTTCAGACAGGCTATCAAACAATTCTTATTCAGACTCCACGGCACCGAAACAACAAACTGAGGGAAGAGATCAATGAGGTCCCTTCCCTCAATCCATCGTTTCCATACACACCAAATTAGTATACCGACTGCGGCAAATGTTGTCAAACGCGACGCCCGCTTCCGGATTGAGGAGGGATCATCGCGTTCGAACCTGTGGAGGACGCTATTTTGTTGCGGCGATGACAATACCACTCGTGAACTTGAGCAGTCTTGCCGCGTTTGCCGCCTTGGACCTGAGTCTCGCGTTCGGAATCATCCCCAGTGATTTCTCCAGCAAGCAAAGGTGCAGCATGTACGCCCTGCTGGGGAAAGACTTCACGTCGGCAATCCTTTTGGGCACGGTAAAGCTGGCTTTCAGGTCGCGGAATCCTGCCTGTCTCAGCGCGCGTGCCAACTCCGATACGTATATTCCTTAAGGTGCATTCCCTTCGCGACATCACAGCAGAAGACCCTGGACAAGTCATGCGGGCCAGTGTATCTGTGCTCAGTAGATAGAATATACCTGCCTCCCGGCGCCAGGATCGCATGCACGCCTTTGAGGTGATCAAGCAGATCATCCGGGTGCAGGTGTTCAATCAACTGGCACGAGAGCACCACGTCCCAATAGTCCTCTTGTTCGAATCGCCTCAGATGCACGCCGTCTGTCGTGCCCCAACACAGGTTAGGGTGCTCCACGGCAAGTTTCTGACCTCTTTGAGGGGTGATTTCGGTTGCCTTGCACTCATATCCGCAACTCGCCAGATGAGATATCAAGGCAGCTTTCCCTGACCCAATCTCGTATATCTTCTTGTCATCAGGGCCGATCAGATCGATTATCCTTGCGAAACTCTTAGCAGCAGGCGACTCAGACAGCGACTGTCGATTTAGCCAGTCCAGCTCGTTATACAGCCTCGTGTAGCACCCGGCGAACACTTGCCACCGCTCATCGGGTCGAGAGCGCAGCAGTTCTGCAGTCAACTCGCGTTCGAGACTCCAGTGCCTGAGAACCATTTCTTCAGTTATTTCGCCGTCCGGGAG
Source organism: uncultured bacterium (assembly GCA_963775535.1). Taxonomy (GTDB): domain Bacteria; phylum Armatimonadota; class UBA5829; order UBA5829; family UBA5829; genus CAVZJH01. Next base: position 21,947 of record CAVZJH010000063.1, on the reverse strand, counting down.
CTCACCGTAGTTCGCTATGTAACGGCTCACCAACTCGCTGCCCCTTGGTTCTTTCACATGCCTGCTGCTCCGGGCCAAATCTGGCATATAATAGCTCGACTTTTGCCTTTGCGATTATACCAGAGCGTGTCCTGCCTGTCGAATGTGATCCGGGCGAATGAGTTCAGTTTTTCGGGAAAGGCCGATGCCGGCTTGGAGATTTGATGGTCAGGCGTCTCCTTACGCCGGACCCATTCCCCAGGGTTTCATAACCCGCAGACCCCACAGGCGTAACTCAGACAACTAAATTCTACGTTTGCAAGGCATTTCAGGGTTGGGAAACCCCCGAAGGGATTCCGGCGCACGGAGGCGCCGGAACATCGGCAATACTGCCATTTCGAAGGAATTCGCGGATGAAACCTCTCGCATTCTTCCTGCGGAAGAACGCTGTCGGCTTCACCGCGAAGGGAAGAAAATGACCGAAGGTCATTTTCAAAGGAATCGCGGATGAAACCTCTCGCGACTGCGCCTGCGGCGAGTCACTGTCGGTTTCACCGCGAAGGGGATGAAAATGCCTGCGGCATTTTCAGAGGAGAAATCCGCTTTTTAAGAGGTTTGGTTCAAAGCAGATTCCTTCGCTCGCAATGACCGGAGTTGATGCCGTCGTTTTCACCTGCCACTCAGGGCAAACGGCTGATCTGTCCCGCATAACTGAACAGTCTCACTCAGGCTGCATCACGCCCTGCTTCCACACCTCAGCTCGAGCAGTCTAGCGGCGGCGGCTTCGTCGAGTCTGGATAGAACGTTAGTGTTCGGGGCCGAACGCACCAGGTCAGGATTCGTCTGCGCTTCCCGGGCTATCGCGAGCATTGCTTCAGCAAACTCGTCCAACGTTTCAACGCTCTCGGTCTCGGTAGGCTCGATCATAAGCGCCTCCGGCACTATCAGAGGAAAGTAGATTGTGGGAGGATGGAAACCGTAGTCTATAATGCGCTTGGCTATGTCAAATGCCTTCACGCCCATCGCCCTGAACTTCTGCGCCGATGCTACGAACTCGTGCATGCACCGGTTCCCGTATGGCACATCATAGGCGGAAATGATCTTGCTGAGGAGGTAGTTTGCGTTCAGGACGGCATTTTCGCTGACTCGTTTCAGACCCTCGGGTCCCAGGCTCAGAATATACGCGTATGCTCGCACCACCACGCCTGCGTTGCCGTAAAATGCCTGCACGCGGCCGATAGAATCCGGGCGATTGCACTCCAGATAGTATTTGCCGCCTCTGGCAACGACAGCCGGCGCGGGAAGGTAGGGCTCAAGGAACTTCTTCACAGCCACGGGACCAGAACCCGGCCCGCCGCCGCCGTGCGGAGTGGAGAAGGTCTTGTGCAGATTGAAGTGCATCGCATCAAAGCCCATGTCCCCCGGGCGGCAGATACCAAGGATTGCGTTCATATTGGCCCCGTCGCAGTAAAGCAGGGCGCCGGCGTCGTGGACCATCCGCGCAATCACCTCTATTCGCGACTCGAACAACCCCAGTGTGTTCGGATTAGTGAGCATGACCGCGGCGACATCCGCCGAAAGCTCGGAAGCAAGCGCTGAGACATCCACCTGTCCATCGGGACCCGACGGCACTTTCAGGATTCTGTAGCCGCAGCGAGCGGCGGTGGCCGGATTGGTGCCATGAGAAGAGTCGGGAACGATGACTATGGAGCGATTCGCCTGCCCGGTTCGCTCGTGATGCCGCTTAAAAACCATGAGCGCCGTGAACTCGCCCTGGGCGCCTGCGGGAGGCTGGAGAGTCACCGCGTCCATACCCCCGATCTCGGCGAAAAAACTCTGAGCTTCGTAGAGCAAACGCAACATGCCCTGCACGCAATCCTGGTCCTGATAGGGATGCAGCATCGTAAACCCCGGAAGCGACGCAACCTGCTCGTTGATCTTGGGGTTGTATTTCATCGTGCACGAGCCCAGCGGGTAAAAACCGGTGTCAACGCCGTAGTTCAGGCTGGAAAGGTGAGTAAAGTGCCGGATGACGTCCACCTGGCTCAGTTCGGGCAGCGGAAGGTCTACACGCACATTTTCTTCACCCAGGTAATCAGCAGCCGAACGCTCGGGAACATCAACGGGCGGCAGGCTCACTCCCACCCGTCCTTGTGAAGCGTATTCAAAAATGACTGGTTCCATCTTCATTGGGCCAACCCCGCCGCCAGAGCCTCGATCTCTTCCCTGGTTCGTTTCTCCGTCACGCAAACAAGCATGTGCCCCGTAAGATCGGGGTAAAACCGACCCAGGTCCAGCCCGCCTACGATTCGCTTTTCGAGAAGATGGGAATTCACCTCCGCCACCGGTTTGTTCAACTTCACCACGAATTCTTTTACAAACCTAGACCCGAACGGCAGCTCGCAGCCAGGTGTCTTCGACAGAGTATCCGCCGCATAGTGCGACTTTTGCAGGCACAGGTTCGCCACATCTCTTAGCCCGTTTTTGCCCAGAGTGCAGAGGTAAACGGCTGCGGCGAGGGCCAGGAGAGCTTCATTGGTGCATATATTTGAGGTGGCGCGCTCGCGCCGGATGTGCTGCTCTCGGGTCTGCAGTGTGAGAACGTAGCCAGTTCTTCCTTGAGCATCCGCGGCCGCGCCGACTACCCGCCCGGGCATGTGGCGCACATACTGCTTCTTGCAAGCGAACAATCCCAGCCCGGGTCCCCCGTATGCCATCGCCGTTCCAAGGGATTGTCCCTCCCCTACGCAAATATCAGCGTCGAAGTCTCTTGGCGGCTTCAATACACCGAGCGATATCGGATCGAAGCAGACGATGAACATCGCGTCGTGCTTGTGCGCCAGCGCGCTCATGTCCGCCATCTGCTCGATGGCCCCGAAAAAATTGGGGTTCTGCACAACCACGCAGGCGGTCTTATCCGAGATCCGCCGCCCAACATCCGACATATCCGTGAGGATGCCGTCGCGCCCGACCTCCGCCACCTCGTAACCCGCCGCCCAGGCATAGGTTCGCATGGTTTCTCGATATGCAGGATGCACGCAAGCCGGGACTATCCACTCGCAGCGGTCGGTGATGCTCGATGCCATAAGCGCGGCTTCGGCAAGCGCGGTAGCGCCGTCATACATCGACGCATTGGCAACTTCCATGCCGGTGAGCTGGCAAATCAAGCTCTGGAACTCCATTATCGCCTGCAAATTCCCCTGGCTGATCTCTGATTGGTAAGGCGTGTACGAGCTGTAAAACTCCGACCTCCCGGTAATCGCCGGCACTGTGGATGGGATGAAGTGATCGTAGATGCCCGCGCCGAGGAAACAGGCGTAACTGTCGAGGTCAGAGTTTTCCGCGCTTAGGCCGAGCATGTGCCGGTGGATGTCTATCTCGGTAAGCGGTCCAGGTATGCCAGGCGGAGATTTTAACACGAGATGCTCCGGGACTTGGTCGAAGAGTTCGGACAAAGAGCCGAACCCCAGGGCGTCGAGCATACGCCGCCGGTCGGCATCGGTGTTGGGAACGTATGTCAACTCACCCTCCCATCCAGCATGGTCCGGTAGCGATCGGCGGTCATCAAATCGTCGAGTTGTTTGGGATCAGCCATTGCGACCCTTACGAGCCAGCCGTCGCCGTATGGGCTTCGACTGATCAACTCCGGGTCATTGACAACCTTTTCGTTCACCTCTACTACTTCGCCGGTAACCGGCGACACCAGGTCAGAGACCGCCTTGAATGATTCGACGCTCCCGAAGACTTCCCCTCTGCGAGCAGAGGCGCCGACTTTCGGCAGTTCCACGAATACTTTTTCGCCGAGTTCCGCCTGGGCATAATCGGTAATCCCCACGGTTGCGATCTCATCCTCGGTTTTGACCCACTCGTGCGTGTCGGTATACTTCAAATCCTCGGGAACCAACTCGGGTATCCTCCTCTGAAAATGCCGAAGGCATTTTCATCCCTTCGCGGTGAAACCCCTCGGGGCGACAGTAGTATCGCCAGATACTGCGAAAGCCCGACAGTGACTCGCCGCAGGCGGCTAACGAGAGGACTCATGCCCGCGATCCTCCGAAAATGGAATCTCTCCCGGGAGAGGATTTCCGAATCCTCACCCTAACACTCCCTCGATTCACGCCGCGGCAGATTCCCTCGACCTGTAGAACGGAGTGGGAACCAGTTCACAAGCGCACGTTCTACCACCCATCGAAGTGTCCAGCCTGGAGCCCGGCTTCGCATAGTCCCGCTCCACATATGCCAGAGCTATACCCTTTCCCACGGTCGGGGAAAACGTTCCGCTCGTTACCTCGCCGACTATTCTCTCGCCGGCTTTCACTTCGTTGCCGTGCCGGGGAATACACCTGTCCACCGACTCCAGGCCGACCAGAGTGGGGCCCTCGCTCTTGCGCGCAGCCTCCAATACGGCCTGCCTGCCGATAAAATCCGGCTTTGATGGTTTTACTACCCACCTTAAACCCGCATGAACCGCAGTGACGGCACGAGTGAGTTCATTGCCGTAGAGCGGGTATGCAGCTTCCAGGCGCAGCACATCCCTCGCCCCCAGCCCAGCAGGCTCGGCCTCAAAAGCCAGGCCGGTATCCATAACGGTTTCCCAAAGAGCGGAAACGCGTCGCCCTGAGCAGAAAACTTCAAATCCGTCCTCACCCGTATAACCGGTGCGGGCGACCCAGACATCGATTCCCCCGATGGTGCCGCTCCAAATGGTGAACCTGCGGAACGCGCGGATATCCTCATTGGTGAATAACTGCATCAGTTGCGCCGAATGCGGCCCCTGAACTGCAACCAGCCCTGTTTCCGGCGATATGTCCTCCACACTTGCTCCGGCGCCGTTGTGGTCGAGCATCCACGTGAGGTCCGAGAGGGTATTCGCCGCATTTACTACCAGCATATACTCCTGCGGTTCCATTCGGTAGACAATCAAATCGTCCACAATGCCGCCGTGCTCGTCACACATCAGCGTGTACTGCGCGTCGCCAACATCAAGAAGTGAGGCGTCGTTTGTGGTGACATATTGAATGAGGTCCAGGGCTCGGTGGCCGGAAACGATCAGCTCGCCCATGTGCGAAAGGTCGAATACACCCACTGCCGAGCGCACAACGCCGACTTCGTGAGCAATTCCGGAGTAAAAAAGAGGCATCTCCCATCCCGCAAACTCGGTCATAGCCGCGCCGCGGCCTATATGTTCATTGAAGAGCGGAGTTCTCATCATCTGTTAAGTCCTCTGCAAGGTAAGATCATAGATGATGTTCCGCAAACGCAGGGCGGACGAAACGGACGGTGTGGACATCGCCGAGGGATTTGCCCGTTGTTACATGTCTCCAGGTAAATTGAAACGTTAGGCTGCTTCCAGGTTAGGACACCCGGATGTATAAAAATGCTGCGTTAGTTCGCTTCCCGGGCCTCTACTCCACTACGTCCTGTTCCTTCAGATACTCCAGCACCACGCTCACGCACTTGTTGATGCTGAGGCGGCCTGTTTCCAGGTGAAGCTCCGGGTCCTCGGGCGGCTCGTAGGGCGACGATATCCCGGTGAACTCGAGGATTTCTCCGGCGCGGGCCTTTTTGTAGAGACCTTTCGAATCGCGCCGTTCGCAGACATCGAGCCCGGCGTCGAGGAACACCTCAACAAAACGTTCTTCTCCGATAATCTCGCGCGCGCCCCGGCGGTCCTCGGCAAACGGGGAAATGAACGACGTAATGACAATCAGACCGGACTCATTGAAGAGCCTGGCGACCTCGGCAACGCGCCTGATGTTCTCGCAGCGGTCCTCGGGAGAGAACCCAAGGTCCCTGTTCAGGCCGTGGCGAACGTTGTCGCCGTCCAGGTACAAAGCACGCCTGCCCTTCCTCGATCAGTCTCTTTTCCAACGCATAAGCCAGGGTCGACTTGCCGGCCCCGCTCAAACCCGTCAGCCAGAGTGTGATCGGCCTCTGGCCCAGGACCCTCGAACGATCCTCGGTTGAAACGTGCCCGATGTGACGGGTGATGTTTCGGTCCGCCGCACCTGATATGGAAGGCCGTGCGGCTTCGTAGCGATGAGAGCGGTCGATAATCATTCCCGCGGCCACGGTGAAGTTGCTCTGCGCATCGATAACAACGAAGCTGCCGGTCTGCCGGTTGCGACTGTATTCGTCGCACATGACCGGCTTGAAGAGCTGCATTGTGATGCGGCCAATATCATTCAAGCCCAGGGTATCAGCCGGTTGACGGTGGAGAGTGTTGGGGTCAATGCAATACTGCAAGTCCGAGAAACGCCCCCGCGCCACGTTCACGGTGTGCTTGATCAGGTACTGCCGGTTCAGCTTCATCGGCTGCTCGTCCATCCAGATTACGATTGCTTCCAGTTCACGAGCAACCCAGGGCAAGTTTGCGGGATGAGCCAGCACGTCTCCACGACCGATGTCGATATCGTCTTCAACACACAGCGTGATCGACTGCGGTGGAAAAGCATAGTCAACATCCTGGGTGCCCGCGATTATACGGCTCACGCGCGTCTTCTTTCCTGAGGGGAGCACGACCACTTCGTCACCCACACGCACGACGCCCGAGGCCACAGTCCCGCAATACCCGCGAAATGCGCCGTGAGGCCTGAGGATATACTGGACAGGGAAACGCAGGTCGATCAGGTTTTGGTCGCTTGCAATGTGCACGGTTTCCAGGTGTGTCAGAAGCGGGTTTCCGTTATACCAGGGCATATTCGCGCTGCGTTGGACAACGTTATCTCCCTGCAGGGCGCTGATCGGGATGAACGTGAGGTCGCGCGCGGGCAGCTTGGCGGAAAACTCGGTATATTCCTGGCGAATCTCCTCGAAGACATCGCGTGAGAAATCCACGAGATCCATCTTATTAACGGCTACCACGAGGTGAGGTATCCCCAGGAGCGATGCGATGAAGCCGTGCCGTTTGGACTGTGTCACGACGCCATGCTCCGCGTCAATCAGGATCACGGCCAGGTTCGCGGTAGATGCGCCGGTCACCATATTGCGCGTATACTGCTCGTGACCGGGAGTGTCGGCGATGATGAAGCGCCGCCTGGGAGTGGAAAAATGGCGGTACGCCACGTCGATTGTGATTCCCTGCTCCCGTTCGGCCTTGAGGCCATCTGTCAGCAGCGCAAAGTCGATATCATCCCTGCCCGCCCTGTCGGAATCTTTTTTGAGCGATGCCAGGTGGTCTTCGTAGATGTTCTTCGAGTCGTGCAGCAGCCGCCCGATCAGTGTCGACTTACCGTCATCGACGCTGCCTGCCGTGGTGAAGCGCAGAAGCTCTACCTCCCGCACCTGCTGGAGAAATGCCTCTATACTCATTAAAAATACCCTTCGCGCTTCTTCTGTTCCATTGAGCTGTCCTGGTCGTGGTCGATGAGTCTCGTGATCCTTTCGGAATGCCGAACCACCATCATCTCCTCGACTATCTCTGTCACGCTCTTGGCGGCGGAATCGACTGCTCCCGTGCAAGGATAGCAGCCCAACGTGCGGAACCGGCAGAGCATCTTCCTGGGCTTTTCGCCCGGCTGGAGTCGCGTGCGCTCGTAGACCGGAATCAAGCGACCGTCCCTGAGCACGACCTCGCGCTCGGATGCGAAATACATCGGCACGACCGGAATGTTCTCCAAATGAATGTAGAGCCACACGTCGAGTTCGGTCCAGTTGGAAATCGGAAACACCCGGATGCTCTCACCTTTCCTGATCCGGCCGTTGTAGAGGTTCCACAGCTCCGGGCGCTGGTTCTTGGGGTCCCACTGCCCAAATGCATCGCGATACGAGTAGACGCGCTCCTTGGCGCGGGATTTCTCTTCGTCGCGCCGAGCTCCGCCGAACGCGGCGTCATAGCCGCCTTCTTTCAGGGCGTTGAGCAGCGCCTGAGTCTTAAGCAACGCACAGCACTTGACCGTGCCCATGTCCCAGGGATCGGCGGCCTGCTCGATGGCTTCCTCTGACCTGTAGACGCGCAGATCGGCTCCGATATCCTTGCAGAAGAGGTCCCTGAACTCATACATCTCCGGAAACTTCATTCCCGTGTCCACGTGCAAAAGCGGAAATGGGATCTTGCCGGGATAAAACGCCTTTTGAGCCAGCCTTACCATTACCGACGAATCCTTGCCTACGGAGTAGAGCATGACCGGCCGCTCGAACTCCGCGGCAACCTCGCGTATTATATGAATGCTCTCGGCCTCCAGAGCCTTGAGATTCGATAGATGAAGCTTTTCCATACCGTGCACAACCTCTGGCGGATGCCCGCCGCCTTTTCCATTATCTGCCTGATCCATTGCGCAGTCAAGGTACGTGAGCGGCAAAGCCCCCGTCTTGAAGTTTGCGTTGCTTCGCGCTAACATAGTCGAGTTATTGAGTTGTGCAAAGCACTGGAGGATCAATGGGAGCACTGGACGGAAAAGTTGTATTCGTAACCGGCGCAGGCCGGGGGATAGGCAGGGCAATCGCCGGGAGATTCGCGGAGGAAGGCGCGATAATCGCGGCGGCTGCGCGCTCCGAAAACGAGATAAACGGGGTTTGCGACGAGATCAACACGGCGGGAGGCAGGGCGCTGCCGGTCCAAATGGATTTGAGATCCGAAGAATCCATCAAGCAGGCTGTGGCAAAGGCGCAACAAGAGCTTGGGCCGATTGACATACTGGTAAACAACGCCGCGATAATAGCCCTGGGCAGGATCGTGGACACATCCGCCGAAGTATGGGACGATGTGATGGATACCAACATTCGCGGAGTCTTTCTGACGTGCCGCGAGGTGCTGTCGGGCATGATGGAGCGCAAGAGCGGTCGGATCATCAATGTCGGCTCGACCGCCGGACGAAGAGGTTACGTAGAACAGGGAGCCTACTGCGCGTCGAAGCACGCATTAGCCGGATTGTCAAAGGTGCTGGCCATCGAGACGAGCTCCTACGGGATCAGGGTCCAAATGCTCAGCCCCGGGGGCGTGCTCACCGGCCTCTCCAGTGAATTGCGGGCGGACAGAGGAGAATCGGAAGATTCGCCGGAATGGATGACAACCGAGGAAATCGCGCGCGCCGCAATGTATCTGGCGACCCAGGACGGAGCCGCGTTCACCGACGAGTTGATTTTGAGGCGGTATGCGTCGGAGCCATGGCGGTAGAAATCCGCTGGCGCCGAGGACCCCAGACCCCTAACTCGCTTCGCGTCTATGCTCACCGATAGGGGTAAGCATAGACACAAAGCGCATAATGGGGGTCCAGGGGCCACTCGGCTCCTGGCGGGATCCAAGGGCAGAGCCCCTGGCGGGGAGCTCGGGGGCAAAGAACAGGCGGTAATTCCTGTGGCGCAGGGCGCGGAATGTGTCGCGAAGGCTTGTTCGGTTTTCAGGTCCGGGCTCACTAGCGGCCACGAGCGATCCATTCGGGTCAAATTGGGCTTCAGTCCATTTTTAAGTATGCCCAATGTCTTGAACTTCCGACGTTAGGATGGACTATCGCTGCCTACCCGACTTTTGCCTGAACCGTGCTGCCTGCCTCAGAACCCGACACAACTTCTCTGGCATAGAACTCCCAGAGCGCGAGTATCATAAGCGCGTGGCACATCACCCAAACCACACCAGTGAGAGCGCCTATCGGCACCACGAACCACGATGTCTTTCCGGCAAACGAATACGCCACGAGGAAAGCCATCCTCGGCAGCGTGATCATGGCACACCCCAAAGCTACAAATGATACTGTAAGCCCCAGATTCCGCGACCAGAGCCTGGCACTGTTTTTCATAGCCTGCCAGATCCCGGACTCGTGAACAACAGCCTCAAATGGCGCGAATGCGACGAGAATGAGCGAGTACGTCAGGATGATCCGATACGCCCAAGCAGCCCAATAAAACGGCGAAAGTGAAAGTGTCTCAGACCGAGGCGCAGCCGAAAGCCATTGACCGGCCAACTGCGGTATTACCCCGGCCAAAGCGCAAACCAGGTAGATGCCCAGCATCGGCCCAAAATAACACATGGCGTCCGTGAAGAACCCGCCGAGCCCGGCATCTCCATTTTTTATCCGGCGCAGTCCGCCGACAATTCCTGCGATAAGCGCGCTACTCACAACAGCCGAAAAAGCATCGGAGATCACCGTCCCCCACTGAATGCCGCGTGGGGGCATGTCCCCACGCGATACCTGGACCCACAGCCTGTAGAACTCCACCGACCAAACAACGACGAATATTGCACTAAAGACTGCAACCGGGTATACAAGGACCCTGGCAAAAGCTACCCCGCGGGAGTTCTCGGGCGTCCGCGCCAATATCGCGAGCCGCTTGTCTATCCAAAACGACGAAATCAGCACAATTACAGCGCAAACGAAGCCCTCCGCTCCAGAGAAGTTCAAGCCGATGTGGGGAATGACCGCCGAAAGGCTCGAGCTCTGCGCAGATGAAAATGCCGAGGATGCTGCCTCAAACAAGCCGAGGGGAAATGGCGACTGGCCTATCGTCGATGGAAACAACCGACGAACAATGAGAACGGACGTCACGCCCTGGACTGCAGAGATAGTGCTGACCAGCGCTATGCAGGCATAAACTTTCAGAATCCACGGCGTCTGCCAAAAGTTATGCCAAGCACCAACGTAGATGCCGAGCAGGCCGCCCAGCGGGTTAGTGCTCGGCTGGTCCGGCTGGCGGCTCACTTCACCGACCAAATAGACGAGTCCGATCATCCCAACAATCACTGGAAGCACCATTGCAGTCAGGCTGTTTGCCAACCACTTGGGGTTATAGCTCAGCCATACCCCTGCGACCCCGTAGGCCACCATGAACAAGCAGACGGGCAAACCCCAGGCCTTGAAACGCTGTTCCATACCCAAACCCTCCACGTATCTCGCCGGCAGCGACTGGGACGCTTCCGACCACCAGTCACGCGAACGCACTCCAGCTCAGCCGCTTATCACCTGATTCAACAGAATTGAGTGGATGTCCCGGTTGCCGGTGACGATCTCTATGTCCCTTTTGCTTAGATCGATTGGCTTGCCCTGGAAATCAGTCACCACCCCGCCGGCTTCTTCGATGAGCACCACGCCGGCGGCGACATCCCATGGGTTCAGGCCGCCCTGCAGGTAGCCGTCTATCCTGCCACACGCCACATAAGAGAGCACCAGCGCGGCGGAACCGAGCCTGCGGAAATAGGACGTGTCCCGGCTCAACTTCTGGATATATTCAATGTATTTCGTGCCGTCGACCTTGCGCTTGACCCAACTAACCGAGACGATGCAGTCCTCCATCGAACAGTCCTTGGATACCTCGATCCTTTCACCGTTCAGGTAAGCGCCCCGGCCTCTTTCGGCGAAGAACATCTCGTCGTGCGTCGGATCGTAGACCGCACCCGCCTGAGCAACGCCCTGCTTCGCGGCGCCTATCGACACGCAAAAGAACGGGATGCCGACCTTGTAGTTGCGCGTACCGTCGATGGGGTCGATCACCCACGTAATCTCACCGCTCTCGTTGCCTAGCGCCCCACTTTCCTCGGAGAGTATGCGATCCTGCGGGTACTGGCGCGTAACCCTATCGATGATGTACCTCTCGCACTCCTCGTCGACCTCGGTCACGATATCTCCACGGTCGGTCTTGGTCCGCCACTTCTTTGCCTTGTGGAATTTGTCCTTGGCAATCCGGCCTGCGCCTCTCGCCACATCCTGAATAAACTCGTCTAGCTGCACTTATTCGTATTCCTCTGCATTCTTTACTTTCTTTAGCGCTGCCTGCCCCTCGCCTCTGAATGCCCGGCCATCTTTTCCAGGACAGTTTTGGGGGGAAGCTCGATCTGCTGCCCGATCTGGAGTCCGACAAAGGTCTTAACGCCGTTGTATCTGGCAAGAGCAGAACCCAGTCCGCCATTCCCGTAGACGCGGTGGCTTACGCTCCAAAGGTTCTCTCCTTTTGCCAGTGAATAAAGCCTTGGTTTTTGGGACGCAGGCGCAATCCGAACGACCGGCTTCGGCGGCGGCGCAGTGGAATGCCTGGGATGGAAAGAAACAGCCCCGTAAGAAAGCGCGCCGATCAGGAGAGCGCCGATTACCCACTTGCCGGGGCCCCATCGCGCACCTTTCTTCTTTCCCCGCGGCTCGAGGATCTCTTCAGGAGCGCCGACGAGCCCGTAACTTGGGCACAGACCAACGCTCCCATCGCGCCAGCAGAAAAAGCCCTCTTTGCCCGAGACCGGGTCGAGCACATAGGCGACCATATCCGGATGCTGAAAAAAGGAAGTGTGGATGAAGACATCGGAGCCCGACATGAAGACGCCCCAGCCTGCGTGGGTATGAAACCAGCCGACAACCCTGAGGTCGGGATACTCCAGGTCACGCGCGCAGAGCATCGATTCCCAGGCCGCAAGCGCGATCTTAACGTCGGTGCGGCTTCCGAGGGCGCCGACAGCAGGAATCATGGCGCTGACGTGGATATTTCGCACCTTACGCTCGATGGTTACACTGCCCAACATCAGACCGGCGCGCTCCTTGTTCCTGTCCTGAGCCGCGAACTCCTCAATCTGTCGATGGACATCCGCATCGATGGTAACGTCCATCCTCTTGCAGGTCACGACCGGGTCTATGAGGTCTCGGAATGAGACAACCCGAACGCAGGGAGGTTTTATGATCTCATCTGGGCTGTAGGCCAGCTCGCGCTGATGCGCGGCGTCATCGCTGCCCACAGTAAGCTCAGGCACCAATCGGGCGGCGAAGGGCTGCGTTACACCGACCTCGCTGAGCGTGGCAGCCGGCTCCAGTGCGCTTCCGCCTTTGACTACGATGCCGTAATTGATCGGCAAGAGGTTGGTATCGACAGCCGGAATGCCCATTAATTCGGCAAGGCTCGACCCTGCAGCGGTAATCCGCAGATCATCAGGAAACGTGCACTCGTATGCGCGAGTGTCGGCAACGTCCATTATTGTAGCGGCTAATTCTCCCACCAGACAGCACCTCCTCCTCGGGCCCACTGTCCACGCCGGTTCGGTAATCCAGCGTTATAATGACTGTAACATTAGCCTGTTTGTCAAGTGCGGGTGCTTGTCCGATGGTTTCCCTTGGACTGCCATAGCGCCGGCCCTGAAAAAGGCCGCGCTTTAGCATCGGATCAATTCGCTACTGGTCCTCCGAAATGTCCTCTGCCGCTTCCTGTATCGCTGTCAGCATTGCCGTGACTTCCACCTGACCTGCGTAGGGCCTGCCGTTTATGAAGAATGCCGGAGTGTTTTCAACGCCACTACTGGCGCCGCTCCTCTTATTACTGCTCACCCGTGCGGCAAATGTGTGTTCCGAGAGGTCCCTTTCGAACTGATCGACGTTCAGGCCAAGCATCTCCGCGTAATGTACCAGAGACTGATCATCCAGCTTGCCGTGGTGTTCGAACAGGAAATTGTGCATCTCCCAAAACATCCCCTGAGCGCCGGCGGCCTCTGCTGCTTCCGCCGTATTCTCAGCACACTCACGGATGTCCAGTGGAAAGCTCCTGAAGACGAATCGCAGCCAATCACCCGATTGACGCTGCAAATCTTTGATAACGTGGTAGGCGGCTCCGCTGTCTTCACACTGGTAGTCCCCGTGACTCTACCAATGTCACGAGTGCGGTCGATGGCCCCTGAATGTGATCGAGCTCAGCGACCGGTTTGGCGAGTTTTGAAGTTACCGGATTTTGGACCACTTTGTTTCCTCCCTCAAATAGTAGCAGCGAGATTGAGCTAGCCCGCAAAGCCTCATGTTGCGCACGTGCCTGGACAAGGGCACTGCAAGAGGTTCTGTGGCTCTATATACCCACGCAAGGCAATTCGCACCGCAGCGGGGGACCCAAAGTAGGTACCCAAGTTTGAAGTTATTTAAGCTCCCGGGTTTACCGTAAAACCGGCCCTGCCAGGCGCACCAAAAAAAGACACGCCGCCCCAAAAAGGACGGCGTGCGATCATTTACCGATGAGAATGAGCGGCCTTATCAGAAGCCCGCGTTGTAACTCATACCCAGCCCAAGTTCGTTGCCTGAGACGAGGCCAGCCTGCACTCGCAGGCCTTGAGCAGCCGCGAACTGCACACCGAAGTTGACGTCGTTGGTGTCATACTCGGCCATAAGTTTACGCGGTCAGCGATTTTCGCGGATAGTCCGCCAAATACACCGTTCAAACGGCCGCCGCCGACACCGATGCTCACCCTCGGCGCCCACAGACTCTGGCCTTGAAGCGGAAGCGACTTGGTTACGACGGCATAGGGAGTCGCATCCAACTGACCAGTCAAGTCGCTCATTCCGATTGCCACTGCGGGAGTGGCTATAGTCTCCTTGATCAGCCCGAGCTTGGCGTTAAGTATACCGTTGCTGTCGCCATGCTGTGGCGAAATCATAGCCGCGCCCACTTCCAGGGAGTCCAGAAGACCTACGTTAGCAGACAAAAAACTGGTATCCCTGTTATTATCGTTCAGGAAATACGCGCCGACATCGACGCCGCCGGTCTTCAACGTATCGGCCGTCGGTGTCATCATAAGCCCGGTATATCCAAAGTAAGCCGGTGACGCCATCACCTGGCCGGATACAGCCGCCAGAGCAAACAGGACAAGCAGACAAACGGGGATTCTTCTACGGTTCTTCAATTCCTACCTCCGCCATGCACGTGGGATTTCGCCGCCGCGGATAAACGCAGCCACGACAGGCAGTTCGTGCACAGCTTGCTGAATGCCAGGCGGATGCAGGCTCGTGGGATGACCAGAGCCACGCCGCTCCAGCTCAGCTTTAGCCTATAATATTGTGTGTGTCTGCTCCTGTCAAGGGATTTGAATGCTAGTGTGCTTGCCCACCAAAAAAGCGCCGGAGAATCCGTTCTCCGGCACTCAACATCCATGTCCCCACGTCGCGTCCTGCGAAACCCGACTCATCGGGGACCGACTCACCCCAGCCCGTCTCATACCCCGAGCACGGGCTAAATCTTATTCATAAGCCGGGGCGTCCCTGCCCCGGCCCTGTAACATCCTGTCGCCAACCTGCTTCCTGCAAAAGTGTATCTACCCACATTTACTAAATCCGCAATAGCGACATACTACGCAGCCCGATTCATGCTCCACCGCGCAGCCGCAGTCCGGACAAGCGCCGAGCAGCGTGTCCAGCTTATCCGTGACCTTGGATATCTCATCACACGAGACACCGGTCTTGCGCTCGGTCAGATAGTGCTCAATCGCAATCCCTATGGCATCGGCGCAGGAAAGGATCGATCCGCCATTGCCCCACGCGGGCGTCGGGCAGCGAATCCCCCTGAGATGCTTCTGGATCGACTGCGCATCCACTCCCGCGCGAAGCGAAAGCGAGATAAGCCTGCCGATTGCTTCCAGTTGGCTGGCTGCACAGCCGCCCGCCTTTCCCATCGCCGTAAACACTTCGCAAAGACCCTCTTCGTCTTCATTGACCGTCACGTACAAGTTTCCGCAGCCGGTGTTTATACGCTCAGTTGTACCGTTCGTGCGGCCGGGTCTGGGTCTGGGACCCCTTGCCACCTGCTGAGTTTCCGCCGCAGCTTTCTTGTCTTTTCCCGAGACATTCAAGACCTGGGCATCACGGCTACCGTAGCGATAAATCGTGCAGCCCTTGCACCCCTCTTTGTAGGCCAGTTCGTAAACCTGGCGAACATCATCAGCGGTGGCGTCTTCGGGGAAGTTGACCGTCTTCGAGACCGCGTTGTCCGTAAACCTCTGGAACGCGGCCTGCATTCGAACGTGCCACACCGGAACGATGTCCAGAGCGGTTGCGAACACCCGCTGCACATCCTCCGGCACTTCCTCCATGCCGCGCACACTTCCCCGCTCGGCGATCTTGCGCATCAGGTCTTCACTGTAAAACTCTCTCTCCCGAGCGACTTTCTCAAAGTGAGGATTGACTTCCACAAGCTCAGCGCCGTCCATTACACGCTTTACATAGCTTATCGCAAAGAGCGGCTCGACCCCGCTCGAGCACGATGCAATGATACTGAGCGTGCCGGTGGGCGCGATGGTAGTGACAGTGGCATTACGAATTTCCATGCTGTCGCTGCTGTCGAAAATGCTGCCCTTGAAGTTCGGAAACACTCCGCGCTCCGCCGCAAGCTCGCAACTCGCCTTCTTGCCCTCGTTCGAAACAAAGCTCATTAACTGCTCGGCGATGGCGATGCCCTCTTCCGAATCATAGGGGACTCCCAACTGCAGGAGCATATCCGCAAATCCCATCACTCCGAGGCCGATTTTCCTGTTAGCTCTGGTCGTCTCGGCAATCTGGTCCAGCGGATAGCGGTTTATGTCTATGACATTGTCCAGGAACCGGACCGCGAGTCTGACGGCATGCTGAAGCCTGTCGTAGTCGATCGCCCACCGCCCATCGTCGATCTTCACCATGCGAGCCAGGTTAACCGAGCCGAGGTTGCAGGACTCATACGGCAGCAGCGGCTGCTCTCCGCAGGGATTGGTGCTCTCGATCTCGCCGACGTGCGGCGTTGGATTGTCCCGGTTCACACGGTCGATGAAGATGATCCCCGGCTCGCCGTTCGTCCACGCCAGGTTTACAATCAGATTAAAGATCTTGCCGGCGTTGAGAGTCTTCACCACAGTCTTGGTGCGAGGGTTGATCAGCTCGTAGTCATCGCCCCTGGCCGCAGCTTCCATGAACTTTTCCGTCAACAGCACGCTGATGTTAAAGTTGGTGAGCCTGGTAGTATCTTTTTTGCAAGTGATGAAATCCACAATATTGGGGTGGTCGACCCGCAGGCATCCCATGTTCGCTCCCCTGCGAGTGCCGCCCTGTTTGATCGCCTCGGTAGCCGAGTTGAAGACCTCCATGAACGAAATCGGCCCGCTCGAAACTCCGTTGGTCGACCTTACGCAGTCGCTTGCCGGACGCAGCCTGGAAAATGAAAACCCGGTCCCGCCGCCACTCTTGTGAATCAGCGCGGTATGCTTGATAGTTTCAAATATGCTCTCCATGGAATCTTCTATGGGCAGCACGAAGCACGCCGATAGTTGCCCGATGTCCCTGCCCGCGTTCATCAGCGTCGGAGAGTTGGGCAAGAACTCCAGTTCACTCAAAAGCTCGTAAAACTCTCTCGCCAGCCCTTTCACATGCCTGGCCGACTTGCCGTAGTTGACCTCTGCCTCGGCTACAGCATTGGCCACTCTCAAAAACATGCCATCGGCATCCTCGAGAAGCTTCCCCTCTTCATCTTTCCTCAGGTATCTCTTCTCAAGAACCGTCAGTGCGTTCTTAGTTAGCATCCTCCCGCCCTCCTAGCAAACAACGAATGAATAAAACCACAAAGCCTATGATTACTGATGTGCCCGATGTCTCGCGTCGTGGACTTCCCAAGCAACCTATGACGCGCGCTTTCTTTTTCTGCGACCCCCGAGAACGTCCACTATCTCCTTGAACTGGCCAACGTCCTCAAACTGCCGATAGACCGACGCAAACCGCACGTAGGCTACCGGATCAACGCTCCGAAGCGCATCCGCCACCATCTCGCCGATATGGCTCGACTCCACTTCTCTGGAGCCGGGATCATAGACCGCTCTTTCTATATCGTCTACCTCGGCTTCCAGCGTGGCTATCGGCACTGATCGCTTCTCACACGCCACTATCATGCCTCTGAGTATCTTGGACCTGTCGAACGGTTCGCGGCGGCCGTCTTTCTTGATCACCATCACGGGCAGTTCTTCGATCTGCTCAAAGGTTGTAAAGCGCCTGCCGCAGGCGAGGCACTCGCGCCTTCGCCTCATCGCTTCACCATCTTTGACGCTGCGTGAATGGAGAACTTTATCGTTCAGGTGGCCACAGGTACGGACACTTCATGAGTTACGCCCAGGCACTAGATATAGTAGATGCACGAATCTTAGCATACTACATATGCCGTGTCAATGAGGCCGGGCAACATTTTTCTGGGGAAAAACTCCCCTCCTGAAACGAATAAAAAAACGGTCCTCCGCATCGGGGCGGTTGATGACCAGGTTTACTCTGCCCAGGTTATACAACTCTTCCAAAGAGGCAAAGAATGCCTACCCCGGCGCTCTCCCGGACGTCCTCCACGCGCCTTCGTGACCCCTCGCCGGAAGGATCGAGGTGCTAGCTCTAGGTCCGCTTCTTGTGAACAACATTATGCTTACTTAGCATAAATTGTCGAAAGTTTCACTAAATCTCTGCATTGCATCCATAGACAACTCAACCGCGCACGTGGTAATCTAAGCTCAGGAACAGGCCGACGGAGGGTTGCCCCTCTCCGAAGTAATCGACGCATGAGACGTCGGAAAAGCAATGCGTACCGCCAATGGAAACAAAACACGGAAATATGATTGCACGGGATCTGGAAAACGGCATCGAGGCAGGCAACAGCCGTATTGTTCTCAAAGTGATTCGCCACGACGGCGGGTACGCGCAGGAATTCTACGCAATCGACCGAAGGGGCCTGAGCCACCTCTTATTGACATCTCTCCACAAAAACCTTATCCCTTCCAGTGAGCACCGTGCCTGCTCATCGCCTATGATCGCCGGAGAGCGCGCCCATCTGTTCGGGGTCTGCCGGGAATCGCTGAGAATGGTCTACTCGCACGTGGAAATCGCGCACCACGACGAGCGCAAGGTCCAATTACTTCTTACGGGTGTGGCCCAGGGACATACTTTGAGTTGCAGGATAACCATCGCGGATGATTCGAACACGGCGCACGTTCTGGTAGAAGACGAAATCGAGCGCAACGGTTCTGACCCTCTGATCGAGTATGTCATGAGTTCCTACGCATTCCTGCCAGCCGAACAGGCAGTCCTCGAAGGCCGTGAACTGGACTACGCGTGGGCTCCCAACCTGAGACCGGCAAACGATCACGTAATCGGAGACCAGTCATTCCATTCGCCCGCCGTCATCGTCCAGGAAGGCCGGCTGATGGCGGCGCTTGTTCCCGACCTCCGGGTGCTCTCGAAAAACCGGGTAATGCCGGCCGCTCTCGATCTGGACCTTAGCAACGGGCTTCTGCCCGCGCCGCTGCTTTCATACGGCTTCTGCGGTTACGAGGAAACAGCCGACGGAGATTACCACAGCCACGACATCACTATGGCCAGGCGCCTGAGCGGCGCCCACCTCACCTATGGGTACGATCTGATCCTGGAGGCGGACTGCAAGCGTTCCGCCGCCCACTCCTGGGCGGCAAGGCATCTGTGGAGCATTTACGGCGCACCGGAAACCAGACATTCCCGAGACCACTCGGCGACCTGCGTCACCCATTCTACAATTGAGCCTGACGCGTGGGCGGCGTTCGGTCTGCGTGCGTCAGAAAGCGATGGGACAACCGACGGTGAAGTCTACACCGCGCACTCCATGAAGGATATCCTGCTCTCGTCGCCGCAAAACGGCGGGCTGTTTCCCACGAGCTACGACCTCGAACACGACCGCTGGACCGGCTGCCGGAACTCGATGGAAAACGCGATGTATCATACATTCGAGTGTTCCGAACAACTTTACTGGCTTCTGAAGTGGCATCGGGAAATCGAAAAAGATCCCGCAATAATCCGCTTCTGCCGCTCCTACGCGGACTTCCTGATCTCGGCCAGGCTCAGAAACGGGGCCATCCCGTCGTGGTACACCGAGAGCCGAATTCCGCTGTCGGTCCTGCGCGTAGACGCGCGGACAGCAATGTCTGCGTTGTTCCTTGCCGAGTTGGGACATATCACCGGCTTGTCCAAGTATTCAAAGGCTGCCGAGCGGTCGGCGAAATTCGTGCTCGATTATCTCTGCCCGCGCCACCTCTACCAGGATCACACCTTGGGGAATGACAACACCCGTTGCACGCTCGAGTGTGCGGACCCTCATACCGGAGCCTACCCGCAGAGCGCCTGGGGAATGCTGAGAACCGCTCAGGTATGCCTTGAACTGCACAAGCTCACGGGCGAGCGCAAGTACACGGAACGTGGAATCGAAGCACTAGACCAGTTGTGTCTTCTTCAGTCAGTTTGGAATAAGCCGTGGCGAAGACAACAGGAGTTCGGCGGGCTGGTCAGCAGCAACGTGGGCTCGACATTCGACGCGCAACTATCGGCGGAGTTTGCTCGCGCTGCAATGGAATACGGCGCGCTTACCGGTGAGCGGGAATACTTTGAACGCGGAGCAGCGGCACTTTCGGCGGCACTGACACTAGCCCAGTCCGGCATGTCGCGAGCAAGAGCGGCCGCCAGCGCGGCGATTATCAGATCGACGTTTGGGTCGGCCCATGTGCACCTCGGCAAGAAATGGGCACTGACGTCGACTGGGGAGCAGGTCAATAAAGTCAAGATCACAAGAGGCGCTGTCTCCCTTGCAGTGAGCAGGCCGGCGGGCGATCACGGGATCGTAACGTTCGGCGGAATGCGCGGCAGCAGCTACAAAGTCTGCATAAACGGCTGCTGGGGGACATACACGAGGGACGAGATGCTGTCAGGAATCCCCATTCCCGAGCCGGTTTCGGCGCCTGATCAGCAATCGCTCGATCTTTCGACAATGTCCAGGTCAGCTTAAACCCTTGCGGTCTGAAGAGGTTCGGGCGCGCTCTTCTTTTGCGCCGCCGTTCTTAACAAGCTCACCCAGTTCAGCCAGCCTGCGCAGTTGCTTTATCTCTTCGTCCACGGAAATATTGTCGATCTGGTGGTTGTCCAGGGCCTCAATGATCCTCTCCGCGGCCCGTATTGCGCCGAGGACAAGTATCTCGTTGTCATAATCGACGTATACATGGAAACGGCCCTTGGGATCGACTCGCCAGTTCCACTGGGTCTCACCCTTGAGCGTACCGCTCTTCTGCACCTGTCCCTGAAGCTCGATGATCAGATGCTCCAGCAGGTGGGGAATCTCAGTAGACTGACACTCACGCCTGAACGAGTATCCGTTATCGTTCTCGCAGCGATGCCGGGCTAAGTGGGGAAACAGTCGAAAGAGTAGTTTTGGTATGTGTGGCGCATGTTTTGTTGTATAACAGTTAGGATCGGCCATCTCGACCACAAGTTTGACGCGATTGCTGTTATAGAAGAGGATTTCAACGACTCTCAATCTGCAAACACCTCAAGACAAACCGGGCCGAGCAACTGCTGGAACATGCCCTTATTACCAGGACGCCGCGTGGAAGCGGGAAACCGCGGAGAACTACGGTATTTGTATTTTACCACCAGGACACGCCGATGTAAAGCCACCGGCCCATCTTTGTCGCTCCTTGTTACACAACGAACAACAAGCTCTGCAGTTAGCTTCTATAAAAAGATCCTCTCGGCACTCGACCGGGAGGACCAGTTTCTGCGGCGTCTCAGTATTTACACTTCAATGACGGCACCGTCAATCTATGTGTCAGGCCGCTTATTCTTACTACAGCTTTAAGACGTTCCCTCAATACCCAGTAACTGATGAACGGCCTCGGCTGCATTGCATATCGCCACCTCAAGAACTTATCCCAATCCGGGTCTATATAACCTGGAGGCGGTGGAGGCGGCTGCCCGAATCCCACAATATACGGACTGCCCCCAGCCACCATCACAGGATTCAGAGTGCCGCCAAGTATCCCAACGTTGCCGACTTGATACGTTGAAGGGTATCCGTATCCGCCGTATCCATAGTAGCCATAAGGCGCGTAACCGGCCGCCGGCGCACCGCCGTCACTTTGGATCGAAGGCGATACCTGGTTGTTTATCACAACCTGTGGAGGCGCTTGTGGAAGCGGCTGATTCCCCGGCGGCTGAGCGCTCTCAGTCGACGGCGGTGGGACTGCCTCCGGTTGGATCGGCGCTGCCCTGGGCACAGCCGGTCCCGCCCCTGCCTGTGAAGCTGCAGCCGGACCGATGACATAAGCGCCGTCTACGATGGTGTACGTCAGGTCGGCAGCCGATGTGAGCGCGCCCAACGCCTGATCGAAAGACACTCCCTTCAGCTTCAGTTCCACCACCCTGCCCGTTACGCCGGGTTGGACATAGTATTTGAGTCCTCTACCCTGAAACAAGGTATCTATCGCCTGCCTGATCGGCACGTTTTGCAGTTCAACG